>CAMDAC010000001.1 GCA_945888325.1 Candidatus Sulfopaludibacter sp. SbA3
GCCCCGGGCCCGGTGGCGGGCGTCCTGGAAAGCTCAAGGCCTGACGCGCGGGTGGCTGGCACTCTATGGAGATTTGAAGCGAACGCCCGGTTCGACGATAGCCAAGAGTAGCACTTTCGTGTGCATTTTCCGTATCGAGACGGCGCGCCGAGTGCGGATATGACGAAGCTCGGATGTGCCTCGTGTGCGGTTTGTCTCGCGGCACGTTCGAACAGGTCGCAAGCTGCCGACGCCGCCGATGATGGCGAACGCAGGGACGTTGGCATGAGTGATTTGAGCGGCCGTCATGAGCTGTCCATCCGTGCTTGCGGCCGTCGCTTGAGTTGCGCTGCCGGGCTCACCCGTTCAACCAGGATCATCCGTCCACCGCAGCACGCGCATGGCGCCGGCCCAGGGGCCGGAGCGGGCGTCGGTATCTCTGTGGACGGCGTTGGTTCGGAGATCGGCTCTGGCGGCGGGATGCGATCGGCGAGCAGGCTGCGTGCCTGCGCGATGGCGGCTCGGCGCTGCGTGTTGGCGAGCAGCCCGACATGCCGGATGCGGTGCAGGCCGTCGGGCAGAACGTGTTGCAGGAACCGCCGGGCAAACTCGCTGGCGGCGAGCGTCATGACCCCGTATCGGGTCTCGCCCTCCTTGCGATAGTCCTTGACCCGGAACGTCACACGCTGGCCGTCATAGGCTGTGATCCGGCTGTTCGAGATGGCGATCCGGTGGGTATAGCGGGCGAGATATGCGAGGACCTGGTCAGGCCCGGCGAACGGGCGCTTGGCATAGACGACCCAGTCACGCCGGCGCTGGCTCTTCAGGAGCCGCGCGAACGCTTCCGGGTCTGCCAGAGGGGCGAGATCGCCGTGGAAGCTGAGCGTGCCGGCGGCATGGAGGCCGGCGAGCCGCTCGCACATCAGCCTACGGAACAGGCGCGAGAGTACCCTCACGGGCAGGAAGAAGCCGCGGCGGCAATCGACCCAGCGCTGGCCATCTGGCGCGAGGCCGCCGCCGGGCACGACGCCGTGGATGTGGGGATGATGGGTCATCGCCGATCCCCATGTGTGCAGGACCAGGGTCGCGCCGAGCTTTGCGCCGAGATGCCTGGGGTCGGCGCCGATGGTCATCAGGGTCTCGGACACGGCCTTGAACAGCGCGTCGTAGACGACACGCTTGTTCTGGAACGCGACGCGCGCCAGCGGCGCGGGCAGCGTGAACACGACATGGTAATAGGCCACGGGAAGCAGGTCCCGCTTGCGGGCCTCCAGCCACTCATACGAAGCGGCGGCCTGGCATCTCGGACAATGCCGGTTGCGGCAGGAGTTGTAGGCAACGTCCATGGTCCCGCAGTCCTCGCAGCGGGAGACATGCCCGCCGAGTGCAGCGGTGCGGCATGACAGGATCGCGTTCACCGCCCTGTGCTGGTCGCGCGAGAGCCCATCGCGCAAGGCGGGGCCGAGGTCGCGGAGGATATCCGCAACCTCGATCGCTGGTCTTGGCATATCCGGTCAGTCCGCCGGGTCGATGACCGGCAGGCTGTCGAACGGGCTCGCCGCGCCCTGGAGCAACTTCGGGGATACATGGGTGTAGATCGATGTTGTCTGCAGCTTGGCGTGGCCGAGCATGACCTGGATGACGCGGATATCGACTCCGGCTTCCAGAAGGTGCGTGGCGAAGGAATGGCGCAGCGTGTGCAGCGACACAGGTCCATCCTTGCGGATCCCGGCCGCCTCGACGGCGAAGCGGAACTGGCGCGACAACTGGCGTGCACTGATGTGGTTCATCACGCCGATCCGGCTCGGGAACAGCCAGCCCTGAGGACGGGTGATCTGCCACCACTTGCGCAGCGCTTCGAGCAGCTGCGGCGAGAGCTTGGCCTTGCGATCCTTGTATCCCTTGCCCTGCTCGATCGAGAGGGTCATCGTTCGGCTGTCGATGTTCGACACCTTCAGCGACGCAGTCTCGGATGCCCTCAAGCCGGCACCATAGGTGACGCTCAGCGCTGTCCTGTACTTCAGCCCCGGTGCACAAGCGATAATGCGCGCAACCTCTTCAGGCGTGAACACAACAGGCATGCGGCGGTGTTCACGCAGGATCGGGATACGGTCTACTTCTTCGCCGCGCTTCAGCGTCACCTTCAGGAAAAAACGCAGCGCCGTGGAATGGCTGTTGATGCCGGACACGCTCACGCCCTCAGCCTGCAGATGAAGCAGGAAGCCGCGCACGTCTTCGGCGGTGAGCGCGCCAGGCGCCAGCTTGAGATGGGTGCAGCAGTTGCGCACGCATCGGATATAGCCGGACTGGCTGGTCTCGCTGATGCCGCGCAGCGTCATGTCTTCGATCATGCGCTGGCGAAGGGGATGGATGGGTTGGGTCTTCTCGATGTTGCTCATGGGAGCCTCCGGACGGGCGCTCCCGGCCCATCCGGGCGCTGCCCGGAAACATCAGACGGTCATGTCGATCCCCGACGCCGCAACGTTCAACTCGCGCGCGAGCGCGTTAGTGCATTCGCCGGAAGCGGACATAGACAGTCCGCGAAGCGGAAGACCTTTTAGGCACTGCTCGGAAACACAAGTCCGAAGTTTGCTGGAAAAGCAAATTGGAAATCCTCAATTCACAAATCGTCGGCATTCGCGTCTGATTCGCGCGCGATTTCGCGAAGATGCGCAGGGCGGGAAATCAGTCAGAACTACAATGCAGCAGGCCTTCGAAAAGAGGGCGTAGATAGTGTTCGCTCGCCCGGTCGCTCAACGGTGAAGGCAGCCAGTTTCCAAGAGATAATTCCACACATGCGTTGAGCGTACAGGACAGCATGTTTGCAGCAATCAGCACGTCTACGGATCTTACAGAGCCATCCGCCAGGCCGTCACTCAGAAGCGAAAGAAAATGCGTCTCATTCGGGCGGTTCATCAGTTCGATCCTGCGCTTCATGGCTTCTGGAACTGAAATGAATACGATGCGAAGCATCTGGTTTTCGCCGACAAACTGACGCTGTACCAGGTTAGCGACAATCGCTTCCAGCCGCGCCCTGCTATCTGCAGTCAATTGTTGCGCAGCCTCTTGTGCAAGCCGGATCGTGTCACACGAGCGTGCGTAGCAGGTCTCGATCAGATCATCTTTAAAATCGATGTGATGGTAGAAAGCGCCCCGGGTGACGTCGAGTTCGGCAACAATGTTTTCAACCGAAGCGCCGCGATAACCATTCAGGCTGATCAGCCGTGTCGCGGCACGCAGAAAAATTTCACGCTGCTGTGTTTCAGCGGGAGCTATCAAACTTTCCACAGGAAGAGGGTGAGGGGCCCACTTGCGTCTCTGCTTTCCGATTCCGTTCAGCAGAACGCCCTCAAAATTTACAGCGGCGCGCCCAAAGTTTGATGGATGGTAAGCCTGCAGCCATACTTGGGCGAAAAGAAAGTTCATCAGTACCCAGTGGGTCTGCGCATTTATCCGGGTTTTGTCCGGAGCAGGCGAGCTGTCCGGCACAAGCAGGTTGCGCAATGCCAGGAACATCGAAACGTAAGCCTTGAAGACATCGCCTTCGCCCAGAGCACGCAAGTCCTCGAAAACGACAATGGGTTTGGCCTCGCCCTCTTCGATTCTCTGCATTGTGTGGAAGAAAGCCTGCACCAGGTGCGATAGTCTTTTTTCGAGCGTTGGCAGAGCAGCTGCCGAGCTGATAAGCTCCATATAGGTTTCGATCGCCCGCATGTAGCAGGCTGCCGCCAGCTTCTCCTTGGTTTTGAAATAATATGCCACGGATGTGGGGGCCAGGTTGAGGCGCGCCGCCACGTCGGAAATCAGCATCCCTTTCAGGCCGCTGTTGTTTATTATCCGGGTCGCGGCCTGCAGGATATCTTCCCGCTTTGCCTGATACTTTTGGGAATGCGCTTTCATCAAGTATCTCTGCCAGCCTCGACGACGGCTGCGCACGCGCCGCTCATCTCGCCCTTATCCTCGCGCCGCTTGTTTGACAAACTCTTTGCTGCCTGCCGGGCGAACCTGCCATTCTGAAAGGCCTGATTGAGCCGCAAGTACAGATCCATTTTCCGATCTCCCTGTTCAGAACGGCGCTTCCAAGGGCCTGAAACTTCCAGGTTTCCCTGAGGCGCCTTGACGCCCGGACAACATACACACAACCCGAAAACGTCGGACGCCGGAACGTTTCGGCGCCCCCCCAGGCATAAAAGTCTGTTCAACGCTGTTATTATTTGTATTTTTGCGCCACCCCTCCGAGCCAGAACAATGTTTTTGAGGAGACGGGGCTGCAAAACGCATACACAATCCACGAAACTCTATTGCATAGAACCGAATTCTTTGATCCAACACTCCACTAAGGAGCCCGCGGGGGTGCTTGCTCAAGACCAAAGGTACGGTGCGAGCAAAAGCGTCTCGTCGCGAGTTTGCCACCCGAAAACGGGGGCGAAGAAAAAGCACAAAAGGGAGAGGAACCATGTCCAGAAATTTCAAGATTCACCTGCTTGCAGGTAGCGCAGCGCTGCTTATGAGCCTGGCGGGCGGAGCGTCTTATGCGCAGACCGCTGAAAATCCGGACGGCGCAGAAGATGCGACCGCGCGCCTCGGCGTCGTGGTCGTGACGTCCACCAAACGAGATGTATCCCTTCAGGATGTTCCGCAGAGCATAACAGCTTTGTCGGGCGACGCGCTCCAGGAGCAGGGTATCGAGAACTATGAAGACCTCACCCGCACGATTCCGGGGGTGCTCTCGACCGGTGGGTCGAACTTCAACAAGTTTGTGGTCCGCGGTATTCAGACTTCGAACGGCACGAGCAGCAGCGGCGAGCAAAAGCTCGTAGCGATCTATCTCGACGATCTTCCGCTGACATCCTTCTCGGTATTGACGCCCGATGTCCGCCCCTACGATATCGAGCGGATCGAAGTTTTGCGCGGCCCTCAAGGAACGCTTTACGGCTCGGGCTCGCTCGCCGGAGCCATCCGGTATATCACCAAGAAGGCCGACCCCTCCGGTTTTGACGCCTCGCTGGATGCCGATATCGGTTTTTCCAAAGGCGGCGCTGAGCGCAAACGCCTGAGCGGCATGGTCAACCTTCCTATCGTTGAAGACAAACTGGCCGCCAGGCTCGTTGGCTACACCCGCAATGAAGACGGTTGGGTCAACTCGATCAGCGGCGCCGAGAACATAAACACGGCGGAAGACTGGGGCGTGCGCGGTTCCTTGCGGTGGACGCCAACCGACACGCTTGCGGCAACGCTCATGGTCACGAGTGATCACAACATTGTGGGCGATTCCTCCCTGTACGATCCAACACTGGGAAAGAACGTCTCCAACCGTGACTTCCCTTTCAGGGTCGATGTAGATGTGGAAAGCTACAACGCGACAGTGGAGTATGACCTCGGCTGGGCCCAGCTGACATCTTCAACAGTCTATGCGACGGCTGACACGGGCTGGAACCTCGATCTTGACGGGGTGCTTACGGCTGTCATGCCGTTCTATTTTCAGGAAACGATCGCAACCGATTCTATTGTCGAGGAAGCACGCCTGGTTTCTGCTCCCGGAGGCCGCTTCGACTGGGTAGCGGGGGCCTATTATCTTGATCAGGAAAGCGACTATCTGGACGCGTTCAACGTACCCGAAGCTTTTCTGGGCGCACTGGGGATTACGGGACTTTCGCCAATCGTTACCCCGAATGCGGATACGACCAATGACATTCGTATAAAAGAGAATTTTGAAGCCGCCCTGTTCGGCGAGGTCAACTATCACGTCACTGATAAGCTTACGCTCACAGGGGGCCTTCGCGCCTCGCAATATGAGTTTGTCGACAGAGATACCGGGCTGGGTTTCTCAACGCCGACCTTGATCCCTGCTATATTTACGTCCCTGTTCGGCTTCGGCGGCGCGAACATTACCAAGGTCCCGTCGGTGGCGTCGGAAAACTCCACGGGCAAGAAGAGTAAGGTCATCGGGAAAATTGGGGCCGACTGGCAGCCGACGGACGATCAGACTTACTATGTTCTGGCCGCTCAGGGCTTCAGGCGTGGCCACCCGAATGGCCCTTCCGCCGGCAACGGCGGCGTGAGCGCCATCGATCCCACCGATCCGACCATCATTCCAAGTCTGGCAGAAGCCGATTCGCTCTGGAATTATGAGGTTGGCGCAAAGACTGTCTGGCTCGATGGGCGCCTGAGGGCAAACGTTGCAGCATACTATATCGACTGGGGTCCTATGCAGGTGCCTCTGGTGCGCTCCTCGGATGCGGTCCCCTACGTTGGTACGGTAGGCAAGGCGAGATCGTACGGCCTGGAAACTGAACTCGAAGCGCTGATTGGCGAAAACACGTCTGGCGGTTTCAACCTGACACTCCAGAGCGCGGAAGTGACCGATCTCACGCCAGAAGAAGCATTGATTTCAGGCGCGATCGTCGGTGCGAAATTGTCGTCGCCCGAGGTGAAGGCAGGCGGATACCTCAAGCATGACTGGCGTCTTGCTGACGGCGCCAGCCTTTATGCAAGGCTGGACGCCCAGTATGTAGGATCCTACGCAAACACCTTCCCGAACACGGCGGGTATTCCGATCCCGAATGCCGCATTCGCAAAGGTTCCTGCTTATGAAAACTTCAATGCCAGCCTTGGCTGGTCGAAGGATAACATCAGCGCTGTCGTCTATGTCGAGAACCTTACCAACAACCAGGACGTCATCTTCATCGATGCGGCGAACTACTCGCTGAACCGCTACAGCACATTGCGTCCCCGGACGGCTGGCGTTCGGCTGGGATGGCAGTATTAAGCCGGAGTCGGGGGCATCCTTGATGCCCCCGAACTGGCTTTACTCCGCTAACTGAGGAAAAACCATGACTTCAAAGCTCGTCGACGATCCCCGGATCGATCCCCGCATAAAAGCGATATTCGCTGCTTTCGATGCCGGGCAGTTGCTTGGTGATGCAAACTCACGCGATGAGATACTCCGGGACGAGGCCACGCCCGAAGCTCAGGCCGGCGCGGCAGGGCTGAAGGCTTTTCTGGACATGTCTGACTCGGAGAGTATCGCCACCTCACGCGGCCTTCGCATTCACACTGAACAGATCCGCTCAGAGCCAGACGGCAATTCAATCAACATCCAGTTCATCCGGCCGGATACCGATGAGTGTGTAGCATGCGTTTACTACATTCATGGCGGCGGGATGGAGCGTATGTCCTGCTATGATGGCAACTACAAGGCTTGGGGGAGGATGATTGCCGGAAACGGCGTTGCGGTAGCGATGGTCGATTTTCGCAATGCCGTCCTCCCATCCTCCGTACCCGAAGTCGCTCCTTTTCCAGCCGGTTTAAATGACTGTGTGTCCGGACTGTCCTGGGTCCATGCAAACTGCCATAAGCTGAACATTGATCCTGAGCGGATCATTGTTGCCGGCGAAAGCGGCGGCGGCAATCTGACGCTGGCGACAGGCCTGAAGCTGAAGCAGGATGGAAAGCTCGGCCTGATCCAGGGCCTGTACGCGCTTTGTCCCTACATCGCGGGGCAGTGGCCGATGGACGAACATCCCTCCTCCACCGAGAATAATGGCATCTTGCTCCAGCTGCATCACAATCGCGGTGCGATGGCCTACGGCATAGAAGCCTTCCGGCAGAAGAACCCTTTGGCCTGGCCGGGCTTTGCCCAAGCCGCCGATATTGAAGGGCTTCCTCCGGTCATCATCAGCGTCAATGAATGCGATCCGCTTCGCGATGAAGGGATCGCCTTCTACAGGCGGCTCCTTCAGACTGGCGTGAAGGCAAGGTGCAGGCAGGTGATGGGCACGATACACGGCACGGAAATCTTTCCGATATGCTGCCCCGACATCAGCCGGGACACCGCCCGAAACATCGCCGACTTTGCCCGTCTCGGTTTCGACGGCTGATACGGCGTTTCCAGCCATCAGGAGGAACATGATCCTCCCGAATTTCCGGAGCAGAACAATGAATCCCCTGAAGATGGTCGCCCGGTTGTCCGGTGTGCTGGTCCTGTGCAGCCTGAATGCGCTCGCCGCTGCCGGCGAAGTGAAGCTTACAATTCCCCAGGGCGACATCGTCGGAGATCAGTCAGCGGACGGCTCTGTCGCCTCTTTCAAGGGGCTACCCTATGCCATTCCGCCAACGGGAGACAGGCGCTGGACGGCAGCGGAAGCTGCTCCAGCCTGGACAGGGCGACGCAGCGCCACGCAGTCTGGGCCAGCGTGTATGCAGCCCACGCCGCCAGAGACGATGAGCTTCGGGCCGGGGACCGAGCAGCCTCTGATGTATGTCGAGCCGGTGCCAGTCATGAGTGAAGACTGTCTCTACCTGAATGTCTGGTCTCCGACCTCGACCGGGACGGAAGCGCGGGCGGACCTGCCGGTGATGGTCTGGATCCATGGCGGGGGCTTCACCACCGGATACGGCAGCGCCCCCGTCTATGACGGAGAAGCTCTGGCGAAGCAGGGTGTGATCGTCGTATCGATCAACTACCGGATGGGGATTTTCGGCTTCTTTGCACATCCGGAACTGTCAGCAGAAAATCCGGACGGTATCTCGGCCAATTTCGGCATAACTGATCAAATTGCCGCTCTGCGCTGGGTTAGGGAAAATATATCCGCATTCGGCGGCAATCCGGACAATGTCACGATCTTCGGAGAGTCGGCCGGAAGCTGGGCCGTCAGCCTGCTGATGGCAACCCCCTTATCTGAGGGGCTGTTTCACAAGGCGATCGGGCAGAGCGGCGCGTATTTCTATGCCATGCCGGGCTTGCAGAAGCCGTCTATGGGATATCCGTCTGCGGAATCGACAGGTAGCGACTTTGGGGAAAAACTGACCCCCGGCGGGGTCAGGGGCCTGAGGAGTATAACGGCGCAGGACCTGCTGAATGCATCGACGACGACTGGACAAGGCGCACCCAATTTCGGGCAATTTGTGGTCGTAGACGGAAAGGTTTTCAAACGCCCCGTCAGGGACACTTTCGCGTTGGGAGAACAGCGCGCCGTCCCCGTCATTGTGGGGTTCAATTCTGATGAAGGCAGCGGTCTTTCCGACTATGGCGTCGTAGCCCCGACGCCGGCCAACGCCGCCGACTATGAAGCAGATGTGCGGGCTCGCTACGGCGATCTTGCAGGCGCATATCTGAAACTATACCCGGCAGACCGTCTCACAGACGCGGTGTTTGATGCTTATCGGGATTCAGAGTTTGGCTGGAGAATGGAATACTGGGCCGATCTCATGGAGCAGGTAAACGCGCCCGCCTGGATGTATTACTTTTCGCACATTACACCATTTGGCGAGACAGAGCGGTGGGTATCCTTCGGGTTGGAGAAGCGAAAACTTGGCGCATTTCATGCGGGCGAGATACCCTTCGTTTTCAAAACTCTGAATACGAATTGGCAATCAGATGTACCCGCTTTGCCTTATGATTACGCGCTCGCCGACAAGATGTCCGCATACTGGGTAAATTTCGCCAAAACGGGTGATCCCAACGGCGGCGCCCTGCCGCTTTGGGAGACCTACAAGCCGGTCGACCGCAAGTTCATGTCATTTCAGGGCGACGCCGTCCCCTCGGCAAACCTGCTGACTGGCAGCCTCGAACTGCATCGTGAGATTGACGAGAGGCGCGCGGAACGCGGCATTCCCTGGGACGGCGGCCGGGCTGGCCTTCTCGGGCAAACAGAAAAGTGATGAACTGAAAAGATGTTACGGGCGGATTCTGGCGGTTTGAACTCTTTCAGTTCGAGGTCGTCGTTTCCGGCTTTAAATCTGGCAATAAAAATTGTCCCGCAGGTGCTTCTGAGTACGTCCCGAGATCAGCGAGCTTGGCTTGTCGATGTTTTAAGTGACCGCATTTCTCAAATGCAGCCGTCTGTCCTGCACATTTCCAGGGGCAACTCAGGGCCAATGACGGCCGCAGAGGGCCGTCCCCCTCGTGCCATTCGTAATCTCCAAAACTGCCATTGGCTCGGCCGGGCCGGTATCTGTTTTGGCTGGGCACCTCGACAGACCTTCAACCTCAGCAGAGGACATCGTCAGAAGGCTGGATTGTAAAGGCTGAGTTCGTGCGCGCCCCCCGCCCCAGTTCGCCGCCAACCTCACCCAAACGGATCGATCCATCTTCTTTTCAGCAAGGAACTTCTTTGGCATGAACATGCTCGATGTAGGCTTGGGCTCGCGGAACGATGGCTTCGAAGTCAACTCTTTCGATAGAGAACCTGGAGCGGCTTGGGACAGCACGCCTCGCCGAACTCCTGATGGAGATAAGCCAGGGCGATGCAGCCACTCAACGCTTCTTGCGACTCGCCCTCGCCGAAGCAGCAAACCCGGAAGAACTTGGGCCCTTGGTGCGCAAAAGGTTGCGAGAGCTTTCGCGTTCACAGACCTGGGTCGACGGCGCGAAGCAAAAAGCCTTGCAGCAAGACCTTGATTCTTTGAGGCGCACGATCGCCGAGAAGATCGCAGGCCATTCGCCCAGCGATGCGCTTTCTCTCTTGTGGCAGTTTCTGGCGCTCGCTCCTTCGGTCTATGAACGTTGCGATGATAGCCATGGCGGCATCGGAGAGATTTTTGCCGAAGCGCGCGATGACATGAGCGCCATCGCACAAGCTGCGAAGCCCGATGCATCGGCACTGGCGGCACAGATTTATGCCAGCCTCAACGACAATGGCTATGGCCAGTATGACGGCCTGATCGGCATGTTTTCTGAATCGTTGGGCGCGGCTGGTCTCGATCGCTTGAAATCCCTGTTCGATGCGAGATTGGCAGACCGGTCCCTGTCCGACTGGCAGCGCAGTACCTCGCGCTACGCCTTGCAGGATATCGCAGATGCGATGGGCGATGCGGACGCATTTGCCGCTCAGTATGACAGTGAAACCCAAACCGTTCCGGCAAATGCCGCGAGGGTTGCCGAACGCTTTCTGAACGCCGGCCGTCCCGAAGACGCGATGACGGCACTCGGTGCGGCTAGAATAGATGCAGGAACGCATTTGACTGCCGATTGGGACCGGGTGCGAATCAATACGCTGGACGCCCTCGGACAGACTGAGGAAGCGCAGCTCGCTCGCTGGAATGTTTTCGAACGCAGCCTAGCCCCTGATCATCTTCGGGCATTCCTTGAGCGGCTGCCGGACTTCGAAGATCAGGAAGCCGAGGACCGCGCTATGGCTCACGCGCGGCAATTCGGCAATGTGCATGCAGCGCTTCACTTCCTTCTCGTCTGGCCCGCCCTTGGGCAGATCGCCAAATTGATAGAGGCCAGATGGGAGGAGCTTGACGGCAATTACTACGAACTCCTGTCTCCTGCTGTTGATGTTCTTGAGGCAGACTATCCGCTTGCTACAACGCTGGCGTGCCGCGTGCTGATTGATCACACACTGAACAAGGCGAAATCCACCCGGTACCGCCATGCCGCCCGCCATCTGTCCACATGCAAACGGCTTGCATCGTCGCTCACGTCACAGGCGTCTATCCAGGACCATGAGGCTTATGTCGAAATGCTGCGGGCACGGCATGGCCGCAAGCCAGCATTCTGGTCTCTTGTTGAATAGAGCGGGCTCACGACGGACACGATGACCCACGCCGTGTTTCAAGGTCAGACAGGTCATATCGAGGCGTCATTCGTGAAAACTCGCCGCAACGCAGCAGATTTTCCAAGATCATCGGCCGCGCACGTGTTGCCCCTGTTCCTTCCGCCGACCGCGTGCTTGCCTCAGCGCAGCGCATGCTGGGCCTCATCGCGGGGGCCTCGTCCACGCCATCCGGCGGCGCGGGGCTTCAGGCCAGACTGCGCGAGAATGCGAAGGCCGACGACCGCGACCGATCGCGCGAGCGCGACTAGCCACTCCTAGCCATCGATGGCTAACTCCCGACGCAGGGACCCGCAGGCACGGCGTCGCCCCGCCCGCAAGACCTGAAATCGCCGCGTACACAGAGCAATCCTGCGGCACCTGCTGGCAATCCAGACCAGATCAGCGCCGATCCGTAATTACCGTTTACGGACTCTGTACACGGATTTCAGCCAACAAAACCCCAGCAACCACAGGCGTTTCAGACCAGATCGCCCCGCGATCTGTCAGCATCGAAGGTGCATAGCGTGTGGACCCCTACCCCTTCCCTTCCTGAAACCTGGCCTCCGGATCAATCCATTGGGTGACATCGGCCATGGAAGAGACCGAACTCAGGCCCAGGGAAGCGTCCGGTAAAAGTTCGACACGCGCGAATAGCAGCCCTCGAACTCCGGTAACGAACCAATCTCGAGCTGCATGGTCTGCCAGTCCGCTGCCGACCGGCTCTTCACCTCTGGATCATCGAGCGAGTCGATCGTGGGCTCGATATCGCGGGACTGGCACTTTGCAACAAATACCTCGAAAATCTGCGTCAGAACCTCTGGGGTAAACTCGCGCCCGTCGATCAGCCGGTCGAGATCGTATACATCCTGGCGGCGGTTTCGGTTGCGTTCCTTCTGCTGCAGCATCGCGCGGTATTTTTCGGCCATCAGCTCCACGAGGTCGTAGGCGAGTAATTCTGCGCCGCCTGTCAGGCCGAGAATCTGGATCTGCCTCAGCGGTTCATTGAACGAAATGTCGACCTCGATCTTTCCGGGCACAATACCCCTGTTCAGGGCTGCCTCTTGCGGCGTCCCCCTGCGGGCGAAAGCGATCTTGATCTTCAGCGCCGGGAAGCTTGCGGTTTCGAATATTGCCTTGGGCTGGCGCGCAATCGAGTGAACCTTGATGATGAGATCTGCATATCCAAGTCTTGCGGCGGCCCAGGGAAAGGCGCCGTCCAGCAGGCCCCTGATCTTTTCATCGATATCGGGGCTGACTTCAAAGGCGGCCGTGAGATCGATATCGGCCGTCTGGCGCGGACTGTCATAGGCGAGCCCCATCAGGACGCCGCCTTTCAGGAACATCCGTTCCTTGAGGTCGGCGGTCATGGCGATGGCATTCAGCGTCACTTCAACGGCCTGGCGCTGCGCATAAGCAATCGGGTCAGCCCTGGCGCGCTCGACCCAGCCGGCCACATTCAGTTCGAGAACAGGATCAGACATTGAGGGAGATCATCCAGGTTTCGGAAAAGGCCGAAGCAAATTCCTTCGCCGGATCGAGCTTGCGGGAACTGCCGCGCTGTCCGAGCGCCTTCCACGGCTCGATGCCGGGATGGGAGAGCGCGAGGCGTTCCTCGAGGATGTAACCTGCCCGGCTTTTGACGAGACCGCTGGTCGCGGTATCGACCGCTGCAACGATATCGCCCAGATAGTCCGCTGCATGCTCTTCCCAGACATCGAGGACATGGGACATGCCGCCGCAAAGATCGGGCTTCTGCAGCATGTCGAGGAATGTCTGTCCGATCGTCGAAATCCTCACGCCATCACTTCGGTTGGCGATCCACGCGCCTGCGGTTGTTGCTTCGTACATGTGAACCTGGCGGCGGCGAACGCGGGGCGGGTGAGTGATCAGCTTCAGCGGGAAGGGATTGTCTTCGTTCCCGAGCAAGGCGCTGTCCATGTAGCTGCGAAGACAGGCCTGCGCCGATTTCCGGTCCGGCCGCGTGAGGATCAGGGCATCTGGGCTTCTGTCAGTAAGTCCCCATCGCTGCATGGCTGAGAGGTGCGAGACATAGCAGGTCGGATCGACGAGACAGACGATGTCCTCGGCAGGCAGGTCGGGGACTGTCAGGACCCGGATTATACGAGCGCCGTAATCACGGTCGCCGCCGATCACACCGGCCTTCTTCAGCAGGAGCCTCAGCCGCAGATAATCTTCCCGGGTTGGCGTTTCATGTCGCAGATAAAGTTTCTCGTCGCCGGAATTCCTGTACATCTGCCAGATCAGCCGGAAGACTTCGAACGGGGTCAGGACCGGTTTGCCTTCCGCCTCGAGCAAGCCGGACAGAAATGCCCCTGCGCGGGTCATCCTGTCGGGATAGGTACCAGGGATCTGCTCACTCATTTTCGAATGATCACCCCTTATAAGCGTCCTAAGGACGCTTATAAGGGGTGATCAGTTTGAAGTCAATGCTCAACATAGCCGAGCTATCGGCAGCTCGAAATCAATACACTTTGTTGTGTATACGTCCTTAGGACGTATACACAACAAAGTGTAATATGTCAAGCAGCGAACACCGATAGCTCGAGACCCATCCGGTTCAGCGCTGGACATCCGCACATGGTGCGTGCGCCACAGCTGCAGGACCAAAAGGTGACGGCCCCTGCCAGGGCCGTCACCGAAAGGATCACTCCTTCGGATTCCAAAGCAGCACGTACCGCCCCTTCTGCCCCTTCACCGGCGCGAGGTTCGCGTAGATCTTGCGCGGCCCGATCTGCGGGTCGGCGAGCGTGAGCGAGATGTACTCCCTGCCGCTTGATTTCGCCTGGGCGATCCAGCCGGCGAAGATGCGGTAGTCGGGCTCGGCGGGGGCTTTCTTATCCGCGTTCTTCTCGATGCGGATGGGCGCGTTGAGGTTCATCATCGCGAGGGATCCGGAAAAGCCGGTCTTGGTTTCGCTGACATAGCCGAGTGCGTTTGCCATTGTGGTCTCCTGTTCGTTTGCGTTGTCTGCCGACTTCGAGGGACGCCTCGTCCCTGTCGACGCCGGACCGCAAGGACGGCGCGGCCTGGCCCTGAACCGGCACGGGCAAAGCGCGAGCGGCGCACCGGCGGGGCGATGAATTTTGCTTCGCGGTGAATGCGCGGCAGCGCAGAGGAAAATTCTTCGCCCCGCCGGTTTCGGGGACGGGCCGCGCCGTCCAGGTCAAACGACAAGAGACAGGGAGGAGGCGTCCCCCGGCGGTGCACGGATCAAACGATCAGGAGTCCAGCGGCGGCAAACAAGGCTCACCTGTTCCAGAAGACGTGCACGCCGTCGTAGGACAATGCGACGGTGAACACATCGCCGTTCAGTTCGAGATCGCGGCCCATGGCCTCCCAGTCGATATAGTACTGCAGCGTCTCGGGTATCACTGTGCCGCACTCGCGGTGAAGCGTCTCGGCAAAGTCCGCGAGCGAGGGATACTCGCCCGCATAATCATCGAACGCAGCGGCGGCCGCGTCCAGGTCCTCGCCGAAGTGGCGGCAGAGGCACGCGCCGAGACGGCCATGCGCTTCAATGAATTCCGCCAGGGCGCAGATCGCCTCGAAGCTCGCCCACTCACTCAGCGGCGCGCCCTCGAACCCTTCATGATCGTGCACGGCATGTTCTTCCGCTCCCGGCTCCGGGCTCGCCGCCAGCATCGCGCACACCTTGGCGCGCATCGTGTCCAGGGCGCTCGCCTCGATCCATCGGCCATGCAGAGAGCCTGCATTGTAGGCCGCAAGGCAGGCCACATAGACGCGCGGCCGCTCAGCTACAGGCAATGCGCCATCCGGCGCGGTAGAAATCAGGTCTGACATTCTCGTGCTCCTTCCCGCCCCGTTCCTCCGCGCATCAGGCGGGAGGGGGCGGCACAAGGCGCGCCGCCGGGGCGTACAAGGCGGGCGTGCACGGGGTCAGGTCGGAAGACGCCAATGCTACAGACGGCCCTCCCCCGCCCCCCCGTGCGCACCCGCCGCGCCCCGGCAAGAGCGACGGGCCGTCTCCTCCCGCCGCGCGCAGACGCATTCGAACGCCGCCGACGCCCGGCGACCGGAGGCGCAAAGAACGCCCCTGGCGCTGTTCGACGAATGCCGGATATCTGGAGCACAGGCCATTTGGGAATCTTCATCTCGCATGAGTTCAGAAGATCGAACTGGACAGGACTGGAGCGCCGATGAAATAGACCTCATCGTCGCTGACTATTTCGCCATGCGCGATATAGAGCTGCGCGGCGAGCGGTTTGTGAAGTCGCAGCGCAATGAGGCCTTGCAGGCACTCACCGGACGCACGCGCGGCTCCATCGAATTCAAACACCAGAACATCAGCGCTGTTCTGATGAAGCTCGGCGAGCCTTGGATCTTCGGATACAAGCCGATGACGAACGTTCAGGCGGCACTTGTCGCCGGCGTCGAGCGGTTTCTCGACAGCCGTCCCGGCCGGATCATCCCCTTCCCCAAAGAGCGGGCCGGCGTTGCCGAAAGCGGCCAACTCTTCTTCGGACCCGCGCCGGACTTCACCCGGTCCGAGGACGACAAGGATGCCAACATCATCCGCCTTATGCGAAAGTTCGACCCCGCCGCGCGGGATGCCCGCAACCGGGAGCTCGGCAAACTCGGCGAGGAACGCGTCGTCGTGTCGGAGCAGACGCGCCTCCGGAGCGAGGGCCGTGACGACCTCGCGGGCAAGGTCCGCTGGGTGGCTCACCTTGATGGCGACGGCGCCGGATACGACATCCTGTCCTTCGAGACGGACGGCGCCGAGCGCTTTCTCGAAGTCAAAACGACCGTCGGCTACGAACGCACGCCCTTCTTCATTTCACCGAATGAACTCAGCTTTTCACAGGAGCGGCCAGAAGAATTCCGGCTCATCCGCCTTTACGATTTCGCGAAGGCGCCGAAGGCGTTCGAGTTGAAGCCGCCACTTGAAGACCACGTCGCGCTTCAAGCGGTAAACTATCAGGCGTCTTTTGGTTGACTTTAGGAGACTGTGCCGATCGGGAGGTCTGAGCCAGGCTAGCGTGTCGAAAGTTAATTCAAAATCACAACTCAAGTCGAAAAACACGCCAAAAAGGTCCTTCACTCGCGCGCGGCCCGCTCCCCGTCTACACATCCATTCCCATCGCATTAGCGACCATGTCCGCCACATCGTTTGCTGCCCGGCGCGCACTGTTATTGGCGAGGTGCGCATATCGCTGCGTTGTCGAGACGTCCTTGTGGCCGAGCAAAGCGCCGATCACGGGCAGTGACAATCCGGCGGCGACGCCGAAACTCGCAAAGCTGTGCCGCAGGTCATGGATGCGCACGTCCTCGATGCCGGCTTCCTGCCGCATCGCGCGCCAGTCTTTCTGGATGCCCTGAAACGCAGACCCGCCGGTCGCGGACGGAAACACCCAGGTCTTGTGCTGTCTTGGCCAATCCCGAAGGAACTGGAGCGCAACGCCTGACAGGGGGCGTATGGACTTTCCGGTCTTGCTCTTGTCGAGACGCAGGAAGCCCTGGTCAAAATCAACCTGTGACCATTTAAGGCCGGTGATCTCGCTGCTTCGGGCGCCGGTCAGGGTCAGCATCCGGATAACCCCTACCCCCGTTCGCGACTTGCCCAGCCTGTCCCATCGGTCGAGGACTTCCCCCAGCCGCCTTGCTTCATCCCGCGTGAGAAACCGCTCGCACTTGTTGCTCGGCTGCAGCTTCACGCCCCGGCAGGGATTGCGCGAGATCAGCTCGTGATCTTCGGCGTGCGCGAAGACGCTGGAGAGGACCCGGATCGCCCGCGCAGCGGTGCCTGCGCCGCCCGGCGCATTGCGCACGCCCCGCGCCTTCGTCTTCTTCTTCGAAGCTGTGAACCCTTTCGCGATCGTGTCGCGCAGGATTTCAATGTCGGCCTTGGTCACTCTAGAGAGCTTCTTCGTTCCGAGCACCGGCCGGACATGGATTTCGAGCCGGTCGACATCCACCTTGATATTGGCGGGCGTTCGCGGGGCACCGGTCCGCCGGTTCACGGGGGCGGCCTCCCTGACCCACATGTCGATGGCATCATTGACGCTGATTTCGTTGCGCCGCTCTTCAGCGATCTCCTCGACCATGTCTTCAGCGAAGGCTGCCTTACCGAGATACTGCGATGCGCGGAGTTTTGCGGCCGAGAGTTTGAGGCTTGAGACCTTGCCAATCGTGACACGCCGCTGCTGCGCCTCCCTGCCCTTGCCGACCCGGTACTGGACGATCCAGGACTTGACCCCGGTCGGGCCAACACGCACGCCGAAGCCCTTGGTGGTTTCGTCCCAAAGGAAGTATTCGGCCTCGCCGACCTTGGCGTTTTCCACAATGGTGGCAGTCAATCTGACGGTGATCGATTGCATGGCGGACCCTTGGATCAGATAGGCGGAGGTCGCAAGCGTGGAAGCACGGTGGAAGCACCATTCCGTATTTCGCCCACAAACACGATCTATCACTATCAAGCCAAAATGGCAATCAAATGTCTGTTTTTATTATATAATTTCAACGTTCCGCAAAAATGGTCAAATAGGCGCAAATTCCTACGGTATCTGACTCCGAAGCCAAAGGTCAGAGGTTCGAATCCTCTTGGGTGCGCCATTCTACAGCTGTCCGAAATGATAACTATTTCTCGGCCGACTAAAAAAATCCGCCGTAAGGCCCAGATCTCAGCCCCACTCGGTTAGCGTCGAACTCGGTGCGGTCACTCTAAGTAGGTTAGCCCGCGCACAGCACGCAGGAAACTGTCGATGTTGAGCTCCTGCTCTTTACTTCTTTCGTAGTTTGACGCCTGGCGCGTCTCCGTTTGTAAACTCGACTCCTGCCTGGGCAAAAGCGCCTGTGATCGCGCTCAACGTCGACACCCTAGTCGCGTCCAAAGTGCCTTTCATTCTTTCAAGCCGCTTGATCGTTTCAACAGACAATTCTGTTCTTTCCGCCAAGTCAGACTGGCTCCAATTCAATAATGCTCGGGCCGCTCTTAGCTGCGCAGAAATCATGATTGCACTTTTTGTGTCTTTATTTACACTTTTTATGTTGACACCTTTGGGCAGTTCGATTACCCGAGGGGTGCAAATGATTGAGTATCAGATTCTCCACGCGCGGACCACTTGCCGCGTGATTGATGAATCATGTGCGGAGCTACCATGCGCAATAAGTCGTATTCCACCAGGAGACCCTTCGAGACCTCGAATCTGCTTGCAGTTAGCTCTGAATGGATCAGTCTCCACAATCAGCGCATTGCAAAGATTAGTGAGTGGCAATGCCTCGAGACTCAGCTTTTCACGCAGGCCAAACAAATTGGGATTGCAGTTGAGACATGCTTGGAATCTGACCGGCTGGAAGCTCATACGATGAAAGAGCTGGACACGCAGATCGAGGCGCTTGGACAGCAGACTGATGACCTTGCTGCAAAGATACTTTCACTCTCTGTCGAATCGTTAGCCGAAGTAGTCGCCAAAATTGAAGTGGGCTTGAAGATTCAGGGGTCCGAAGACTGGCAGCCTTACGCTCTGGAACTGGTCGAGGATGGGCTGAATGCTCTGCGAAAGCGGTTAGACTGAGCACCACAAATCCAGATGCTTGCCGCCGATATTCCAACTTGAGAGCGATCGTAGCTGGCACGTCAAGACCGTTTCCAGCAAAGGGCAGATTACACCAAAACCCAGCCTCAAATCAGGATTGTTCGGGGGCAGATCTTTCTGGAAACCAAACGCAGTTGTTGCCGAAAGCTAGGCGTCCACGGCAAGCGGCCTGTTGATTTTTAGAGTAAACAGGTGCCCAGCTTCACCCCCCCGGTGCGCCACTCAACACATAGATCCCCAGAAACGTCGCGCTGCCTGGAAGTTGCCGCCGGGCCCGTAGACTTTGCGCGAACACAAAATAGGGTGTCTGGAGATTCGGCCAGCGCCGGGACGATGACCAAGCGGGGAAGAACAGTTCCATGAAACACCTGTTTGTTGCCGTCTCGCTCCTTCTTGGCGTGCAGGCCTGTGCGCAAACCCGTTCGATCGTCATTCCGGGGCGCCCGGACGCAGCTGCCAGGATGGCGATTGTCCCGCTCAAGGGAGACCTCGGCCCGGAGGCCATGGACGTGATCGCCGGCGAGTTGGCGGCGCGCGGCATCCCGGCGCGGGAGGGTCCGTCCGTCATCAGCCTTATCGGCTATGAAGCAAACATCACGGACGGATCGCCCGCCTCGGCCGGCCCGCTGCGAGAATATGGCGGCGACCTGGGTGTGGATTTTGTCCTCGCCGGAACGGCCGAAAGAGTCGTTGGTCCGCTTTACGTCTATGACCGGGCAAAAATGACCCTGCGGCTGATAGATGTCCGGACCGGCGAGACGCGTTGGGTCGGCAACTACGGGGACACGGTCTGGGCCGCCGCGCTCAATTCGCAGACCGACCTCGCACGAGCGGCCGAGCACATCATCAAGGCGCTCGATGACAGCGGCGCCGACGATCTCGTCCGTTAGGCCAGCCGCCCCGGTAGACAAACCGCGATTTGCCCGCACAGTGGCCGCGTCAACGCGCGGCCCGTGAGAGGCTGCCCCAAAACAGGAAACGCCCCCATGGATCTCCAGCTCAAAGGCAAGAACGCGCTCATTCTCGGCGGCACGCGCGGCATAGGCCGTGCGATCGCCGACACACTCGCGAAGGAAGGCGCGAATGTCGGCGTCTGCGCGCGCAATGCCGAGCAAGTCGCCGCCGCCGTGACTGAGCTGAACGCCCTCGGCGTAAAGGCCACCGGCGCCTCGGTTGATGTCACCGACGGCGCCGCGCTCAAATCCTGGATCGCCTCGGCCGCGTCCGAACTCGGCGGCCTCGACATCCTGATTTCCAACGCCGGCGCGATGGCGCAGGGCAACGACATCGACGCCTGGGAAAAGAACTTCCAGCTCGACGTGCTCGCCGCCGTCAACGCCTTCGACGCCGCACACCCCTTCCTCGAGAAAGCCGCGAAGGCGTCAGGCGACGCCGCGTTCGTCATCATCTCCTCGGTCTCCGCGGCGCAGGCCGACCGTGCCGACAGCTATGGCCCGATCAAGGCCGCGCTGATCCACATGGCCAAGGGCCTCGCCCGCCAACACGCCAAGGCCGGCATCCGGGTCAATGTCGTCTCCCCCGGCATGGTCTTCTTCGAGGGCGGTGTCTGGCACATGGTGAAAACCAACATGCCGGAATTCTTCGCTCAGGCGAACGCCCGCAACCCCACCGGGCGCTGCGCCACACCGCAGGAAATCGCCAATGCCGCCGTCTTCCTCGCCAGCCCCCTTTCCTCTTACACAACAGGCTCGAACCTGATCGTCGACGGCGCCGTCTCCAGCCGGGTGAACTTTTGAGCCCGGCAAGCTGAGGTGATGTACTTCATTCTCAAGGCTGCGCTGTCAGGGCTGCTGATCGCATTCATCTCCGAAGTCTCGCGGCGTTTTCCGGGCTTCGGAGGATTGATCGCTTCCCTGCCGTTGATCTCGCTGCTCGCCATCATTTGGCTCTGGCGGGACACCGGAGGAGACGCGGCACAGGTCGCCGCCCATGCGCGGGCGACGCTCTGGTATGTCATACCGAGCCTCCCCTTCTTTCTGATCCTGCCGTCCCTGCTGGAGCGGCACACGAATTTCTGGCTTGCCCTCACGGTCGCCAGCCTTGTAACCGTCGCGCTCTATGCGGCTGCAGTCTGGGTGGCGGGACGTTTCGGCATCCAGCAATAGCGGAAGAATTTCATGAGATTGTTGGATCTTAGCTGCCTGTGTCTGGCTTGGCTGCTTGCAGTTCCGGATACCGCCTTCGCCCACGGCGTGGCCGAGGGCGACAAGGGCTATATTCAGGAGATCTCCGGCGTCCACTTGATGTCGTTCCTGTATCTCGGCGCCAAGCACATGGTCACGGGATATGACCACACCCTGTTCCTGCTCGGGGTGATCTTCTTCCTCTACCGGATGAAGGACATCGGCATCTATGTCAGCCTGTTTGCCATCGGTCATTCGACCACGATGCTTGCGGGCGTCTTCTTCAACTTCGGCATCAACAGCTACATCATCGACGCGATCATCGGCCTGTCGATCGTCTACAAGGCGCTCGACAACATGGGCGCTTACCAGCGCTGGTTCGGCTTCCAGCCCGACACGAAGGCCGCAACACTGATCTTTGGCTTCTGTCACGGCTTCGGCCTCTCTTCAAAAATCCTCGACTACGAGATTTCGCCGGACGGCCTTTTGCCCAACCTACTGGCCTTCAATGTCGGAGTCGAAATCGGCCAGCTGCTGGCCCTCGGCGCCATCCTGATCGTCATGGGCTTCTGGCGGCGCACGCCTTCATTCCTGAAACACGCCTATACCGCAAACGTGGTGATGATGGCCGCCGGCTTCCTGCTGATCGGCTACCAGCTTACCGGCTACTTCGTCGCCTAGGAGACCATGCTCATGTACAACACCGACATGCCAACCCGCGCCGAACTTCCGACGACGCCGCAACTCCTGCGCTCAACCTTGATCGCGCTTGTCACAGCAGCCGTCCTGCTCGTGACCGTCGTGCTTCCCGCCGAGTACGCGGTTGATCCGACCGGTGTGGGCAAGATGCTGGGTCTCACACAGATGGGAGAAATCAAGCAGCAACTGGCGTCCGAAGCGGAGGCCGAAGTGGGCACTGCCGCCCCCCCCACCATGGTCGCCAGCTCGGCAGAGCCAGACATTGCCCCTGCAGCATCGCCGCAGGAGCCAGCACCCGAAGCCTGGCGCGATGTCGTCACACTTACCCTGGCACCGGATGAGGCGGCCGAAATCAAACTGACCATGAAGAAGGGCGAAGTCGCCCCCTACGAATGGACCGCGTCACCGGGACATGTGAACTCGGATCTTCATGCCGACGGCGCCGGCGGCCTGTTTACCAGCTACCGGAAAGGCCGGGCTGAAACCCGCGACGCGGGAGAACTCACCGCTGACTTCGATGGCGCGCACGGCTGGTACTGGCGCAACCGGAGCGGGGTAAGCGTCGAAGTCACGCTTCGGACCAACGGCACTTATTCCGAACTCAAACGGGTCCTCTGAATCCCGCCGCCGGCGAAACAGAGTTCCCATCGCGCGCCGGCGCACTAAGGTGGCGCCAGCATTGAGGCGGCCGGGGGAGTAGAGCCGATGTCATTCCTTACGCGCCGCCGGTCGATCGACACGATCGCGGACTTCGAGCCCGGCACGCGGCTGACGCCCACGCTCAGCTGGCCGCACCTGATCGCCCTCGGCGTCGGCGCCATCGTCGGCACCGGCATCTATACGCTGATCGGCGTCGGCGCGGCGAAAGCCGGTCCGGCGGTGATGCTGTCCTTCCTGATCGCAGGCGGCGTCTGCGTCTTCGCAGCCCTCGCCTATGCCGAACTCGCGACGATGATCCCCGCCTCCGGCAGCGCCTACACCTACAGCTACGCCGCCCTCGGCGAAGGCCTCGCCTGGATCATCGGCTGGAGCCTGATCCTCGAATACTCCCTCGTCGTCTCCGCAGTTGCCGTCGGCTGGTCCGGCTACTTTTCGGGCTTCCTCGACAGCCTGGGCTGGGGCCTGCCTGCCTACCTGACCAACGGCCCCTTTGGCACGGACACGCCCGGCCTCGTCAACCTCCCCGCCGTGGGTATCGTCGGCGTGGTTGCCGGCCTGCTGATCCTCGGCATGCGCGAAAGTGCGACCCTCAACGCCGCGCTCGTCGCCGTGAAGGTGCTCGCGCTCGCCGCCTTCGTCGCCATCGCCGCCCCGCATTTCGATCCCGCCAACCTCTCCCCCTTTATGCCCTTCGGCTTCGGCAAGAGCGAAACCGTGGTGAACGGAGAAACCGTCTCGGTCGGCGTCATGGCCGCCGCCGCCATCATCTTCTTCGCCTTCTACGGCTTCGATGCGGTCTCCACCGCCGCCGAAGAAACGAAGAACCCCGGCCGCGACCTCACTATCGGCATCGTCGGCTCGATGGTCGTCTGCATCCTGATCTATCTGCTCGTCGCCGCCGCCGCGATCGGCGCCATGCGGTTTGACCAGTTCGCCAGCTCCGGCGAGCCGCTCGCCTATATCGCCCGCACCCTCGGCAGCGATCTTGCCGGCACGCTCATCGCCGGCGCCGCCATCGTCGCCCTGCCGACGGTGCTCCTCGCCTTCATGTATGGCCAGAGCCGCATCTTCTTCGTCATGGCCCGCGACGGCATGCTGCCCCGCCGCCTTGCCCGGGTCAGCGAAAAGCGCGGCACGCCTGTGCTGATGACCGCCGTCACCGCCGTCCTGATGGCGGTCGTCGCCGGCCTCTTCAGCCTGGGCGAACTCGCCGCGCTCGCCAATGCCGGCACGCTGGCCGCCTTCATCGCGGTCGGGGCCTCGCTGATCGTTCTCAGGGTCCAGCAACCTGCCCGCCCCCGGCAGTTCCGTGCGCCCGCCTGGCCGCTGGTCGGCGCGGGCTGCATCGCCGGCTGCCTCTACCTGTTCGTCAGCCTGCCGGTCTCCACCCAGGTCAATTTCTTCATCTGGAACGGCCTCGGCCTGGTGCTCTATCTCGCCTTCGCGCGCCGCAACACGCGTCTCGCCACGGGCGAGGAGCAGCCAGCCTGATCACGAAGGCGTTAAACGGGCGCGGCCAAGCGCCTCGCCGCCGCCCTACATGGCTGTTATGTGCAAAGTTAAGTTGCCGCCGCGGCGGACAAACCAAGCTGAAGCGTTTACAATGGCTATTCCGGACTTAACGCGGCCACAGCTGGTATAGCCTTGATCGGTAAGGTTCATCGTCTATCTGTCGAGGTATATGACAACGTTATCTGTGGTCCGCGCGGCCCGCCTTGCGGGAGTCGTGTTCGCTGCCCTCATGGTTGCGGCCTGCGCCGGCGTGCCTGCCGCTCCCCTTGCCGCCACCCCAGCCGTCGAAACCGGTCCCGGCTTCCGCGTCCTCACCGGCACCGGCGCGCCCTCTTCCGCCTGGTGGACGGGCTTTGACGATCCCGAACTCCAGCGCCTCGTCGAGACGGCCCTCAAGGCCTCGCCCGTCCTGCGCGGCGCCGACTATTCCGTTGCCGAGGCCGAAGCCCTGCTCCGCCTCGCCCTGCTCGGCCGCAGCCCATCGCTCTCCTCTTCCGCCAGCGCCACCGCCAGCCGCCCTACTGGCGGGGCTGACGATTTCGAAGCCGGCGGCACTGCCGGCCTCGCCGCCGGCTGGGAGCTGGATGCCTTCGGCCGCCTCGGCGCCGCCATCGAAGCGGCCCGCTATGACGAGACCGCCGCGCGCGAGCTGCGCCGCGACCTCGCCGTCACCGTCGCGTCCGAAACTGCCCTCACCTATATCGACCTGCGCAGCGCCGAAGCCCGCCTCGGCGTCGCCCAGGCCAACGCTGCCGCGCAGAAGGACAGCCTCGACCTCGTCCAGACCCTGTTCGACAATGGCCGCGCCAACGAGCTGGATCTCAACCGCGCCGAAGCCCAGTACCGCACCACTCTCGCCTCCCTGCCTGTCTTCCGCGCGACCATCGCGTCGGCCCGCAACCGCCTCGCCGCCCTCACCGGCGCCGCCGCGACCCTCCCAGCTCCGGTCACAAGTCTCGACGGCGAGCGCGTGGCCCGCATCCCGCGCCTCACCGCCTCGCTGAGCGCCGGCGCGCCCGAAGACATGCTGCGCCGCCGCCCGGACGTGCGCCTAGCCGAAGCGCGCATCGGCGCCGCCCTCGCCCTCGGCGACGCGGCACGCGCCAATCTCTTTCCGCGCATCACACTCAATGCGAACCTCTTCGGCCTGATCAGCGATACCGGCGCCGCCTTCAACGAAGACTCCATCGGCTTCTCCTTCGGCCCCTCGATCAGCTGGGCCGGCCCGGACCTGCGCCGCGTCTATGCACAGATCGACGTCAACGATGCCCGCACGCTCGGCACCGTCGCCGACTACGAAGCCACCGTGCTCGACGCGCTTTCCGACGCCGAGACCTCGCTGTCCGACTACGTCACCGAGCGCGAACGCCGCGCCGACCTCGAAGCCGCCCTCGCCGCCGCCCGCCGCTCCTATGAACTCTCGCGCCTACGCTTCCAGGAAGGCCTCGACTCCTCCCTTGACGTTCTCGACGCGCAGCGCACCCTTCTGACCACGGAAGATCAGCTCGCCGTGAACGAAGCCGAAATCGCCCGCCGCGCCATCCGCGCCTATCGCAGCCTCGGCGGCATCTGGACTGACGAAGAACTCACCGCTTTCCGGGCGGATCAGGAAGAAAATCCATGACCATGCCGACCTCCCGAACCCGGCCCCGCGCGACCGCCCTTGTGGCAGGCGCCGCTATGCTGCTCGCCCTCGCCGTCCTGCCCGGTTGCTCCGACCACGGCGCCGCAGCGCCCGCCGGCGGACCCGGAGGCGGCCGCGGCGGCCCGCCCCCCGCCAGCGTCTTCGCCGAGCCCGCCCGCAACCAGACCTTCGCCAACCGCGTCGAAGCCATCGGCACGCTGGAAGCCAACGAGCGCGCCGACCTCACGCTCTCTGCCTCCGACCGCGTCACCGCCGTCTATTTCGAAGACGGTCAGCGCGTGAAAGCCGGCAAGACGCTCGTCTCGCTCGCCCAGCGTGAGCAAAGCGCCCTCGTCGAAGGCGCCGAGGCCGAACTGGCGCAGGCCAACCAGGAACTCGCCCGCCTCGAGCCGCTGACCGCGCAGGGCGCCGTCTCGCAGGCCGAACTCGACATCGCCCGCCGCAACGCCAACGCCGCCGCCGCCCAGCTGCGCGCCGTGCAGTCGCGCCAGCGCGACCGCGTCCTCGTCGCGCCCTTCGACGGCGTCCTCGGCTTCCGGCAGGTCTCTGTCGGCTCGCTCGTCCGCCCCGGCGATGTGGTCGCCACGCTGATCGATGACAGTGTCATGCGTCTCGATTTCGCGGTGCCCTCGATCTTCCTCAGCAGCCTCAAGCCCGGTCTCACCATCGAGGCGCGTTCCAATGACCTGCCCGGCGCCATCTTCACCGGCACCGTCGACAGCATCAACAACTCGGTCGACCCTGTCACCCGGTCCGTCCGTATACGCGCAATGATCCCAAACGCCGATGGCCAGCTGAAGGCCGGCATGTTTGTCGCCGTGGCCCTGCTCGCCCAGCCGCGCGAGGCGCTGTCGGTGCCAGAAGGCGCGCTCCAGCCCCTCGGCCCTGAAACCTTTGTCTGGACCGTCTCGGACGGCGCTTCCGGCCCGGTGGCCAACCGCGTCAAGGTCGATGTCGGCCTGCGCCAGGATGGCCGCGCCGAAATCCTCGCCGGCCTTGAGCCCGGTCAGCGCGTCGTCACCGAAGGCGCCCTGCGCCTGCGCGAAGGCGCCGCCATTGTCCTGCGCGATCAGTCGATCCTGAAGCCCTCCGTGGCCGGCGGGCCGGGCGGCGGCGGAGAGCCATCCGCCGCGAACAGGGACTAGACCGCCATGATGCTGTCGGACACCTCGATCAAGCGGCCCGTCTTCGCCTGGGTCGTCTCCCTCGTGCTCATCGTGTTCGGCCTCGTCGCCTTCTCGCGCCTTGCCCTGCGTGAGTATCCCGACATCGACCCTCCGGTCGTTTCCATCTCGACCAACTATCCCGGCGCCTCCGCCTCGGTCATCGAGACCCGCATCACCCAGGTCATCGAAGATCGCATCGCCGGCGTCGAAGGCGTGCGCTTCATCAATTCGCGCTCGCAGGACGGCCGCTCCAACATCTCGATCGAATTCCGCATCGACCGGGATATTGAATCGGCCGCCAACGATGTGCGCGACCGCGTGTCCGGCATCGTGGACCTCCTGCCCGACGAGGCCGATCCGCCGGAAGTCGAGAAAGCCGACGCCGACGACGATGTGATCCTGTGGCTGAACCTCGCCAGCGAAAAGCTCGCTACGCCCGAACTTACCGACTACGCCAACCGCTATCTCGTCGACCGCTTCTCCGCCCTCGACGGCGTCGCCCGCGTTCAGGTTGGCGGCGCACGTGACTACGCCATGCGCGTCTGGATCGACCGCCGCGCCCTCGCTGCCCGCGGCCTTGTCGCCAGCGACATCGAACGCGCCCTGCGCGCCGAAAACATCGAAGCCCCCGCCGGCAATCTCGAATCCGGCGACCTCTACTACACCATGCGCATCGACCGCGCCTTCCGCACAGTCGATGATTTCGCCGGCCTCGTGATTGCGCAAGGCGAAGGCTACCTGGTCCGCCTCGGCGACGTCGCCCGCGTCGAGCGCGGCACCGTCGATGACCGCACCACCTTCCGCGGCAATGGCGAGCCGATGGTCGGCCTCGGCATCGTCAAACAGTCCACCGCCAATACTGTCGACGTGGCCCAGGCCGCCAAGGACCTCGCCGAGGAACTGAACGCCCCCCTGCCCGACGGCATGCAGATCTACCGCGCCTTCGACAGCTCGGTCTTCATCGAAGCCTCCATCCGCGAAGTCTGGATGACGCTCGCCATCACCGTCGGCCTTGTCACCCTCGTCATCTTCCTCTTCCTCGGCAGTCTGCGCGCCACCCTGATCCCGGCCGTCACCGTGCCCGTCTCGGTGATCGCCACCTTCATCATCATGTACGCGCTCGGCCTGTCGCTGAACCTGCTGACCCTGCTCGCCCTAGTGCTCGCCATCGGCCTGATCGTGGACGATGCCATCGTCGTGCTCGAGAACATCGACCGGCGCATGAAGGAACTTGGCGAGACCCCGCTCGTCGCCGCCTTCAACGGCACCCGCCAGGTCGGCTTCGCCGTGCTCGCCACCACACTCGTGCTGATGGCCGTGTTCATCCCGATTACCTTCATGGGCGGCAATACCGGCCGTCTGTTCACTGAGTTCGCCGTCGCGATCGCCGCCTCGGTCGCCTTCTCGTGTTTCGTGGCGCTGTCCCTGTCGCCGATGATCGCCTCGAAAATCCTGAAGCCCCACACAGGGCCGCGCACCGGCATCCTCGCGCTGCTGCCCAATCTGGTCGACCGCGCCTTCAACGGCATCAAATGGCTCTACGGCCACGTGTTCGACATCATTGTGCGCTTCCCCGTCATCATGATCGCTGGCCTGCTCGGCGCCTTTGCCGCCATCTGGCTGCTCTACCAGACCCTCGGCCAGGAATACGCCCCGACCGAAGACCGCGGCAGCTTCTTCATCACCGTGCGCGGCCCCGAAGGCGCGTCCTTCGAATACATGTCGAAATACCTCGACGAGATCGAACGCCGCCTTCTTCCGTATACGGAATCCGGAGAGATCAGCCGCCTCCTCGTGCGCGCCCCCGGTTTCGGCTCCAACGCCTACAACCAGGGCAACGTCGTCGCCGTGCTGGATGACTGGTCAAGCCGCCGCCCCGCCGAGGAGATCATGGGCGAGATCAACGCGAAGATGTCCGACCTGCCCGGCATCCGCGCCTTCGCCATCATGCGCCAGGGCCTCGCCGGCGGCGGCGGCAAGCCGGTCCAGTTCGTCATCGGCGGCCCGTCCTACGAGCAGCTCGTCGAATGGCGCGACACCTTCGTCGCCGCCCTAGAAACCGACAACCCGGGCCTCACGGATATCGACTGGGACTACAAGGAAACCCAGCCGCAATACCGGATCGAGATCAACTATGCCCGCGCCGCCGACCTCGGCGTCACCGTCTCGGAGATCGGCTCGACCCTGCAGACCATGCTCGGCTCGCGCCGCGTGACGACCTATATCGACCAGGGCGAGGAGTATGACGTCATCCTCGAAGGCCTGCGCTCGGAACAGTCGACACCCAACGATGTCCAGAACATCTATGTCCGCTCCACCCGCTCCGGCGAACTCGTCCCGCTCGCCAGCGTGGTGACCATCACCCCCTTCGCCGACAGCCCGACCCTCAACCGCTACAACCGCGTCCGCGCCATCACCATCGATGCCAACCTCGCCCCCGGCGTGAACCTCGGCGAAGCGCTCGACGGCATGGAACGCGTTGCCCGCAACGCGCTCCCGCAGGAAGCCACCATCGACTTCAAGGGCCAGTCGCTCGAATTCCGCTCCTCCGGCGCCTCGATCCTCTTCGTCTTCGGCCTCGGCCTGCTGATCGTCTTCCTCGTGCTCGCCGCGCAGTTCGAAAGCTGGATCCACCCGCTGGTGATCATCCTCGCCGTCCCGGCCACCCTCGCCGGCGGCATGTTCGGCCTCTGGCTCACCGGCCAGACGCTGAACATCTATACCCAGATCGGCCTGATCATGCTGATCGGCCTCGCGGCCAAGAACGGTATCCTCGTCGTCGAATTCGCCAACCAACTGCGAGATGAAGGCAAGGATTTCGACACCGCCCTCAAGGAAGCCTCCCTCGCCCGCCTGCGCCCGATCCTGATGACGGGCCTCACCACCGCCGTCGGCGCCCTGCCATTGATCCTCACTCACGGCGCCGGCGCCGAAACGCGCATGGCCATCGGCATCGTCGTCTTCTTCGGCGCCATCGCCTCGGTCACCGTGGCCCTGCTGGTCGTCCCGGCGGCCTACAGCCTGCTCGCCCGCCGCACCGGTTCGCCCGGCGACGTCGCCCGCAAGCTCGAGGCCGAATCCGAAGCCCTCGCCCAGCCCGCCGAGTAGCGGACCGACCTGATTTAAGGTTACCCGGACCGGCATGACGCTTGAAAGGCGCGCAGACGCTCCGCATAGAGTTGGGCGATAAGAAAAAGTACGAGGACACGCCGAGCCCGTCATGAACCTGTTTTTCCGATTCCTGCGCGTCTTCCTGCCCGCCTTCTTCTCGAAGGTGAAAACCGGCCTCCTCGACCTGCACATCGTCCGCTCAGCCGTCTGGCTCGGCGACCAGGACCCGATGGGCCACATGACCAATTCGCGCTATTCCTCCTTCACCGATCTCGGCACGATGAACTTCATGGGCCGCACCGGCGCCCTCAAGACCTACCGCAAGCGCGGCTGGATCCCGATCGTCCAGTACGAAGCCTTCAACTATATCCGCATGCTGCGCTATCCGCAGAAGTTCGAACTGCAGACCCGTCTCGCCGGCTGGTACGACTGTTTCATCTGCTTCGAGCACAAGTTCGTCTCCAAGGACCAGGTCTGCGCCACCAGCCACATGGTCGCCCGCCTCTATGGCCGCAAGAAAGCCAAGGTGACCGCCGAGATGGCGATGGAGGCGCTCGGTGTGAAATACAACAGCCCGCCGCTGGACGATCATTTCAAACAGGCCATCGCAGAATTGCAGGCCCGCGGATGACCACGTCGCCCCTGCCCCTGATCATCGACTGCGACCCCGGCATCGACGACGCCGTCATGCTGATGATCGCCTTCACGAGCCCGAAGCTCGACGTGCAGGCGATCACCACCGTCGCCGGCAATGTGCCGCTCCGCCTGACCAGCCGCAACGCAAGGATGATCTGTGAACGGATGGGCCGCCCGGATGTGCCCGTCTATGCTGGCTGCCCCCGCCCGATGCTGCGAAAGCCGGTTACCGCCGAGGACTTCCACGGCGAGTCCGGCATCGAAGGCATCGAGATCTTCGCGCCGAAAGCCCCCCTCGCTCCCGGGCACGGCGTTGGCGAGCTGATCGCCCGCCTCACCGGCGCCGCGCCCGCCAGCCAGATCGTCATCCTCTCCGGCCCGATGACCAATCTCGCCGCCGCCCTCGTGATGGCACCGGAGATCGCCGCGAAGATCGGCCACCTCGTCGTCATGGCCGGCGGAGACAGGATCGGCGGCAACATCACGCCCTTCGCCGAGTTCAACGTCTTCGCCGATCCGCACGCCGCGGCCATCGTCTTCGATGCCGGCATTCGCACTACTGTGCTCAGCCTCGATGTCACGCACACCGTGCGTTCCGAGCCCGAGCGGGTCGCGGGCCTGCGCAAGATCGCCGGCCCCGAGGCAAAAATGATGGCGGACCTGCTGGCGGCCGGCAACAAGCTGGAAGCGCGCTGGAAGAACGGCCAGATGGCACCGATGCATGATCCGTCCACGGTGGTCTACCTGCTCGCCCCGGAGATCTTCGAGGCGAAGCCCTGCCGCGTCAGCGTTGTCACCCGCCCCGGCGCCGAGTTCGGCCGCACCAAGGTCAAGGATACGAAGCGCGGCCCGCACCACTGGGTCACCGCCGCCGATGCCGATGCCTTCTTCGCCGTCATCGAAGACTTGCTGAAAGCGCGCGCATGATCACCGTCGTCGGCTCCGTCAATCTCGATCTCGTCGCCTCCGGCGCGCCGCTCCCCCATCCCGGCGAGACCGTCACCGGCGCCCGCCTCGCGCGCTATCCGGGCGGCAAGGGCGCCAACCAAGCCCTCGCTGCCGCCCGCCTCGGCCACAAGGTCCGCCTCGTCGCCGCCGTCGGCCATGACGACATGGCCGAAGAGGCGCTGAAGCTCCTGCGCGAAGGCGGCGTCGACCTCTCCGCCACGCATTATCTCAATGGCGAGACCACCGGCGTCGCCCTGATCGCCGTCTCCCGCGAAGGTGAGAACCTGATCGTGGTCTGTCCGGGGGCGAACAATGCGCTCTCCCCGAGCGATGTTGACGGCGAGACGATCGAACACATGCTCGGCGTCCTCGAAGTCCCCATCCCCGCCCTGCTCGCCGCCGCCAGACGCGCCACCGGCCTCGTAGCCCTGAACCTCGCGCCCGCGCTTCCGGTACCGGAGGAACTGCTGGCGGAGGCAGACCTTCTCGTCGTCAACGAAACCGAGGCGGCCTTCTATGGCGCGTCCCTCCACGCCCCCGGCCGCCTCGTCGCCATCTCGCTCGGCAGCGACGGCGCCGAGCTCTGGAAAGGCGGCACACGGATCGCCTCCGCCCGGCCGCCGCAAGTCCGCGTCGTTGACACTGTCGGCGCCGGAGACACCTTCTTCGCCGCCCTCACCTGCGCCTTGATCGAAGGCCTGGACGAGACCGCCGCCCTCACTTTCGCCGTTACCGCCGGCGCCGCCACCTGCACCAAACCCGGCGCGCAGCCGAGCCTGCCCCTGCGCGCCGAAGTCGAAGCGCTGCTCAAGCGCTAGGCGGAGACGGGCTTACGCAACACTTTGCGCCCCCCCGGGAAAGAAAATCTGCAGACGCATCAACGCGCTGCAAAGTATCCGCCTCGACCTTACGCTACGCCCCTCCGGCCGGACCTATACTCCGCCTTGCACCCACACTCCGTAGGTCGGCTAGCGGCCGCACGCCGAAATCCGACGCCCCCAGAGCCGACGAGAACCAATCGATACGAAGTGATAGAGAATGAGAATCGCTGAGAATGACTGAGACTAAATCGCCATCCGAAGTGCACGGATTGCAACGGGATGAAGCTGCCCGGAGAGGCAAAAGGCCAGACTTGCACCTATGGCAAACACGCCTTGGGAAGAATAAAACCCATCCGCGTCAAGCCGCGACAGAATCCCCGCCCACCCCTTGTGCAATACCTCCGCTCACGGAATTATACGCACAAACCTATTTTCATCCCTGAAAACGCCCCTACCCGCGCGGAAACACCCCCGCCCGGATCAAGGCCGACGACACGTCATGCCCGAGTGCGGCCTCGAGCCAGCGCGCCGTCTCGATCATCCGCTCTAGGTCGATCCCCGTCTCGAAGCCCGCCCGGTGCAGCATCCAGACGACATCCTCGGTCGCCACATTGCCCGTCGCGCCCGGCGCAAAAGGGCAGCCGCCGATCCCGCCGCAGCTGGCATCGATCACATCGACGCCCGCCTCGACCGCCGCGAACACATTGGCGAGGCCCGCCCCGCGCGTATCGTGGAAATGCAGCCGCAGCGACACATCCGGCGCCTCCATCCGTACACGCTCGATCCGCTGGCGCACGTCCCAGGGCGTTGCCGCCCCGATCGTGTCGCCCAGCGCCAGCTCGGCAATCCCCGCCCGCTGCGCCTGCGCGGCCAGATTGCCGACCACGCCGATATCCACATCCCCGTCATACGGATCTCCGAACGCCACCGAAATCGTCGCCGAGAGCGGCAGACCTGCTTCGTGCACCAGCGGCGCACATTTCGCCAGCATGTCAGCGCTCTCCTGCGGACTCATGCCCTGGTTGCGCCGCCCGAACCCCTCGCCCGCCACCAGCACGAAATTGATCTCGTCGGCCTTCGACTCGATCGCCCGGCGCACGCCGGTCTCGTTGAGCGCCAGCGCGATATGCTTCGTCCGCCCGTTCCGCTTCAGACCGGCAAACACCGCCGGCGAATCCGCCATCTTTGGCACCGCCTTGGGCGATACGAAACTGCCGGATTCCATCCGCGTCACCCCCGCCGCCTCCAGCCGCGCAATGAACTCCAGCTTCTGCTCGACGCTCAGATTAGCCGGATCATTCTGCAGCCCGTCGCGGGGCCCGACCTCGACGATATGGATCCTCCGTCCCATGATCATTTGCCCGTGAAGGCCGGCGCGCGGCGCTCAACGAAACTCGCCACGCCCTCTTTGAAATCATGCGCCGAAAAGCTTGCCTCCATCTCCGCATCCGCGACCGTGAGAGACTCGCCATAAGACTGGAAATAGCTCTCGCGAATCTGCCGCTTCATGATCGCCACTGAGCGGGGCGAGACCTGAGTCGCGAGATGCTGCGCCACCTCGCCGACATGCGCCATGAGCTGATCGCCCGGTAGCGCGCGGTTGACGAGACCCAGCCGCTCGGCCTCCGCGCCGTCAAACTTGCGCGCGGTAAACAGCAGGTCCAGCGCATTCGCCTCGCCTACAAGGCGCGGCAATTGCCAGGCGATGCCGTGCTCGGCAATCAACCCGCGCTGCGCAAACGCCGTCGTGAACTTGGCCTCCGCCGCGGCATAGCGCAGGTCCGCAAACAGCGTCAGGATCAGCCCAATGCCCGCACACGGACCATTGATCGCCGCGATGATCGGCTTGGGGCAAGCGAACATGTGGCCGAACCGGCCCGGAAACGTCTGCTCCAGCGGCGACGGCGCAGGGCGCTTCACCTCCGGACGGCCCGCCTGGTAATTCTCCCCGCCGCTCGCCTGGATCGATTGCAGCCCGTTCATGTCGGCGCCCGCGCAGAAGCCTCGTCCGGCGCCGGTGATCACGATGCAGCGCACCGCCTCGTCCGTCCCGCCAGCGCGGATCGCCGTCTCGACTTCGGTCTGCATCAGGCCAGTCCATGCATTCAGCCGCTCCGGCCGGTTCAGCGTGATCGTCAGCACGCCGCCATCCACGTCCGTGAGAATTTCCCTGTAGTCGGTCATCTGGAGGCTCCCTTGATTATGTATCGCCCGAGTGTAGCCTCGATCCGCGCCGGATGTCAGCCTGTCCCCGCGCGCGCTTGACTCCGCCCCGCGCCGCCCCCTACGCCTCGGGTCATGACCGACTATCCCCCTCCCCTCTCCGGCCGCGACCAGGACGATACGCGCGAGTTGCGCCCGAAATTCGATGCCAGCGGCCTTGTCGCCGCCATCGCGCAGGATGCCGAGACGGGCGAAGTGCTGATGCTCGCCTGGATGAATGCCGAGGCGCTGGCCCGCACGCTGGAGACCGGGCGCGCCACTTACTGGTCCCGCTCGCGCGGCGAGATCTGGATGAAGGGAGAGACCTCCGGCCACACGCAAGAGGTCGTCGAAGTCCGGGTCGACTGCGACCAGGACGCGGTGCTCCTCAAAGTCCGCCAGACCGGCGGCGCCTGCCACACAGGCCGGGAGAGCTGCTTCTACCGGATCGCGGACGCCTCCGGCCTCACGCTGGCGGGCAAGGGCGAAGCAGGTTAGCTTCCCGGCAAATCAAAAAGCCCCGAAGGAAACCGCCATGCGCCTCGCTCTCCTCCTCGCCGCCGCCAGCAGCGCGCTGCTGCTCGCCGCCTGCGCGCCCGAAACGCCCGCTGCGGTCGAGCCCGCCGCCGAGCCGGTGGCCGAAGTCACCGAAGCGGCTGCGCTCACAGTGAACGTACTAGACTGCGGCAAGATCGCGATCTCGGATCTCGACGCGTTTTCCTCGGCCGGTGATTACGCAGGCCAGGCGGACGAATTCACCAACACCTGCTACCTGATCAACCACCCCAATGGCCGCCTGCTTTGGGACCTCGGCCTGCCCACCCAGCTCGTCGGCCAGCCGCCCTTCACCCAGCAGATTTTCACGGTCTCGGTCGAAAAATCGATCACTGACCAGCTTGCGGCCCTCGGCGTCGTGCCGTCGGAGATCACCTACGTTTCCATCTCGCACAGCCATTTTGACCATGTGGGACAAGTCGACCAGGTCCAGGGATCGACTTGGCTGGTAAACCAGAAAGAATATGACGCGATGTTCCCGCCAGACGGCGCACCGCTGGCAGACCCGACACTCGCGCCCACCTATGCCCTGTTCCAGCCAATGGAACGCCAGATCATCGGCGCCGAGCATGACGTGTTCGGGGATGGCAGCGTCGTGATTTTCGAGACGAGCGGCCACACGCCCGGCCACGCGTCGCTCCAGCTCATGATGCCGAAAGCCGGCCCCGTGCTGCTGACGGGCGATCTCTATCACCGCACCGAGAGCCGCGGCCTCGGCCGCGTGCCGCGCTTCAACTACAATGAAGCCGACACGGTCGCTGCATTTGCCGCTTTCGAGGCTCGCGCAACAAACCTCGGCGCCAAGGTGATCATCCAGCACGAACCGGCCGACATCGCGCCGCTGGGCGGCATAATCCGTTAGCGGACAATCCCCTGAATTACGGCAGCGCTCAGTTGCCGCCTTCAATCAGGCGGCGGGCGATGACCATCGCCTGCACTTCGCCGGCGCCTTCGAAAATGTTGAGGATGCGGGCATCCTGCAGCACCCGGCTAATGGGATATTCGAGGGCGAAGCCGTTGCCGCCATGGATCTGCACGGCATTATCCGCCGCCGCCCAAGCAGCGCGCGCGCCGAGCAGCTTCGCCATGCCAGCCTCGAGATCGCAGCGCTTGCCTTCGTCTTTCTGGCGGGCCGAGAAATAGGTGAGCTGGCGTACACCGATCAGTTCGGCCGCCATCATCACCAGCTTGTTGGAGACGCGCGGGAAATTGAAGATCGCCTGGCCGAACTGGTTGCGGTCGAGCGCGTAGCGCAGGCCGATCTCGAACGCGTTCTGGGCTACGCCCACAGCGCGCGCGGCGGTCTGGATACGGGCGCTCTCGAAGGTCGCCATCAGGTGCTTGAAGCCCTGGCCTTCGACACCGCCGAGCAGATTCTCCGCCTTCACCTTGAACGCGTCAAAGCCAATCTCGTATTCCTTCATGCCGCGGTAGCCGAGCACTTCGATCTCGCCGCCGGTCATGCCTTCGGCCGGGAACGGATCGGCGTCCGTGCCGCGGGGCTTTTCGGCGAGCAGCATGGAGAGGCCGGAGAAATTGTTCGTGGCCGGATCAGTCCGCGCGAGCAGTGTCATCAGGTCGGCGCGCACCGGGTGCGTGATCCAGGTCTTGTTGCCGGTGACGGCATATTCCGATCCGTCTGCGGACTTCACCGCGCGGGTGCGCAGCGAGCCAAGGTCCGAGCCGGTGTTGGGTTCGGTGAACACGGCCGTCGGCAGGATTTCGCCGGACGCGATGGCCGGCAGCCACTTGGCTTTCTGTTCCTCGGTGCCGCCGATCAGGATCAGCTCCGCCGCGATTTCCGAACGGGTGCCGAGCGAGCCGGTGCCGATATAGCCGCGCGAGAGTTCCTCGGAGACGACGCACATCGCCGTCTTGCCCATGCCGAGGCCGCCGAATTCCTCCGGGATCGTCAGGCCGAAGACGCCGAGCTCGGCCATCTCGTCAACGACGTCCATCGGGATGTATTCATTGCGCAGGTGCCAGCCATGCGCGACCGGCTTGATCCGCGTCGCCGCAAATTTCGCAAACTGCTCGCGCACCATCTCCATCGTTTCGTCGAGACCGGTGCGCTCCACCGTGTGGCGAGACAAGGCGTCCGGCAGGAACGTCGCGGCAGCGGCCATCACCTCGGGCGTCTTGCCCTCGCTGACGAAGCGCTCGATCGCCGGCGCCGAAAGCAGCGCGAGCTCGGCCGGGCCGCAGCCGAGATCGGCGGGGCGGACCATCTCGCCCTGGTTCATTGGAATGCCGCCGCGCAGCTGCGCGCAGTATTCGCCGAACAGGATCTGCGCGAGCAGCGCTTCGACATCGCCGAACTGGCCCTCGGCCTCAAGGCGCGCGGCCCAGCCGGCGGTCTGGCGGAGGGTTTCGAGATAGGTCGCGACCCATGCAAGCCCGTGGGCGCGGTGCTGGTGGCGCTCGAAGGCGGCGCGGTCCGGCTTGCCGTTCGGCAGGGAGAGGCTCAGGCGCGCAGCGCTGGTGGCGGCTTCCACATAAGCCTCCACGGCAGTAACAGCCTCTGCCATCGCCTGCGTCAGGCCCTTGATGCGGGCCGCGGCCACATCGTCAAATCCGCTCAAGCCGTCCATGACCCGTTCCCTCAATCGTTATGGTAAGTGTGATGACAGTATTATAGGCGCGCCGCCGCAACTGGCGAGTCCGGATGGTGCGGCGCAACAACGCTGGACCTGCAAGGCCGGGGCCGCGCCAATCCTTAACACTTTGCTTACACGCGTTAACCAGCTGCGGGTTGATTAGGGTATCGTTAACCCTCAGATTATTAACAGAATGTTGGTGCGAGAAGCCCTAATTCAATCAACCATCTTAGCGAACCTTTCAGGAGCCGCCCGCCGGATGACCCCCTATTCACGATTCAGGCTGATCTCGACTACGGCCGCCGCCGCACTGATCGCCGGCGGCTTGTGCGCCGTCTGGCCACTTCTGGCCGGCATGATCGCCGCCGCCACCGGAGGCGTGACGGCCGCCTATACCGCCTTTGTCGCTGTGGCCGCCCTGCTGTCAGTCGTTGCCTTGCTGACTCTCTCGGAAGCCATCTTCCCCGCCCTGTTCCAGCTGCCCTTCCTGCGCCGGATGGTGTTGGGCCGGCACTATGTCGAAGGCACCTGGCTGCAGGCCGAGCGCGGACCTTCGGGCAGCGAACGGCTGACCGTGCTGCACATCCGCCCCGCCGGCGCGGGCTATGACCTCTCCGGTTACAGCCTCAACCAGGAGAGCGAGATCGAAAGCAACCGGATGGTCGAGTATACGAAGCTCGACGGGCCGGTCCTCTTCCATTCCTATCGCAGCCTGATGCCGGACGGCGCGGGCAACCAGGCGCGCGGCACCAGCGAGCTTATGTTCGAACAACGCCGCGGCGCGCCGAAGGCTTACTCCGGATACGGAGAACCTGTCGGCGGGCGCCGCTACCAGATCGAAGGCGTCAAGCTGACCAGATGGTCCGAGCGCCGCCGGCTGCGCAAACTGGACCAGCGCGCGGGCGTGGTCGAAACCTATTGGAACCTGTTTTTCGGCGCCGCCGCAACCGAGGTGCAGGACACGGCCTATGAGCCGCCCGCCGTTCGCCGGCCGGTTATCGTCGAAGCCGCCCGGCCGGCCTTTGTCGAACGCCGCAATCCGGACCGCGCGCCGTCAGAAGACGGCCCCGTGATCACCCGCCGCCGGGCCAGCGACTGGCGCAGCGAGGATGCGACCCCGACCGCCGACCGGATCCGGGCCCGGATGCTGGAAGCCGAAGAAGCGATCGAGGAAGACGACGAGGACCTGCTGCTCGAGGAGGAGATCGAAGACGATCTGGACGAGGCGGCCGAGTTCGACGCAGAGGAGGACGAGGCTGACGAGGTCCTGCTCGAGGACGACGAAGAGCTCGAGTATGAAGCGGACGCCGAAGACGACGAAGAGATCGACGACATCGATGCCTTCGAAGATGATGAGCCCGAGGCGTTCACTGCCGAAGCGGAAGACGAAGACACCCCCCCGGCGACCGACGATGAACCGGTCCGCATCCGCCAGCGCTACGCGCGCCGCTGATCCGCCCACGCACCAACAGGCGGCCCTTCCTCACGGAGGGGCCGTTTTTTTGTGAGCTCAGTCCATCCGCCGGTAGCGGGAGGACTGGGCGCGGACCATCGCCCGGCCGAGGGGTTCCGGTAGGATGCGTGTCAGCGTCGCCAGCATCTTGTTGGCGCCGCCAGGGACCACTACGGGCTGGCCGCGGTTGACCGCCTCGATGCCCGCCGCGACGACGGGCGCCGCCTCCATCCACAGCCATTGCGGCATCTGCTTCGTTGCCTCGCGCGTGCCGTTGACGTCGTGGAACTCGCTGAACGTGAAGCCCGGGCAAAGCGCCGTGCAATGAAGATCCGTATGCCCGAGCGCCTCGCATTCGGCATTGATGCTCTCGGAAAACTTGATCAGGCCCGCCTTGACGCTGCCATACAGAGTGTGGCCCGCACTGCCCGCAGCATAGCCGGCGAGCGAGGCGACGTTGATGATGCGGCCATACTTGCGCGCCGCCATGCCGGGCAGCAGCCGGTGCGTCAGCTCGATCGGCGCGGTGTAGAGCACCTGCAGGAAGGCCGCCTGATCCGCCCATGTCGTGGAGAAGAAGGTGCCCGGAAGGCCGTATCCCGCATTGTTGACGAGCGCATCGACCGCAAGGCCTTTCGCGTCCAGCGCCGCCACGAGACGCGCGGGCGCGGCCGGGTCTGCGAGGTCCTCGGCGATGACGGATACGTCGACAGTATACCGTGTACGGATTTCATCCGCCAGCGCCTGTAGCCGGTCCTCGCGCCGGGCCGTCAGCACCAGGTTCCATCCGAGCGCCGCGTACTGACGGGCAAACTCGGCGCCGATACCCGCAGAGGCACCGGTAATCAGGCATAAACGTCGATTCATGGTCAAAACTCACCCAAGATGCGAAAATGTGACTGAAATACAACAAAAGCCGAACTTAAATGTGACCTAAGCCCTGCTTCATTGTTGCCCCGCGCTCAATCCACACCTTACGGTTACAAAGGGGAAACACAACAATCGCGCGGGCCAGGCCCAATTTTCAAACACACGGAGCCGAAGTATGAAGTTCAAGATAATCCTTCTAGCCGCAGCGGCCACGGTCGCTGTATCAGCCGGGGCATCAGCGGCCTGGGCGCAGGAAGACACCACGACGGCGGAAGACGCCCGCACGCTGGAAACGGTGGTCACCGTGGGTACGCGCGTCGCCAACCGGTCGGCGCTGGATACCGCCGCTCCCGTCGATGTGGTTTCGGCTGAAGCCATCCAGAATATCGGCGTCGGCGAACTGAACCAGGCGCTGTCGGTCAACCTGCCTTCGCTGAACTTCCCCCGCCCTGCCCTTGCCGACGGCACCGACTCGGTTCGCCCCGCCGCTCTGCGCGGCCTGGCGCCGGACCAGACCCTCGTGCTCGTCAACGGCAAGCGCCGCCACACCGCCGCGCTCGTGAACGTCAACGGCACCATCGGCCGCGGCGCTTCTGCGGTTGACCTCAACACGATCCCTAACCTCGCCGTCGGGGGCGTCGAAGTCCTGCGCGACGGCGCCTCGGCGCTCTACGGCTCGGACGCCATTGCCGGCGTGGTCAACGTGCGCCTGCGCGAAGCGGCCGAAGGCGGCGCGGTCTCTGCCAGCTATGGCTGGCGCGAAACCGAGTACACCGTGCCTGTCGCCCTGCCGACAACGCCCGGCGTTCCTGATCCTGGCCGCTCGGTCTCCCGCGAGCGCTCCGATGGCCGAACCTATACGGTGGCCGGATGGAAAGGCTTTGCGCTGGGCGAGGACGGATTCCTCACGGTCACCGGCGAATACAAGGACCAGGGACGTACCGAGCGCAGTGGCTATGACAGCCGTCAGCAATACCCGGGCAGCCAACCGGCGAGCGAAGCCATCATCGGCCGCTTCAACGCCTGGACCGGCGAACCGGAACTTGAACAACTGAGCTTCTTCGCCAATGCCGGTTACGACCTCGGCGCCGCCGAACTCTACGGCTGGGCGAGCTTCCAGGACCGCGAAACGATCTCGGCCGGCTTCTTCCGCCGCCCCCTTGATGATCGCAACACGATCCAGATTTACCCGAATGGCTTCCTGCCGCAGATCAACCCGGTGACAACGGACTTTTCGGCGCTTGGCGGCGCACGATTCGACTGGGCTGGCTGGGACGCCGATGCCTCGCTCGGCTATGGCAGCAACAAGATGGAATTCGACATCATCAATACGCTGAACCGCTCGCTCGGTACGGCGTCCGGCACGGAGTTCGATGCCGGTGGTTTCGAGCACAACCAACTTGTCGGTGCCCTGAGCATGGTGAAGGGCTTTGCCGTCGACGGCCTTGCCTCCGAGCTGAACGTAGCCTGGGGCCTGGAAGCCCGCCGTGAAGGCTATGAGATCTTTGCCGGCGAGCCGGATTCCTACCGCAATGGCGGCGTGCTGCTGCCCGGCGGCGGCGTCACCGCGTCCGGCGCGCAGGTGTTCCCCGGCTTCCGTCCGGAGAACGAACTGGACGAAGATCGCACCGCGTTTGGCGCCTATGTTGACCTTGAAGCCAATGTCACCGACGCGCTTCTGGTGTCCGGCGCCGTGCGCGCTGAATCCTATTCTGACTTCGGCGAAACGGTCACCGGCAAGCTGGCCGCCCGCTATGACCTTACGGACAGCTTCGCGGTGCGCGGCTCCGTCCAGAACGGCTTCCGTGCTCCGTCGCTGCAGCAGCAGTTCTTCACCACGACCTCGACCAACTTCATCGGCGGCGTGCCGTTCGACATCACCACCTTCCGTGTGGATGACCCGATCGCGCAGGCTCTCGGTGCCGAGAGCCTCGATGCCGAAAAATCGACCAACTTTGCCGTGGGCGCAGTCTACCAGGCAGGGCCCTTCAACCTGACGGTCGACGCCTATATGATCGAGGTCACCGACCGGATCGTGCTGTCGGAAAACCTGACGGCCGCAAACGTCCGTGCCTTCCTTCAATCGCAGGGCTTCATCGGCTCCGGCGGTGGCCGCTTCTTTGTGAACGGCGTCGATACCGAGACAACCGGCGTGGACGTCATCGCAAACTACGCCTTCCCGGAAACCGATTTCGGCACGTTCAGCACCACCTTTGGCGCGAACTTCAACAAGACCGAAGTCACCAAAGTGCCGGCCATTCCAGTGCTCTCTGGCCTGTCGCCGACGCCGGTGCTGTTCGGCCGCGTCAACGTGCTGACCCTTGAGGAAGGCGCGCCCAAGGACAAGTTCACCGGCCAGGTTAACTGGGAGCATGGTCCGTTCGAGGCAACCTTCCGCGCAGTGCGCTACGGCGAAGTCCTGGTGCCAGGCACCACGGCCCCGACCGACTACACGCTCTCGCCGAAGACGATCCTCGATCTGGAAGCGCGTTATACCTGGAACGACAAGGTAACCCTTGCCGTCGGCGCCGACAACATCCTGGACGAGTATCCGGATGCTGCGCCGATCGCCCTGAACGGAACCGGCAACACGCCGTTCTCGACCTACTCGCCCTTCGGCTATTCGGGCCGCTTCGTCTACACGAAGGCAACCCTCAACTTCTGATCCGGGCTCGCCGGACCTGAAATCAGCGCCGTCTCCGAAAGGGGGCGGCGTTTTTCGTTTTCCGCAGGCTCGTGAACTGCTCTAGGGTGTGCGCCAATCAGGGAGGACCACGCATGCCGCGCGCAAAGGCCAACGGGATCGAGATCGAGTATGACACGCTGGGCAGCGCGCAGGATCCGGCGATCCTGCTGGTGATGGGCTTTGCGCTGCAGATGACGCGCTGGCCGGAAGGGCTGAAGCGCGGGCTGGCGGATGCGGGCTTCCGCGTCATCTCGTTCGACAACCGGGATGTCGGCCTCTCCACCGAGTTCACGCAATATACCCCGCCTTCCCCGATGGACGTGCTCACAGCGGTGATGACCGGCCAGGATGCCAGCAAGCTTGTTCCTTATACGGTCAAAGACATGGCCGCCGATGCCGCGGGCCTTCTGGACGCAATCGGCGTGGACAAGGCCGATATTCTCGGTGTGTCGATGGGCGGGATGATCGCGCAGCATATGGCGCTGGATCATGCCCACAAGGTGCGCAAGCTGATCCCCGTGATGACATCTTCGGGGGACCCGTCCTTGCCGCCGTCAACGCCTGAAGCCATGGCGGCGCTGACAGCTGTGCCGGCGGCGCGCACGCCGGAGGCCGTGTCTGCGATTGCGGTGAGCACGCAGCATGCCATCGGCTCGCATCCCGACTTGCGCAACAGCGCCGAACTCATCCGGCAACGGACGATCGAGGATTTCCACCGCTCCGACCGGCCGTTCGGTGCGATGCGGCAGTATGCGGCCATCCTCGGCACGCCCCGCTGGCATGAGCGGCTCGGCAACGTGACCGCGCCGACACTGGTGCTGCACGGCGCCGACGATCCCCTGATCCGCCCGGCAGCCGGACAGGACATCGCCCGGCGCATTCCGGGCGCCGTGTTCAAGTCCTATCCCAAATGGGGGCATGACCTCGCGGACAAGATGTCCGACACCCTGGTGGCGGACATCGTTCCGTTCCTGAAGGCGTAACCTGGCCCCCTCTCCCGCAAACGGGAGAGGGGAAAGCCTCAGCGGATCGCTACCGGATTGACGATCGCCTGCACCGCGCCTTCAAGCCGCGGGGCGCCGAGCGTGAAGAAGAATTCCGTCACGCCGTCCGCCGCCAGTTCGGTCGTCACCATGTTCTCGAGGATGTAGACGCCGTTCTTTGCGAGCAGCGTCAGGTGCACGTCGAACGGGCGCGTCTCCTTCTCGAACGGGATCACTTCCAGCGCCCAGGTATCCGCGCCGATCGCGACGACGCCAAGATCGGCAAGGTATTGCGCGCCTTCCACGCCGAGGCCGGGCTCGACCGGGGAGAGTTCGGTGGCGCCTTCCGAGGCTTTCATCGTGCCGGTGTGGAAGAGCACGATATCGCCCTTGCCGATGTTGACGCCGGCGGCCTTGGCGGCCGCTTCGATTTCGGCGCGGTTGAACGCGGTGCCGGCGGCGACCGGATCGCCGAAGGTTTTGGTCATGTCGAGCAGCACGCCGCGCGTCGCGACCGGTGGCAGCGTGTGCGTGCCATACTGGGTGAGGCCGCCGGTGGTGACGAAGTCCGCAACCGGCACGCCGTTATAGTATCGATGGTCGATGCCCATATGGCCAAGCCCGTCGATCTGGCTGCCGATGCCGACATAGGTGTTGACGAGATCGTCGTTGCCGACGGCCTTGTTCTCGCCGAGCGGCGTGCCCGAACCGTCCGACAACTGAAGAACCGTAATGTTGAACGTACGCGGACCATAGGCCGGCGTTTTCTTGCCCGTGACCTGACCCAACGCGTAGGTCTTGCCGGTCTTGATCAGGCGCGCCGCCTCGGCGGTCTTCGCCTCGGAGAGATTGTTCATCGCGCCCAGCCGGTCCTCGGCGCCGTAGCGCGACGGGTACCAGCCTTCGGACTTGATCTCGGTCTTCGCCGTGGCCGCTGCGGGCGCCTCGGCCTCGCCGCTGGAAAAGCTGCTGCAGGCCGCGAGCAGGGCCGTGCCGGCGATCAGAATGCGTTTCATGGTGTTTCCTCCCTTTATGTTTGGGCGGAGCCTACGCTTGCGAGCCGTATTGGCAATCCCTTCAGACGCGGCGCACCCAGAAACCGGCGCGCGGGAAGTGCACGTGGATGGTCTCGGCTTCCGGCGTGAACCGGCGCACGATGATGCGCTGCGAGTCGGCATGCACCAGTTCGCCTTCGACCCAGTCCTGACCGTAATCGTCCGGCGCGACCGCCACCTTTTCGCCCGGCGAGAATTCCTGCGGCTCGTTGCGTGTGGTGGCTGCGACGAGGCGCGGCGCGGCATCCTTCGCAATCGCAACAGCTTCCTTCGAGGTGATCGTCTCCGGCTCCTGCCCTTCCGCTTCCGCGAGGCGCCGGTACCAGGCCGCCGTCAGCGGCGCGTTCTCGAGACAGGCATCTGCAAATTCCGGCACGGCAGACTTCATCCACCAGACGTTCATGTACGCGTGCACATCGACGAGGCCGGGCTTGGCACCGATCAGGTAATTGCCGCTGCCCGCACCCTTGCCGCCGGCGAGACGCTCCTCGATCAGCATCAGGCGCGCGCGCCACTGGTCCTTCATCATCGGGGCGACAGCTTTCATGCCCTCGACATTGAACGGCCGGCCCGAGAGCTGTTCACGGTCCTTGATGAAGGCTTCGGGCACATTGTCGCCCATGTGCCCGAAGATCACGGCAACGGAGGACTGGAACCAGCGCGAATCCGCCCAGCCGGCCACCATTTGGGCGATGCCTTCATGGCCGGGAAGTTTCAGCGAATAGAGCGGATAGCGCGCCTCGATTTCGCGCAGGATGATGGCCGAGTCGCAATAGATGTCGGCGCCGATCTGCAGCACGGGAATGCGCCGGTATCCGCCGGTCAGCGGAATGAGATCCGGCTTCGGCATGATCACCGGCTGCTCGACGCGTGCATAGGCAAGGTTCTTGAGCTTCAGCGCCAGGCGCACCTTCTCCGAGAAGGGCGAGGACGGGTATTCGTGCAGGATGATGCTGCGTGCGTCGGCCATGTCGTGTCGCAAACCTCCCCGTATGCAAGCCGCGCACTTTGCGTGATCCCGGCCCCTCGTAAAGAGGCAAAAAAATCCGCGTGGGGTGCAGCGCAAGAAACGGGTGGCGCGCCGCGCCGGGCGGGCGCATTTTACACCCATGTTTGATGGACAAGCCCCTCTCGACGAACGCGCCCGTGCCTATGACCGGATGGCGAAAGCCCTCGACTGGCTGGGCGAAACCTGGCCGGACTGGCCGGACCTTGAAGCCGCCGCCGCAGCCATGGGCCTCTCGCCGCACCATTTCCAGCGCGAGTTCACCCGCTGGGCCGGAATCAGCCCCAAACAGTACCAGGGCGCCCTTGCGCACGGCGCCGCGGGCGACCTCCTGCGGCGCGGCGCCAGCGTGCTCGACGCCGCGCTGGAGACGGGCCTCTCCGGTCCCGGCCGGCTGCACGACCTGTTCATTGCCCATGAGGGCCTCACCCCCGGCGAAGCCAAGGCTGGCGGCAAGGGCGCTGACCTCGTCCTCGGCCGCGCCCCGACGCCCTTCGGGCTGGGCGCCTGGCTGATCGGGCCGCGCGGCCTCGTCGCGCTCGGCTTCATCGATGAGGGCGCCCCGACCCGCACCGGTTTCGAACATCAGGGCCGCGGCGAGGCGGACGCCTTCGCGGACCTTGCCGCGCGCTATCCCGGCGCCACGATCCGGCGCGATGACGCCGAGGCCGAGCGCTTCGCCTCACGCGTATTTGAAGCCGGCGAGCCCCTGCCCGTCTGCCTCTATGGCACGCCCTTCCGGCGGCAGGTCTGGCGGGCGCTGCTTGAGATTCCGGCCGGGGAGACCCGCACCTACGGGACCCTTGCGCAGGCCATCTCCGCGCCCAAGGCCGCCCGCGCGGTCGGCGCCGCCGTCGGGGCCAACCCCGTCAGCTGGTTCATCCCCTGCCACCGGGCCCTTGCAGCCGATGGCCGGCTGCATAACTATCACTGGGGTGTGGCGCGAAAGCGCGCCATGCTTGTCTACGAACGCGCGCACCGGGCCTGAATTGACGGGCCACCGGGCGCCGAACCCGGAACAAAGCGGCCTGCCATGTATGTCTATCTCGCCCTCGTCGTCGCTGTGGCCGCCTGGGGTATCCACCTCGCGCTGCGCTGGAAGCAGGCCAAAGCCTTCGCGCCGGAACTCCTGAAAGCGCGCCAGAAAGCGGGCGAGCTGCCGGAGGGGATCGACGAGACCGAATTCACCGACCTTTACCTGCGGGCCGAAGGCCCGCGCCGCGGTACCTATGTCTACGCCTGCGCCGCCTTCATCACCTTGCTGCTGGCGCCGTTGTCCGCGCTGTTCAACACGGTGTGGAACGCCCTCTGGCGCCTCGCCGGCCAGTCGCCCGTGTTCGAGGTCGGCACCCTGATCCACACGTTCAGCTTCTTCCTCGCCTTCTTCGGCCTCACCGTAGGCCTGCTTGCGCTGGCCATGCACCGCTATCACACTCTCACACCGCCAAACCTCAAGCAGGTGATCCGCACCCTCCGGGAGACCCATTCATGAGCGTTGAATTCCTGCACACCATGGTGCGCGTCAGCGATATCGACGCCGCCAAACGCTTCTTCTGCGACGGCCTCGGCCTCGCCGAAGTGACGCGCTATGACAACGAGGCCGGCCGCTTCACGCTGGTCTTCCTCGCTTCCCCGGCCGACATCGAACGCGGCGGCGGCGTGCCCGCCGGCGCCTCGCCCACCTCACTCAACATCCCGATGATAGAACTGACCTGGAACTGGGACGAGAAGGACTATTCGGGCGGGCGAAATTTCGGCCACCTCGCCTACCAGGTCGACGACATCTACGCCGCCACCCAGCGCTTCGCCGATCTCGGCGTCACCATCTCCCGCCCGCCGCGCGATGGCCGCATGACCTTCATCCGCTCGCCGGACGGCATCTCGGTCGAACTGCTTCAGAAGGGCAAGCCGCAGGCTCCGAAGGAGCCCTGGGCGAGCGCGCCGAATATCGGGGCGTGGTAGCCTGACGGCCTCTGGCGCATGGGGCGAAGCACGCTAGTGTCGCCGGGCTTCACAAGGACACGCCCATGACCCCCATCGCCGCCACCACCCTCTATATCGGCCTCTTCGGCCTGCTGATGCTGATCCTGAAACTGAATGTGGGGCGGGTGCGCGCCTCGAAGAAGATCAATCTCGGTGACGGCAATGACGAGGCGATGCAACGCGCCATCCGCGTTCAGGGCAACGCGGTAGAAGATGTCCCCGTGGTGCTGTTCGGACTTGTGGGCCTCGGCCTTCTCGAAGCCCCGGTCCTGCTCATTCACGCCCTTGGAGCGACATTCCTGCTTGGCCGTGTACTTCATGCCATCGGGCTCGGCGGCATGCCGGGCGCCGGTATCGGCCGTACCGTTGGCACGCTGCTGTCGCTGATCGTCATCCTGGTCACCGCCGGCGCCTGCGTCTGGTACGCGGTAAACTGAGAGGCGCTCAGAAAAACCGTGCCGGTTTCAGCAAACAGATGAGAGCGGATGATAAACTTTGCCGCCGCGCTGATAGGAAGAAGCGGGGGTGACGGAGGCTTCGGCGCTCAGTCCAGCGCGCCGATGTACGGCAGCCCCCGGTAGAGCCCCGCATCGTCCATGCCGTAGCCGACGAGGAAACGGCCGGGCGCATCGAAGGCGCAGAAGTCCACACCCTCCGCCCCGCGCGGCGCCCAGGGCTTCTGCGTCAGCGCCACGGTGAGCACTTCGCGCGCGCCCTTGGCGATCAGATGCTGCTTGGCGAAATCCAGCGTGCGGCCAGTGTCGAACACGTCATCGATCAGCAGCATGCCGCGCCCTTCGACGGGGCGCGAGACATCCGCGCGCACGACCACACGGCCCGAGCTTTCGCGCGCGTCGCGGTAGCTTTCGAGCCACAGGACATCCAGCACCGGATGCACGCCGCGCCGGGCCAGCGCCTTCATCAGGTCGCTGGTAAAGGGCGTGGCGCCGATCAGGATGGAGACTGCCGTCCAGTCGCCGGTGAGGCGCGGCACGAGGCGGTCGGCCAGATCATCGACGCGGGCCATCAGGTCTGCTTCGGAAAGGATGACATCGATCTTGGGCATCGGCGCGAGGGGCGTAGGGGCTTGCATGGTCAGAGGGGATCCTCGGTAGCTGGAACAATATCTTCGGCCACCGGAAGGGCCTCGTCCGTCAGCGGCGGCAACTCCTCCGTAGGCGGCTCATTCGGCACGGCGGAGCGTTCGACGAAACTGACGACGATCTCGAAACTCTCGACCGGAGCCGGCTCGACGACGACACCGAACTGGCCGGAGGCGCCGGGATCAAGTTCGCCCGGCGTGACGAAACTGTATTCGGTGGCGACGATCTTGCCCGCCTCGTCGCGCAGGTCGACCCGCACGCCGGGTGTCTCCACGGCGGAATTGGCGACGTTCACCGCGCGGCCGGTGACGGTCACAATCGGGATCGTGTCATTGAACGTCCGGGCGCGTTCGATATCGGCGAAATCGAGCCCGAACCGGTTCACGTCCAGACCGGCCAGCTTGTAGGCGGCGGCCGATTGCGGCCAGACCTTCACGACATCGTTGCGGAACATGAAGGCTGCGAAAGTCGCGCCCGCAAAAATGCCCCCGACCAGCACCCATGAAAACACGGCGGCGAAGCGGCTCTTCTCGCGCCGCTGCTCGCGCAGGCGTTCACGGTAAACCTCGTGCGCAGGGGCCGACGGCTTGTCTTCGGCGAGCGATTTCGGCTGCACGAACCAGGAATGCCCGCAGGCCGCGCATTTAACAGTTCGCCCGCTTTCACCGATTGTTGAGTCATCGGCGAAATAATGGGTGCTGCAAGAAGGACAGGTAAGGATCATTCCGTCGTCTTTCCGGCTGCTGCCCCTTTGGCCCACCTCGTAACCCCGGACCCCCGCACCATGACCCAGCTTCGCCCGGACATGTTTGATGAGGCTGCCGTCCGTCTGGACGGCGTGTCCCTTCGCTACGATTCGACCGAAGAAACCCTTAGCGGGATTGATCTCGTCCTGAAACCCGGCAGCTTCAGCTTCCTGACCGGTGCCTCGGGGGCGGGCAAGTCCAGCCTGCTGAAGCTGCTTTATCTGGCGCAGCCGCCTTCTCAGGGCGAAGTCTCGCTGTTCGGACGCCCCACCAGCCGGCTGTCTAGGGACGAACTCTCTGCGATGCGGCGGCGCGTGGGCGTGGTGTTCCAGGAATTCCGCCTGCTGAACCACCTGACGACCTACGAAAACGTCGCCCTCCCCCTGCGGGTGATGGGGCGCAAGGAAATCCAGTACCGCCGGGATGTGGAAGAGCTGCTGCGCTGGGTCGGCCTCGGCGAGCGCCTGCACAAGCGCCCGGAGACCCTGTCCGGCGGCGAGCAGCAACGCGTCGCCATCGCCCGCGCCGTGGTGACCCAGCCGAACCTGCTGATCGCCGATGAGCCGACCGGCAACGTCGACCCCGACATGGCGGCGCGCCTGATGCGGCTGTTCTACGAGCTCAACAAGCGCCTCGGCACGACCGTGGTGATCGCCACCCACGACCTTGGCCTGATCCGCCAGATCGACGCGCCGGTCTACCGGCTGGCCGATGGCATGCTGGTGCAGGAAAACGGCGAGGTGGCCCCCACTGCCCGCCGCCGCACCGATCCTTTGAGGGCGATGCCATGAAACCGCGCGAGAACTCCCTTCTGCCGCTGGAAGACGCCCGCGAGGCGGCCCTGTTCTTCGTCGTCGGCGCGCTCTGCTTCCTTGCCGCGCTCGCGGCCCTGTCGGCGAAATCGACCTACGGCGCCGCCCGCGCCTGGACGGCGGAAGTGGAGGGCGAATACACCGTCTCACTCTCCGGCGCCGATGCGACCGCCGCTGATGAAGCCGCGCGCCTGCTGGCGGGGCTCGACGGCGTGATCACGGCCCGCGCCTTCAGCGACGCCGAGATCAACGCCCTGCTGGAACCCAATTTCGGCAAGAGCGGCCTGCCCGCCGACCTGCCGGTACCCCGGCTGATCGCGGTGACCGGCGCCGCCGACGCCGAAGACCTCGGCGCGAGGATCAGCACCGCGCTGCATGATGCCGGGCACAGCGCAGCAGTTGACGCGCACGCCGAATGGGCGGGCGATGTGCGCCACATGCTGTCGATCTCGCGGATCGCTGCGCTGTCCATCGTCGCGCTGCTGTCGGCCACTGCCATTGCCGTGATCGCCTTTGCCACGCACGCTGCCCTGCTCGCCCGGCGCGACATCGTGGACGTGCTGCACGTGGCCGGCGCCAAGGACCGGTTCATCGCCGGCCTGTTCGAGCGCCGCTTCTGGCTGCTGGGCCTGCGCGCAGGGACGGTTGGCGCGCTGGTAGCGCTGGCGAGCGTCGCGGTCCTGATCGCGCTCGGACGCTCCGGCACCGAGCGGTCGGGCCTGCTGCCGCAACTGTCGCTGGATTTCCCGGATCTCGCGGTTCTGGTGGTGACACCGGTGATCGCGGGTCTCGCTGCCCGCCTTGCGGCCGGAATCACCGTCATGAGGTCGCTCCGGTCCGTCATGTAGTGACGGAGCCCTGACAAGGCGCTAGAGCCGGACCTGATGCAGATGCTCCGATCCTATCTCTTCCTGCTCTGGCTCTACGGCTGGATGGCGATCGTCGGCGTGCTGTACCTGCCGACCCTGCTGATGCCGCGCGTGGTCACGCTGAAGGCCATCGGATTCTACGGCGAGATCATCCGCTTCGGCCTGCGCTTGATCTGCGGCATCCGGACGGAAATCCGCGGCCGCGAGCATGTCGTGCCCGGCCCGGCGATCTATGCCGGCAAGCATCACTGCATGCTCGACGTGTTCATCCCCTTCATCGCGACGCGGGAGCCCTGCCATATCCTCAAGAAGGAACTGGCTTGGACGCCGTTCCTCGGCTGGTACGCGATGAGCACCGGCATGATCGCGATTGACCGCGCGGGCACCACCAAGACGCTGAAGGCGATGGTCGAAGCCGCGAAGAAGCGGGCGGCGCAGAAGCGCACGATCGTGATCTTCCCGGAAGGCACGCGCCGCGACCCGAACGCAGCCCCGGATTACCAGCCTGCCGGCATCTCGGCGATGAACAAGGCGCTCGGCGTGCCGATCATTCCAGTCGCCACCAATGCCGGCCTCTGCTGGCCGGCGCGCGGCACACGGTTCACGCCGGGGCTGATCGTCTACGAAGTGCTGCCCGCGATCCCCGGCGGCCTCGACCGCAAGACGCTCATGGCGCGGCTGGAGAACGATCTCGAGACCGCCTCCAACCGCCTGATCGCCGAAGGCCGCGCGGTGCAAGCGGCGAAGGCTGCCCCGTGAGCACCGCGCCGCCGCGCCGCGCGCTGAAAGCTGCGTGCGAACATCTGGCCACGACCGATCCCGCCCTCGCCTGCGCCTATGAGGTGATCGGCATCCCCGTCTGGCGCTATCAGGACCCGAGCTATGCGATGCTGGGCCGGATGATCTCGCACCAGCAGATCTCCCTCTCCGCCGCCGCCGCCATCTGGTCGCGCGTCGAGGCGCATCTCGGCGAGGTGACCGCCGAAGCCATGCTCGCCGCCGACCCGGAAGCGATCCGCCTGTGCGGCATGTCGCGCCCGAAAGTGGCGCACCTGATCTCGATTGCCGAGGCGAAGGTCTCCGGCCGGCTCGACCTCGCCCGCGTCTGCGCGGCGCCGCTGGACGAGGCGCGCGCCGAACTGCTGGCGGTGCGCGGCATCGGCCCGTGGACGGCGGAGCTGGTCCTCCTCTACGCCGCCGGCGCGATGGACGCCTTCCCCACCGCCGATGTCGGCCTGATGGAGGCCCACAAGCGGCTCGGAAACTACGACATCCGTATGCAGGGCAAGGCCTTCACCGTGCATGCCGAGCGCTGGCGGCCGTACCGGGGCGTCGCGACGCACCTGCTCTGGGGCTGGCTGCATGTGGACCGGGCCCGCGATACCGCGCCCTGACGCGCCTGAGGCGCGCCCCTTGCGTTCATGCCGGGCTGTCATAATCTTATGAAAGGAATCGTTTAGACACCGGTCCGGACAAGCAAGGAGAGCGCGTCTTCTGTAGGATTTGCACGGATTTCACCCAATCACGCGGCCCGGGAGGCTGGCATGACTGAAGTCGTTTCCCTGCCGCCGAATGGCCGGCCCGCCCTCGTCCTGAACGCGGATTTCAGGCCGCTCTCCTATTATCCGCTATCGCTCTGGCCCTGGCAGGAAGTGGTGAAAGCCGTCTTCCTCGACCGGGTCGACATCATCGCTGAATATGACTGCGTCGTACGCTCCCCCAGCCGTGAGCTGCGCCTGCCCTCGGTCATCGCGCTGCGCGACTTCGTGCGCCAGGACCGCCCGCCGGCCTTCACGCGCTTCAACGTGTTCCTGCGGGACGGTTTTGCCTGCGCCTATTGCGGCGCGCAGGACCACCTGACCTTCGACCACGTGATCCCCCGCTCGCGCGGCGGACGCACGACCTGGGACAATATCGTCACCGCCTGCAGCCCCTGCAATCTCGCCAAGGGCAGCCGCCTGCTGCGCGAAAGCCATCTCGACCTGCAGCGCAAACCCTACCGTCCGAACAATTACCAGCTGCAGGACATCGGCCGCAAATTCCCGCCGAACCACCTGCACGAAACCTGGATGGACTATCTCTACTGGGATGTCGAACTGGAGGGGTAGCGGGCGACCGCGTTACCTCACGTTTTCGAATAATCCGCTCATCCCCGCGCAGGCGGGGATCTCGGGAGGAACGTGCCGCGCCCGATCCCCGCCTGCGCGGGGATGAGCGGTTCTTTTGACTACGGACAACCACCCCAGTCAAACCGCCAGGCGCGGAAGTGCACCGGATCGCCGTTGGAATAGTTCAGCGCAAAATAGGACGCCCCTTCCGTCAGGCACGCGCCGAGGCTGGTCGCTTCCGCGCGAAGGCGAGCCGCGGTGTCGGTGATCGGCTCGTCCGCCTTGCGGTCTTCGAAGTTCAGCAGGTAGACGACCGGATAGGCCGCCGGATCATCCGGCAGGTCGAGCGGCGTCTGCGGCGGATGCAGGTTCTGCGTGCCGAGCGTCAGGATATAGGACGGCTCCGCATAGCCGAGCGCCAGCACGCGTTCCGGCGTCTTGACGTTGCAGAGATCGTCCTCACCCGGAACACCGCACACGTCTTCCAGCGCCAGCCGCGCCGTCTCGGTCGGCTGCACCCAGACCTGGCTGGGCAGCATGTTGATGCGGATATGCCAGCCGAGCGCGATGCTGGAGAGGATCGCGAGCAGGATCGAGGCGGTGACGTGCCGCCGCGCCAGCTCCACCAGCGCGAGGCCCGCCAGCACGAACCCGCCCCACCAGAACCAGACCGGATAATCCCGGTACGGCGTCCAGGCCGCCAGTACTTCCTCGGCCGAAACCGTCCGGAAATCTCCGGCGGTCTGCGCCATCAGGTTGGTCGTCACGCCCGGGAACGAGGCCGCAAGCAGCACCACCGCGCCCAGCGCAAACAGCACCATGCCGATCGCAGTCGACACCGGCAGCTTCGCCCCGTCCATCAACCGCACCGCCGCGTAGCCGCAGAGCAGGCCGAACGCCGGATAGGCCGGCAAGATGTAGTGGCTGAGCAGCGTCGGCATCAGCTCGAAGAAAGCATAGGTCAGCACGCCCCAGGCGAGCAGCAGGCGCAGGCCCTTGGTCTCGTCGGAGGGTTCAGCCCCGCCCGCCGCCGCGGTCGGCATCAGCCAGACCGCCGCAATGAACAGGAACGGCCAGGCGGGCAGCGGCTTCAGTGTACGGAGGGTTTCCGCGACACTGCCCGCCTCGAACGCCGGCACCAGCGCGAGGCCGTAGTTCAGCGCCGCCAGCACCGCGAAGATCGCGGCACCCGCCAGCGCATATCGGCGCACTGGCGCGGTGTTGACGCCCCCTGCCCCGGCCACCTGTTTCACCGAGGCCACAAGCCCCGCCACGAACAGCAGCGTCGCCGGGAAAAACCAGGCCGGGATATGCGAGAGGTGGTAGAGGAACCAGCCGCCATGGCCTTCCGAGGCGCCGGTGAACTTGTCCTTGAGGTCCTTGCCGACCGCGCCTTCGATATACTGGCCATCGGTCGCCGCCTGGATCCAGAGGAACCAGGGCAGCACCATCGCGACGAACAGCGCCGGACCTTTCCAGTCCGCCAGCGGCCGCCACCAGTCCCCGCCCTTGCCTTCCACCGCACGGCTCCAGACGTAAGCGCCGAGCCCCGCATAGGCGACGACCATCATCGTCACCGGCCCCTTGATCAGGAACGAGGCGCTGACCGTCAACCAGACCAGGAACGCCATCCGTCCCGGTCGATCCGTACCCAGATAAAGCCGCCCGAGGGCGCCGATGCCGAGCGTCGTCAGGAACACCAGCACCCCGTCCGTCTTCGAGATGTGCGCCTCGGAGGTCAGCAGCAGCGTGGCGCCAAACAGCGCCGCGCCAAGGAAGGCCGCGCGCCGCCCGATCAGCGGGATGCCCGCCCAGAAACAGGCGAGCGTGGCAAACGCCGCGCCGAGCCAGCTCGGCACCCTATAGGTCCAGATCTGCTTGGCCTCAGGCCCGGTAAAGATCGCCGTGGACGCCGCCTGCAGCCAGTGGATGCCGGCCGGCTTCTTGTTGCGCAGCTCGTCCTGGTACTGGATGACGATGTAATTGTTCTCCTCCAGCATCTCCTTGGAGGCCTGGGCGAATCGGCTCTCGTCCCGGTCCAGCGCCGGCAGCAGGAATACGCCCGGCGCGGCGGCCCCGAAGGTCAGCAAGAACAGGAGTATCCAGGCTTTCCAGCCGGTCGAAAGGCGGTCGAGAACGGTCATGGCGGCCCATTTAGCGCAGGTTGGCGGCCGCGTCTTGCGGATTTGGCCGAAACGGCCATGCTCCAGCATCCGGCGGCAGCAAATGTCATCAGGGCCTCGATTTTGCAGGCGAGGCCCGGTAAGAGGCGCCGTTTATCTGACGTACCTGGCCGGAATGAGGGCAATTTGACCGAAGCTGCCGAATTCTCCGTCGTTGTGCCCGTCCATAACGAGTCCGGCAATGTCGCCACCCTTGTCGGCGAAATCGCCGCCGCACTGGAGGGCCGCGCCTTCGAGATGGTGTTCGTGGACGATGCGTCCACCGACGATACACGCGCTCGCCTGATGGCCCTCAAGACGCAGTACCCGATGCTTCGCGTCCTCGGCCACCGCAGCAATGCCGGCCAGAGCCGCGCGATCCGTTCCGGCATCCTCGCCGCCCGCGCCCCGGTCGTCGGCACGCTGGACGGCGACGGCCAGAACGACCCCGCCGACCTGCCGGACCTCTACCGCCAGCTGACCCGCGCCGACGCCCCGCACGGCCTCAAGATGGTGATGGGCCGCCGCGCAAGCCGGCAGGATTCCGCCTGGAAGAAGTTCGGCAGCCGGTTTGCCAACAATATCCGCCAGCGCATGCTGCGCGATGACTGCGACGATAGCGGCTGCGGCATCAAGGTGATGCACCGCGCGGCCTACGTCATGCTCCCCTATTTCGACCACATGCACCGCTACATGCCGGCGCTGATGCGCGCCGAAGGGCACGGCGTCGAATTCCGCAATGTGAACCACCGCCCGCGCGGCACAGGCAAATCCAATTACACCAATTTCGGCCGCCTGAATGACGCCCTCTCCGACCTGCGCGGCGTGATGTGGCTGATTCGCCGCAGACGTAACCCGGGCGGCACCGACGAGTTCTAGGCGATCTGCTTAATCATGCTCGTCCTTGAATTGGTTTGGACTTGCGCACGAAATCTTAAGCGCCTTTCTGTTTGAGGGTGAAACGCCGATTTGCTTAGGTGTAAAACCTTGGTGAATCTTGGAAATTTCAGATTAATCAACCCGTTGCACCTGAGGCGGGTCAGATGAAAAAAATCAGGACTATAAAATGTTGAACTTCTTCAATGGCCGTTTGTCGCTTGCGACACGGCTAGTACTCGTCTCTTTGCTGTTTCTTGGCTCTGCCATTTTCCCGACAGCGCTCCTTGTCATCCAGTCCGACCGCGAGGTCAGTTTTTCGGAGAAGGAGCGATCGGGCGTCGAATTCCTCCAGCAGGCTTGGCAAGCCACCCTCAAGGGCGGCGCGGTCGATACCGCAACAGCTGAGTCCTCCTTTGGCGCCGGCGCTGCGGCGGCTGCGCTCGGTGAAGCGGCTTCCGAAGCCGACCAGGTTGCCGCTGGATTGAAACTCATCCAGCAGGTCGCCGATGGCTCGAACCTGAAGCTCGATCCTGGACTCGACAGTTTCTATGCCATGGACGCGGCTACCGTTCGTATTCCGGCGACCCTCAAGGCGGCCCGAGAATTCGAAGCGATGGTTCAGGCCCAGCGCGAAACAGGCAATCGCCATCTGGAAGTCAAGATTGCTGGCGAGAACCTGCGCGCGGCCGCTGGCTCGGCGGTGTCCTCGATCCAGGCCTCGATCACAAACAATGCTTCGGGCGAAACCCGCACGGCACTTGAAAAACCGATGGCCGCCCTCGAAACCGAAGTCGCGGCGCTCCTGAACGCATCCTCGGCCGGAGACTTTGGTGCCCGGACCGACAGGTTCGAAGGGGTCCTGGACGATAGCTGGAAGGCAACCGCCACTGAGCTCGAACGCCTGCTCGATGTTCGGGTTGCGGGCCATCGTTCCCGGCTTGAGGGCGAGCTCGCGATCGTGGGCCTGCTGTTGGCGATTGCCTGTGCGCTTTCATTTCTTGTCTCGACCGGGCTCGCGGGGCGCTTCAAGAAACTGACCGCCAGCATGGACAAATTGCGCGCAGGCGATTTCAAATACGACATTCCGCACACGGAAGACACGAACGAAACGGGCTCCATTGCAAACACGCTCAGATTCCTTCGCGACGACGTCAACCAGCGAATCGTGAGAGATGCAGAGCAGGCCGAACTGGCGATGCTGGGGCCGGCGGGCTACGTGAAGGCCATTTCGGTCACCCAGGCCGTGGTTGAGTACTAGCCGGACGGCACGCTGGTGACGGCAAACGAGAACTTCCTGCAGTTGACCGGGTATTCCCTTGAAGAGGTTGTCGGCAAACCTCATGCGATCTTCCTCTCGCCCGAAGATGCAAGAGACCCGAAGCAAAGAAATCTCTGGAACCGCCTCAACCACGGAGACTCCGTCTCCGGCAAGTTCATGAATGTGTGAAAGAAGGGCGGAGAAATCTGGCTCCAGGCCTCCTACAACCCGATCGTCGACAAGAACGGCCAGGTCGTGAAGGTCGTGCAGATCGCAGCAGACATCACGGCGGCCGAGCTGAAAGCCAACGAACAGTCTGCCAACATCGACGCGATCCAGCGCGCCCAGGCCGTGATCGAGTTCAAGCTCGACGGCACGATCCTCACGGCCAACGACAACTTCCTGACCACGATGGGCTACTCGCTCAACGAGATTGCGGGACAACGTCACTCGATGTTTGCATCTCCGGCATTTGCCGGGTCGCCCGAGTACCGGGCGTTCTGGGAGCGCGTGAACCGCGGTGAGCCTGTCTCCGGCAAATTCTTGCGCCAGGCAAAAGGTGGCCGGGAGGTCTGGATCGAGGCAAGCTACAACCTCGTCCTCGACTTGCGCGGCAACCCCTACAAGGTCGTCAAGTTCGCGACCGACATAACCCAGGTCGAGCAGGAGCGCCGCGCTGCCGAAACCGAGCGGGCAGCGAATGCCGCCGCGCAGGAAAAGGTCGTCTCGGGCCTCGCCCGCGGTCTGTCGGACCTTGCAGCCGGCAATCTCACAGCCCGCATCACGGAGCCGTTTCCCGGCAAGTACGAGACCCTGCGCAGCGACTTCAACAACGCGATGGACGAGCTGCAGGAAGCCATGCGGGGTATTGTCGGGAATGCCCACGGCATCAGCTCGGGCGCCGGTGAAATCAGTCAGGCCGCGGACGATCTTTCGCGGCGTACCGAGCAACAGGCTGCCAGCCTGGAAGAGACGGCAGCCGCGCTCGACCAGATCACGGCAACTGTGCGCAAGACTGCGGACAACGCCAAGCAGGCGAACAGCATCGTGGCCGTTGCCCGCACTGACGCTGAAGAGTCGCGTCAGGTCGTCAACGGCGCCGTGACTGCCATGGCTTCGATAAATGCGTCTTCGAGGCAGATATCGCAGATCCTGGGCGTGATCGACGAAATCTCGTTCCAGACCAACCTCCTGGCCTTGAACGCAGGCGTTGAAGCGGCCCGCGCGGGCGATGCCGGGCGAGGCTTTGCCGTGGTGGCTTCGGAAGTTCGCGCCCTTGCGCAACGCTCGTCCGAAGCTGCAAAGGAAATCAAGGAACTGATCTCGGTAAGCTCGCAGCATGTTGGCACCGGCGTTGACCTCGTCGGCAAAGCCGGCACCGCGCTCAACACGATCGTCGGGAAGGTGGGTGAGATTTCGGCCCTGGTCGCCGAGATCGCGGTGGCGTCCCAGGAACAGTCCTCCGGATTGGGTGAAATCAACACGGCGATCAACCAGATGGACCAGGTCACCCAGCAGAATGCCGCGATGGTGGAGCAATCAACCGCTGCCAGCCATCAGTTGAGGCGCGAGGCTGCGGAACTGACGGAGCTGACCGCCAGGTTCCAGACGGGCGCCGAGTCGGACCGGGCCGCAACCCAGCGGACGGCGACGGCCGCTCCCAAAACGCCGGTTCATCAGCAACGCCAGCGCGTGGCCCAGTTCGCAGCCCAGGGATCGGCGCGGCCGAAGGCAAACGACGGCTGGCAGGATTTCTGAAGCGCAGCGCGCAGATGAAACATCTGGATATGGGCGGCGCTTCGGCCGCCCTTCCCTACCCCATCACCTCTTCAAGACAGGCCGCGATCGTTTCCGGCGTGTCCTGGTGGGTGAAGAAGGTCTTGAGCTTCCACTCCTCGTCCATGAGGTAGAGCAGGCTCGTATGGTCCATCGTGTATTCGGCCATGCTGTCGGGCTGTTCGACGCGCGAATAGTCCGCCTTGAACGCATCGGCTGCTGCGCGGATCTCTGCCTCTGTCCCCGTCAGCCCTTGCAGGCCTTCCGGAAACGCCTTGTTGGCGACATAGGTGGCGAGCGCTTCCGGCGTATCCCGGCCGGGATCGATGCTGATCAGCAGCGTCTGCGGCCGCTCGGTCCCCTCCGGCAGCTTCCGGTAGGCGGCGGCAACCGTCTGCAGCGTCATCGGGCAGACATCCGGGCAATAAGTGAAGCCGAAATAGATCAGCGTGGGCCGGCCCTTGAAGTCGGCCTCGGTGACCCGCGCGCCGGTACTGGAGACCAGCGAGATCGGCCCGCCGATCTCCGGATAGGCGCGGCTGAGACAGCCCGATTGCAGCCCCCCGGACTTCGCGGCGACAGGCGCCGCCGCCGAATCCGGTGCCTCGCCCGCAGGCGAACAGGCGGCGAGGGCGGCCGCGGCGAAAACCATCTGCAGAAGTGTGCGCATGCCGCACATTAGCCCGGAAACCTTCGCTTGGCGCCAGCGACAGCCTGCCGCATAAGTCCGCCGATGGAAGAGGCGGCACGGGATTCGCGGGCAGGATTTGAGGACGCCATCTTCACGCTGGCGCCCGAAGGGCTCGGCTCGGCCCAGACGGCCCTCGGCCGCACCCGCCTGCGCACCTTCATCACCCTGCGCTGGCTCGCCGTCGGCGGCCAGACGAGCGCCGTGCTGCTGGTCTATTTCGGTCTCGGTTTCCAGCTGCCGCTGGCGCTTTGCCTCGCCATCATCGCCGCCTCGGCCTGGCTCAACGTCTTCCTCTCCTTCGCCTTCCCCTCGCAGCGCCTGACGCACAGCTGGGAGGCGGCGGCCCAGCTCGGCTTCGACACGGTGCAGCTCGCCGCGCTGATCGCGGTCACCGGCGGCCTGTCAAACCCCTTCCTCCTCCTCCTGCTCGCCCCGGTTACCGTCGCCGCGCTCAGCCTCAGCGTCCTGCCTGCCGCCTTCGTCGCGGTGCTCGCCCTCGTGATGGCGGGGATCATGCCGCTCGTCAGCCTGCCTCTGCCCTGGACCGAGGCGGGCGGCACCCATCTGCCGATCCTCTTCCAGTGGGGCCAGTTCGCCGCCCTCGCCGTCGGCACGGTGTTCTTCACCCTCTCCGCTGGCCGGGTCAGCCAGGACGAGGCCCGCCTCGTGCGCGCGCTGGATGCGGCCAGCGTCGTGATGGCCCGCGAACAGAAACTCTCCGCCCTCGGCGCGATGTCGGCTATGACCGCGCATGAACTCGGCACGCCGCTCGCCACCATCCACCTCGTCGCCAAGGAACTCGTCCGCGAACTTTCGCCCGACGATCCGCATGCCGAGGATATCCGCCTGATCGCCGAACAGGCCGACCGCTGCCGGGCGATCCTCTCGGCCATCCGGGACGCGCGCGACGCCACCGACATCGTGCACGCCCGGATGCCGCTGGACGCCCTCGTCGAGGAGGCCGCCGCGCCGATGAAGGGCCTCGGCGTCGCGGTGATCGTGCGCGCCACCGCCGGCGAAGGCGGCACGCCCCGCCCGCCGGTGATCGAGCGCAGCCCGGAAATCCTGCACGCCCTCGGCGCCTTCATCGAGAATGCTGTCAGCTTTGCCGCCACCCGCGTCGAGGCGACCGCCAGCTGGACCAGCGACCAGGTGATCATCACCATCATGGATGACGGCCCCGGCTTTTCCTCCGAAGTCATCCCCAAACTGGGCGAGCCCTACATCTCCGACCGGTCTGAAGCCCGCCTCGGCGGCGGCGACATGGGCCTTGGTTTCTTCATCGCCAAGACGCTGATCGAGCGCACCGGTGGGCGAATTGCCTCGCGCAACCGCACGCCGCCTGCTACCGGCGCCGTGGTACAGGCCGTCTGGCCCATTCGCGCCTTATTGCCGCGCAGTTTGGACTAGCAGGCCGATTGGCCCTATACTTGGCTTTGATACAGAATTGCATTCAGGAACCCGTCCTATGGACCGCCCCGCCCCCGTGAACGTTCACCCGAGCCTTGAAGCGCTCGAAGACAAGACCTGTCTCGTCATGGACGATGACGGCCCCTTCGTGCAGCGCCTCGCCCGGGCCCTCGCCCAGCGCGGCTTTGTCGTCTCGGCGGTCTCCACCGTCTCCGAGGGCAAGGACATCGCCCGCCTCAACCCGCCCGCCTTCGCCGTGCTGGACCTGCGCCTCGAAGACGGCAGCGGCCTGGAAGTGGTCGAAGTCCTGCAGAAGGCCCGCCCCGATGCCCGCGCGGTGATCCTCACCGGCTACGGCGCCATCGCGACCGCCGTCGCCGCCGTGAAGGCCGGCGCGGTCGATTACCTCTCCAAGCCGGCCGATGTCGAAGACATCATCCGCGCCTTGACCGCCACCCAGGACGAACGCCCCGCGCCGCCCGAGAACCCGATGTCGGCCGACCGGGTCCGCTGGGAACACATCCAGCGCGTCTACGAGCTGTGCAATCACAACGTCTCGGAAACCGCCCGCCGCCTGAACATGCACCGCCGCACGCTGCAGCGGATCCTGGCGAAACGCGCGCCGCGCTAGCGGCTACTCCTCCGCCTTCGGAACGTTCCGGCCGAAGTTCACCGCGCCGGAATCCTGACCCGCATCGATGATCGCCTTGCGGATCGTGCGGGCCCGCGTGAACTCGCGCATCAGCATGTCGCCGTCGCCCCAGCGGATGGCGCGTTGCAGGGCAGCAAGGTCTTCCGAGAACCGCCCGAGGCATTCCAGCACCGCCTCGCGGTTGTTCAGGAACACGTCGCGCCACATCACCGGGTCAGACGCTGCAATGCGGGTAAAGTCGCGAAATCCGCCTGCGGAGTATTTGACGACTTCGCCCTGCTCCACCGTTTCCATGTCGAAGGCGGTGGCCACGATGTTGAACGCAATCAGGTGCGGCAGGTGCGAGGTGATCGCCAGCACGCGGTCATGCCGCGCGGCGTCCATCGATTCCACCTTGGCGCCGAGGCCTTTCCAGAACGCCGTCAGCTGCGCCAGCGCCTCCGCCTCGCCCGGCGCCCCGGTCACGACCGGCGTCAGGATATGCCAGGCCCCCTGGAACAGCGTCGGGAAGCCGGCATCGGGGCCGGATTGCTCCGTACCCGCAATCGGGTGTCCGGGGATCATGTGGATGCGGCCATCGGCGGCCGCGGTCAGCGCGCGGGCCGCTTCGCTTTTCACGGAGCCGACATCCGTCAGGATGGCGCCCGCCTTCATCGCCGGCACCGCCCCGGCCGCGACATTGCCCAGCGCGCCCACCGGCACGCACAGGATCACGCAATCGGCCTGTGCCACGGCGGCTTCCAGCGACGGGGCGATCTTGCCGAGGCCGATCTCGGCCGCACGGGCCCGCACGTCCGGATTGGCGTCGTAAAGAACGATCTCGCCGGCCGCGCCATATTCCCGCGCCGCCCGCGCGATCGAGGAGCCGATCAGGCCCGCCCCGATGATGGCGATACGCGAAAAGACAGGGTCGGTCATGGCGGGCACTTCTCTGCAGGGGGCTGGCGCGGCTGCTTGGTGGGCAAAGGCCCCCGATGCGTCAAGGGGGCGCGCGGGGCTTTGACACGGTGCGGTCTGTACACGGGACCCCTATCTCGCCCTGATGAGCAGCACGACCCCAATCCTCAACGGCCTGCGCGGGCGCTGCGGCGCCTGCGGCCAAGGCCGCCTGTTTTCGGCCTATCTGAAGCTAAACGAGGCCTGCCCCCATTGCGGCCGGGACATGCGCGCCGCCGACACGGCCGACGGCCCGGCCTTCTTCGTCGGCTTCGGCGTGCTGATCCTGACGGCGCCCTTCCTGTTCCTGATCCCGATGAGCCCACTGGCCCCGCTGATGAAGGCGGCCGCCATCGTGTCCCTGGCGCTGGTGATCACCGGCCTGTCGATGTGGCTCCTGCCGGTCGCCAAGGGAATCCTCCTCAACCTGCAGCTGCACCACCGCTCTGGCGAGGCCGAATTCGAGCGCAAGGACGGCTGACGCGGCACCCCCGGCGATTGCTGCAAATCCGCTCGCCACCTCCCCCGCGATACGGTAAACACGAATCCGTAATGTCGATCACACCAAAGGGTGGACATGGGTTCTCGGGACGAAAAAGTCGCCATCGCCGCCGCAACTGTCGCCCGGATGGAGCGGCAGGCCGAAAAGCGCAAGGCTGGTGACGGCACGCAGCAACAGGGGTCACCAATGCGTCTGATTTTCGGTATTTTTCCGCTGCTGGTCATACCAGTCATCCTTTACAACCTGATCGCCCTGGGTGGTGGCTCGGTTGACACCACGAATGCGGCCGGCCAGCTGGTCCAGTCAGTCCAGGCCCCCATCGCGGGTCTCTTGAGCGAGCGCTTCCTTGGCCTGCCGATGATTTCGGGCGTCGAATGGGTGCTGACCAAGGGTGATGCGATCGTCCTGCTCGCCGTAACGTTCCTCTTCCTCGAAATCCTGAAATCGACGAGCACCGGCACCGCCACGATCGTCAATCACGGCATTTCGCTGCTGCTCTTCATCATCTGCCTCGTGCAGTTCCTGCTGATGCCGAACTTCGCGACCTCGACCTTCTTCATCCTGATGGCGATGACGCTGCTGGACGTGCTGGCCGGCGTGATCGTCACGATCGTCTCGGCCCGCCGCGACTTCGGCGTCGACGGCAACGTCTGACACGAAGACTCCGGACAACAAGAAAAAGCCGGAAGCGCAACAGCGTTTCCGGCTTTTTTCATAGGGTTTGCAGCAAGCCTAGTCCTTGCGGGACAGCTCGCTCAGCTGCTTCTGGATCAGCTCCATCTGCTCCTGCATCGCGGCCATCGCTTCGGCCTGGTATTCGAGGAACGGATTGGCCGCCGCCGGGGAGGCGCGGTCGTTGCGGCTCGCCTGGAAGACGGTCGGCATGAACATCTTCATCGCCTGCTCGAACATCACCATGTTGCGCTTCGCCTGCGCCTCGAACAGGTTCATCGGGTTGGCCGCCTTGCGCCATTCCTTCTGCGAGTCCGAGAACGAGTTCATCGACATCTCGAGGAAAGCCGGCAGGAAGGTCTGCGCGCCGCCGCCATAGAAGCCGATCAGCTGGCGGAGGAAGTTCAGCGGCAGGGCGCCCTGCCCCTTGGTTTCCTGCTCGAAAATGATCTGAGTCAGAACCTGACGTGTGAGGTCGTCCCCGGTCTTGGCATCACGGACTTCAAAGTCCCGGCCCTCGCGTACGAGGTCCGAAAGATGGTCCAGGGTGACATAAGACGAGGTCGACGTGTCGTAGAGACGCCGGTTCGCATACTTCTTGATGATGATCGGTCCACCCGATCCATTTGTCTTGGCCATGTCCTCGCCCTAGTTCTCGCCGGGTCCGCGCCGGGCAAGCAATTATTGTGCTAGTGCAAAATATTCGCACAAAAGACGCGCTTGACCAATGCGGTATTGAAGTTGCAGGCAAAAGCTCGAGAAAAACTCAAACGGGAGGACGACTAAAAATGGCGCGTACAGCACTGGTCACAGGCGGAACACGGGGCATAGGCAAGGCTATCAGCGAGACGCTGAAGGCCAAGGGCTACAACGTCGCGGCCAATTATGGCGGCAACGACGCGGCCGCCGCCGAGTTCTCGAAAGCCACCGGCATCAAGGTGTTCAAGTTCGATGTGGCCGATTATGGCGCAGTCGGCGAAGGCCTGAAGGCCGTCGAAGCCGAAGTGGGACCGGTCGATATCCTGGTTAACAATGCCGGCATCACCCGCGACGCGCCCTTCCACAAGATGACCCTCGCCCACTGGCAGGAAGTCATCAACGTGGACCTCACCTCCGCCTTCAACGTCACCCGCCAGGTCTGGGACGGCATGCGCGACCGCAATTTCGGCCGCATCATCAACATCTCCTCGATCAACGGCCAGAAGGGCCAGTTCACGCAGGCGAACTATTCCGCCGCCAAGGCCGGCCTGATCGGCTTCACCAAGGCCCTCGCCTATGAAGGCGCCAAGAAAGGCATCACCTCGAACGTCGTCGCCCCCGGCTATATCGACACCGAGATGCTGCAGGCCGTGAAACCGGAAGTGCTCGAAGGCATCATCGCGACCATCCCGGTCGGCCGCCTCGGCAAGGCCGAAGAGATCGCCTCGATGTGCGCCTACCTCGCTTCCGACGAAGCCGCCTTCATCAACGGCGCCACCATGACCGTCAACGGCGCGCAGTATATCGCGGGCTAGATGTCCTGACCTCAGCCTGCGCGCTTGCGCAGGCTGAAATAGGCCGCAGCGATCACGAGGACCGGAACCCAGAGTCCGGTCCCGATCAGCAGCCAGCCAGCCACGACAACCAGTCCGACCCGCTGTCCCGCAGACAGCCGGCGCCAGGCGGCATGCAGCGCGGCCTTCAACGCCTGCACCCCGGGCGCAGCCTCCGCGGTTTGCTCCGCTGTGCGCACCGAGGGCGCAGCCCGCTCATGCACGGGCGACGCCGTGACCGGCTTGTTGCGGATCGCCGCGAAAGGATCGGTCTCACGTTTGCCGAACCCGCAGAAGATCGAGCCCGGCTGTTCCACCAGCACCGGCGCCTTCACCCGCAGCTGGCCCGCCTGGCTCGCCGGGCGCACCGACATCGGATCAACACGGTCCGCGCCGAGATCCATGCGCACGCCGAACGTGTCATCATACCGGGGCCGTCTGCCGAACATGGATGGGGAACCTCTTTGCCGATACGCGATCCTGCACCGCGAAGTTCAACATTCGCCTAATCGCGCGCCGTCAGGCGGCCGGCCGCCAATCCGGCGGCGCCAGCGTGAAGCCCGAAAACTCGAACCCCGGCGCCACGACGCAGGAGACCAGCGTCCAGTGGCCGAGCGTCTCCGCCGTCTGCCAATGGTGCGCCGGGATCACGGCCTGCGGCCGCTGCCCCGCCCGCAGGTCCGGGCCCAAAGTGATGGATGACGCGCCCTTCCCGTCCGGCGGCGACAGCGTCAGCGCCAGCGGCCCGCCCGCATGCCAGAGCCAGACCTCTTCGGCGTCCACCCGGTGCCAGGCGGACACCTGGTCGACTTCCAGCAGGTAGTAGATCGCCGTCAGCACCGCCCGCCCGTCCCCGCCCGCCCGGTAGGTCTCGGCATAGTGGCCGCCTTCCGGATGCGGCGCCATGTTCAGCACGCGGATGATCTCGTTGGCGCCGAGATCGCCGGCGCGGGCCAGCGCCATCAGAACCGGTCCTTGCGTCCGCGGATTTCCCCGAACGTCGCCGCCGCGTCGCCCGCATGCCCCATCGCCAGCTGCATCTCCGGCAGGTCGGCGCGCAGGAACGGATTGGTCGCCAGTTCCCGCTCCAGCAGCGCCGGCACGGTCGGCAGGTTGTCCGAGCGCCGCTTCTCGATCCAGGCGACGTATTCCTTCAGCGCCTTGTTCTCCGGCTCGATCGTCACCGCAAAGCGCGCGTTCGAGGCGGTATACTCATGCGCGCAGTAAAGCTGCGTCTTCGGCGGCAGCGCCTTCAGCCGCTTCAGGCTCTGCCACATCATCTCCATCGTGCCCTCGAACACCCGCCCGCAGCCGAGCGCGAACACCGAATCGCCGACGAACGCCGCCGACTGGTCGGCAAAGTGGAACGCGATATGCCCCAGCGTATGGCCGGGCACATCGATCACCGCCGCCTTCGCCTCGCCAAGCATGACCACATCCCCGCCCTTCACCGCCTGGTCGATCCCCGGAATCTTGGCCGCCTCCCCGGCGGGCCCGATGATCCGGCAGCCGGTCTCTTCCTTCAGCCGCAGGTTTCCGCCGGCATGGTCCGGATGCCAGTGCGTGTTCCAGATCTGCGTGATCGTCCAGCCGCGCAGCTTGGCCTCGGCCAGATACCGCTCGGCATCCGGCGTATCGATCGCCGCCGTCTCGCCGGACGCCGCGTCGTGAACCAGATATCCGTAATTGTCGTTCAAGCAGGGAAACTGGTGTATGTCGATGAAGATGCCCATGAGCCCGATTCCCGAATTGCCGATTGAGGCCGGACTGTAGCCCATGCGTCAGGACGCCGTCACCCTAGAACGCTTTTACGCCTCGGCCCTCGGCCGCGCCGCTGCCCGCGTGCTGGCCGGCAAGCTGACCGACCTCTGGGGCGACGCCAGCGGCCTGTCGATGCTCGGCCTCGGCTACGCCTTGCCCGTGCTGGAGGCCTTCGGCAGCGCGCCCAGCCGGATGATCGCGGCGATTCCCTTCGAACACGGCCCCGTGCGCTGGTCCGCCTCCGAGCGCGGCAATGCCTCGGTCGCTGTGGGCGACCCGCGCCTGCCCTTACCGGACGGCCTGTTCGACCGCGTCATCGTGCTGCACGGCCTCGAGGAGACCGGCGACCCGCGCGCCTACCTGCGCGAGATCTGGCGCATCACCGCGCCGGAAGGGCGCATCGTGCTCGCCGCCGCCAACCGCGCCGGCCTCTGGTCACGTGCCACGCAGACGCCGTTCGGACAGGGCCGGCCCTGGACGCGCAGCCAGCTGTCAAACCTGCTCTCCGGCGGCCTGTTCCAGGTCACCGCCTCCTCCAGCGCGCTCTATATGCCGCCGCTTTCCAGCGGTCTTGTCACCTCCGCCGCCGAGGGATGGGAGGCGATCGGGCGCATGTTCACGCCGGGCTTCGGGGGCGTCGTGCTGATCGAGGCTGTCAAACGCCTCTACGCCCCGCCCGGCGGCGGCGCCGTGGCTCCCGTTACGGAACGTCTGCGCATCGCCCGCCCGGCCCAGGCCGCACGACGCGAAGATCATTGACGCGCGGAAATGTAACATTATTTTCGCACCTGCAGCAAACAACACGCGCGAGGGTCCCCGCCATGAAACTGATCACTGCCGTGTTCAAGCCGAGCCGCCTCGACGCCGTGATCGAGGCGATCTCCGAAGCCGGCGCCACCGGCCTGACCGTCACCGAAGTGCGCGGCTATGGCCGCCAGCAGGGCAAGACGGAAGTCTACCGCGGCGCCGAATACGAAGTGCGCCTGCTGCCGAAGGTGAAAGTCGAACTGGCCTGCGCCGATGATGACGCCGAGCGCCTGATCGAGGCGATCACGCAATCGGCCAATACCGGCACCATCGGCGACGGCAAGATCTTCGTCCACGACCTCGAAACCATCATCCGCATCCGCACCGGCGAACGCGACGAGCAGGCGATCTCGGGCTAGCGTCCCGAAGCCTTACCTGCCCTATTCGATGATCTCGTAGCCCTCGGGGATGACGAACACGTCCTGCGTGGACGCAATCCCGATATCCGGCTCCAGCTGCTCGCCCGGTCCGTTCTCGCGCCGCTCATAGGCGGAGACGAGCGAGAGATAGGGCGGAACATGCACCCAGCCGTGATCGGCGGTGTTCTGGATGATCTCGAAGTGCAGGTGGATCGTTGTCGGCGTGCCGCCGAAATCGTTCGACACGTAGCCGATCAGGTCGCCCGCCTTGACACTCTGGCCGGCGGTCACCGCCAGGCGCTTCATGTTGAGGTGCATGTAATTGTAGATCGACCCTTCGGCCCGCAGTTTGACCGTGTACGTACTGATCGAGGAAATGATCCCGTCCTCGACCGCGACCACTTCGTGCAGGCCGCGAGCGTCAGCCGTCTGGCTGCGCAGCGTCTTGCAATCGGCCGCCGTGCCGACGCGGATGTCCTGGCCCTGGTGGATCTTGGCCACCGGGCAGAAGGGCGTCGTGCGGTTGGCGGAGCGCGTCTCGCAGAAATTGTCCCGCCACGGCGCGGCAAAGTTGCGCGCGTCGCACTGGTCGCCGCCGGCCACGCCGCCGCCGAAGGCAAACACCTGCGACTGCAGCACGGTCGGCGCCGACTTGATCGGGAAAACCATGTTGGGAGCATGCACGATCTGATCGGGGAATCCGCCGCCAGACCCCGCGAGCAGCGCGCCCGGCTGGTAATAGCTGAACACCGGCGCCACAGGCTCGGGCTCGGGTTCCGGCTCGGGCACAACGACCGGCGTCTCGGGCTCCGGCTCCACCGGTGTCACGTCCACCGGCACGTCGACCGGCGGCGTTGTTGTTTCCTCGGTGGCATCCACCGGATCCGGCTGCGGCGTCGTCCCGTCCGTCGGCGTACCCGGCTCAACGGGCGTCTCCCCAACCGGCGTTTCGCCCTCTGGCGTTTCGACTGGCGTCTCGAACTCGTCATCGTCCACCACCGGCGGCGGCGGGCCGGGTGCGCCGGGCGGTGTTTCAGGCGGCGCCTCGGGGATGGTGGGTTCCGGCCCGCCATCTCCGGGAAAGCGCACGAAGTCGCAGGCAGCGATCGAGGTCAGAAGCAGCGCGGCGGCCGCTGCGGCCAGTACGCTTCGCATCAACGGGTTCCTGAAATCGCAAGGTCGCGTGCGAACGCAACCGCTTCGTCTTCGGTGATGCAGGCGGGGCTGCCATTCACCAGTTCCTTGCATTCAAACTCGACCAGATAGTCCGCGCCGTAGCGCGAGAAGGCGACCTGCGCGCCGTTGGTGGTCGGCTGGAAGCTGAAGGCATCCGTGCGGGCGGGCGGCGCGCTGGCGCCGGGCTCGGTCATCACCACGTTCGTGCCATTGACGATGATGTCGTAGGTCTCGGCCGGGAAGAAAGCGTAGTAGCCGTCATTGGTCGGCTGGAAGCGGACCGCCACCTCGCCGCTCTGGGCAGCCACCGGGCCGGACGGCAGGAAGACCGGCACCGGCGGCGCATCCCCGCCCGACTGGACCGAGAAGCTGCCCTCCATGTCATCCGCCGAGCGGGAGGCGAGGTCGCGCCGCGCGGCTTCCCAGTCGATCACCGCGCCCGAGGACGCCGATTCCGGACGCACCGGCAATTCCGCGCCGGGCTCAGCCGCCGCCGTGTCCGGCGTCTCGCTGGCGGCCGGCTCGGTGCCCGCCGTGTCGGCCGGGCGCTGGAAAACGCGGTCACAGGCCGTCAGCGCAATCGCGCTGGCGAGCAGTCCAGAGATGATCAGTGTACGGTTCATGCAGTTATTCCTTGCCGGGATGAGCAACATAGTCGGGGTCGGCATAGGAGACCCCTTCCACCTTGAGAAGACGGTCCTGGACCGCGCGAATGTCTTCCGGCGTCGCGGACGCGCCGGGGGGCATCTGGTAGGCGAGCTTTATCTCGCCCGAATAGCTGGCGCCCGCCAGCGAGAAATCGGCAAGGCCCGGCAGCCGCGTGACCAGCTCGCCCCAGGCTGTCTGCGCGGCGGCGGGGTCGCGCTTGAAATTGCGGGTGATCTCGTCGATCTCCGGCGCGCCCTTCAGGCGGACGATGAAATGTACCTCGGTGCCATCGGCCCGGGCCGGACGCACGGACGGCTCGGCCTGCGCGCCCCGCACCTGGGCAATCTCCGCCACCGGAATCAGGGGCTCGGCCGCAGCTGGTCCGCTCTGCTCGAAACTCTCCGCAGCCTGCATCTGCGATGGCTCCCGCGCCGACGGCGAGTCGATATCCACGCTCAGCACCGGTGCAGAGGCCGGCGCCGGATTGCCTGGCGGCGGTTCATTGTTCAGCGCGGCAATCGCCAGAGCGACCGCCCCGCCGACACAGCCCAGTCCCAGCGCGCCGAGCGGCCCTCCCAGATGCAACGGCGCGCGGGTTCCTGCCATGTCAGCGACCTCCTCCACCGGACGGCGCGGCGGGTATGTTGGCGAGATTGAGCAGCCCCGTCCCGCAGGGACGCGAACACATGTCCGGACTGCCCTCAACCGGGGTCGTGCCCGGATACTGGCTGCACAGGCCGGAGCATTGCAGCGGCTCGCGCGCATCCAGCGCGCCGGTCAGCGTCGCGATCAGCTCGTCCTTGGTCGCCGAGGGCGTGCGCGCCTTCAGCAGCGCCAGCGCCGCCGAGACATGCGGCGCCGCCATGCTGGTGCCCTGCTCATAGGCATAATAGCAGGTGTCGACACTCGCGCCGGTGACCGGGTCATAGCAGTTGGTCGCCGCCTTCGTGGACAGCACGCCGTCCGGCTTGCTGTCGCCGTTGTCGTCGCGCGTCAGGTCGCCGCCGGGGGCCAGCAAGGTCACTTCCGGCCCGTAGTTCGAGTACGGCGTCAGCTGCCCGCGGGCATCGCTCGCCGCCACCGTGACCACACCCCGGCATCCGGCCGGCGCATAATAGCTGGTGGACATCCGCGCATTGCCCGCCGCCGAGACGACAATCGCGCCGCGCTCGGTGACCGCATCGATCGCATCCTGCAGCGAGGCCGGGCAGGCGCCCAGCAGGCCGATGGACAGGTTGATGATGTCAGCCGGATTCTCGTTCCACACTTCGGTATCGCCCGGGCCCTCGGCCGGGATCAGCCCGGCGGCCCAGCGGATCGCGTCGTTGATGTCGGACAGGCGCCCGCCGCATTTGCCAAGCGCGCGCACTGGCACCAGGCGCACGTTCCACGCGCCGCCGGCCACGCCGGAGCCATTGTTCGTCGCCGCCGCCCCGACCGTGCCGGCCACATGCGTGCCGTGGAAACTGTCGGCGGCATACGGCTTCGTCGGGTCGCACATGTCGCCCGGATCATTCGCGTCGCTGTCGCGCCCGTCGCCGTCATTGCCCATGCGCGGATCGGACACCATGTCCCAGCCCGCCATGATGTTCGGCGAGCCGGCAATGTCCGGATGCGTCATCTGCAGGCCGGTATCGACCACGGCCACCACCACGCTGCGCGAACCGGTCGTGCCCTGACGGTTCCAGAAGGTCTCGAACCCGGCGCCGCCAGCCGTGCGGCCGTCGGTCGTGCCGCGGTCCCGGAAATGCCACTGCAGCGCCCAGAGCGGATCGTTCGGATTGAAGCTGACCGGCGTCGTGGGCGTCGTCGTGCCGCCGGTTGTCCCGGTGCCTGTGCCCGTCGTCGGCTTGGGTGCATCCTTCGTGCGCCGCACGAACTGGTTCTGGAAAATGAAGTCCGGCTCGACATATTCGAACTGGCCGGACGCCCGCAGGTCGCGCACCACACAGGCCGTGGCCAGCGCGAGGTCACCCGCCACGTCGGCCGGTTGCATGTCTGCCGGGCATTCCGCCTGGTCGGCCCGGACGAGAAAGTCGCCCGGCTTGCCATCGGCGCCGCGGAACTGCGTCGGGCTCGCGCCATCGGCGCCGATCTGGATGACCATCTGGCCCTGCCGCGACAGCGCCACTTCGCCGCCGATGCCATACTTGGACATTGTATCCAGCATCACCGAGTTGGCGTCGATCTGCGCCTTGATGGTCTCGCGCACCACCGGGGCCCGGCGCGCCAGCTTGCGCATCTCGGCCTTTTCCTCGACCGGCAGCGCCTTGAACTCTTCGCGCGTCAGCCCCTTCAGGCGGCGCTCCTGCAGCGGCTGCTCGGCCACTATCTTGTCGATATCGGCCCCCGCCTGCGCAATCTCGCGTTCGGATTTGGCCACCGCTTTCGGGTCCAGCGTGATCTTCGGCAGCATCTGCTCCGGCATCACGACATCATCGATCGGCGCGCGCGAAATGGCGGACTCAGAGGCGCGCTCCGAAGGCGCCGGCGCGGCTTCAAGGCCCTCGCCCGCGCTGCCCAGCGCTTCTTCGTAATAATATTCTTCCTCGAAATACTCGAGCTCATCGGCCGAGAACTCGGCATCCTCCATCACCAGTGCCGCCGTCGGCGCAATGTCGATGGGCTTGGCGATGATCGAGCCGATGGCGAACAGCGGCCGCTCGTCCTCGTCGATCACGAACTCGGCCATCACCGTTCCGGCCAGCGCCCGGTCAGCCGTGGCGGCCGTTTCAAGGTTGCGCGCGCTCGGATCGACAATCGTCTCGCCGCTGATCTGGCCCGCCGACTTGTCCGCGAGCTCCTTCGCCCGGTCGATGCGTTCACCGATCTGGTCGCAGCCCGAAAGCAGCGCCGTTCCGGCCAGTGCAGACACGATAACCCAGCGCAGCCGCCGGTCTGTCAGTCGTTTCAACATCTTGGTGATCCCGATGCGATTGCCAATGAACGCCCCAGCCCCATAGGTTAACGCTGTGATGAGATTATGACGAGGATGAGGCGCTGTCCAATCCCTTCAAGCGGCGGAGACCGAATTGACCCAGACCATTCGCCTCGAGATCGCCGCCCCGCTGGCCGAAATCATCCTTGACCAACCGCAGCGCCGAAACGCCCTGTCGCTCGAGATGTGGGCGGCCCTGCCCGCCCGTGTTGCAGAGGCCAATGCAGACCCGGCGGTCAAGGTTCTCCTGCTCCACGGCGGCGGCGCCGGCGTCTTCGCGGCCGGCGCCGACATTTCCGAGTTTCCCGTCATCTACGGCACAGAGGATGCCGCCCGGCATTCCGGCCAGACCATCGCCCGCGCCCTCGCCGCCCTGGAAGACAGCCCGAAACCTGTGATTGCCGCCATCGAAGGCCCCTGCATCGGCGGCGGCGTCAGCCTCGCGGCCGCCTGCGACCTGCGCATCTGCGCCAGCGGAGCCACCTTCGGGGTCACACCCGCCCGGCTCGGCCTCGTCTATCCGCCCGGCGACATGCTGCGCCTTGTCCGCCTCATCGGCCCCGGCGCCACGCGGCGCCTCCTCTATACCGGCCGCATCTTGGGCAGCGCCGAAGCCCTCGCCATGGGCCTCGTCGACGAGGTGGTGGACGCGCCCGCCATCCTCCCCGACGCCCGCGCGCTCGGCGCCGAGATCGCTGCGCAGTCGCAATGGTCGGTCCGCGCCACCAAGCGCATGCTGCGCGGCTTCGATGCCGGGCAGATGCCGGACTCGCCCGAAGCCGAAGCCCTCTTCCTCGAAGGCTTCGCCAACCCCGATTTCGCCGAAGGTGTCAGCGCCTTCCTCGCCAAGCGCCGGCCGGACTGGAAAGTGCCATGAGCACCCTCGCCGCCCTTCGCACTTTCCGCGCCAGCCTGCCGCCGCGCGCCCGGCTCTACGTCGGCGGCTGCAGCGGCGAACCGCTCGGCCTCGCCGAAGCCTTCCGCAAAGCGCCAGACCTCGCCGCCGGCCTCACCTTCGCCGGCCAATGGGTGCCCGGCCTCAACCAGACCGACTGGGCAGGCCTCCACCCTGGCGCCGAAGCCGAGACGACCTTTCTAAGCCCAGCTGTGCGCCCCTCCTTCGAGGCCGGCCGCACGCGCATCCTGCCGATGACCTGGCACCAGTCCTGGGACTGGCTGTGCCACACCCCGCTGGACGGCGTTGTCCTGCTCGTCTCCCCTCCGGATACAGACGGACAGGTCAGCCTCGGCGTCAGCCCGGATTTCGGACCGGCGGTGATCGCCCGCCCGGACGTGCCGATCCTCGCTCTGATCAATCCGAACATGCCCGCCCCGCGCCACAGCGTGAAAGTCCCCCTCGCCCGCTTCGCGCTGACCGCCGAAGACGACCGCCCTCTCGTAAGCGTTCCCCCGGCGCCCCTCGCCTCAGGCTTTCGCGAGATCGGCGAACGCATCTCCAGTCTCGTGCCGGAAGGCGCCGCGCTGCAATTCGGCATCGGCAATGTGCAGCAGGCCGCCCTCACCGCGCTCGCGGGACGCAGGGGCCTGTCAGTCTGGTCCGGCATCGTGTCGGACCCCGTGCTCGGCATGCTGGACGCCGACCCGGCCCTCCCCATCACCACCGGAGTCGCTGTCGGCACGCCGGCGCTCTACCAGCGCCTCGCCGAAGAGCCCCGCGTGCGTTTCCTGCCCGCCTGCGAAACGCACAATATCGCCCGCCTCGCCGCGCTGCGCCGGTTCACCGCCATCAATTCCGTGCTGGAGGTCGACCTGTTCGGGCAGGCCAATGCCGAATTCATCCGAGGACGGCAGGTCTCCGGCACCGGCGGCTTGACCGACTTCCTGCGCGGCGCCCGCGCCTCGCCCGGCGGCACCGGCGTCACGGCCCTTCTCTCGACCGCGAGCGGCGGCGCCGTCAGCCGCATCGTCCCGAGGCTTCCGCCCGACGCTGTCACTGTTCCCCGCGCCGACATGGATGTTGTCATCACCGAACACGGCCAAGCCCGCCTGCGCGGCCTCGGCCTCGACGCCCGCGCGGCGGCCCTGATCTCCATCGCCGCCCCGGCCCACCGGGATGCGCTCGCGAGCGCCTGGGACGAGATGCGCCGGGGAATGTAAGCGGGGCTTGTGCAACAAAACCCGCCCCCTCCCGAAACAAAATCCGCCTACGTATCAAGCGCCCGAAGGATTTCTCCGTAAACCTTGCGCCACACCCCTGTGGCCAGGGGTATACTCAGCCTCACCCCAAACCGTAGGTCGGATCGAGGCCAGAGGCCGAAATCCGGCACCCCAGAGAGCCAGCGATAGCCGATCGATACCAAATGATAAAAAATGAGAATCCGTGAGAATCAATGAGACGGAATCGCCATCCGAAGTACAAGGATTGCAACGGAATGACACGGCCTGGAGAGGAAAAGGTCAAACTTGCGCCTACGGAAAACACGGCCCCGGACAAATAGAATCCCTTGCCATCAGGCCCTTGCAAACTTCCCATCCATTCTTTCCGCAACACCTCCGCGCCCATCCCGCAGGACCAGCGACCAGAAAGGAAAATCAGAGGTTCAACTGCGACTGCGTCGTCAGCGCCACCAACTTGCTCTCGGCCGTCTCGATCCGCGTCTGCCAGACCTGTAGGCGGCGGCCGACACTGACCGGCTCCGCCGTCGCCGTGAGCACCGTGCCCACCGGCGCGGCCGCGATCAGGTTCGTCTTGCTCTCGGTCGTCGTCGTGCCCTTGGCGCCCTCGGGCAGATTGAGGAAGGCGCCAATCGCGCCGGCGCAATCGGCCAGCGTCATGAGAAAGCCGCCATGCGCAATGCCGCCCGCCGTACAGTGATCGACGCTCACCGTAACCGTCGCGCAGACACATCCCTTCTCGGCGCGTACGAACTTCAGGCCGACAAGCTTTGCAAAAGGCATGGACGCGGCAAACGCGTCGAGGGCCGTCTGGCTCATCGCTGCTCCGTTTCCTTCAGCATGCTGAGGTCATACCCGGCCGCAGTCGCAGCCGAATCAAGCTCGGCGCGCACTTCAGGTGTGACGCTCGGCGTGCGCGAGAGGAACCAGAGGAAGCGCCCAGAGGGCTCACCGATGACGGCATGCTGGTAGCCTTCATCGAGATGGATAATCCAGTAATTGCCGCGCCCCGCCGGCAGCGGGATGGGCGCAAAGTTGACGAAGATGCGCGCGCCGTTGGAGCCGTCCATGACGCGGGCCACCGCCTCGGCCGAGCGCGGCTCGCCGTCCTTGGTGCCGAACCGGCAGGTGTTGACGACATCGACGCGGCCATCGTCGCGCAGCGAATACTCGGCGGTCGTGCCCTCGCAATCCTTCTGGAAACTCGTCGGATAGCGCGCAATCTCGTACCAGAGGCCCATGTACCGTTCGACATCGACCGACGCGACCGCCTCCAGCGGCGCAGCGTCCGCCGCCCGGCCCGACGGCCCGGCCACACAGGCGGCGAGGGCAAGGGAGGCGAAGGCTATCGTCAGGAGACGGAACATCAGGCGGGATTCCTCTTTATGAGCTGCTTGGCTATAATAATCCTCTGCAGCTCATTGGTTCCCTCCCCGATGCAAAGAAGCGGCGCGTCGCGGTAAAGCCGCTCGAGCACGTACTCGGTCGAATAGCCGTAACCGCCATGGATCCGCATCGCCTCGGTCGCCACTTCCAGCGCCGTCTCGGAGGCAAACCACTTCGCCATGCCGGCTTCCATATCGACGCGCTCACCCGAGTCGTAGGCCCGCGCCGCATCTTCGGTCAGCAGTTCCGCGGCGCGAGTCTTCGCCGCCATCTCGCCCAGCTTGAGCTGGATCGCCTGATGCTCGCAGATCGGCTTGCCCATCGTCTTGCGCACCTGAGAATAGGCCACCGATTCCCGCAGCGCCCGGCGCGCAATACCAACGCCGCGCGCGGCGATGTTGATCCGGCCGAGCTCCAGCCCGCCCGTCGCCATGTAGAAGCCCTCGCCCTCCTTGCCGCCGACGAGGCAGAGGCTCGCATCACACTCATAGTCCTCGAAAATGAACTCGCCCGAATCGATCCCCTTGTAGCCGAGCTTGCCGAGCTTCTTGCCATTGCGCACACCCTTCAGGGGCACCCGCGTCTGCGGATCAATCTTCGGCACGATCAGCATCGACATGCCCCGGTGGCGGGGCACCGCGTCCGGATCGGTCTTCACCAGCAGCGCGACACAGTGGCCCTCGATGGCGTTCGAGATCCAAGTCTTTGTTCCGTTCACGATGTACTTGTCGCCGGAACGCTTCGCCACGGTGCGGATGCCCTGCAGATCGCTGCCCGCATCCGGCTCCGTCAGGCCGAGGCCGCCGCGCATCTCGCCGCTGGCAAACTTCGGCAGCCAGTAGGATTTCTGCGCGTCGGTACCGAACTTCTGCACGATGATCGCCATCATCATGTGGGTGTTGAAGATACCCGTCAGGCTCATCCACTCCTCGGAGATCAGCGAGACGATGCGCGTGTACGTCGTCGCCGAAAGTCCAAGCCCGCCATAGTCCGGATGCACCAGCGCGCCGAACAGGCCGAGCTCCGTCATGTCGGCGACAAGCTCCGCCGGCCATTCATTGTCATGCTCAAGCTTCAGCGCGACGGGCGCGACCTTCGTCTTGATCCACTTCGAGATCGCCTCGAGCATCTGGCGCTCATCGGCTTCGGAATGCACAATCGTATCGGCCATGGCCGGGGTCCTTCAGGTCTACCAATAATCTTTCATGAGCTCGCGCGACCAGTCCGGCTGGCGAATGTCTCCGCGCGGCAGGAACTCCCGCATCACGGGCTTGATGTCGAGCACCGGCGTGCCGTCGATGGCATCAAGGCCCTCGACTTCGATCTCGCGGCCCGACACCGACACAATACGACAGACCGTGATACCGATGCGGTTGGGCCGGTTCTTGCCGCGTTGCGCGAAGATGCCGACGAGCGGCCAGTCCGGGTTGCCACGCGGGCGGCGGGCGCCCGTTTCGATTTTCGCATCGGGCACAAGGTGGAACTGGAAAACGATCTCGGCATGGCTGAAGGCATCAAGGCCAAACAGCGCTTCGGGCCCGAACGGTTCTTCAAGCACGAGCACCGCCCGCTCCGCGCCCCAATTGTCGTCCTCGGGCGCAGCCCGTCCACCGCGAACACGGGCGACCGGAGAGACGGGTACGGACGACATGAGCGGGCTCCCGAATTCAGGTTGGACGGACACTTGCGAGCAGGCGCTCGGCGGCGAGGATCACCGGCCGGTCAATCATCTTGCCCTTGTGAAGCGCCACGCCGCCGCCCGCCGCCTCCATCGCGGCGAGGATGGCGCGCGCGTCGGCAATCTCGGCCTCGCTCGGCGAGTAGGCGGCGTTCACTTGGGTCACCTGGTCCGGATGGATGCAGGCGCGCCCCGAAAAGCCCACCGCCTTCGCCTTGCGCGTCGAGGCGGCGAGACCGTCCGTATCTGACGTATCGAGCCAGGGTACGTCATAGGCGGGCACGCCCGCTGCGCCGCAGGCGGCTGCAATCGTGCCGCGCGCCGTCAGCATCGCGTCCCAGTCCGAGAGGTCCGCGCCGAGGCTGGCAGAATAGTCCACGCCGCCGAACAGCGCGCCGCCAGTCGCCTTCCGCGCGATCTCGAACGCGTTCGACAGGGACCGCCCGCTCTCGATGATGGGGATCAGCGGAATCTTCCGCCCCAGCGCCTCGGCCACGATCTCGAGATCGACTGCCGTGTCCGCCTTCGGCACGATGATGAAATCCGCCCGCGCCGCAGCCGCCGAACCGGCGAGCGCGGCGAGGTCCGCGCAGCCGAAAGCGGTGCGCGGGGAGTTGATCCGCAGCCCCAGATGGCGCCCCCGCCAGGCGCCGAGCCAGGTCAGCGTCTCGGTGCGCGCCCGGTCCTTGTCCGCCGGGAGCACTGCGTCCTCAAGGTCGATGATCACGGCGTCGGCGCCGGCGGCGACCGCCTTGCCGAACCGGTCAGACCGGGCGCCGGGCACGAACAGGAGGGAGCGATAGACGATCACGGGCGGCAGGCCTTCCGAAACTCAGGTCATCCGGTATCGGACGGGCATTTCGCGGTCAAACGGAAACCCGCACCCGGACGGTTGCGCCGCGCCGCCAATCACTTCAACCTGACGTTCGGGAATGGGAGCTGGGTGTGATTGCGATCCGCTATCTGGGATCTGAACGGGTCATGGAACTAGGCCTGGCCGAACTGCGCGGCGCGCAGATCGAGCGGCAGGATTTCCTGCGCGCCGATCTCAGCGGGCGCGACCTCTCCGGCGCCGTGTTCCGGGACTGCGAACTGCGCGCTGCCTGCCTCGACTGGGCGAACCTCGAGGCCGCCCGGTTCGACCATGCGCGGCTGATGTCGGCCACGTTCCGCAATGCGCACCTGCGCGGCGCGTCCCTGCGCCATGCGTCGCTGAAAGGCGCGGACATCTCGGGCGCCTGCCTGATCGGCGCGGACCTGACAGGCGCCACGCTGCGCCAGGCGAACCTCTCCGGCGCCAACCTCTGCGGCGCCGATTGCCGCTGGTCGGACGGCGAGCAGCTCGTCCTCGCCGGGGCCCTTTATGACGGCGCCACCATCCTGCCGCCGGCCTTCCGGCCGCATGAGCACGGCATGATCCGGCGGATCACCGCTGGCCGCGCTTGACTTAAGCCCGCCCCGTCCCCACCCCTTCCCGGCACATGACCACCCTCAAGGCCATCCTCGGCCCCACCAATACCGGCAAGACCCACTATGCGATCGAGCGGATGCTCGCGCATGGCACAGGCATGATCGGCCTGCCGCTGCGGCTGCTCGCCCGCGAGGTCTATGACCGGGTCGTCGCCGCCAAGGGCTATGCCTACGCGGCGCTGCTGACCGGCGAGGAGCGCATCTGCCCGCCGACCGCGCGCTACTTCGTGTGCACGGTGGAATCGATGCCGGTCGACGTGCGAGCCGACTTCGTCGCCATCGACGAGATCCAGCTCGCCGAAGACGACGACCGCGGCCACGTCTTCACCGACCGTATCCTGCACATGCGCGGCATCCACGAGACGCTGCTGCTCGGCGCCGACACGATGCGCGGCCTCCTGAAAGAGCTCAAACTCGGCGTCGAGACGGAGCCGCGCCCGCGCTTCTCGGAGCTGCGCTATGCCGGCCATGCCAAGATCACCAAGCTGCCGAAACGTACCGCCATCGTCGCCTTCAGCGCCGAGGAGGTCTACGCGATTGCCGAACTGCTCCGCCGCCAGAAGGGCGGCGCCGCGGTCGTCATGGGCGCCCTCAGCCCCCGCACCCGCAACGCGCAGGTCGCGCTCTACCAGTCCCGCGAAGTCGACTACATCGTCGCCACCGACGCCATCGGCATGGGGCTGAATCTGGACGTCGACCGCGTCGTCTTCGCCTCGCGTACCAAGTATGACGGCCGCCGCCACCGCGCGCTGACGCTGGCCGAATGCGCGCAGATCGCCGGGCGCGCCGGACGCTTCCGCACCGATGGCGAGTTCGGCGAGACCGGCAGCTGCCCACCCTTCCAGGACGAAGAGTGGAAATCTATCGAAGGCCACCGCTTCGATCCGGTGGACGCCGTGCAATGGCGCAATTCGGCGCTCGACTATTCCAGCCTCAAGGCCCTCATCCGCTCCCTCGAGCGCCCGTCCGGCAAGCCGGTGCTGATCCACAATCCGCGCGCCCTGGACGAATGGGTGCTGCGCCGGATGAGCGAAGACGGCGCCATCGGCCCGAACGTGACGGGCGACCGGAAAGTCCGCCGCCTGTGGGACCTCGCCCGCCTGCCGGACTTCCGAAAGGCCGGGCCTGAAGGTCACGGCCGCCTGGTGCTCGGCCTTGCCGAGACGCTGGCGGACCCCGACGCGCGCCTCTCCGACGAGGGCCTGCGGCGCCGGATGGACGACCTTTCCTCGGTGCGCGGCGACATCAACCAGCTGCAGCAGCGCCTCGCTGCAATCCGCACCTGGACCTACGCCGCCAACCGTGAGGACTGGCTGGAGAATCCTACATATTGGCAACAGAAAACCCGGGAGATTGAAGACTCCCTGTCAGACGCGCTACACCTTGCGCTGACGGCCCGTTTCGTGGACAGGCGCACCACGGCCCTGCTCGCAAGCCTGAGGAAAGAAGATGCACTCGTGACTGACCTGACGCCCGAAGGCGACGTGACCGTTGAAGGCCATCTCGTGGGCCGCCTGCGCGGGCTGAGCTTCGAGCCGGTCGTCGATGCGCGCACCCTCGAAGGCAAGGCCGTGCGCGGCGCGGCGCTCGCCGCCATCCGTCCGATGCTCACCGCCCGGCTGGCCGAGATTGGCTCGGCGCCGGCGGAGGCCTTCAAGCTGACCGAAGCTGCCGAGATCGAATACAAGGACGCGCCCGTCGCCCGCCTCGGCAAGGGCGCGCAATGGATGACGCCGCGCACCGAACTGATCGGCGCGGTGGAAGCTGAAGCCGCCGAGCGACAGCCGGCGCTGGCGCGGATCGAGGAATGGGTGCGCGGCGAGATCGGCCGCGTGCTGCCGACGCATGCGAAGCTCGCCTTTGCGAAATCCGGCGAAGCGCTCGAAGGCCTGCTGCGGGGTCTCGCCTTCCGCATCCTCGAAAGCGGCGCCGCGATTGATCTGCGCACGGACGAGTCCGCGCCGCGCCTCAATCCCGAACAGCGCGAGGCCCTGAAGGCCGCCGGCATCCGCGTCGGCCGCGTTGCCGCCTATGCGCCGGACGCACAGAAACCGGCCGCGCAGCGGATGATCGCAATCCTGAAGGCGGTTGAATCCTCGACCGAATATCCCCTCGCCCCGGAAGGCGCGGGCTCGTTCGGGCTGGATGGCACCTGGCCGGAACCGGCGCTCGCTGCCAACGGCTACCTGCGCTTCGGCCGCCGCGCCGTGCGCGCAGACCTCGCCGAACGCCTCGGCTGGGAACTCGCCAAGCGCCGCAAGGACGCGGGCAAGGCCGTGTTCGAAATCCCGATCGATCTCGCCTCGGTCATCTCCTGCCCGGCCGAGGACTGGCCCACTGTGCTGAAAGGCTTCGGCATCGCCCCGGCGGAAAAGAATCCCGAGACCGGCGCGGTGACGCTGTGGCGCTATGTGGCGCGCGCCCGTCCGGATGCGGAGGAGCGTCCCGCCCGCCGTCCGCCCCGCGCTGACAGCGCGGACCCGGCGCAGGAAGGCGCGCCCCGCCCGGACCGCCGCCCGAAGGATCGCCCGGAAGGCCGCAGACCGGAAGGCAGGCCAGACGGCAGACAAGACGGCCGGCCGGATCGCCGCCCCGACAATCGCAGGCACACCCCGCCGCCGCAGCCCGAGCGGCGCGCCAAGCCGATCGATCCCGACAGCCCGTTCGCCGCCCTCGCCGCGCTGCTACCGCCGCCCAAACCGGTGAAACCCGCCCGCCCGCAAAAGCAGCGGCCGGCGAAAACCGAAACCGCCCGCGCGCCCGGAGCGTTCCGGTACCGACCGTTCAGATGACGCCAAGGCTGGGCAGATGACGCCCGGGACGGGCCGATGACGTCAGAGACCGGCGATGAAACGTCGGTGCGCGCGGATGTCTGGCTCTGGCGCGCGCGGTTTTTCCGCACGCGGACGCTCTCCACCGCCTATGTCCGCAAGTCTGGCCTCCGGCTCTCGCAGGGCGGGCTGACGCGGCGCACCGACAAGCCGGGCGCGAGCCTCGCGGTGGGCGACATCGTGACATTCGGGAAAGGCGCAGATATTCTCAGCGTCGAAGTGCTGGGCCTCGGGACGCGCCGGGGGCCGGCCGAAGAGGCGCGGACGCTCTACCGGCCGCTGGAGCCCAAGCCATGATGAAGTCCCTGAAGAAGCTGTTCACCCCGAAAACACCGGCCGAGATGCCGATGCCGGCAGAAGTCGCAGTCGGCGCCCTGCTGGTCGAAGCGGCGCTGGTCGACGGGGTTTACGTGAACATCGAAAGCGACATGATCGCCGAGATCCTGCTTGAATCCTTCGACTTCGACGCGGCCAAGGCCGACGCCGTGCTCGCCGAGGCCGAAACCCTGGCCGAGGGAGCCGTCGGCAGCCACCAGTTCACCAAGCACGCGAAGAAGCTGACCCTGGCCGACCGGATCAAGGTGGTCGAGGCGATCTACCGGGTCATCCTGTCGGACGGCGAGCGTTCGGACGTCGAGGAGGCCTATGTGCGCCATGTCGCCGGGCTGCTGCATGTCGACGATGTGAGCCGCGCGCAAGCCCGCCAGCGCGCCGAAGCGCGTATTTCAAGCGGCACTTGAGCGAAACTGCACGCCCGATTGAGCCTGTGACATTGACAGCGCGAAGCCTCGCCGCCAATTGGCTGGCCTGATCCGATCCTCTCCCAACGAGACTTGCCCGCCCATGACCTACATCGTCGTCGATGCCTGCATCCGCTGCAAATACATGGACTGTGTGGAGGTCTGCCCGGTCGACTGTTTTTACGAGGGCGAGAACATGCTCGTCATCCATCCGGACGAGTGCATCGACTGCGGCGTCTGCGAGCCGGAATGCCCCGTGGAGGCGATCAAGCCGGACACCGAAGACGACCCTGACAGCAAGTGGCTGAAGCTGAACACCGAATACGCGAAAATCTGGCCGAACATCACCCGGCTCAAGACCCCGCCGGAGGACCGCGAGAAATTTGCGCAGGAGACGGGCAAGCTCGAAAAATACTTCAGCCCGAACCCCGGCTCCGGCGACTGAAAACGGCCTGCGGCAGCGATTCGCCCCGCAGCGGCTACAGCTTCCAGAGTGCCCCAAAAGTTAACGAGGCGCTTGATTCCAAACCGTTTACATTTCGCGCCAGCCTGCGCGGAACTGTTGTAAATGCGTCAAAATCGTGCTATCAGTTGATCCTGATCAATAATCCAAGAGAAGCGGGATTTCCTAACTCAGTACCTCAATAAGGGCACTGGGCCGGGAAAACGTCGCTTCCGTGTGTGTAGAAAAAGGGTCAATTCAGAATGGCGAAAAAAGCAGAGACTCGGACTTTGGCGTTCGAGGTCGGGCAAAGCGTTGTCTACCCGGCTCACGGCGTCGGCCGCATCACGGCTGTCGAGAAGCAGACGGTCGCCGGCATGGCGCTCGAAGTCTATGTCGTTGCCTTCGACCAGGACAAGATGATCCTGCGCGTGCCGACCAACCGCGCCGAAGCCTCGGGCATGCGTGCCCTGGCCGGCTCGAAGCTCGTCGATGACGCCCTGAAAACCCTTGGCGGCAAGGCCCGCATCAAGCGCACCATGTGGTCGCGCCGCGCCCAGGAATACGAAGCGAAGATCAATTCGGGCGACCTGATCTCGATCGCGGAGGTCGTTCGCGACCTGCACCGCGGCGACGACCAGCCGGAACAGTCTTACTCGGAGCGTCAGCTCTATGAGAGCGCGCTGGACCGGATGGCCCGCGAACTGGCCGCCGTCGAGAACATCGACAAGGTCAAGGCGATGGAAAAACTCGCCAAGTCGCTGGCCAAGAAGAAGATCGCCGCCTGATTTCAGGGTAGGCCAAAGTAAATTGAGGAAATCCCCGTGGGTCGATGGACCTGCGGGGATTTTCATTTTGACTCTCGCTGCGGCCAATGGCATTTGTGAACAAATCATGAACACTTTGGGAGAAGTCCATGTCCATCACAGGCGGCTGCCAATGCGGCGCAATCCGGTATGAACTGAGCGGGGCGCCAGACCGCGTCTCGATCTGCCATTGCCGGGACTGTCAGATGAGCGCCGGGGCGCCGATGGTCGCCTGGGCGGTCATGCCGGCCGGGAACCTGAAGATCACCAAGGGCACACCCGCGACGATCAACTCCTCTGGCGACAGTTTCCGCCGCTTCTGCAGCCAGTGCGGCACTGGCCTGTTCTATGTGAACGAGACCTTCCTGCCGGGCCTTGTCGACGTGCAGTCGGTCACGCTGGATGACCCTTCCGCCTTTCCGCCCGGCGCGCAGGTGCAGACTGCCGAGCAGCCCGGCTGGATGGCACACATCCACACCTTGCCGGCCTTCCGCCGCTATCCGGGGATGGACTGAAAGATCCGCCCACGGCGCAAACCCTTACGCTGCGGCCTGAATCCTTCACACAGCCGCCGCTTGGCAAACCGCAAATTAACCAAGCGCCAATGCCTTCAGGGCACCTTTGATCCGTTGCCGGATGGTCTGGCAGGTGAATGGTTTTGCAGCGCGGACATGGGGAATTCCCGGCCCGCTGCGCAGGTGTCAAAGGAAGAAATGCAATGGCTTATTCAGATATCCCCGTGGAGCCCGGCGCGCTGATTGGTGCCCACTCCCTGCCCGACGATCTCTACCGCGCAGGCCTCGCCTTCGCGACCGGCACGGGCACCGAGATCAATCTCATTGAGGCCCACAAATGGTTCAACCTCGCCGCTGCCCGCGGTCATGAAGATGCCCGCGCGCTACGCCAGGACATGGCGGAAATGCTGACCTCGGCCGAAATCAAGATGGCGCTGCAAGCCGCCCGCGACTGGCTGAAACTGGCGAACTGATCCCCGGCCGGCCTGCCTAGTCCGGCGCGCCGGCACCGCAGGAAGCCGGCACCTTCGCGCGTGCCGCCTCGATGCCAGGTTCGACCGCATACGGACGGATGCAGTTCACCAGCGTAATGAGCGTTGCGCCCGGCTCCTCCATGTACGAGAGGTGCGCCGAATGCTCGAACCAGTAGGTCGCCTTGGCCGGCGCTGACAGCTTGTCCATCCAATCCGCCGCGATCGGTGACGGTGTGTTGAGATCATCGCGGCCGAGCAGCATGAAGACGGGTACCGGACTTTCGTTGACGGCGTCGAAATCCACGTCCGTCAGTTCCGGCAGCAGCGCCGCAAGTGCGGCGAGACCGCCCGTATCATAGGATTTGCGGTCATCCTCGGAATACTCCGGCGCCAGCTTGATGGCGCGGAACCAGGGATCCATGTTGCTGCGGAACGCGGCCGTTCCGCCATAATGGATCAGCCAGTTGCGCTGGGCGCCGATGCGTTCGATCGTCAGCGGGCCTGGTCCCGGATACGGCGCCATAGCCTCGAGGTCCGCTATCGCCTCCGCATTCCCGTCCGCCTTCGCGGCCGCAAGCGTGCCCTCATACCCGACCTGCTCATTGCGGCGCATGTTCACCATCTGGCCGCTGGCGATGTAAACCGAGACCGCGTCCGGCCGCTCCAGCGCAGCCTGGAGACCAATCACGGTCCCCCAGGAGTGGCCCAGCAGGATGACCTTTTCCTGCCCGAGCCGGGCCCGGACGAAGTCGATCACTTCAATCAGGTCGGCGCGCATGCGCCCGATGGTGAAAGTGCCTTCAACGTCGGCTGCATCGTTCAGGCGGAAGGTCTTGCCGGTGCCGCGCTGATCCCATTGCACAACGGTGAAATAGTCTTCCCAGCCGCGCTGATAGGTCCAGCTCATCGCCATTTCCGGCGTGCCAGGTCCGCCGTGCACGACGATCAGCACCGGGTTCGCCCTGTCCTTGCCGCGGATCGTCAGTGCCTGATCGATCCCGCCGATACGCGCCGTGATCGCATCGTTGAAACCGTTGGGCGTATTGATCTCGCCGAGCGCGGCCACGATGTCCTTGGCGTCCTGCTGCGTGAAGGCCGGCGCGGCGTCGGCCTCGCTTTCCGGCGTGACCGGCGTCGCGCAAGCTGCAGCGAGCATCGCCAGCACAGCAGCGCTCAGCGTTCGAAAGGGGGATCGTTTCATGCGGCTTGCTCCTCATCGCTGCATCGTAGATGCAGCGGCAAGCCGCCCCGGATGCACCCCGGCCGCTTTTTTTCGCCGCCTAGCCCACGCGGCGCGTCATGCCTTTCCAGTAGGGCTCCCGCAGGTCCTTGCGGAGGATCTTGCCGGACGGGTTGCGCGGCAGGGCGTCGATGAAGTCGACCGACTTCGGCGCCTTGTAGGCCGCGATGCGTTCCTTCGCCCAGGCGATGATGCTTTCGGCCGTCGGCTCCTCGCCGGGCTTTTTCACGACGATGGCCTTCACCGCCTCGCCCCACTTCTCGTCCGGCACACCGATGACGGCGACATCGGCCACGCCCGGCGCGCCGAAGATCGCGTTCTCGACCTCGGCCGGATAGACGTTCTCGCCGCCGGAGACGATCATGTCCTTCACGCGGTCATGGATGTAAAGGAAGCCGTCCTCGTCGAAATAGCCCGCGTCGCCAGTATGGAAGAAGCCGTCGCGCACGGCGTCCTTCGTTGCATCCTCGCGGTTCCAGTAGCCTTTCATCACGAAGCCGGACTTGATGACGATCTCGCCGACTTCGCCGGTCGGCACGGGCTTGCCCTCACCGTCCACAACGCGAACGACCGCGCCCGGCCAAGGCACGCCGCAGGAGCGCAGCTTGCCCCAGGCAGGATCATGCGCCTCGGGCGGCAGGAAGGTCCCGGCGCCGACGGTTTCAGTGAGCCCGTAGAGCTGCGTGAAGCGCGCATCCATGATCTCCACCGCCGTGCGCAGTAGGGCCTCCGAGATCGGCGAAGCGCCGTAGAACACCTGCTTCAGGCAGGAGAAATCCACCTCGCGGATATTCTTCTGCTGCGTCAGCATCAGGATCACCGCCGGCACCCAGAAGGCGTGGGCAATCTTGTGCTCGGGGATGAGCTTCAGGATCAGCTGCGGATCAATGTCGCGCAGGATGACTGTCTTGGCGCCCTGCAACGATGCCAGCACCCCGACATTGACGCCCGCCACATGGAATTGCGGCATCGCGTTCATCACCGCTTCGCCCGCATCATAACTCGACCATTCGAGCATGCCGGCCTGCGTGAAGAAGGCGCGGTAATTGTCATTGGTGAGCTGCACGCCCTTCGGCAGGCCGGTGGTGCCGGACGTGTAGAGCTGGATGACATCATCATCGCCGCGCACCGTGAGGCCCGGATTGGTGACCGGTTTCGACGCGCGCCAGGAGGGGTAGAAATCCCAGTCCTCGCGGTCGCCGTCGAGCGTGATGATGCGTTTCAGATCCGGCAGCTCGGCCTTGATCTGGTCGATCATGGCGTAGAAATCCTTGCCAACGAACAGCACCTTGGCCCGCGCATCCGACAGGATGAACTTCACTTCCGGCGGGGCGAGGCGCGTGTTGACGCCGTTCATCACTGCGCGCGCCTTGGCGGCGCCGAACAGCATCTCGTAATAGACGTCCGTGTTCTTCGCGAGATAGCCGATCCGGTCCCCCGGCTGGATGCCGAGCGCGAGGAGGCCATTGGCCACCTGGTTGGTGCGTGTCTCGAGATCGCCGTAGCTGGTGGCCTTGCCTTCGAACCACATCGCGGTCTCGTTCGGGCGCCGCTGCGCCTGAACGCGCGGAATATCTGCCAGGTAAGGCATCGCCTCAATGTCGATCATCGTATCCTCCAAAGTCTTTGCGGCTGAACTTACGGCATTTCCGCAACCTGTCAGCCCCTCGTTGGCGGCAACCAGCCGGCGCCATCCTGCAGCCCCTTTGGCAATGGCGGATTCTGTGCGAACGTTCGCCCCACACGCGAGCAGCGATGAACGCGGAGTGGGGACAAGACGATGGCGGACATATTCCTTTCCTATAGCAGGGCCGACCGGCCGAAGGCGCAGATGGTGGCCGAGGCGCTGATCGCCGAGGGCTTTTCCGTCTGGTGGGACAAGGTGCTTCGCGCAGGGCAAACCTATGACGAAGTGACCGAAGGCATGTTGCGCGACGCGGATGTCGTCGTGGTGCTCTGGTCCGCCGTTTCGGTGAAATCGAAATGGGTGCGCGCCGAGGCTACGCTCGGCCAGCGCACCTCGGTGCTCGTTCCGGCGATGATGGAGAATGTGGACCGTCCGATCATGTTCGAGCTGACGCAGTCGGCAGACCTGGTGGGCTGGGAAGGCGACCGTAGCGATCCGCGCTGGACGGAATTCGTGCAGGATATCCGGCGCGCCGCTGAGCATGCAGCGCCCGCAACGCCGCCCGTGGCGCCGCCGCCTCCCGCACCGGGGCAAGCCGCCGACAACACGATGGAGCTGACCTTCTGGTCGTCTGTGAACGACAGCGACGACAAGGCCGACTTCGAAGCCTACCTGAAGCGCTATCCGGATGGCCACTATTCCGACCTTGCGCGCAACCGTATCGCGGCGCTGACCCGCGCCGAGGCACGCGCGGCCACGCCGCCGCCAGTCCCGCCGCCCCCTCCGCCTGCACCGGCGCCCTCTCCCCCGAAGGCCGCCGCGCCGCCTCCCCCGAAACCGGCCCCGGCGCGCGCCCCGTCCGCGCCGGCCAAGTCCGCTGCGCCCCCACCAGCGAAAAAGTCCGGATCCTCCGTACCCGTCATGATCGGTGGTCTGGTGGCGATCGTGCTGGCAGGCTGGGGCGTGTCGCAGATTTTGCCGAACCGGGAGGATGAGGCGGGACCTGCAGAAGTTGCGGAGGCGGCTGCAGCGCCGCCGGCGCCAACCGTCGCTGCACCGGACATTCCAGCCGTGGAAATCGCTGCAGCGGAGACGGCCCTTCCCGAAACCGAAACGCCAGCCGCGGCCCCGCCCGAGCCTGAACCGCCGCCGGCGCCGGTCTGCGAAATCTGCCCGGCCATGGTCGCCCTGCCCGGGGGCACGTTCCAGATGGGTTCGCCCGTTACCGAATCCGGCCGGGAGCCCATCGAAGGCCCGGTGCGGGAGGTGACCGTGAAGCCGTTCGCGATCAGCAAGGCCGAAATCACATATGCCGAGTGGATCACCTGCGTCGACGCGGGTGGCTGCAATGGCCATCGCCCCGGCGCACCGGCGAACGATGCGATGCCGGCTGCCGCCATTTCCTGGCGCGATGCGGCCGCCTATACGAAATGGCTATCGGCTGAAACCGGTCAGACCTACAGGCTGCCAACGGAAGCCGAATGGGAATATGCCGCACGCGGAGGAACCAGCACCGCATACTGGTGGGGGGACAAGTTCGACGCGGCCAGCGCCCCGCGCGACAAGGTCCGCGAAGCAGGGAGCTTGCCGGAGAATCCGTTCGGCCTGCAGGGCATGCTCGGCAATGTCAGCGAATGGACGCAGGACTGTTACGTAAACGGCTATACTGACGCGCCCACGGATGGCAGCGCTGTGACCAGCGGTGACTGCAGCCGCCGCGTCGTGCGCGGCGGTTCGGTCAAGAGCAGTCCGGCGGCCCACCGCGCCGCCAACCGCGCACGCCTGCCGGTCGCCACCCGCGACCGCCAGTATGGCTTCCGCATTGTGCTGAGCGAAGACTAGTGCGGCCGGATGCGCGGTCGGCGGAAGCCTCGCGCAGCGCTGGCCAATGTGCCCTGACCAACTGCCACTGCCGAACCGGCCCTGAGCCAAACCTTGCAGCAGGCGCTCATTTGCGGCACATCCCTGCCTGTCATGACCCTTGCCGCCCCGCCCCCGGACGCTGTCCTTGCCGAGCACATGCACGCCATGGGCGCGCGGGCCCGCGCGGCCTCGCGTGCGCTCGGCCTCATGAGCGCTGCCGACCGCACGCGCGGCCTGACCGCCATCGCTGCCGCCATCCGCGCCGCCGCGCCGCACATCCTCATGGCGAACGCCGAGGACATAGCCGCCGCCGCAGCCAAAGGCCTCTCCGCCTCGATGCTCGACCGGCTTGCACTGGATGCCGCACGCGTCGAAGCCATCGCCGCGGGCGTTGAGACCGTGGCCGCCCTGCCCGACCCGGTCGGCCGCGAACTCGCCCGCTGGACGCCGCCGAACGGGCTCGACATTACGCGCGTCGCCGTGCCCCTCGGCGTCATCGGCATCATCTATGAGAGCCGCCCTAATGTCACCGCTGATGCCGGCGCGCTGTGCCTGCGCTCCGGCAACGCCGCCATCCTGCGCGGCGGCTCGGAAAGCATACATTCCTCACGCACGCTCGCCGGCGCGATGCGGGCGGCGCTGACCGCCGAAGGCCTTCCGGCCGATGCCATCCAGCTGGTCGAGACGACCAGCCGCGACGCCGTCGGCCACATGCTCGCAGGCCTTGGCGGCGCGCTCGACGTGATCGTGCCGCGCGGCGGGCGCACCCTGGTGGAGCGCGTGCAGGCCGAAGCCCGCGTGCCGGTGATCGGCCACCTCGAAGGCCTCTGCCATACCTATGTCGACGGCGCCGCCGACCCGGCCAAGGCCGTGGACATCGTCGTCAATGCCAAGATGCGCCGCACCGGTGTATGCGGTTCGACCGAGACGCTGCTGATCGATGTCGCCTGCGCCGCCTCGCTGCTGCCTCGGATCGCCGCCGCGCTCGAAGCCGCGGGCTGCGAACTGCGCGGCGATCGCCGCAGCTGCGCGCTGCTGCCGCATATCACTCCGGCCACGGAAGAAGACTGGGCGACCGAATACCTCGCCCCGATCCTGTCGGTCGCGGTGGTCGACGGACTTGAAGGCGCGCTCTCCCATATCGACCGCTGGTCGTCGAACCATACCGACGCGATCATCACCGAGGACGCGGCGACCGCCGAGGCCTTCCTCGCCCGTGTCGACAGCGCCATCGTGCTGCACAATGCCTCGACCCAGTTTGCCGATGGCGGCGAGTTCGGCTTCGGCGCCGAGATCGGCATTGCGACGGGGCGCATCCATGCCCGCGGACCGGTCGGCGCCGAGCAGCTGACCACCTACAAGTATGCCGTGCGCGGCACGGGCCAGGTTCGCCCTTGAAACGCCCCCTACTGCCCGGCCCGGCTGCCAGCCGCCGCATCGGCCTCCTCGGCGGCAGTTTCAACCCCGCCCATGGCGGCCACCTGCACGTAGCCGAGACGGCCATGAAGCGCCTGCGCCTCGACGCCGTCTGGTGGATCGTCGCGCGCGGCAATCCGCTGAAGTCCGAACACGGATCATTTGAATCGCGCCTCGAATCCGCCCGCGCCGTCGCCGATGCGCCCGGCATGTACGTGACCGATCTCGAGCAGCAGCTCGCGCTCACCTATACGGTCGATACGCTCCGAGCCCTGCAGGAGATGGAGCCGGAGGCGCACTTCGTCTGGCTGATGGGCGCCGACAGCGCCGCAAGCTTCCATCTCTGGAAGGACTGGCAGGTCATCGCGGGCCGCGTGCCGATTGCCATCATCTCACGCCCCGGCACACGCCTGACGCGCGCCCTGCCCTTCACACGGCATTTTGGGGACGCCCGCATCGCCGAACGCGACGCCGGCACGCTACCCGGCCTTGCGCCGCCCGCCTGGGTGTATCTGAGAGCGCCGGGCAACACCCTCTACTCGACGGCGCTGCGAGGCACGCGATGAGCCTGACGCCGGGCGACATCGAACGCCACAAGCGCCACATTCTGCTGAAAGAAATCGGCGGCCCCGGCGTGCAGAAGCTGCGCGCCGCTTCGGTTTCCATCATCGGCGCCGGCGCGCTCGGCGGGCCCTGCGCGCTCTACCTGGCGGCGGCCGGTGTGGGACATATCGAGCTGTGGGACGATGACATCGTGGAGCGCTCGAACCTGCAGCGGCAGATCCAGTTCGGCGACGCCGACACCGGCGCCGGAAAGGCTACCACCCTCGCCGCGCGCCTGCGCGCCATTGATCCGGTACTGACGATCACCGCGCACGCCCGCCGCTTCATGGACGGCGACGCGGCGGCAGGCGATATCCTGGTAGACGCCTCCGACAATTTCACCACGCGCTTCGCGCTGAACCGCCTCGCCCACACCTCGCGCCGCCCGCTCGTGTCCGGCGCGGCCAGTGGATGGTCCGGACAGGTCGGCGTGTTCGCTTCCGGCGTAGTGCAGGATGCCCCCTGCTACCAGTGCTGGGTGCCCGAAGCGCCGCCCGCGGCCGAGGCATGCGACGAGGTCGGCGTGGTCGGCGCGGTTACAGGCATGACAGGTTCGGCCATGGCGCTGGAAGTGATCAAGCTGGTCAGCGGCGCCGGCGATCCGCTGATCGGCCGCCTGCTGCTGATCGACGGCCTGGCGGGCCACACGCGGACGATCAACCTGCGGCGCGATCTGCAGTGTCCAATGTGTAATGCCTGAACTGAGAGTTTGACAGCGCGCCGTCCAAGGGCGTTATCTCCGCGCAGATTCGAGTTTGAAAGTTGCACTCTGCCATGTTCCGACGCTTCCTCGCTGTCTTCCTAACCTTGGGTGTAATCCTCTTCGCCGGTTGGATGACGCTGCGCCGCGACGACATTCCCTACGAACAGCTGGAAGCGATCTACGCCAATACCGACAGCCGCTATCTGGCCTTCGGCGACAACATGCGCGTGCACTTCCGCGATGTCGGCCCGCGCGACGCCGAGGCGATCATCCTCGTCCACGGCTTCTCCGCCTCGCTGCACACCTGGGAGCCCTGGGTCGACAACCTGAAGCGCGACTATCGCGTGATCAGCATTGACCTGCCAGGCCATGGCCTCTCACGCTGCATCGACAACAAAGAGATCGGCCCGGGGCAATTCATAGAGACGATCAACCGCGTGGCCAACACACTGGAGATCGAACGCTTCACGCTGGCCGGAAACTCGATGGGCGGCGCCGCCGCCTGGAATTATGCGCTTGCCTTTCCGCAGCGCCTCGATGGCCTCGTGCTGGTGGACGCCGCTGGCTGGCCGCGCACCGAGACGGAAAGCGAAGACCGCCCGCTGGTCTTCCGGCTGCTGGAGGTCGACCTGGCGCGCCGCGTGATGAAAGATCTCGATCTGTCCTCGCTGATCCGCGGCGGGCTGGAAGACAGTTTCGGCAATCCGGGCTTCGTCACCGACGAGATGGTGGAACGCTATGCCAGCCTCGCGCGCGCGCCCTGCCACCGCGAAGCACTGCTCGAACTCGTCTCCGGACAGGGCGAGACGCGCCGTGAAGCGACGGCGGAACTGCTCTCGGGCATCACCGCGCCGACGCTGGTCATGCACGGGGAGCGCGACAACCTGATCCCTTACCAGCACGGCGAACAATTCGCCGCCGCGATCCCCGGCGCGCAGCTGATCCTCTATCCCGGCGTCGGCCACCTGCCGCAGGAAGAAATCGCCGAACTCTCCGCCGGAGACCTCCGCGCTTTCCTCACCACCCGTGTGCACGGTGTCCGCGAGGAAGCCTTGCAAGCCATCACACCGGAATGATGCGTCACTCCACCGGCAGGTGGCGCTTCAGGAATTTGATGATGGCGTCGAATTCAGCCCGGCTGTCAGTCTCTGTTCGGGATGAATGCGCTGAATCTTCGAGCCGCAGGAACTGAACGGGTTTGCCGGCCTTCTTCAGCGCCTTTTCCATATACTCCGACTGCTCGACCGGAACGATCCCGTCATCCTCGCCGTGGATCAGCAGGACCGGACGGGTCACACGGTCTGCGAGGCGCGCGGGCGAAACGGCGGCGAGCGCCTCCCTGTCATTGGAGGGGTGGCCAATATGGTCAACCCAATAGAGATAGGCTTCAGACTCCCGCCCCTCTTCCCGCCGCTCCCATTCGAGCATGCGAATCAGGTCCGACGGTCCCGCACCTGCGATGACGCACTGATAGAGATCCGGCGTCAGCGTCGCGGCCGCCAGCGCTGCATAACCGCCATAGGAGTGACCGAAGATGCAGGCCCGGCCCTCTTCGGCCAGACCCGCCGCGACAAGGTGCGCATAGGCATCGTCAACGTCGGTCTGCATCGCCTTGCCCCACTGGCGGCGGCCGCGGTCAGCAAAACCTTTGCCAAAGCCCGATGACCCGCGGAAGTTAGGCTGGAAGACCTGATAGCCGAGCGCGACCAGCAGCTGGACATTCTTATCAAAGCCGAAGGCGTCGCGCGCTTCCGGGCCGCCATGCGGCATCATGATCAGCGGCAGCTTGTCGCCCGGCTTCGCCGAAGCCGGGCGGGAGAGATAGCCCTTGAGCGGCAGGCCATCGCGCGCCGCAAAACTGACGACCTCGACAGCCGGTGCCTCTATGCCGGCAAGCCGGGCGCTGCTGTGTCCGAAGAGCTGTAGGTCGCCGGTGGCTGCATCATAGACGTGATATGATCCGTAGTCGGACGGGCCCGACGCAAAGAGCAGCCAGCGGTCGCCGCTCTTGCTGCGATCGATCGGCAAGACGTCCACCGTGGCGGCGAGCTTAGTCTTTACAGCATCGACGGCCGCCTGCATCTCCGGCGAGCTCATCTCGACGACAAGCCGGTCCTCGTGGTGATACATGCCTAGAAGCGTCCGCTGCTCGGTGTCGAACAACGCGTTCTGAACATCGAACGGCTTTTCACCGCTGACACGCTCAAGGAACTGGTCGGAGTGAATGTCGTAAAGATAGATTCCGGTCGTTCCCGCGCCTTCCGGACGGGCGGCGACGTAGTAGCTGCTTGCCGTCGGCCCCGGATACAGGATCTCGAATTCCGGCGCGGTCAGATTGCTGCCCTCGCGGTTCAGCCGGGCCGTCCGCACTTTGCGCCAGGCCACCTTGCCGTCCGGCATGTCTTCCCGCGCCTGGATCTCGATGATCGATCCGCGCGAATTGGTGTTGAACCTGAAGACCGGCTTTCCATTCCGGTCCGTCGCAAAAGCGAAGGTTTCATCCAGGCCTTGCGCGACCCGCCGGATGCTCCCGTCATGGATATTCAGGCGGAAGAGGTCATTGCCCTTGTCGAGGTTGGCCATGAGCAGGATATGGTCGGGATCATCGGGCAGGAAATCGGTGATCTGTCCCTGATTGGTCAGTGCAAAGCGGACATAGCCGCCGGGCGTCAGCTGTTTGAGTTCCTGGGTGTCGACCTGAAATGTCATCAGTGTCGGGACATAAGTTGACCGGCCATTCAACACGGCCTTGTAGGCCTTTGCGTCCAGCTGGACATAAGGCAGGTTCATCTCGGTGCGCAGCAGAATGCGGTTGTCGTCCACCCAGAACGCCCAATCGATTGCCGCCACACCCAGCGGAAACGTCTCGGCTTTCGCAATGCCCGCTTCGAGATCGGTCACGGTCAGTATGTGTTGCCGTTCCTTTATGCGGGTTGAGAGCACGAAGCGGCCGTTCGGCGACAGGGACACGCCTTGCAACTCCGGCCCGGCGATGAAATCTTCGGGCACAGGCTTGCGGGGGGCTTCCTGTGCGAGGACCGGTGCCGCCGCAAGGCAGACCGCCAACAGGAAGGCGCGCAAGTGTCGCCCCCAGAAACCCGCCCTGTGATCTCCGGTTCCGGATTTCAGGATGCGCATGGTTCACTCCAAGCCTTCGGCATGAAATTGATCGCAAGCGCAACGCCCGTCAATCTATGATTGGCTGCGCCTAGAGAATTGCGGGGATCACGCGGTCGGGCGGGCGGTGGCCGTCGGCGAAGGTCTTGATGTTGATGATCACCTTCTCGCCCATCTCGGTGCGCCCCTCGATGGTCGACGAGCCCATGTGCGGGAGCAGCAGCACGTTGGGCAGGCCTATCAGGTCCGGGTTCACCGAAGGCTCGCGCTCGAAGACGTCGAGCCCGGCGCCGGCCAGCTTGCCGCCGCGAATGGCGCGGGCGAGCGCCGCCTCGTCGATCACTTCGCCGCGCGCCGTGTTGATGATGTAGGCGTCCGCCTTCATCAGCGCGAGACGGCGGGCATTGATCAGGTGGAAGGTCGCCGGCGTGTGGGGGCAGTTGACCGAGACGATGTCCATCCGCGCCAGCATCTGGTCCAGCGAATCCCAATAGGTCGCCTCAAGGCCTTCCTCGATGCGCGGGCCGACGGGTTTGCGATTGTGGTAGTGGATCTGCATACCGAACGCCTTGGCGCGGCGGGCGACGGCCTGGCCGATGCGGCCCATGCCGATGATACCGAGCCGCTTGCCGGAGAGCCGGCGGCCCATCATCCAGGTCGGCGTCCAGCCATCGAACTTGCCGCTTTCCATGATCTGCACGCCCTCGTGCAGGCGGCGCGGCACGGCGAGGATCAGCGCCATGGCGACATCGGCGGTATCATCCGTCAGCACGCCTGGCGTGTTGGTGACGGTGATGCCGCGCTGCACCGCGCTGGCCACGTCAATATTGTCCACCCCGGCCCCGAACTGGGCGATCAGGCGCAGCTGCTGGCCGGCCCGGGCCATCAGGCGCCCGTCGATCCGGTCGGTCACCGTCGGCACCAGCACATCAGCGGTCTGCATCGCCTCGGCCAGTTGTTCGGTCGTCAGCGGGATATCGGCCTCGTTGAGGCGGGCGTCGAACAGCTCTTTCATCCGCAGCTCGACCGGGGCCGGCAGCTTGCGGGTGACGACGACTTTGAGTTTCGATGCCGGCATGGGACTCCCGTAGAACCTTTTTGTTGTCATTGCCGCTTACCAGAGCGCACGCGCCGCGCCAATGACCCGCTGTTTTACCTCGGATTCATGTAGGGCGTTGTACAGATACGTCTCCCGGAAATTGAGGATCGCTGCACATGAAACGGGCAGTTCTTGCACTCGCCTTTGTCATGGCGGCGCCCGCCGCCGCGCCGGCCTTCGCCGAAACGCAGGGCGAGGTGATGATCAGCCGGTTTTCCGGCAAGCCCGTCCCCCGGTTCGAGACCCTGAAACATGAGAAGGTAAACGGCCGCAAGGGCCCCAGCGAAGACTATCAGGTGCAGTGGGAATATGCCCGCAAGGGCCTGCCGATGCTGATCGTCAAGGAAAGCGGTGACTGGCGCTATGTGCGCGACCCCGACGGCGACGAGGTCTGGATCAAGAAAACCCAGCTGGCCGGCCAGCAGAACGCCCTGACGACCGGCGATTTCGTCCTCAAGGCCGGCCGCGCGGCCGACAGCGAGGACGTCGCCACGGTGGCCGCCGGCGTGCTGGTCCAGCTCGGCACCTGCGAGGCGGCGATGTGCCAGATCACCGCCGACGGCTACCGGGGCTGGGCGCCGCGCGATCAACTCTGGGGCGCAACCGCCACAAAAGGTTGACTTTACCCCCGCCAGGCGGTGGGAAGGCGCCTGTTTCAGCGCCTTTCACAGGATAAAACCGATGCCTGGTCCGCACGATTTTCACACCCCCAAGTCTTCCTATTCGAAGGAAGACCTCCTGCTCAGCGGCAAGGGCGGCTATTTCGGCCCCGGCAACGCCCAGTTGCCCGCCCCCCCGATGCTGATGATGGACCGGATCACCGAGATCAGCACCGATGGCGGCCCGTTCGGCAAGGGCCATGTGGTCGGCGAACTCGATATCCATCCGGATCTCTGGTTCTTCAAATGCCACTTCCCGGGCGACCCGGTGATGCCGGGCTGCCTCGGCCTCGACGCCATGTGGCAGGCCGTCGGCTACTGGCTCGGCTGGTCAGGCTCGCCCGGCAAGGGCCGCGCCCTCGGCGTCGGCGAAGTGAAATTCACCGGCGAGATCACGCCGGACAAGAAGCTCGTTCGCTACGAGATCGACATCAAGCGCGTGCGCCGCGGCAAGCTGAACCTCGGCATCGCGGACGGCCGCGTCTATGTCGACGGCGAGCACGTCTACACCGCGCTCGACATGAAAGTCGGCCTCAAGAACCTCGAGAAAGACGCGTAAGACCGGTCCAGAAACGGTCCACAGGGGCAGTCCGGACGTCGGGACTGAATTCGCCTCGCAGGCGAGTTCAGAGCCCGGCGATTCGGGCCACGTCTGCCCAGGACGGCTCGAGGAAAAGACCCACGATCACTAAGATGGCGATGGCGATACGCATGTCGGCTCCCGGCAGAGCTGGCGGGCACGCGCCCCGGCTCTCGGGACGCGAATTGCAGGAAGCATGCCGGAAACTTGACGCGCCCCGCAGGCCCGCCTAGCCCTCGCAGCAGACCTCAAATCAACCAAGGGAGCCCCCGATGGCCGATGACTGGAACATGCCCAAGGGCGACCTGATGAAGGGCAAGCGCGGCATCGTCATGGGCGTCGCCAACCAGAACTCGATCGCCTGGGGTATCTCGAGCCAGCTCGCCGCGCAGGGCGCCGAGATCGCCTTCACCTACCAGGGCGAAAACCTCGAACGCCGGGTGCGCCCGCTCGTCGAATCCATCGGCATGGACACGATGATCTCCGCCGACGTGACGGACGATGCCTCGATGGACGCCGCCTTCGCCGCTATCAAGGCGAAGTGGGGCAAGATCGACTTCCTCGTTCACTCGATTGCCTTCGCTGGCAAAGACGAGCTGCAAGGCTCGATGGTGGCCAACACCACGCGCGAAGGCTTCCGCCGCGCGATGGATATCTCCGTGTACAGTTTTATCGACTGCGCCCGCCGCGCCTCCGAACTCATGCCTGATGGCGGCTCGATCATCTGCATGACCTATCTCGGCGCCGAGCGCACCGTGCCGTCCTATAACGTGATGGGCGTCGCCAAGGCCGCGCTCGAAGCCTCGACCCGCTACGCCGCGCGCGATCTCGGCCCGCAAGGCATCCGCGTCAACGCGATCTCCGCCGGCGCCATGCGCACGCTGTCGCTCGCGGGCATCAAGGGCGGCAAGAGCCTGATGGGCACGGGCCGCAGCTGGTCCCTCCTGAAGGAAGACACCAGCATGGAAGGCGTCGCGGGCTGCGCGCTATATCTCCTTTCCCCGCTCGGCCGCTCGATTGCGGGCGAAGTGATCCACGTCGATGCGGGCTTCCATGTCGTCGGCGTTCCGGACGCCAGCGAAGAGGAATAGGCCGCCTGCGGATGATCCCCACGCTGCAGTCGATCGAGAAGACCTGCATCGCATCACCCGCTTAATGGGAAGGCGAAATTTCCGACGGAAGCTACTTCTATGTCCGCTATCGCTACGGCGTGTTGAGTGTCGGCTTCGGCACAGCGCCGCAGGCCGCCGTCGATGACCACCGGTTCGAATGGGAACTCGGCGGCGGGCTGGATGGCTGGATGGAGTGGGACCAGGCGAGCGACTATTTCGACCGCGCGGTACTGTCCGCCTATCGGGGCGATGCGTGAACATCTGGGGCGGGTCGTGTCTTGACCCCGCCCGCGCCGCGCGCCTAAATCGCGTCTTCACCGGAGCGCCAATGTCTCTCAACCTGTCCGAGTCCCGCTAGAGGGCCTGCCGCACGTGCACGGAGCATTCCGTGCGAGGCAGGCCGACAAGAGCGACGCCCCGGCGCCCCTCCCCTTCGGGATCGTGCGCCGGACACGTTTTTGTGCGCCCTCTGCTCCAAGAGCACGGCGCAAAGCCGGACACTTCTCACAATGGATATTTCACGCGAGGAGCAGCGTGTGCTGCACCTGTTGGCGCAAGGCGGATGGATTGACGTCAAGCATGGCGACGGCGCCAAGATCATCGAGGCCGATTGCTTCACCCGCGAGGGCTGGCGCTATACCGGCCTGCGGCTCGATCTTTTCCGCAAGCTGAAACGCCGCGGCACCATCGCCTCGAGCGCAGGCAAACCCTACCGCATCACGCGGCGGGGCCTGCGCCTCGTGCGGTCGCAGCCGGACAATTGCTAGCAGGCCTTCGCCCCGTCCTTGCCGGAAGGCAAAGACGGGGCCCTTGCCGGGAGCCGGAAATTCGCGGAGCAATTGACCGGCCACCCGCCGGAGAGGCCCATGCCACGCTTTGCGCCCCTGACACTCCTCCTGATGCCAGGCGCGCTGGCCCTCGGCAGCTGCTCCGGCATCCCGGACGGACCGCTGGCCGCAGACGGCACACTCTGCCCGGGCGTCGCGACCTACGATGTCGAAGCGATCCGCGCGCAAAATGCCGAGACACCCGACCGCATCGCCCGGATTGCCGAACTGGTCGCGGACACGCCCCTGCCGCCGGGCGCCGAGGACGCCGCGACCCGCATCCGCGTGCGCGTGCCGCCGGGCGGCCTGTCGGGCCTCGATACACGCGTGACGCTCTGGAAGGACCAGAGCGACGTCTGGCAAATCGCGACGAACAATCGCGATTACCGCGCGCCGCCGCCCCCGCCCCCGCCGCCCCCACCGGTCGACTCGAACGGAGTGGTGCTGCCCGGATACGAATACCTGCTGGAGCCGCCGAAGCCGAAACCGCCTTACCTGACCTCGGCCTTGGATGCCGCCAACGCCGCGAAGATCGAAGCGGCACTCGCGGATGCCTGCTTCAAGGCCGGCCCCGACCGCCTTCCCTATGATGTGCCGCTGCGCAAAAAATCCGAAAGCGGGCAAACCTCATGGCTCTGCCCGCCGGATTCCGCTTTCTATTCGGCGGAAGTGCAGGTGCCCGGAGAGGCCCCGCGTAACATTTCCCATGCCTGCTATATGGACTTTGCCACCTCGCAGTTCCTGAGCCTGACGGCCTATCTCGACGCAGCCCCCGCACCGGAGATCGAATGACCGCGCGCATATTCCTCTGGGTCGGCCATCCCCGCGAAACCTCGCTCAGCCACGGCATGGCGGACGCGTATGAGCGCGGCGCAAAGGCGAACGGCGCCGAGACGCGCCGCATGCACCTGTCGGACATGGTCTTCGATCCGGACCTGCATGACGGCTACCACGCGCGCAAGACGCTGGAGCCTTGCCTCGAAGAGTGGCGGGCAAACATCATGTGGGCGAACCATCTCTGCTGGGCCTATCCGCAATGGTGGGGCGGCATGCCGGCGAAGATGAAAGGCGTGATCGACCGCGCCTACCTGCCCGGCTTTGCGATGCGCTATCATGAAAAAGATCCGTGGTGGGACAAGCTGCTGACCGGACGCTCAGCGGATGTGCTGATGACATCCGACGGCCCGGCCTGGTTCGACCAGCTCAGGTACGGGCGGCCAGCCAAGCTGCAGGTGGAAAACCTCGTGCTCAAGTTCGCTGGGGTAAAACCCGTCCGTACCCTGCAGGTCGGCACAGTGAAGTCCGCCAACACGGCCAATCTCGAGACTTGGCTCAAGCAAGCCGAAGCGCGGGGCGCCGTGGCGGCACGGAAGCTGGCATGAAGACGTCTGCGGACACACATGTGCCGCTCACGGACTTTCCGGCTTGGCCGGAGTCCGAGATGCGGGCGCGCGCGCTGGCGTTCCACGCGCAGATGGCCTCGCGCCGGTCTGTGCGCTCCTTTTCGGACCGGCCGGTGCCCCGCGACATCATCGAGGCGTGCGTGCTGACCGCCGGCGGCGCACCGTCCGGCGCAAACCACCAGCCGTGGTTCTTCGCCTGCGCCGGCAGCGCACAGATCAAGCAGGAGATCCGACGCGCCGCCGAAGCGGAGGAGCGTGCCTTCTATGCCGGGAAAGCAGGGGCAGACTGGCTGGACGCGCTCGCACCGATCGGCACGGATGCTGACAAGCCCTACATGGAGACGGCGCCCTGGCTGATCTGCATCTTCGCGCAGCGGCGCGGCGGGGTGAACGCCGGGGACGACCGCAAGAATTACTACATCCATGAAAGCGTGGGCATCGCGACCGGCCTGCTGATCGCCGCCTGCCACATGGCGGGCCTCGCCACGCTGGTGCATACGCCCAATCCCATGGCCTTCCTGAACCAGATTTGCGGCCGCCCGGAGACAGAGAAACCGTTCCTGATCCTGGTGGCCGGTTATCCCGCCGGGGACGCGCAGGTTCCGAAACATGCGCTGATCAAGAAACCGGCAGCGCAGATCTGCAGCTTTCTGTGACGCCCCTTCAGGGCGTGACCGTCACCGCCGGGCCCAGAAACCGGATCCAGTAGAACGACCGCCGGTCTTCGCCGGGCTGGGTGGCGTAGGCGGCGAGGCGGGCGCCGGCTTGCTCCGGCGGCAGGCGCACGGCGGGGACGGGGTCCCCTTCCTCCGTGACCAGATCAAACCGCACGAAGGTCCATCCCTCCAGCCCCTTCGGCGCGCGCAGGCGCGAAGCCTCTGACAGGCGCAGCGGCGCCGCTTCTGGCAGTGTGCCCGACAGGCGCAGGAACACCTGCGTCACCCAGACGCCGCCCTTCGTGCGCACCACGCCGAAGGCCACATGCGTCGCCTTGGGGTGCAGGATGTTCACCCGGTGGCCGGGGCTGTTCATCAGGTTTTCGTGCAGCCGGTTCAGCGCAAAGTCCGGGTCCATCCGGCCGGAGGATTTCGACACGGTGGCGACATTCTCGGCCGAGAAGTCCGCCAGCGCGGTGCGGTCGAAGGCGGCCACGCGTTCATCACTGGCGCGCCCGTCCGGGCCTTCGTGTCCGAAGAAGGCATTCACCGCCATGTCGAGCGAGTGGAAGCGCGCCGCGCCGCGAAGTTCGGTGCGCGCCTGCACGGGCGCAACGCCCGCCGCGCGGCGCTCCGCGTTCACCCGCTTGAGGAAACCCGCTTCCAGCGCGGCGTCAAAGGCAAAGCCCTCCGGCGGCGCCGCGAGGCAGGCACTGCCCAGCTCGACATATCCCGCCACATCGGCCGGGCGATCCAGCGTGCCGAGGTCGCAGGCGAGCGCCGGCGCACCCGCGAAAACCATCAGGAGAAGGACAAGAAAGCCGCGCATGCGAGACTATGCCTAGCATGCTTCGCGCGGGCGTTCACGGGTCAGATCACACCAGCCGTCTGCAGGCGCGTCAGCACGGGCGCCATCATCCGGTCGATTGCCTCGGCCGACGGCTTCACGTCGCCGTAAGCGGGCACGCCCTCGTCGGCGATCACCAGATCGGCCTCGAACATCGCCGGATAGGTGAAGCGGTAATGCGCGGCGCGGACGGTAGACATGTACTGCATCAGCACCGAGTCCACGGTCCGCCCGCGCTCGATCACGTCGCGGCGGATGCGGCGCGCGAGGCGCAGGTCGTCCGGCGTGTCGACATAGACCGAGAGATCAATGAGCGAGCGGATCTTCGGCATCGACAGCGCGTGGATCCCCTCGAGGATCAGCACCGGCGCGGACTCGATCCGGCGCGTCTTCTTGGAGCGATCGTGCAGCTCGTAATCATAGATCGGCTGGTCCACCGCCTCGCCGGCCTTCAGCGCCTTCAGGTCCGAAACAAGGTGGTCGACTTCCTTGGATTTCGGGTCGTCATAGTTGATGCCCTTGACCAGCGCACGGCGCTCGTCCTCGCTCTGCGGGGCGCCGTAGAAACTCATCGGATGGTAATAGGCGTCCTCGCCGAACATCACCGCCTTGCCGGGCCCCAGCCGCTCGAGCAGCGCCACCGCCAGCGTGGACTTGCCGGAGCCGGAGCCGCCGGACATCGCGATCAGGAACGCTTTCTTCTTCGACATTTCAAACGCCCTTTTGCCCGCAAATGGCTTTCCCATGAAAAAGGGCCGCCCCACAAGGAGCGGCCCTTCCGATTTTCAGAAGCTGCGGGACGATTACTCGCCGGCGTCCGCGCCTTCGATTTCCTTGCCGGTCTCCTGGTCGACGACCTTCATCGACAGGCGAACCTTGCCCTTCTCGTCGAGGCCCATCAGCTTCACCCAGACCTTGTCGCCCTCTTTGACCATCTCTTTCGGGTGGCCAATGCGCTTGTTGGCCATCTGCGAGACGTGGACGAGGCCGTCCTTCGGACCGAAGAAGTTCACGAACACGCCGAAGTCTTTCATCGACACGACCTTGCCTTCGTAGATGGCGCCGATCTCGGCTTCCGCCGTGATGCCGCGGATCATCTTGATGGCAGCGTCGATCGACTTGCGGTCCAGTGCAGAGATCTGCACCGTGCCGTCGTCCTCGATGTTCACCTTGGCGCCCGTCTGGTCGACGATGCCGCGGATGACCTTGCCGCCGGAACCGATGACGTCACGGATCTTGTCGACCGGGACTTTCATGATTTCCATCTGCGGGGCGGTTTCTGCGAGCTTGCCGCGGGCGGAGGAGAGGCCCTTCGCCATTTCGCCGAGGATGTGGTGACGGCCACCTTTCGCCTGATCGAGGGCCTTGCCCATGATCTCGCGCGTGATGCCGGCCACCTTGATGTCCATCTGGAGCGAGGTGATGCCCTTCTCCGTACCGGCCACCTTGAAGTCCATGTCGCCGAGGTGATCTTCATCACCCAGGATGTCGGAGAGGACGGCAAAGTCCTTGCCTTCAAGGATCAGGCCCATCGCGATGCCGGAAACCGGGCGCGTGATCGGCACGCCGGCATCCATCATGGCGAGGGAGCAACCGCAGACCGTCGCCATCGAGGACGAGCCGTTGGACTCGGTGATCTCGGAGACGAGACGGATCGTGTACGGAAAGTCCTCATGCTTCGGCAGGACGGCTTGCAGCGCGCGCCAGGCCAGTTTGCCGTGGCCGATTTCGCGGCGTCCGGCGCCGCCGAGGCGGCCGGTCTCCCCCACCGAGTACGGAGGGAAGTTGTAGTGCAGCATGAACTTCTCTTTGCGGGTGCCGTCCAGGCCTTCGATATATTGTTCGTCATCGGACGTTCCGAGCGTCGTGACGCAGATCGCCTGCGTCTCGCCGCGCGTGAACAGGGCCGAGCCGTGCGTACGCGGAAGGAAGCCTGCCTCGGCGAGGATCGGACGGATCTGGTCCAGCTTGCGGCCGTCGATGCGCTCACCCGTTTTCAGGATGTCGCCGCGCACCACCGAAGCTTCGGCTTCCTTGAACGCGGTCTTGAACAACTCACCGGACATCTCGCCGGGCGCCTCATCGGTGCCAACGAGTTTCGCCTTGGCCGCATCGCGCGCCGCGCCGACAGCAGCATAACGCTCGCCTTTCGCGGTGATCTTGTAGGCTTTCGACAGGTCCTTGCCGACGATCTTCTCGATCGCTTTGACGGCGGCGGAATTGTCTTCGGCTTCGAACTCGAACGGGGCGTTGGCGGCTTTCTCGGCGAGCTGGATGATCGCATCGATCACCGGCTGCATCGCGTCATGACCGGCAACCACGGCGCCCAGCATGATTTCTTCCGAAAGCTCGTAGGCTTCCGATTCCACCATCATCACCGCGTCGGACGTGCCGGCGAGGACGAGGTCGAGATCGGATTCCTCGATTTCGGCCTGGGTCGGGTTGATGACATACTTGCCATCGATATAGCCGACGCGGGCAGCGCCGATCGGGCCCATGAACGGGGCGCCGGAGAGCACCAGCGCAGCAGACGCGCCGATCATGCCGAGCACGTCGGCATCGTTCTCGAGGTCATACGAGAGAACGGTGATGATCACCTGGACTTCGTTCTTGAAGCCCTTGACGAACAGCGGGCGGATCGGCCGGTCGATGAGGCGCGAGGTCAGCGTCTCTTTCTCGGTCGGGCGGCCTTCACGCTTGAAGAAGCCGCCGGGAATGCGGCCGGCAGCGAAGTATTTTTCCTGATAGTTGACGGTCAGCGGGAAGAAGTCCTGACCCGGCTTGGCCGACTTTGCGAAGACGGCGGTCGCGAGCAGCGTGGTGTCGCCATAGGTGACCATGACGGCGCCATCAGCCTGACGCGCCACATGGCCCGTCTCGATCGTGAGTGTGCGGCCGGCCCATTCCAGCGACACGGATTGCGTATTGAACATGTCTGTCTTTCTTTCACATACGAAAAGCCCGCCATGGCCCTATTGCCTGGCGGGCTTGGTGTGGAACTAGCGGCGGATGCCGAGTTCCGTGATGAGCTTCGTGTAACGAGCTTCATCCTTGCCCTTGACGTAATCAAGGAGCTTCCGGCGGGTGGCGACCATGGTCAGCAGGCCCCGGCGGGAGTGGTTGTCTTTCTTGTTGGCCTTGAAGTGGTCCGTCAGGCCGTTGATGCGAGCCGTGAGGATCGCAACCTGGACTTCCGGCGAGCCCGTATCGCCCGGTTTCGTGGCGAACTTCTTGATGAGCTCTTGCTTGTGTTCAGCGGTAATCGACATCGAAAAAGCCTTCTAGCATCGCGCCCGCGGGCGCTGGGTTCACAAATCGCCTGAATTGGCGGGGTTTTTTTGGAACGGGCCTGATCAGGTGGCCACAGCCGGGATGTCGTCCAGCAGGGTCAAGAGACAGCGTCTCCGCCCCAAAAACGGGCTTATGACTCAAATGGGGGGGAATGGGAAGGGGCACTCTGCCCGCGGCGGGCGCAAGACGGATTTCGGCAGCGCTCTATGTTGACAGTGTTAATATTGGATATTAACAGCGTTAACATAGCATCATCCGGTGCGGCATCAGGGAGTTACACCAATGAACGGATTTTCCGAAAAGGTCTCAGGTTCGGCTCTGGTCGCGGGCGGGGCGTGCCTCGCCGTGTTCTGGGCCATCATCAGCCAGTTTCAGAGTTTCGCAGGCGCGGACATCGTGCTCGACCCGCTTCAACTGACGGCCCAGGGCTTTCACCTCGCCGCCAGTCCGCTGCTGGCGCTCGGGCTGGTGCCGCTGGCGTCCCGGCGCATGCGGCCCGGCGTGCTGACTGTGCTGGGCGTCGCCGCAACGATGGCGGGCCTGCTCGGCTTCTTTGCGGACGGCGTCATCGCGGCCGTCATTAGCCCCATCCTGGCCCACGCGCACCCGGCCGCCATTGAAGCGGACGGCGCGATGTTCACCGGGCCGATCTTCATCTTCTATGTCGCGACCTTCGCCACCCTGATGACCGGGCTGCTGCTCTGCGCGCTGGGCCTGGCCCGCGGCGCAAACCCCGACTGGGCCGGCATAGCACTGTGGACGATCGGCGGCGTGATGATGAACCTGCCGCCGATGCCCGGACTTCACCTCGTCCAGGTCATCGGCGGGGTGCTGCTGGGCGGGGCCTTTGTCCTCTACGGCGTGCGGATGATGGGCGACAAAACCGAATGACCGGCGGCTGGGTGCATTGGATGAAAACCAATGCACCCGTTGGCCTGAGACAGGCTACACTCTCAGAGAGATTCGCCCGGACCCCCACATGCCTGAAATCACGCCCCTCCCCTCCGACATTGCCCACATCATCCAGCTGGCCATCGCGCCGGTGTTCACGCTCGCGGGCATCGGCGCGCTGCTGAACGTGATGGCCAACCGCCTGGCCCGGGTGGTCGACCGGTGGCGGGCGCTGGAGGAAGGCCTCGCCTCGGAGGACGAGACGTCCCGGCGCGTCCACCACACCGAACTCGGCGTGCTCGACCGCCGCATGGTGCACATCCACCGCGCCATTGCGCTGTGCACGCTGGCCGCCCTGATGATCTGCCTCGTCATCATCCTCCTGTTCACCGGCCAGCTGATCGCCATCCCGGTCGCGGCCGCCGTGTCCCTGCTGTTCGTCGTCTCGATGAGCCTGCTCGTCGTCGCGCTCGTCTCCTTCTACATCGAAGTCCGCATCGCCAGCCGCATCCTGCGCGTCACGCGCGCCGTGCTGGAGGCGGGGATGAGCGGAAAAACGAGGTGCACTGGACTTCCCGGCCTTCCAATGAAACGCTGCCTCAAAACCCGGGAGAGACACGCCATGCAAGTTGCCGCCTATGCCACACAGGGGCCCACAGACCTCCTGAAGCCCTTCGAGATCACCCGGCGCGACCTGCAGCCCGATGACGTGCTGATCGACATCACCCATTGCGGCATCTGCCACAGCGACATCCACTCGGCCCGCAACGAATGGGGCCGCGCGAAATATCCCTTCGTGCCGGGCCACGAGATTGTCGGGCGCGTCAGCGCTGTCGGCCCCAAGGTCACCAGGCACAAGGTCGGCGACCTGGTCGGCGTCGGCTGCCTCGTGGACGCCTGCCTCAAATGCACCGCCTGCCATGACGGCGACGAGCAGTATTGCGAGAAGGGCTCGGTCGGCACCTATGGCGGCACCGAACCGGTGATCGGCGGGCCGACCTATGGCGGCTATTCGAAACAGATCGTCGTGCGCGACAGTTTCGTCCTGAAGATTTCCGAAAAGCTCGACCCCGCCGCCGCCGCGCCCCTGCTCTGCGCGGGCATCACCAGCTGGTCACCGCTGAAGCATTGGGCCGTCTCGAAAGGCGACAAGGTCGGCGTCATCGGCCTCGGCGGGCTCGGCCACATGGGCATCAAGTTCGCCGTCGCCCTCGGCGCCGAAGTGGTGATGATCACCACCTCGCCGCAAAAGGGCGCGGACGCCCGCCGCCTCGGCGTGTCGGATGTGCTGGTCTCGAATGACCGTGAACAGATGAAAGCGCACCGCGGCAGTTTCGATTTCCTGCTCAACACCGTGCCGGTGAAGCACGACCTCAATCCCTATCTCGGCCTGCTCGCGCGCAATGGCACGATGGTGATCGTCGGCGCGATCGAGCCGCTGGAGGAAATGCATGGCGGCCTGCTACTGGCGAACCGCCGCAGCGTCGCAGGTTCCGGCATCGGCGGCATCGCGGAGACGCAGGAGATGCTCGACTTTTGCGCGGAACATAACATCGTCTGCGACATCGAGATGATCGACATGAAAGACGTGAACCCCGCCTATGACCGCGTGGTCAAAGGCGACGTAAAGTACCGCTTCGTGATCGACATGGCGACGCTCTAGACCGCAAACACGCGCACCGGCTCGAAATGCCCGGCGCGCACTTCGCCGAGCGCGACCGCGTCATCGCCCGCCAGCGCCAGCGCGACACGGTCATCCTCGCCGCTCCGGCCCGCGCGCCAGCCTTCGACCACGTGCGGCATCAGCATGATGGTGCGCCCCTGCCGCAGGTTGCCGGCGTCCTGCGCGGTGACCTGCAGGTGCGGCATGGAATTCAGCACCGCGTGCAGCGGTTTGAGGTGCGCGAACAGCCCGTCCCGGTCCTCGGCCAGCGCCTGAAGGTCGGCCACTGAAACGGCCCTCGCCGCATCGAACGCGCCGACGCGCGTACGCCGCAACTGGCTGATATGGCCCTCGGCGCCGAGATCGGCAGCGAGGTCCCGCGCCATCGCTCGGACATAGAATCCCTTGCCGGAGACAACATGGATCACCGAATGATCCGCATCCGGCATACCGATCACCTTGGCGGCGTGGACATCCACTTCGCGCGCTTCCAGTTCGAAAACCTCGCCGCCCCGGGCGAGATCGTAAGCCCGCTCGCCAGCCACCTTGATGGCGGAAAATTTCGGCGGAACCTGCCGGATCTTGCCGATATAGTTCTTCAGCGCAGCTTCCACCGCCTCGCGTTCCGGTCGCACATCGGACGTGGCGGTCACTTCGGCTTCGGCGTCCTGGCTGGCGGTCGAGATGCCCCAGCGGATGGTGAAGACGTATTCCTTTTCGGAATCCATCGCCCACTGGACCGTTTTCGTCGCCTCGCCCAGCGCGATCGGCAAGATACCGTCCGCCAACGGATCGAGCGTGCCGCCATGGCCGACCTTCTCGGCATTGAACAGGCGTTTGACGATCGCGACGGCCTGCGTGGACGTCATGTCGACGGGCTTGAACAGGTTCAGCCAGCCCGTGACAGGCTCGCCCTTGCGTTTTCTCTGACGGGACAAGGTATTCTCCAAAGGGTCCGGGCGGGCGGGTCGAACGCGCGTCTGGACCAGATACTGAAGGACGCCGCTTATCCGGTATGGGCGGTACGCGTCAATCCATGCGGCAGCGAGCCGCGCCCGAACGGGTCAGGCCGCGGGAGGCGGGCCGTCTTCCTCGTCATCCATGACGTCCGCCACGGTCGGCCGGACGGGCCCCGCGCCTTTCGGCATGCGGAGGTTGACGATGTCGAGGTTGAGGTCGAAGTCTCCGGTGATCGAGGTATCGCCGGAATCCAGCTTGTGGCGGATCACGTCACGGATCTTGGTCAGGACTTCGCGATTGTTGTCGACCAGCGGAATCTGGCGGCCATCCGAGGTGCCGATCAGGAGGCGGTAGTAGGGCTCCTGCTTCTTCAGCTTCATTGCAATCATCGCGGCGCGCACGCCGAGGACCAGGCCGAGCAGCATCAACAGCGCGCCCACCATCAGGCCGATCACGCCGTCGCCCTGCGCCTGGCGGATCGCCCACCAGGCAAAGCCGGCCAGGCCGAAGAACAGGAAGCCGACACAGGCGGTGGCATACACGCTCTGGGTTTTCCGGTTGGCCGGCGTGTCCCAGGGAAAGAAATCGTGCCGTTCGACGGTCATCGTCGCGATGCGGCGGATGGCGATCGTGTCGTCCCCAAGCTGCAGCGATGCGGCCGAGACTTCGCCCTGGCGGGCACCTTCCTGGTCGATGGTCTGGCGTTGCATGCCCTTATTCCCCGGCTTCTTGCGCAGTGTTCGTGTCAATACTGGGCGCTGAGCTGTCAAATGACAAAGCATCAAGGCAGAAACGCGGCAATTCCGCCGCCGGACTCAGCCCTCGACGTCGCGGCGGACGCGCGGATCGGACAGCAGCTTGTCGATGGCGGTGGCCTCATCGTACGATTTGTCGGCGATGAAGTGCAGTTCCGGCGTGAACTTGAGGTCGATCTCGCGCCCGAGGCGCCCGCGCAGGAAAGCCCCTGCCCGGTTCAGCGCGCCGGCAAGGCGGGCGCGGCCTTCCTCGGAATCGTCGCCCAGCGGGGTGACGTAGACCTTGGCGCGGCGCAGGTCCGGCGAACAGCGCACTTCGCCGACCGTGACCAGCACGCCGGTGAGTTCCGGATCGCGCAGGTCTTCGCGCGCGATGACATCGGCGAGGGCATGACGGATGATCTCGCCGGCGCGCAACTGGCGCTGCGACGGCAGACCGGGGGTGGAAGGTTTCTTGGCCATCAGTGGCTTACCCTTGAAGTGACAAATTCCGTGAAGGTGGCCCGGCGGGCCGTATCATTTCCGAACCAGGCTTCCGGGATGATCAGCGTGTCGGCGCCCTCGATGAAGACAGCCAGATGCCCCGGTCCGACGTCAATCTTGCGGATTCCGGTCCACCCGATCCGGGTTTCGACCGGACCGCGGCGCACCGAAAGGCAGTCCTCCGTAACCGTCACCTGCGTGTCGAGGGTGAGTTCGGTGCCCCGTCCGGGACGGTTGCGATAGGACCAGCGCATGAAGATCAGATACCACGCAATGCCCGCAAAGGCAGCCAGATTGGCCGAAACCAGGATCTGCAGCAGCGTATCCCAGCCCATCGACCGCGCCACATCTTTCGCCAGCAGGGCGACGCTGGCCGAGATGATCGGCGCGGTGAAGCCCGCATAGTAAAGCGCGGTCGGCCCGATGGTGCCGGTCCGGCTGACCCGGACCAGACGCTTGAGATCGCGGCTTGTCAGCCGTCCGGATACCGCCAGGGACTCGCTCATCCCGAAAGACTAGGCGAGCGTCCTTGCGATTTCCTCAACCTGGAAGCACTCGATCTTGTCGCCGGTCCGAATGTCTTCGTAACGCTCGAACGCCATGCCGCATTCCATGCCCGAATTGACCTCGGACACTTCATCCTTGAAGCGCTTGAGCGTCTTGAGCTTGCCTTCGTGGATGACGACGTTGTCGCGCAGCAGGCGCACGCCGCAGCCCCGCATGACCTTGCCTTCGGAAATCCGGCAGCCGGCAACCTTGCCGACCTTCGTGATGTTGAAGACTTCCAGGATGTCCGCGTAGCCGAGGAAGGTTTCGCGCTTCTCCGGGGCGAGCATGCCCGACAGGGTCGATTTGACGTCGTCTAGCAGGTCGTAGATCACCGAATAGTAGCGGATCTCCACGCCTTCGCGCTCGGCAAGATCGCGCGCCTGCTTGTTGGCGCGGACGTTGAAGGCGAAGATCGGTGCGTTGGATGAACGGGCCAGCAGGACATCGGATTCCGAAATTCCGCCCACGGCGCCATGGATGACCTTGGCGCGGACTTCCTCGGTCGAGATCTTGTCGAGCGACATCGAGATCGCCTCAACGGAGCCCTGCACATCGGCCTTGAGGACGATCGGCAGTTCGCGGGTTTCCACGGTGCCGTCCTTGAGACGCAGCAGCAGCTGGTCGAGCGAGGCGCGGGCCGCAGCCCCTGCTCCGCCGGACACCTGACGCTTCGTCCGGATACGGTATTCCGTGATCTCGCGGGCACGCGCTTCGCTGTCGACGACAACCATCGGCTCGCCCGGATCGGGGGCGCCGTCCATGCCGAGCACTTCGACCGGAAGCGAGGGGCCTGCGCCGTCAAGCTGCTGGCCGCGCTCGTCCACGAGGGCGCGGACCTTGCCCCACTGGGCGCCGGCCACAACAATGTCGCCGCGCTTCAGGGTGCCGCGCTTGATCAGCACGGTGGCAACCGGGCCGCGGCCCTTGTCGAGCTTGGATTCGATCACGACGCCGTCGGCTTCGCGGTTCGGGTTGGCTTTCAACTCGAGGACTTCGGCCTGCAGCGAGATCGCGTCGGTGAGTTCGTCGAGACCTTCACCGGTCTTGGCCGAAACCTTGACCGCGATGGTCACGCCGCCCATCGATTCAACCTGGATGTCGTGCTGCAGGAGGTCTGTCAGCACCTTGTCCGGGTTGGCATCGTAAAGGTCGGTCTTGGTGACGGCCACGATGATCGGGACGCCGGCCGCCTTGGCGTGATTGATGGACTCGATCGTCTGCGGCATGATCGAATCGTTCGCCGCAATGACGAGGATCGCAATGTCGGTCGCGTTGGCGCCGCGGGCACGCATGGCCGTGAAGGCGGCGTGGCCGGGTGTGTCGAGGAAGGTGATCCGCTCGCCGGATTTCAGCTGCACCTGGTAGGCACCGATATGCTGCGTGATGCCGCCGGCTTCGCCCGAGACCACGTCGGTCTTGCGCAGCGCGTCGAGCAGCGAGGTCTTGCCGTGGTCGACGTGACCCATGATCGTCACGATCGGGGCGCGCGGCTGCAGGTCGGTATCGTCGTCGGCGAGGCCTTCGAGGCCGATTTCGACGTCGGCTTCCGACACGCGTTTCACGGTGTGCCCGAATTCTGCAGCGATCAGTTCGGCCGTATCGGCGTCAACGATATCGTTGCCGCGCAGCATCTGGCCTTCCTTGATCATGAACTTCACGACGTCAGCGACGCGTTCGTTCATGCGGCCGGCAAGATCCTGCAGCGTGATGGTTTCGGGCAGCGTGACTTCGATGGAAACCTTATCGCGGTCTCCGGCGCCGCCCATCTTGCGTTCGCGTTCGCGCTCACGCGCGCGGCGCACAGAGGCGAGCGAGCGTTGGCGGTCGGCGTCGTCGCCGAGAGCCGACGCAATGGTCAGTTTGCCTTGGCGGCGCGCACCGGTATCGCGGCTGCGGGCTGCGGCTTCACGGGCACGGTCGCCAGCGCCGCGGTCATCCTTGACCGGCTTGCCGCCGCCGCCGCGCTTGGCGCGGCCGGCCTCTTCATCTTCCACCGGAACGGCGGCCGCAGGCGACGCGGCGTCAGCGCGCGGGCGCACCTTGGTCGGACGATCAACCACCGGCTCTTTCGGCGCGGCTTCGGCGATCTTGCGGGCTTCTTCCTCGGCCTTGCGGCGTGCTTCGGCGCCGTCGCGGTCGCGACCTTCCTGAGCCTTGCGCTCCTGCTCGGTGCGCAGACGGTCCTGGGACGCCTTTTCCTTTTGCTGGTCTTCGGCGCGCGCCGACTCTTCGGTCTTGCGGCGCTCGAGAACTTTCTGGCGAGCCTTCAGCTCGGCCACCGTGATGCCCAGCTTCGAGGCGAGCGCGACAAGCTTCGCCTCCATCGATTCCGAAACAGGGGTGGGCGAGTCCGCAGCTTGTCCAGCCGCAGGCGCGCCGCCAGCCGTGACCGGGCGGCGTTTTTTCGTCTCGACCACTACCTGTTTGGAGCGGCCGTGGCTGAAGCTCTGCTTCACTGTGCCGGCGGACTTGCGCACGACTGTCAGCGGCTTGCGCCCACCGGAATTGCCTTGATCGTTGTTATCGCTCATTCGTCCTACATATCATATTCTGAGCCCGGACGCCCATGCGTCCCGGCAGATTCCGTTACCGATCCGGTTCAGGGAACCAGTCAAGTTCGGGAGCAGCGCGAAATCCGGTAAGGCGCCGGTAGGCGACTTCCCAGTTCTTCGCGATAGCGCCCCGGCGGACGAGGCCGTGTATCACACGGTCACGTCCGAAAGCCATGCCCAATTCCTGCGAGCTGAGCGCTCCGGCTACTTTCACGTCGCTATATATGGCTTTCGCGAGGAAATACACCTTGTTGCGCCCATCCTCTGCGCCGTCGCTAGCTTCGAGGAGGAAGGCGGGTTCCTTGCCGCGCAGGGCGTCGCGCACCTGGTCGTGGCCCTGGATGGCGAGGCCTGCCTTGCGGGCGAGGCCGAGAAGTTCCACGCACCGTTTCACCAGCAGGCGTTCGGTCAAATCCGACAGTCCTTCGGGAACCGTCACCGCACTCTTGAAGCCGCGCGCGAAGGCGCCCTTGGCGGCCGCCGTGTCGACATGGCGGCGCTCGGCCCCAACCCACACGCCCCTGCCCGGCAGGCGATCGGCGACATCCGGGGTCACAACATTGTCCGGAGACAGAACAAAACGGATCATCGCCTCCTTGGGGAGGCGCGTGCGCGTGACGGCGCACTGACGCTCCGGCGATGCCGAAGCATCGCCGTCATCGTCCATTTCATTTTCGGGGATCAGACCCGGTTCACTGCTCGGGTACGGCTTCTTCATCGCCGCCCTCCATCTGCAGGTCTGCGAGGTCGATGCCGAGTTCCTCGGCGAGGCTTTCCTCGTCGTCGTCATTGTTGCCAAGCTCACCGAGGGCGAGGAGCGCGCGCTCCTCTTCGGTCAGCTCCGGCGCTTCCTCATCGCCGGCTTGCTGGGCGATCAGGGCGTCGACGGCTTCCTGTTCGATCCAGCCCGCGATGACGCGTGCCTTCATGATGAACATCTGGGCGTCGTCCTTGCGCATTTCGCCCTTCTTCAGGATGCCTTCAACCCAGACAGGTTTGCCGTCCGGACCGGGCTCGCGGTAGCCGGTGATGTCGTCCGGCACGAGGCCGGCCACGTCTTCGACCGTCTTGACGCCCTGCTCGCCGAGTTTCACGGCGAAGGACGGCGTCATGCTGTCGAGTTCCATCACGTCATCCTCGACGCCGAGTTCGCGGCGCTTGGTGTCGTTCTCGACGGCGACGCGGTCCAGGAATTCGCGGGCGCGTTCCTGCAGCTCTTCGGCCACGTCCTTGTCGAAGCCTTCGATGGTGATGAAGTCTTCCGGCGCCACGAAGGCGATCTCCTCGACCGATTCGAAGCCTTCGGAAGCGAGCAGCTGGGCGAGGGTTTCGTCCGCATCCAGAGCTTTCATGAACAGGCTCGTGCGCTCCTGGAATTCCTTCTGGTAGCGCTCGGAATCTGCCGACTCGGTGATCAGGTCGATCTGCCAGCCGGTGAGCTGCGAGGCGAGGCGCACGTTCTGGCCGCGGCGGCCGATGGCGAGCGGGAACTGGTCGTCGGCAACGACAACCTCAACGCGGCGCTCGTCTTCATCGAGCACGACTTTCGAGACTTCTGCCGGCTGCAGCGCGTTCACGATGAACGTGGCGGCGTCATAGTTCCACGGAATGATGTCGATCTTCTCGCCCGAAAGCTCGCCGACAACCGCCTGCACGCGCGCGCCGCGCATACCGACGCAGGCGCCGACGGGGTCAATGGACGAGTCGTTCGAGATCACGCCGATCTTGGCGCGCGAGCCCGGGTCGCGGGCGCAGGCCTTGATCTGGATGACGCCTTCGTAGACTTCCGGCACTTCCTGGGCGAACAGCTTGCGCATGAAGTCTGGCGCCGCGCGCGACAGGAAGATCTGCGGACCCTTCAGCTCGCGGCTGACCTTGTAGAGATAGGCGCGGACGCGGTCGTTCGGCTGGAAGTTCTCGCGCGGGATACCGTCATTGCGGCGGATGATGCCCTCGGCGCGGCCGAGATCGACAATGACGTGGCCATACTCGACGCGCTTGACGATGCCGTTGATGACTTCGCCGACGCGGTCCTTGTACTCATTGTACTGACGCTCGCGCTCGGCATCGCGCACTTTCTGCGTGATCACCTGCTTGGCGGTCTGGGCGGCGACTCGGCCGAAGTCGAAGGGCGGGAGCTCTTCCGTCAGTTCACTGCCGATAACCATCGCGGCATCGATTCTCTTGGCTTCGGTGAGGCGCAGCTGCTTGGCCTCGTCTTCGAGGCTGTCATCCGCGACAACCGTCTGCACGCGCCACAGCGTCTGTTCGCCGGTCGCGGGGTCGATCCGGGCACGGATGTCGTGCTCCTGGCCGTACTTGGCCTTGGCGGCCTTTTCGATGGCTTCCTGCATCGCTTCGATGACGATGCGCTGGTCGATCGATTTTTCTTCCGCGACCGCTTTCGCGATCTGCAGGATTTCAAGACGGTTGGCGGAAACGCCTACGGTGCTCATTGGAGATCTCCTGTCTCTTCTTCATCTGTGTCGTCTTCGGACTCGTCGATCTCGAAATCGGCGAGCAGGTCTTCGTCTTCGTCCGGCTGCGGCGGCAGATTGCCGGCGGCGCGGGCGGCCTCGATCAGTTCATCGGTGAGCACGAGCGTGGCGCGGCTCATCTCGTGGACGCCGGCGACCAGTTCGGTCTCGTCGTCGATCTCGAGGTGCACCCCGTCCTCCCCTTCCGACACGATCGTACCGGTGAACCGGCGGCGGCCATCGATGGGGCGGGCAAGTTCGATGCGGGCGGCGTGGCCGATCCAGCGGCCGAAGTCGCCCGGGCGGGTCAGCGGCCGGTCGATGCCGGGGGTCGAGACCTCAAGGATATAGGCTTCCGAAATCGGGTCGGCCTCTTCCAGGACCGGGCCCATGGCGCGGCTGAGGCGGGCGCAGTCCTCGACATCGGTCGGCGCGCCCCCGGCCTTCTCGGCCATCACCTGCAGGTGGGGCCGGCGGCCGCCCGAGACGCGCAGGCGCACGACTTCCATGCCGAGACGGTCCGCAACGGGGCGGATGATGTCCAGCAGGCGGCGTTCCTGTTCCGAGACGGCGATCATGAGAGGCGGGGCAAATCCGGATAAAGAAAAACGGCGGACCCGTTTCCGGACCCGCCGCCGATATATTTCGACTTGGCGGTTTGATAGTCGCGATTGGGCGGTCTGTCGAGGGGGTTGCTGAGGCAAACAGAAACGGCGGCCAGGTTGCCCGGGCCGCCGCTTCCTCACCCTCGAGGGGCGAATGACTTAGAGGACTTTCAGGTCCACAGCCGAGGTTTTGCCGCGGCGTTCGTCCTTGTGCAGTTCATACTGGATGGACTGGTTCTCGGCGAGCGTGCGCAGGCCCGAACGCTCAACGGCGGAAATGTGAACGAAAACGTCCGCACCGCCCTCATCCGGCTTGATGAAGCCGAAGCCTTTTTGGTCGTTGAACCACTTTACTTTTCCGGTTGCCATATTGGCTTTCCTTTGCCGTTCCGGGCCGCGACAAGCGCGGGATGCGCCATGCCGGTGCCCATCGAAAGCGGGGGAGGGAAAGTCATTGCCGTCGGTCTGACGGGGTCTTGATATTCAGACCGACCGGTTTCGATGCGATGGAAAAGGCCACAAATGATGCGAAATGTCAATATTCTCCACAGGCTCAGATGCGCAGGAAATCGTACCAGATCGGGGCGCAATCGCCGAGTTTCTTGGCCTCGTAGCGGGTGGTCACATGATCCGCGGGCGGACAGCGCCAGTCATCGGCACGCGCGGCGGTCCATTCGAAAGCGTCATTCCCCAGAAAGGCGAGCAGGGCTTCATCGGCGTAGCTGGCGACATCGGTGGCAAAGCGCAGGCGCCCGCCGGGGGCAAGGATGCGGGCAAGGCCTGCCACAACGTCCGGCTGCACGAGGCGGCGTTTCTGCTGGCGCCGTTTCGGCCAGGGGTCCGGGAAGAGGATGAAGACCCGCGCGATGGAGGCCGGCGCAAAAGCGTCCAGCAGCAGGCGCGCATCATCCGGCCACAGACGGACATTGGCGAGACCATTGTCCTCGATGCCGGCGATCGCCTTGGCGACGCCTTCGACAAACGGTTCGCACCCGATGAAGCCGGTATCCGGGTTCGCTGCGGCCTGCGCCACGAGATGTTCGCCGCCGCCGAACCCGATTTCGAGCCAGGCCGCGCGGGCGGACGGAAAGAGGCTGAGGGGTTGAAAGTCCGGCGCCGCCGGTTGCGGCAGGCGCCAGTGGTCGAGGCGGGTTTCGATCAGCTGCTGCTGGCGCGGCGACAGCGGGCGTCCGCCGGTGCGGCCGAACGTGCGGATCGGGCGATCCCTCAAACCTTCGTGTTCAGGCGCGCTCATGACGTAACCGGATCAATCCTGGCCGGAGCGGTTGTCGAAAGCAGAGGCGGCCGCGCGCACGGTGTTCAGCAGCGACTTGCGCAGCGAAATGTCCTCGATCTTCTGGAAGGCGGAAATGAGTTCCAGCATCTCGGGTGTCATAACCGGCGCGTGCGGTTCATCTTCGTCTTCGGCGAATTCGGCTTGCTCCGCGCCAAGGAATTCTTCGGCGCCGTCAAAGAAATAACTGATCGGCACACCCAGCACGCCGGCGATTTCGTACAATCGGCCCGCCGAGACACGGTTGACGCCCTTCTCGTACTTCTGAACCTGCTGAAACGTCAGCTCAAGCAGTTCGCCAAGGCGTTCCTGCGTCAGCTTGAGTTCGCGGCGGCGCCACCGGATACGCTGGCCGACAACCCGGTCGATGCCGCTCGGAAGTTTGCTGTCCGTCATCTTCCATCCCGTTCCGGCCCCAGCGCCTCGCGTTTTAGGGACTTAACGCCTCCAGCCGAGGAAGGCCAGTAGCGCGAAAAGGCACAGGCTGAACCAGAAGAGTCCCGCGCCAAGCCGGGTCTGGAAAACGGTGACAGGTGCGGGTTCCGGAATGCGGTCGCGGCCGTAGGTGGTCGCCCAACCTTCCGGCGCGGTTTCTGCCGGCAGCGTGCGCATCGTCTCCCGGCCATATCCGTCGACGATGCCGGACGCGCCCCGGTTGGCGGCGCGCACCATCGGCAAGCCGGTCTCGATCGCGCGGTAGCGGTTCTGCGCATAGTGCTGGGCGGGGCCCATGCCGGCGCCGAACCAGGCGTCGTTCGAGATCAGCACGATCCATTGTGCCCGGTCGGTCTCGTTCGCCTTGCGGGTGATTTCCGGGAACAGGCCTTCATAGCAGATCAGGGCGACGAAGGGCGGAATCTGCGCGGTGTCGAGCGCCGTCGCCCCTCCCCCGGGCCGGAAACCGGACGCGGCGAGGCGCTGCGTGGTCGGCGGCAACAGCGCGGCAAACTCGCGCCCGAACGGAATGAAATCGACCGCGGCCAGTTCGCCGAACGGCACGAGGCGGTGCTTGTCATAGAGCGCGATCGGACCGGTATTGTTGGCCGAGGCATCGAGGACGGCGAGGCTGTTGTAATAGACCGGCGTGTCCTCGGAGAACCATTCATAGCGCGTGGCGCCGACGATCAGCTTGCGCTCGCCGATATACGACGAGATGGCATCGAGCGAGTCCGATTCCTGCAGCAGGAAGCCGGGCACGGCGCCTTCCGGCCAGATCACGATGTCGCCAGGGCGGCTGTCCGGATAGGTCAGCATACGGACGTATTCGACAAGCACGGCGCCGGGCTCCATCCGGTCCCAGTCGGCCTGCGGTACGCCGGCGTCCATGATCACGACCTGCTGATCGGTCATCGGAGACGCCGCCGCCGTGCGCTCTGCGCCCCAGGCCCAGCCGAGGGCGAGCGCGACAACCGCCGCAAAGGACGGGGCCATGCGCAGGCCAAGGCCGCGAGCATCGCGCGTATCCACTAGCGCCGCGGGGGCCGCCATCACGAAGACGGTGAGCAGGGTCAGCCAGTAGACGCCGCCGAGCGAGGCCGCCTGCGAGAGGGCGCCGCCGGGAATCCATGTCGTGCCCGGCAGGTTCCAGGGAAAGCCGCCGAAGAGGTGCCCGCGCACCCATTCGGCGAGCGCGAAGAAGGCCGCGAAGACAAAGATGCGCGACGGCGAGGCGGACCAGAACGCACCGGCCATCGCCGCGAAGGCGCCCCAGATCAGGCCCATGCCGGCGGGCAGCACGATCAGGGGCAGCCAGATGAAGACGAGGTGCTGTTCAGGGTTCACCAGGAACGGCATCGCCGTCCAGTGCATGCTGACCAGAAAGAAGCCGGAGCCGAAGGCCCAGCCGCGCAGCGCCACCTGCCGGCCCCAGCGGCGGTGCCCGCGGGCGCCGTCGATCATCCAGACGAGCGCGGTGAAGGAAATGGCGAGGACGGCGCTGAAATGGAACGGCGCAAAGGCGAAAGCGGCCAGCGCGCCGAAGACGGCCGCCGCGAGCGCGGCCTTCCATCCGGTCAGGCGGGCGAGCGACTCGTGAAGGGGCCCCAAAGCCGTGAAGCCGTGGCTGCGGACAGGTTCCGACATGCGAACTCTACTCCTCGGGAGGCGGGGATGCGGGTGGCTCGGGAAGGCGCAGTTTCAGTCGCCGGATGCGCCGGGAATCGGCTTCCATGATTTCCAGTTCGGCCCCGCCCGGGTGGCGCAGGATCTCGCCGCGCAGCGGGACCTTGCCGGCGAGGGCCATGGCGAGGCCGCCGAGCGTGTCGATCTCCGCATCGCTGTCGGCCAGGCCGAGATCGACGCCGGATTCGTCGGTGAACTCGTCGATCTCCATGCGCGCATCAGCTTCCCAGAGGCGCGCATTGCGGCGGATGAACAAGGGCTCGTCATCGTCGTGTTCGTCTTCGATGTCGCCGACGATCACCTCGACGAGGTCCTCCAGCGTCAGGAGGCCGTCGGTGCCGCCATACTCGTCGACGACCAGTGCAAGATGGATGCGGGTCGCCTGCATCTTCACCAACAGGTCGGTCAGCTTCATCGAGGGCGGAACGTACAGCACTTCGCGGTGCAGACGCTCCAGCGGGCGTTTCGGCAGCGTCTCGTCCTTGGCCAGTTCGCTGACCACATCCTTGATGTGCACGAAGCCGATCGGATCATCGAGCGTCTCGCGGAACACCGGCAGGCGCGAATGGGTCACTTCAGCGAAGAAGCGTAGCAGGTCCGGGAAATCCGTGCCGGCTTCGACGGCCTGGATTTCGGCGCGGGGCACCATGACATCGTAGACGCGCAGTTGCTCGAATTCGGCGACCCGCAGGCGCATGACTTGAGGCGCGCTCCCGGCGACGGTTTCGGGGGCACCGGTCTCCGGCGGCGGCGCAGGTTTGCGCTTGAAACCGAATAGCCCCCGTCTTCGTCCGGGGGCGGCGTCTGAAGGATCAGAATCACTCATGCAGGCCCCGTATCACAGAGCAGATATGGATTGGCTATACCCAGCGAAGCAAGCGCGCTGATCTCCAGCGACTCCATCAGCTCGGCCTCTGCCGGTGTTTCGTGGTCATGGCCGAGCAGGTGCAGGTAGCCGTGGATCAGCAGATGGGTCAGATGATCCGGCATCGCCTTTCCCTGCGCGGCGGCGTCACGGGCGGCGACGCCGTGGGCGACCGCGATGTCGCCGAGCAGCGGCCGGTCCATCGGCAGGGCCGGAAAGGACAGCACGTCCGTCGGCTTGTCCTTGCCGCGGAAGTCGCGGTTCAGCTGCTGCAGTTCGCCGTCATCGGTCAGCAGCAGCGAGACAAGACCCTCGGCGGGCGCCTGCTTCGCGGCGGCGGCAAAAGCGCGGCGGCTCAGGGCATCAAGGTCCCCAAGGGCGGACCAGATCTCCCCTTCGACGATCAAGGCGACATCGATCATGGCTTCGCTCAGCTTTCGCCTGCCGCCGCATAGGCGTCGATGATGCGGCTGACGAGTCCATGGCGCACGACGTCGGCCGCGGTCAGCCGGTGCGCGGCGATGCCCTCGACATTCTCGAGGATGCGCAGCGCATGCTTCAGCCCCGAGGGCTGGCTGCCCGGCAGGTCGACCTGGTCGGGGTCACCGGTGACGACCATGCGGCTGTCGCGGCCGAGGCGGGTCAGCACCATCTTCATCTGCGGGACGGTCGTGTTCTGCGCCTCGTCGACAATGACAAAGGCATTCTTGAGGGTGCGCCCGCGCATGAAGGCGATCGGGGCGACTTCGATCTCGCCGCGCAACATGCGCCGCTCCATCTGTTCCTGCCCCATCAGTTCGCGCAGCGCGTCCCAGATGGGCAGCATGTAAGGATCGACTTTTTCTTCCAGCGTGCCCGGCAGGAAGCCGAGTTTCTCGCCGGCCTCCACCGCAGGGCGGGTGACGATCAGGCGCTGGCGCAGGCCCGCCTGCAGCTCGGCGACACCTGTGGCAACAGCGAGGAAGGTCTTGCCGGTGCCGGCGGGGCCGACGCCGAAGATCAGCGCGTTTTCAGGCTGGGAGAGGAGTTCAATATACTTTGCCTGGCCGCGCGTCATCGCGGTGACGGGTTTGCGCAGGCCCTTGAGACCGGAGAAGGATTGCGAAGGCGACTGCGCCGCTTGCAGCGCGCCTTCGAGTTCCATTTCCGTGGCCTCGGCGCCGTTACGCAGGCGGCGCTCGAACTCGGCAAGCGCCGCTTCGGCGAGGGAGACCCCCTCCTCCGCACCATCAAGCCGGATGCCGCCGCCCATGCTTTCAGCGCGCAGGCCGAACGGCTTCAGGCGGGATTCGAGCAGCGCAAGGTTACGGTGGTGCGGACCGCAGAGGTCGCGCAGGCGTTCGGCCTGCTGCACCGGGTAGACACGGCTCACGGTTTCGGAGTTCTGCGCGTTGGCGGGGGGACGTTTCGCGCTCACGCAGTGGGCTCGTGGGCACGCACGCGTTCACCGGTGACGGAATTCAGACTGGCTGAAGTGATCTTCACGTCCACCAACGTATTCAGCAGCGCATCGGTTCCATCGAAATGGAGCGCCTGGAGGTAGGGCGAGCGGCCGTGCATCTGGCCGGGATTGCGGCCCTTCCCGGTGACGAGAACGGGCAGCGTCTTGCCGATCTGCGCCTCGTTGAAGGCCGTCTGCTGGTCGCGCAGCAAGGCCTGCAGCGCCTGCAGGCGTTCGTCCTTCACCGCTTCGGAAAGATGGCCGTGCATTTCGGCCGCCGGTGTGCCGGGGCGCGAGGAATACTTGAACGAGTAGGCGACCGCGAAACCGATATCGCGGACGAGCTGCATCGTGGCCTCGAAGTCGGCGTCGCTCTCGCCCGGGAAGCCGACGATGAAATCGCTCGCGATGGCGATGTCAGGCCGGGCCTTGCGGACGCGGGCGATGATGTCCCGGTACTCGTCAGCGGTATGGCCGCGGTTCATCGCCTTGAGGATGCGGTCCGAGCCAGACTGCACGGGCAGGTGCAGGAACGGCATCATGGCGGGCGTGTCGCCGTGGGCGGCAATCAGGTCATCGTCCATGTCGCGCGGATGGCTAGTCGTGTAGCGGATGCGTTCGATGCCGCCGATCTTCGCGATGTGGCGGACGAGTTGTCCGAGCGTCCAGTCGGCGCCGCCTTCGAGGCGCGGCGCAGGGCCGTGGAAGGCGTTGACGTTCTGGCCAAGCAGGGTGACCTCGCGCACGCCCTTCGCGGCCAGATCACGGATTTCCAGGACGATATCGTCCACGTTCCGGGACATTTCGGCGCCGCGCGTATAGGGGACGACACAGAACGTGCAGAACTTGTCGCACCCTTCCTGCACCGACACGAACGCCGCCGGGCCATCCGGGTCGCGGGTTTTCGGCAGGGCGTCGAACTTCTCGACCGTATCGAACTCGGTCTCCAGCCGGTCACCGACCGCGCGGCTGGCGCGGGCAATCATTTCCGGCAGCTTGTGATAGGCCTGCGGGCCGAGGACGAGATCAACGGCAGGCTGGCGGCGGATGATCTCGGCGCCTTCGGCCTGCGCGACGCAGCCGGCCACCGCGATGGTCATTTTCCCGCCGGAGGCGAGTTTCATCTGCTTCAGCTTGCCAAGTTCGGAATAGACCTTCTCGGTCGCCTTCTCGCGGATATGGCAGGTGTTGATGACCACGAGGTCGGCGCCTTCCGGGGCATCCACCGGCGCATAGCCCAGCGGCTTGAGCACATCGCGGATGCGCTCGGAATCGTAGACATTCATCTGGCAGCCATAGGTCCTGATAAACAGGCCCTTCAGAGGCTTGGCGTCGGGGGTAGCGGTCATCGAGCGGCTTATGCCTGAAAAGGGGGCAAGCTGAAAGAACCTTCCTCCATCTACCTGGGCCACGGCAATCAGTGCCTTCACAGCCCGGGAAACCGGGCTAGGGTGCCCCCAAATTGACACTTTCGGCGCCGGGGAGGCCCTCAAACATGTTCGACAAACTCTTCGCCGACTTCGAAGCAGGCGTGACCAATGTCAGCGGTTTCATCTGGGCCGGCGAGTGGAATGGCCAGAGCCTTCTGCCACTCGGCCCAATCATTGTTCTGCTGCTCGGCACCGGCATCTATTTCATGTTCCGGATCGGATTCCGCCCGATCCGCCGGCTTGTGCCCGCAATCGGCGAAGTCTGGGCAGGCCGCAAAGGTAATGGCGACCCGAGCGCGATCACACCCTTCCAGGCGCTGACGACCGCGCTTTCCGGCCAGGTCGGCACCGGCAACATCGTCGGCGTGGCCACCGCCATCACGCTGGGTGGACCCGGCGCCGTATTCTGGATGTGGATCACGGCCATCTTCGGCATGGCGCTCGCCTTCGCCGAAAGCTCGCTGGCCATCAAATACCGCGAGCGTGACGAGTTCGGGCGGCTGAACGGCGGCCCGATGTATTACATCACCAACGGTCTCGGAAAGCACTGGAAGTGGCTGGCCATCCTCTTCTGCATCGGCACGATCTTCTCGGCCACCGCCACGGGCGGCATGGTGCAGGCCAACGGGATCACCCAGAATCTGGTCGAAACGTTCGGCGCCGCCTTCGGTGATCAAAGCCTGATGTCTGCATCCGTCAGCCTTGGCGGGGTCGATCTTCCCATCGCCAAGATTGTCATCGGACTGGTGATGTCCGTTCTGGTGTTCGTTATCATCGTCGGCGGAATCAAGTCGATCGGGAACGTGGCGGAAAAACTCGTGCCCGCGATGGCCCTGATCTACGTGGTGATGAGCCTCGTGGTGCTTGGCCTGAACTTCCAGGAAATCCCGGACGCGTTCGCGATGATCTTCACCTCCGCGCTCGGCCTGCAGCAGGCAGCCGGTGGGCTGGCTGGCTATGCCGTGCTATCGGCCATCCGCTTCGGCGTGGCGCGCGGCTTGTTCTCCAACGAAGCCGGACAGGGCTCGGCGCCGATCGCGCACGCGGCCTCGCAAATGAAGAACCCGGCGACACAAGGCGAAATCGCCATGATCGGTGTGTTCGTCGATACACTAATCATCTGCACCATGACGGCGCTGGTGATCATCACGGCGGAAGGCAGCTTCCGCACGGCGCCCGAATTGCTGGCGAACGCCGACATGGTTGCGGCGGGCCTGACGGAGACGACCTCGCACCTCTGGATGGCACATGATGCCAATCCGGCGACGCTGACCAACCGTGCGTTCACGGACGCAATTCCCGGACCTGTCGGGGGCTGGATCGTGACGCTTTGCCTGACGCTATTCGCGTTCACGACGATCATCGGCTGGTCCTATTACGCCGAACAGGCCGTGACCTACCTGATTGGCGAATGGGCAACCATGCCGTTCCGCTACATCTGGTGCGTGGTCATCTTCATCGGCGCCCTGGCTCAGGTGAACTTCGTCTGGATGTTCGGCGACATGGCGAATGCCTCGATGGCGATACCGAACCTGATCGCCATCCTTGCGCTGTCGGGCGTCGTCATTGCGATCCACCGCGCCAACGGAGATCCGGATACGCCGGATGGCGAGAGCATCATTCCGTTGTCGGACAAGGCCGCCGCACAAGCAAACGCGCCAGCCGAATAGGCTGGCGCGCTCTGCCGGTTCGCGAGGGCAGGGAAGCCTAGATCGTCAGGACGATCTTGCCGAAGTGCTGCTGGCTGGCCTGGTGGGCAAAGGCAGCGGCGATCTGGTCGAGCGGGAAGCGGCTGTCGATCACCGGCTTGAAACCGGTCGCGTCGATGGCGTCCACCATGTCTTCCTGCTGGCGGCGTGAGCCGACCGTGATGCCGGACACCGTGATGTTGCGCGAGAAGAGCGCTGCCGTCGGCACTTCGCCGGAGACGCCGGTGAGCACGCCGATCAACGAGATATGGCCGCCGGGACGGCAGGCATTGATCGACTGGGCCATGGTGCCCGGGCCGCCGATCTCGACGACTTCGTCGACACCGCGGCCACCGGTCAGTTCAAAGGCCTTTTTGCCCCAGTCCGGCGTTTCCTTGTAGTTGATCACATGGTCGGCGCCGAGCGCGCGCAGCTTCTCCATCTTGGCTTCCGAGGAGGACGTCGCGATGACGCGCGCACCGGTCGCCTTGGCGAACTGCAGCGCAAAGATCGAGACGCCGCCGGTGCCCTGCACGAGGACCCAGTCACCCGGCTTGGTGCGGGTTTCGACATACATGCCGCGCCAGGCGGTCAGCGCCGCGCAGGGAAGCGTCGCCGCCTCGTCAAACGTCCAGCCCTTCGGCATGCGGGTGAAGGCGGTCTCGGGGCCGGCATACAGCTCGCAGCCGAAACCGTCGGCGCCGTCACCGGGGACGCTGGCGAAACCAGCAGCTTCGACCTGGCCGGACTGCCAGTTCGGGAAAAACAGCGAGATCACCTTGTCGCCCGCTTTCCATTTGGTGACGCCCTCGCCCACGGCCACGACTTCGCCCGCGCCGTCCGACATCGGGATGCGGCCATCGGGGGTGGGAATGCCGCCGAGCACGACGATGAAGTCGTGATAGTTCAGCGAGCTGGCGCGGACGCGCACGAGCACTTCGCCGGCCTTAGGTTTTGGATCGGGGCGGTTCTCGATGACGAGGTTTCCGAGGCCACCGGGTTTCTTGACGGCTGCTACTTTCATGGACGTTTCTCCCTTGTTTGCGGCACGAGGCGGGCCGCGCCCTAGGGGAAGTCAAGAGGTGGCGAGGCGGGCTTCCCTAAGGGCCTTGCGGCGGACCTTGCCGGCATCATCGCGGACGGGCTCGTCCACATACTCGAAGCTCTTCGGCACCTTGTAGCGCACAAGGCGCTCGGAAAGATGCGCCTCCATCGCTTTCGGATCGGCCGGACCTTCGGGGCGGTCGATGACCGCGTGCAGACGCGCGCCCATATCGTCATCCGGCAGGCCGATCACGGCGGAGGAGCGCACGCCCGGGAACGCATCGAGCGCGGCCTCGACTTCCGCCGGGTAGATATTGGCGCCGCCGACGAGGATCATGTCGGAGAGGCGGTCGGTCAGGTAGAGATACCCGTCGGCGTCCATCCAGCCCATGTCGCCGAGGCTCTCCCAGCCGCCCTCGATCGATTTCGCTTCAGCGCCGATATAGTGGTAGGTCGTGCCGGCGCCGGCGAGCGGGCGGATAAAGACTTCGCCGACCTTGCCATGCGGCAACGTCTCGCCGTCCTCGCCCACCACTTTCATCTCGCAGGTCTCGACGGGCTTTCCGACCGAGCCCTTGTGCTTCAGCCATTCCGTACCCTGAATGGTGGTGGAGCCCTGCCCTTCGGTGCCGCCGTAAAGCTCCCAGATCACCTCCGGGCCAAGCCATTCGATGAAGCATTCCTTGAGCCAGGGCGGGCACGGCGCGGCAAGGTGCCAGAGCGCCTTGAGGCTGGAGAGATCGTACCGTGTGCGGACTTCCTCCGGCAGTGCCCAGATGCGGCGCATCATGGTCGGCACCATATAGACGACATCCACCTTGTGGGTCTCGATCAGGCGCAGCGTTTCCTCGGCGTCGAAACGCGTGGTGACAACCACGGTGCAGCCCTTGAACAGCGCCGTCATGGCCCAGAGGAAGGGCCCGTTGTGATAGAGCGGGCCGGGGATCAGCATGCAGCCTTGCTGCGGGATCTCGAGCAGCGGCACATCCGGATCTGACGCAGCCGGCGCCTTCGACACGATCAGCTTCGGCCGGCCGGTAGAGCCGCCAGAAGTCATCGCCTTGTAGCTGATGGAGGTCACTTCCGGCAGCGGCGTGTTGGCGAGGCTGCTGTCCGGCTTGTAGCCCACCGGCAGGCAGGCAACCGGCGCGTATTCGCCGGGCTCAACGCCCACCACCAGGCTCGGCGCACCGACGTCCACAATCTGGTCGCGCTCGAACTTCGGCAGGCGCGAGGAGACCGGCTGCGGCGTGGCGCCGGCTTTCCAGGTCGCGAGGCAGGCTTCGAAAAACTCGATGCCGTTTGGCAGGGCAATAGTGACGAAGTCATCCTTCTTGACGCCGAGCGCCTGATAGGCGCGCGCGAGGCGGTTGGTGCGGGCCTCGAGTTCGCCCCAGGTGAGGCTCGCCCCTTCGTGGACGAGCGCCGTGCGGGCGGGCTGCATCGCCGTCCAGTGTGCCACGATGCGGGACAGTGAAATCAGCGCCATGTCATTCCTCCATAATTTTTTATCTGTAGGCGGACGGTCAGATGCCGGCCCGTTTCAGCAGCCTCTGGAATCCCGACCAGAATTCCGCTCGGCGGTCATCGGTCTCCATCAGGATTTCATGCATCGCGCCTTCGACCGTGATGTGGTCGCAATCCTTCAGGCGGCGGCAGATTTCGACATGGCTCGCATTGTCGACCAGCTTCTCTTCCGAGGCGGAGGCGACAAACACCGGGATCGTCACCTTGGAGAGCGCCTTGGGTTTCGTGAAGGTCGCGAGAATGTCCAGCGAGGCGCCGAGCCAGCCCCAGGTGACGGGGCCGAGCTCAAGATCCGGCGCCGCATCGATCAGGTCGCGCTGGAGTTCCCAGCGGCGCTTGTCATGCGTGACGATGTTGGTCTCGAATTTCTCGGGCGGGCCCGGCTGGATGGCATAGTCGCCGGAGCGGCCGGTCGCGCGCATCGCCCAGACGAGATAGCTCATCCCGAAGAACTTGGACTTCAAGCCCCACATCGGCGCCACGAAGGCGGCGGCCTCCACCTTGACGAGATCCTGCGCAATGGCCGCCAGCGCGATGGCGCCGCCCATCGAATGGGCGAGGCAGACATGTGGCCGCGGCAGGCGGTCCTTCAGTTCTTCGAGACCATTCGCGAGCGCGCCCATGAACGTCTCGAACCGGTCGATATGTCCCTTCTTGCTGTCGCCGAGAAGGCGGTCGGAGAGACCCTGCCCGGGCCAGTCGAGGATCAGGATCGCAAAACCCATCTTCTGGAGTTCTCGGCCAACCTCGAAATACTTCTCGATAAACTCCGTACGGCCCGGGCAGACAATGACGGTGCCGCGCGGCTTGCTGGCGGAGAGGGCGGGCGCCGCGCAGGCGCGCAGCTCGCGCCCCCCCTCGCCCCTGAACCACACAACGGCCGCGCCCTCGGGCGCAGGATTGCCCTTCAGGGTCACAAACCCCGAACGCCGTGCCGCCGTGTCATCCATGGATCATGTCCCAAAAGGAAAAGCCGCCCGAAGGTGTCTCCGGGCGGCCTCTCAGGTCAATGCCTTTAGGCAAGCCGGATCAGCCGGCGAGCTTTTTCATGAGGCCCTGGAGCTGCATGGCGACCGACATGTCACCGGCAACTTTCAGTTTGCCCTGCATGAAAGCCATCGTTGGGTCCATGGCGCCCGAGGCGAGCTTCGTGAAGTCATCCCAGTTGATGCTGATGGTGGCATCCGCCGGATCGTCGGAATTGTCGACCTTGCCGTTGGCGCCGTCGATCAGCAGCTTGCCGACGCTGCCGAAATCGAACTTCACCTTTTTCTTGAAATCGCTGCCGCCGGAAAGAGCTTCCGAAGCGCGGGCAGTCAGTTGTGCGAGATCCATCCGGGGTTCCTCCTTGGGAATTGGGTCTGAAGGGGGATAAAGCAAACCGGGGCGCGCGGAGCAAGAAGATTCCCGTTGACGGGCGCGGCGGCAAGGCGATCACCTGTCAGCCATGAGTTGGGAAAAATCGATCGAAGAGCTGCGCCGGCGCGAGCGTCTGGCCGAACACATGGGCGGGGAAGAACCCGTCGAACGCCAGCGGGGGCGGGGCAAGCTGACCGTACGGGAGCGCGTGGCGTTCCTGGCCGATCCGGGCAGCTTCCACGAGATCGGCAAGATTGCCGGCAAGGCCACCTATGGGCCGGATGACGAGTTGGCTGCCTTCACACCGTCCACCTCGGTGACCGGGCGGGCCCGGCTCGAGGGCCGGCCGGTCGTAATTCTGGCCGATGACTTTACCGTGCGCGGCGGGGCGTCGGATGCCTCGATCTGGCAGAAGATGGTCCAGATGATCAAGATGGCGACCGAGTACCGGATGCCGCTGGTCCAGATGATCGACGGCACGGGCGGCGGCGGCTCCGTCAAGGCGCTGGAGAAAGACCCGCGGACCTATATCCCCGAGACGCCGGGCTGGAACGAGATCGTGACCGGCCTGTCGCAGGTGCCGTTCGTCTCGCTGGCGCTTGGCCCCTGCGCGGGCATGGGTGCAGGCCGGGTCGCGGCCAGCCATTTCTCGATCATGGTCAAGGAACTCAGCCAGGTGTTCGTCGCCGGGCCGCCGGTGGCCATCGCGCTGGGCGAGAATGTCACCAAGGAAGAACTGGGCGGCTGGAAGATCCAGGGCCAGAACGGCACCGTGGACAATGTCGTCGACAGCGAGGCGGATGCCTTCGCGGCGGCGCGGCGCTTCCTCTCCTACCTGCCCCCATCCGTGCATCACCTGCCCGAGCGCCTTCAGCCCACGGACGATCCGAAACGCAAGGAGGAGAGCCTGATCTCCCTCGTGCCGAAGGATGGCCGCACGCCCTACAAGCCGCGCAAGATCATCGAGGCGACCGTCGACAAGGGCAGCTTCTTCGAGATCGGCCATGACTGGGGACGCGGCATCGTCACCGGACTTGCCCGCATTGATGGCTACGCCGTCGGCATCATGGCGGGCGACCCCTTCTTCCTTGATGGGGCCTGGACCGCGGACGTGTGCGACAAGGTCACGCGCCATATGGACCTCTGCTCGACCTTCCATCTGCCGGTCATCCACTTCGTCGATTGCCCCGGTTTCGCGGTCGGCGTGAAAGCGGAGACCGCCGGTGTCACCCGCGCCGGCGTGCGCGCCATGACTGCGGTCTACCAGGCGGACGTTCCGGTCTGCTCGGTGGTCATCCGCAAGGCTTACGGGCTCGCAGGCTCGGCGATGATGAACCAGTCGAAGACCAAGTGGCGCTATTGCTGGCCGAGCGGCGACTGGGGCTCGCTGCCGATGGCGGGCGGGATCGAGGCGGCGTTCCGCAAGGAGCTGTCCGAAGCCGAGAACCCGGAGGAGTTGAAAGCGGCGCTCTACAAGAAGTTCGAAGCGATCCGCTCGCCCTTCCGCACCGCCGAGAGCTTCCTTGCCGAGGAGATCATCGACCCACGCGAGACGCGCTCGCTGCTGGTCGATTTTGTGGGACACGCCCAGCGCGCCATCGAAGCGGGAGAGCGCCGGATTTCCTTCCGGCCCTGAAAAGCGCGAACTCTCCCTGAAAGCGGCGCCCTATTGCCATTTTCGGGGTGATGATGCGTGAGTATCCGCTCCGGGGAGGACCACATCCATGAAATTCCGAGTTTCGCTTGCTGCCGCTGCGTCAGCCATCATGCTCGCCGCCTGCGGCGCGTCAGACCGCGCTTACGAGTCGAGCCCGGCCATGGCGCCGCCGCCGGAAGCCATGAAGATGGCCGATGCGCCGATGGAAGAGGCGGTCGCTGCTGAGGGCGGCGAAGTTGCGCCGGATACCGCCGGCGCGGTTCAATACATCGCCTACTCCCATTCGATCGGTCTGCGCATTCCGGTGGCGGCCATCGAGCCGACGATGCAGGCCCATATCGACGCTTGCAACAAGGCCGGGCCGGCCGTTTGCGTGGTCACCAATTCCTGGCTGAATGCCTATTCTGAAGATCAAGCGTCTGCCTCCTTGAACATCCGGGCGACGCCCGCCTGGATCAACACCTTCCTCGGTGGCATCGAAGCGGAAGCTGAAGCCGTGAAAGGCGAGGTGACCAACCGTCAGACCACGGCCGAAGACCTGACCGTCACCATCATCGACACCGACGCCCGCCTGAAGGCGCAAATTCTCCTGCAGGAGCGAATCGAAGAATTGCTGGCCGACCGGCCGGGCAATCTGGGCGAACTGCTGGAAACCCAGCGCGAGCTCGCCCGCGTCAACGGCGAAATCGACTCGCTGACTTCCAGTCTCGCGGCGCTGCGCCAGCGGGTCAACATGAGCCAGCTCTCAGTTGGATACGAGACGAAGACCGATCCGCTGTCGCAAGGCGCGCTGGAGCCGCTCGGAAATGCGTTCGGCAGCTTCTTCTATAACCTCGCAAGCGCGGTTGCAGCGGTCGTCACCGCGTTTGCAGTGGGCCTGCCCTGGCTGATCCTTATCGGCGCCCTGCTGTGGATCTGGCTGCGCCTGATCTGGCCGCGCATCCGGCGGAAGAAGCCGCCAGCGGCTTGAGACCCCGCAACATCTGACTTGTGCAACGAAATGTGCGTCCTGCGGGAACAGAATCCGCAGGCGCAACAACGCGCTGCAAGATAAGCCGCCGGAACTTGCGCCGCACGCCTCCAGCCGGGGTTATACTCCGCCTCCCCCCTACCCGCAGGTCGGATAGAGGCTAAAGGCCGAAATCCGACACGCCGAGAGCCCGCGATAGCGGATCGATACGAAGTAATAAAAAGTGAGAATCAATGAGAAAAAATCGCCATCAGGAATGCAAAGCCTGCAACAGGATGAGGCGCTCTGGCGACGGACAGAGACGACTTATGCCCGCCAACAGGGGAGCTTCGGCAAGATAAAACTCTGCTCCGTCAAGCAGTTACGAAATCCACCCTCAATCCCTGCGCAACACCTCCGCCCACGGATCTATGAAAAATCCGGCATTCAAGACCCCCACACGATGTCGTGCAGGGGTCATTGGACGGTGAACAAGGCTTCGGAAAACTAAGCCCGCTCGGCTTGTTTCTTTTTCGAGGGTGGTTTGCGGGCGAGCAGCATCGCGGCGACTTCCTTCGGCACGATCATCAGCATCTGGCTGAGGGTCGTCTCCCAGTTGTCGAGCAGGTCCTTGGCGCGCAGCGATCCTGTGCGCTTGGCGTGCTCCTCAATCAGCGCCTTGGCTTCGCCAACATGCTCGTCCGCCATCTCCGACAGCGGATACCAGTCGATCGAGTCCGGGTTCACGACCTGATGGAAACGGCTCGACGGATCCCAGACGAACGCCGCCCCGCCGGTCATGCCCGCACCGAAATTGTCGCCGACCGGGCCGAGGACTACGGCGCGGCCGTTAGTCATGTATTCGCAGCCGTTGGCGCCGCAACCTTCGACCACCGTCTTTGCGCCGGAGTTGCGAACAGCAAAGCGCACACCGGCTGTACCCGCCGCAAACAGCTTGCCGGCGGTGGCGCCATAGAGGCACGTGTTGCCGATGATCGCATCACCAATCGCGGAACGCCGGTCACGCGGACGCGGGGTGACGACGATCGTCGCGCCTGAGAGTCCCTTGCCGACATAGTCATTGGCATCGCCGAGCACTTCCAGCAGCAGGCCCTGAACGCTGAACGCGCCAAGCGACTGGCCGGCAGAGCCTTCGAGCCGGATATGCAGACGCCCTTCCGGCAGTGACTGCATGCCGAACTTGCGCGTGATGCGCGAACTGGCGCGCGCACCAATGGCCCGCATCGTGTTCTGCACGCCGTATTCCAGCTGCATCTTCTCGCCGCGTTCGAAGAAAGGCTCGGCGTCGCGCAGGATCTGCGCGTCGAGTGTGTCCGGCACCGGCTCGCGGCGGTTCGGCTTGTAGACAACCGGCGTGTCGGTATCGACCTGCACGAGGAGCGGGTTGAGATCGAGATCATCCAGGTGCGAGGCGCCGCGGCTGACCTGTTTCAGGAGGTCGGTACGCCCGATGGCCTGGTCGAGAGATTTCAGGCCGAGCGAGGCGAGGATTTCGCGCACGTCTTCGGCAATAAAACTCATCAGGTTGACCACCTTGTCGGGCGAACCGGAGAAGCGCGCGCGCAGCGCTTCGTCCTGCGTACAGACGCCGACCGGACAGGTGTTCGAATGGCACTGGCGCACCATGATGCAGCCCATCGCCACCAGCGAGGCCGTGCCGATGCCATACTCTTCCGCGCCCAGCATGGCCGCGATGACAATGTCGCGCCCGGTGCGAAGCCCGCCGTCCGTACGCAGAGTGATCTTGTCGCGCAGGTTGTTGAGCGACAGCACCTGGTGCGTTTCGGCAAGGCCGATCTCCCAGGGCAGACCCGCATACTTGATCGAGGTCTGCGGGCTCGCGCCCGTGCCGCCAACACCGCCGGCGATCAGGATGATGTCGGCCTTTGCCTTGGCAACGCCCGCCGCGACCGTGCCCACACCGGACTGCGCCACGAGCTTCACGCAGACCCGGCAATCCGGGTTGATCTGCTTCAGGTCGTAGATCAGTTGGGCAAGGTCTTCGATGGAATAGATGTCATGGTGCGGCGGCGGCGAGATCAGCGTCACGCCGGGCGTGGCATGGCGCAGCTTCGCGATCAGTTCCGTCACCTTGAAGCCGGGGAGTTGCCCGCCCTCCCCGGGCTTGGCGCCCTGGGCCACCTTGATCTCGATCTCGCGGCATTCATTGAGATATTCCGCCGTCACGCCGAAGCGGCCGGAGGCGATCTGCTTGACCGCCGAGTTCATGTTGTCGCCGTTCGGCAGCGGCCGGTAGCGTGCACGGTCCTCGCCGCCTTCTCCGGACACGGACTTTGCGCCAATCCGGTTCATCGCGACGTTCAAGGTGCCATGCGCCTCCGGTGACAGCGCGCCGAGCGACATGCCCGGCGTGACGAAGCGCTTGCGGATTTCGTTGATCGACTGGACCTGGCTCAGCGGGATCGCCTCGCCGGCGGCCTTGAAGTCGAGCAGGTCGCGCAGCTGGATCGGGTCGCGGGCATGCACGGCGTCAACATACTTGCGGTAGATCGCATAGTCGCCGCGGTCGCAGGCCGCCTGCAGCGTGTGGATCAGCGTGCCGTCCAGCGCGTGCAGCTCGTCCGAGGCGCGCAGGCGGTAGAAACCGCCGACCGGCAGCGAGATGACATCCTCGTCAAACGCCTTCTGGTGGCGCACCAGCGCGTTCTCTTCGAGGCCCGCAAGCCCAAGGCCCGAGATGCGGCTGGACATGCCGGGGAAATAGTCGGCGACCAGGGCGCGGCTGAGACCGAGCGCCTCGAAGTTGTAGCCTCCGCGATAGGAGGAGATGACCGAGATGCCCATCTTGGAGATGATCTTCAGGAGGCCGGCCTCGACCGCGTCCTTGAAGTTCTTCACCGCCTGGCCGAGCGACAGATCGCCCAGCAGGCCGCGCGCGTGGCGGTCGGCGATGGCATCCTGCGCGAGGTAGGCGTTCACGCAGGTTGCGCCGACACCGATCAGCACCGCGAAATAGTGCGTGTCCAGACATTCGGCCGAACGCACGGTGATCGAGCAGAAGGTACGCAGGCCCTGCGCGACGAGGTGCGAATGCACAGCGCCGGTCGCCAGGATCATCGGAACGGCGATGCGCGTGGCCGACTGATGCTCGTCCGTGAGGATGATGTGTTCGCGCCCTGCCCGGACGGCCTCTTCAGCTTCGCGCCGGATTCGCTCCAGCGCGTCCTTCAGGGCGCCGCCCTCGGCTGTCACGTCATCAGCGGCAAACGTGCAGTCGATGAGTTCGGTGCCGAGACCGAGGCGGGTGTGCATCCGCTCATACATCCCGGTGGTCAGAACCGGGCTTTCAAGTACGAACACTTCCTGTTGGGATTTGTCCGTATCAAGAACGTTGCCGAGGTTCTTGAACCGCGTCCGCAGGCTCATCACCCGGCCTTCGCGCAGGGGATCGATCGGCGGATTGGTCACCTGGCTGAAATTCTGGCGGAAAAAATGGCTCATCGGCCGGTAAGCCGAAGACAACACGGCAGGCGCCGTATCGTCGCCCATGGAGCCGATCGCCTCCTTGGCGCTCTCGGCCATCGGCGCGAGGATCAGCTCGAGGGTTTCCAGTGTGAAGCCGGCGGCCGTCTGGCGACGCAGCAGTTCTTCGCGGCTGAACAACACAGGCTCGGGGCCAGGGCCGATTTCGGGCTCCAGCTCGACAACTGCCTGCAGCCAGTCTTCGTAAGGCGCTTTCGCAGCCAAGTGATCGACGATCTCGCGGTGGTCATAGAACTTGCCGGTCTGAAGGTCGGCCGCGATCATGCCGCCGGCCGGGATCGACCCACGCCGCGCGATCTCGTGGTCGCCCAGCGGGCACATGCCCGTTTCAGAGCCTACGGCAAGGATACCGTCCGTTGTCAGAGCATAGCGCAGCGGGCGAAGGCCGTTGCGGTCCAGCCCCGCGACCGCCCAGCGGCCATCAAAGGCCGCGATGCCGGCCGGGCCGTCCCACGGCTCCATCACGGAGTTGCAATAATCATACAGCGCGCGGTGCGCCATCGGCATCACCGACTCGCGTTTCGACCAGGCCTCCGGGATCAGCATCGCCTTTGCCATCGGCGCCGAGCGGCCGGACTTGCAGAGCATCTCCCACACCGCATCCAGAGCGCCGGAATCCGATGTGCCATCCGGGATGATCGGCTTGATGTCGTCGACATTGTCGCCGTAAGCCTCGGAGACCATCCGGATCTCGTGGCTCTTCATCCAGTTCTTGTTGCCGCGCAGCGTGTTGATCTCGCCGTTGTGCGCGATCATTCGGAAGGGCTGGGCCAGCGCCCATTGCGGGAAGGTGTTGGTCGAATAACGCTGGTGATAGATGGCGAACGCCGAGACGAAACGCTCGTCGCGCAGGTCGAGATAGAAATTGTCGATGTCGGCAGCAAGGAACATGCCCTTGTAGATCAGCGACTTGTGGTTCAGCGAGCAGACATAGAAAGACGGGATGCTCGCCTCACGCGCCCGCCGCTCGATGCGGCGGCGGCAGATGTAGAGCTCGCGCTCCATGTCTTCCGTGCTGCGGCTCCGCGCGTCACGAAACATGATCTGCTCGATGGCGGGGCGTGTGTCCTTGGCCTTCTGTCCGATGACGGAGACGTCCACCGGCGGCTGGCGCCAGCCATAGATGTAGAAGCCCGAACGCAGCACTTCCCGCTCGACGATGGTGCGGCCCGCTTCCTGCGCCGCGAAGTCCGTGCGCGGAAGAAATATCTGGCCAACGCAGATGCGGTCGTCCGTCGGGTTGTGGCCGGTGCGGCTGACATGCTCGCGGAAGAAATCCTGCGGCACGTCGAGACGAATGCCCGCGCCGTCGCCGGTCTTGCCGTCCGCATCCACCGCGCCGCGGTGCCAAACGTTCTTCAGGGCCGCGATGCCCATCGCCACGATCTCGCGCTTCGGCTTGCCGTCGAGTGAGACGACGAGACCAACGCCGCACGCGTCCTTCTCGTCTTCGGGATTGTAGGCGTGCCCGTCGATCAGTTTCTGGCGATTGGCTTCGTACTGCTTCACATAGTCCGACATCTGACTTACTCCGCCGCCACTTTGGTGGACACCATGGCTTTCATCGCCTTGTGCATTGCTTCGGCCGCATCGCGGCCATCCTTGATTGCCCAGACGACGAGCGAGGCGCCGCGCACGATATCGCCCGCCGCATAGACGCCCGGCAGGCTGGTCTGCATTGTCGCGTAGTCGACCCGCACCGCGCCCCAGCGGTTCACGGTCAACGCCGGCTCATTGAACAACAGCGGCAGGTCTTCCGGGTCAAACCCGAGCGCCTTGATCACCATGTCGGCCTTCACATCGATCATCTCGCCGGACTTGACCGGAGTCTGGCGGCCGGAGGCATCCGGCTCTCCCAGCTTCATCTTGCTGGCGCGCACGGCTTTCACCTTGCCGTTCTTCGAATCGAGGATCGCTTCCGGCGCGCTGAGCCATTCGAACACGACGCCTTCTTCTTCGGCATTCTGAACTTCGCGCTGCGAGCCGGGCATATTGGCGCGGTCGCGGCGATAGAGGCAGGTCACCGACTTGGCACCCTGGCGCACGGCCGTCCGTACACAGTCCATCGCGGTATCGCCGCCGCCGATGACCACGACGCGCTTGCCTTCGGCATTCAGTTCGCCGGAGTCGAAAGCGTCGACCGTGTCGCCAAGCCCCTTGCGATTCGAGGCGGTCAGATAATCCAGCGCCGCCAGCACGCCTTCGGCGCCGCTGCCCGGACATTTGAGGTCCTTCGCCGCATAGACGCCGGTCGCGATCAGCACCGTGTCATGCTCGGCGCGCAGGTCGCCCAGCGAGACGTCCTTGCCGACGCGCGTGTTGAACCTGAACCGGATGCCGGAGGCTTCAAGGTGCCGGATGCGGCGCTCGACGACGTCCTTCTCCAGCTTGAAACCGGGAATGCCGTACACGAGCAAACCGCCGCCGCGGTCATAGGCGTCGTACACCGTCACCTGATAGCCCTTGCGGCGCAGCTGCTCAGCCGCGGCAAGGCCGCCCGGTCCTGCCCCGATAATGCCGGCCGATTGCGCGCGCTCGCGCGGCGGCTTGATCGGCTGGATCCAGCCTTCGGCCCAGGCCGTGTCGGTGATGTGTTTCTCGATCGAGCCGATCGTCACCGTGCCGTGGCCGGACTGTTCGATCGTGCAGATCCCCTCGCAGAGCCGGTCCTGCGGGCAGATGCGGCCGCAGATCTCGGGCATGTTGTTGGTGGCCGAGGAGACGCGCCAGGCCTCTTCCATCCGGTCTTCGGCGGCGAGCTTCAACCAGTCCGGGATATTGTTCTGCAAGGGGCAGCCCTGCTGGCAGAAGGGCACGCCGCATTGCGAGCAGCGCCCGGCCTGCACCTTGGCCGCTTCCTGGGAAAAGTCTGCATAGATTTCCCGGAAGTCATCCGCTCGCGCCGCCGCAGGCCGCTTAGCCGGCATGGACCGTGAGACTTTCGTGAATTGCAGCATCTTCTCGGCCATAGGGGCGCTCTCCGATCACCGCGCCCTCTGCGCGCGAGCCCTGCATTTAGAGCGGCGTGCTGCGCACAGCAATATGGATATCTGATTCATAATATCAAATTGATATATACCAAGCGCATTTTCACTCCTAGAACCCTCAGGGACTTGCATCTACGCAAAAATACATATCATTTTGGATGGTCGCAATTTGACCGCCCGGCGCAGAAGGCGGCTCCAAAGCTTTACCTTTCTGCGCTAGGGCTGGCCCACTCCATTCAGCAGACCCGGCGAGCCCATGTCGATCCTCCAGATTCTCATCATCTCGATTGTGCAGGGCATCACCGAATGGCTGCCTGTGTCCTCCTCGGCGCACGTGCTGCTGGCGGCCAGCTTTTTCGGCTATGAAGGCCGCGACGAGCTGCTGATCAATGCCGTGGCAAACTTCGGCACCGTGGCGTCGATGTTGATCTATTTCCGCAAGGAAATCGGGGAAGCGGTTGTCGGCGTGTTTGCCCTTCCCAGCGCGCTCGGCGCCAAGCGCGAACTCAGCGCGGGCGAACGCCTCGCCATGAACCTGCTGGCGTCGCTGCCTCTGACCATGCTCGGACTTGCCATCGCCCGCCTGTACATTCCGGATTCGGTGAACGAGGCTGTTCGCTCGGTCCAAGGTGTGGCGATCCCGCTGATCGGCTTCGGCATCCTGCTCGGCCTCGCCGACATCTACGGCGCCAAAACCCGCTCCATCAACGAAATGCCGCCTTGGCACGCTGCCCTGATCGGCGCGGTACAGGTCATCGCGGCGGTCCTGCCCGGCACGTCCCGCTCCGGCATCACCATGACCACCGCCCGCGCCCTCGGCTATTCACGCCCCGACGCCGCGAAGTTCGGCATGCTGGTCGGCGCGCCGGTGCTGACGGCGGTCGGCCTCTACATGATCGCGGAGTTCTATTTCGGCAGTGAAGTCGGCATGGTGACGGTCACCGCCGGCGAAGCCATCGCCATCGGCGTCGGCTCGGCGCTCTCGGGACTCGTGGCGATCTACATCCTGATGGCACTGGTGCGCCGGATGAGCTTCCTGCCCTTCGTGGCCTACCGGATCCTGCTTGGCATCGCACTGCTGACGATGATGCCGATCCCGTTGGTCGCCTGATCAGGCTTCGCTGGGCTTGTGGAATTCGCCGTAGGTGCGGAAGCGCCAGAGATAGCGCGGCACGATGGCTTCGACCGATTCCGGATCCGTCACGCCGAGATCGGCCAGCGTGAGGGCGCCCGGCGCCACCACATTGTCGTCCTTCAGCATCTCGACCTGAGACCCCGTCAGCGGAGGCGCGCCCAGAAAGCCCCAGGAAAAGGGCGGCACGAACCGCCACACAGCGCCGGTGATATAGCCGACGGGCCGCGCCACGAAGAAGGGCAGCGGCAGCTTGAACCGCTTCAGGTCGATGGTCTTGAGAATGATGTCGTAGAGTTCGTTGAACGTGTAGACGCCCGGCCCGCCGAGCTCATACGTCTTGCCTTCGGCCGTATCGGTATCGACGGCCGCTGCAATCGCGCTCGCCACGTTGCCGGCATAGACCGGCTGGAACTTCGTCTTGCCGCCGCCGATCGCTGGCAGGAACGGCGCCGAGCGAGCCATGGCCGCGAACCGGTTGAAGAACTGGTCCTCGGCCCCGAACACGATGGAGGGGCGCAGGATGGTCGCTGTGGGAACGAACTTGAGTACATCCGCTTCGCCTTGCGCCTTGGTGCGGCCATAGGGCGACTTCGACTCCGCGTTCGCCCCGATGGCCGAGATCTGCACGAACCGTGTAATGCCTTTGGCAGCCGCCGCTTCGGCCACCAGCGCGGCGCCTTCGCCCTGCGAGCCGGCATAGGTCTGCTTGCCGCTTTCGAACAGGATACCGACGAGATTTACGACAGCGTCAGCGCCTTCCAGCGCGCGGTCGATCGAGGCGCGGTCGCGCACGTTGGCCTGGACGATGTCCACCCAGCCCGGCGGGCCGGCGAGGCGCACGTCGATGGCTGTATGTACCCGGCGGCAGGCGACCCGGACGCGCCAGCCGCGCTCTACCAGCGTGCGGGCGGCATACCGGCCAATGAAGCCCGAACCCCCGAAAACCGTCACCAGACCTTTGCTCATGCGCCTTGCCTCTTTGCGGGCCCGCGAGCGCCAGCCGCGAATCCCGGTTCCGTGCGCCTTTGACCACAAACTCCTTGCCCATGTCCATGCGGCATGGACGGCCCCGTCAGGTCCGCATCAGGCCCGAGGCCTTGAGCAGCTTGCCGGCCCGCACGACCCGTTCAAGCTTGTGCTCGCTGGAGCGGTCACCCTTGTTCGAATCGGGGTGGAAGCGGCGGATATACTCGGCGTAGCGGGCGCGGATCTCGGCCGGCTGGGCATCCGCCTCAAGGTCGAGTTCGCGCAGGGCCCTGAGTTGCAGACTGGAGCGATGCGCCTCGACGCGCGCTTCGGCGGCCGGCGTATCATCCATGTCGAAAAAGCCCCGCCCGGCCCAGCGGCGCGGATCGTTGGCGTGCGCACTGCGCTTGCCACCCATCGGCCCCGCGCCCATCCGCCAGGTGCGTTTGTGGCCGTAGCGCTCGGAGCGCACGAAGGAAGCCGCTTCGGCCTCGCTCATGCCTTCAAAGAAATTGAAACGGCGATTGTAGTCCGAGACATGCTGCTCGCAGAAAAAGTGCCGCCCCTTCCCGCCCTGACGCGGCGCCGGGAAGGCGCCTTCGAGGTCACAGTTCGGTTCTTCGCACACCCGCGTTTGCTTGGCGCGCGCACGCGACGCCTCGTCCTTGGGAGGGTTCACGCGTATATCTTTGAACTTGACGCGGTATCGGAAGGGATCGCTGTCGGACATGGGCCACGATAATAGGGAGCGCCGCTTAAAGATGCCACAACCAAGTGACAGACGATCGCGAATTGAAGAGATTCTGACCGAAGCCTTCTCGCCCGCTTCCCTCATGATCACAGACGACAGCGCCAAGCATGCAGGCCATGCAGGGGCCGCGCCGGGCGGCGAGACTCACTATTCGGTCGAAATTGTCGCGGAGGCTTTTGCCGGGCTCTCGCGCGTGCAGGTGCAACGCACCGTCATGCTTGTGTTGCAGAAGGAGTTCGATTCCGGCCTGCACGCGCTCGCGCTGAAGGCTACTGCGCCCTAACCTGCCTCAACTTTGGAAATGTTCACGCCCGTCACCTGGTTGCGCTGGCGGCGGAGAATGTTGAACCGGTAGCCATGGAAGACGAAACTCTGCCCCGGCTCCGGAATCGTCTGCGCTTCGTGGATCACGAGGCCTGCCACGGTCACCGCCTCCTCGTCGGGCAATACCCAGCCGGTCGCCCGGTTCAGATCGCGGATCGGCACCCAGCCATCGACATTCACCGAACCATCGACTTGCGATCGCACGCCCTGGATCTGCACATCATGCTCGTCATGGATCGCGCCGACGATCTCCTCAAGAATGTCTTCCAGCGTGATCATGCCCTGCAGCTCGCCATATTCGTCGACGACGAGCGCGAAATGCTGGCCCTTTGCCAGGAACTGGTCGAGCTGGTCCTTCACCTGCGTCGTCTCCGGCACGAACCAGGGCTTGCGCAGGATCGAGTCGAGATCGAGCTTTGATAGATCCCCGCCCATCGGCAACGCCGCGCGCAGCAGATCCTTGGCATGCAGGATGCCGATGATTTCTTCCTTCTCGCCGCGGTAGAGCGGCAGGCGCGTATGCGGGCTCGCCAGCGCCTTCATCACCAGCTGACGCCGGTCCATGTCGGCATTCAGCATCTGGATGTTCTTGCGGTGGATCATCACGTCTTCGACCGTCAGGTCCTTGAGATCCAGCGCGCCGACGAGCCGCAGCCGGTCGCCGCTTTCCACGCCGCCTTCCATCGCGTGCAGGTCGATCGCGCCGCGGATTTCCTGCTCCGCAGAAACGGGGACCGCCGGTCCGGCAAGTCCGAACAGGGTGAGCAACATCTTCACGATGAAGCGGATCAGCTGGATGATCCACGACGCCCCGCGCACCACAATGCCGATGGGCCGGGCCACCAGCAGCGCCAGGCTGTCCGGCCGCGAGATGGCGTAGGTCTTCGGCATCACTTCCGAAAAGATCAGAACCGTGATGGTCATCACGCCGGTTGCGACGGCCAAAGCCAGACCGCCCGCCCCGAACATGTAGGTGAACAGCGACGTCGCCAGCACGGATGCCAGGATATTGACGAGGTTGTTGCCCAGCAGGATGGCGCCGATGAAGTCTTCCCGGTTGGAGAGCAGCCGGTTGACGGCGCGGGCGCGCTTGTCACCCTCCTTCTCCAGCTGGTGCATCCGCGCGCGGGACGCAGCTGTCAGCGCCGTTTCAGACCCGGAGAAAAAGGCAGACAGGCAAAGCAGGACGAAGATGGCAATCAGGTAACCGGCAATCATGTCGGGTGGTAGGTCTCTCTAGGCGGTTTCAAGGAGTTCACGGGCCAGGAAGGCTTCAATGGACGCAAGATCCGCATCCGGATGAATGTAGGACGCGCCGATCCCGCGCGCGAGGATCAGCGGCACGCGTCCGCCGCGCGCCTTCTTGTCCTGCTGCATCAGTTCGGTGAGACGCGGCGCCGTGAAGCGCGTGCGGTCCCTGCCCCCGAGATCGGCCGGCAGGCCAGAAGCGCGGATAACGTCGGCCACCCGGCGCGCATCCGCCGGCGGCGTGACACCGAGTTCGGCGCCGTACCGGAACGCGATCGCCATGCCGAGGGCCACCGCCTCGCCGTGCAGCAGGTCCGGTCCATAGCCGTTGGCGGCCTCCAGCGCATGCCCGAACGTGTGGCCGAGATTCAGAAGCTGGCGCACGCCTGTCTCGGTTTCGTCTTCCACGACGATTGCTGCCTTCGCAGCGCAGGAGCGCGCGACGGCGTAGCGCGCAGCTTCCGGCTCCAGCGCCAGCACCTTTCGCCCGTTCGCGGCCAGCCAGTCGAAGAAGGGCGCATCATTGATCAGCCCGTATTTCAGGATCTCGGCATAGCCGGCCTTCATCTCGCGCTCCGGCAGCGTTGCCAGGAGTTCCGTATCGGCAATCACCAGCCGCGGCTGGTAGAACGCGCCGACCAGGTTCTTGCCGCGCGGCGTGTTCACGGCCGTCTTTCCGCCCACGGAGGAATCGACCTGAGCCAGCAGCGTCGTCGGCACCTGCACGAAGCCCATGCCGCGTTTCATCAGGCTGGCGGCAAGGCCGCCCATGTCGCCGATCACGCCGCCGCCGAACGCAATCAGCACATCGCCCCGGTCGGCGCCGCCGGCCAGCAGCCAGTCGAGCACATGGCCGAGCTGCGCAAACGTCTTCGTCTGCTCGCCCGGCGGCAGGGCCAACCAGTCGAGCTTGATGCCAGCCCCGGCCACCGCTGTCTCCAGCCGCGCCTTGTGGTGGCGCATCACGGTTTCATCCGTCAGCACGAAGGCGCGTGGACGCTTTACCAGAAGCGCGAGGCGCGGACCCAGTTCCGTCAGCGCGCCATGGCCCACAAGAATGACATAGGCGCGCGCGCCGAGGTCTACCCGGACAGTTTCGAAGGAAGCGGTGGTCGTCATGTCGGGGTCCAGGTCTGCAGGGCTTTCAGGATGGCGTTGACCGTATTGGTATGCGGGCCATCCTTGGACTGAACATTAAGATCAGCCTGTGAATAAAAAGGTTCACGCTCGGTCACGAGGTTTGACAGGTGCGCCTTGGCGTCGGCGCGTTTCAGCAGCGGCCGGTTGTCGCGCTTCTGCACCCGGCGCCACAAGGTCTCAAGGTCGGCGTTCAGCCAGACGGTCACCGCCTTCTCCTTCATCACCGCCCGCGTCTCGGCGTCGATGAATGCCCCGCCCCCGGTCGCCAGTACGTGTGGCGGCAGGTCCAGCAGGCGTTTCAGCACCTGCTTCTCCCCGCGCCGGAAGTCCGCTTCGCCGTGCAGCGCAAAGATGTCCGAGATCGACAGGCCGGCCGCCTTCTCGATTTCCGTGTCGCTGTCATAGAATTCCCGGCCGAGCTTTTCGGCCAGGCGGCGCCCGACAGTCGACTTTCCGGCGCCCATCAGACCCACAAGTGCGATCGTACGCCCCGCGAAAGGAGGCGTCAGGCTCGAAGGGTCACTGTCGTCCGGCATGCTCTCTCTTACCCGGCGTTGCGCGCCTTTTACAGACCTGCCACATAGACGGCGCATTCGGGCGGCAGGATTCGCCCGGAAAACCAGCTTTCGGGGCAAAAATCCATGCGTAAATTCCTGATCGGCTTCGTCGTCCTCGCTGTGGCGATCGTTGGCGGCATGTGGTGGCTCGGCCAGCAGGCCGCTAGCAACCCGCCCCCGGACGGCGAAACCCGGATTGCCGTCGAAGGCGTATTCTAGCCCGATCTGGCGGTTACGCGGCCTTAAGCCTGGGGGCCTAGCCTCCCGGGCATGTCAGACAAACACCGCATCGGCGCCTTCCTCGAAATGATGTCCGCCGAGCGCGGGGCGAGCCCCAATACGCTCGACGCCTATGGCCGCGACCTGCTGGACGCCTCCGAATTCTGCAGCGGGCGCCTGACGCGGGCAAAGCCCGCCGAACTCAGCGCCTGGGTCACGGACCTGGCCGAACGCGGCCTCGCCCCCGCCTCTCAGGCCCGCAAGCTGTCGGCGCTGCGCCGGTTCTTCCGTTTCCTGTTCGAGGAAGGCGACCGCAAGGACGATCCCACCTCCCGGCTCGACGGCCCCTCGCCCGCGCGAGACATCCCGGATGTTCTCAGCCGCGAGGAAATGAAGGCGCTGATCTTCGCCTGCGGAAACGACACGCGGCTCAAATGCCTGGTCGAACTGCTCTACGGGGCGGGCCTGCGCGCTTCGGAACTGGTTTCGCTGACTCTGGGCAGCCTGCCCCGCCGCAAAGGCGCGCGCTGGGTCACCAGCGACATCATCATCCGCGGCAAGGGCGGCAAGGAACGCCTCTGCCCGCTCGGCCGCCCGGCGCTGCAGGCGCTGTCGGACTGGCTGGAAGAGCGCACCGATCCGGACGTCAAAACCCGCGCCGAAGATTTCGTCTTCCCCTCACGCGGCGCCAGCGGCCACCTGACGCGCCGCCGCCTCGGCCAGCTGCTGGAAGGCATCGCCGCCGACGCCGGCCTGGACCCCGCCCGCGTCCACCCGCACGCCTTGCGCCACGCCTACGCGACGCACCTGCTGCAGGGCGGCGCCGACCTGCGCGCCGTGCAGATGCTGCTCGGCCATGCCGATATCGCGACGACGCAGATCTACACCCACGTCCTCACCGATGAATTGCAGGAATTGCTGGAAACCGCCCATCCGATGGCGAACTAAACGCGCCTCAGGCGAGGGTTTCGCCGCCCCGCGTATTGACCCAGAAGGCGTGGATCACGCCCGGCAGCCAACCGATCAGAGTCAGCACCAGGTTGATCAGGAATTGCACGCCAATCCCCTGCTTCAGCGCCACAGCAACCGGCGGCAGGAAAATCGTCAGCAAAATCATCAGAAGCGACATGGAAACACCTTTGCTTTGTTCAGCGCTATCAACGCCCGGGCGCGGCAAATGTTCCTCCGTCGCCGCCGTATTTGACGCGCTGCAACACCGGCCCTAATCCTCTGCACGAAAACCTCAGGGGCTCCGAATGTCACAAAAAACACCGCGCAACTTCTTCAAGCCCCTGTCGATCGGCGCGCCGGAGCCGCTGCGCGACCTGCCCGTCCGCCTGGAGCGGATGATCCATTTCGTGCCGCCGCACCTCGACAAGGTCCGCGCCAAGGTGGCCGAGATGGCCCCCACCGTGGACGTCATCCTCGCCAACCTCGAAGACGCGATCCCTGCCGATGCCAAGGACGCCGCCCGCGCCGGCGCGGTCGAGATGGCCAACATGTATGACTGGCAGGGCAAGGGCACCGGTTTCTGGAGCCGCGTGAACTGCCTGAACTCGCCCTGGTTCCAGCAGGACGTGTCAGACCTCGTCCTCAAGGCCGGCCACCAGCTGGACGTCATCATGCTGCCGAAGGTCGAAGGCCCGTGGGACATCCACTTCGCCGACCAGTATGTCGCCCAGCTCGAAGCGAAGGCCGGCCTGAAACGCCCGATCCTCTTCCACGCCATCCTCGAGACCGCCGAAGGCATGGCCCGTGTCGAGGAGATCGCCCTCGCCTCCCCCCGCATGCAGGGCATCTCGCTTGGCCCGGCTGACCTCGCCGCAAACCGCAAGATGAAAACCACCCGCGTCGGCGGCGGCCACCCCTTCTACCGCGTGATCGATGATCCGAACACGGACGGCGCCCCGCGCGCCAGCGTCCAGCAGGACCCCTGGCACTATACCATCGCCCGCATGGTCGACGCCTGCCGCATGGCCGGCATCAACGCCTTCTACGGCCCGTTCGGCGACATTGCCGACTCTGAGGCCTGCGAGCAGCAGTTCCGCAACGCCTTCCTGCTCGGCTGCTCCGGCACCTGGTCGCTCCACCCCTCGCAAATCGCCATCGCCAAGCGCGTCTTCTCTCCGGACCCGGACGAAGTGAAGTTCGCCCGCAAGATCCTCGCCGCCATGCCGGACGGCACCGGCGTCGCCATGATCGACGGCAAGATGCAGGACGACGCCACCTGGAAACAGGCAAAAGTCATCTCCGACCTCGCCGACCTCGTCGCCACCCGCGACCCGGACCTCGCAGCGGCGTATGCAGGGTAACGGACGCGATGGACCCGGCCGTTAAAGCCCTTCTTGCCGAACTGACGCCGAGCCCGATCAGCGCGGCGCCCGGACAGAACATGCTGCCGCCGAACGCCCGGCGCGATGTCGGCGACACGCCGCTCTGGCGCGCGCATCCCGGCCCCGCGACATTGTTCGTACACGGCTGGAATGATACTCACCGGATCTGGCGTCAGTATGCGCAGGATTTCATCTCCAACACCCGGCCTGTCCTGCTGATGGACCTGCCCGCCCACGGCGCGTCGAAGGCCGCCGACTTCAGCGGCGCGGCCGCCGGCAAGGCCGTGTTCGATGTCTGCGCGGCCGAAGCGCCCATAGATGCTATCATCGCGCATTCGTTCGGCTGCATCGCCGCCGCCAACGCGCTGAAGGCCGGCGCCAAGGCAGACTATGTCGTGCTGATCGCCCCGCCCGTGCTCGGTTGGGCGGAAGCCAAGCGCCGCGAAGGCGCCGATCCTGCGGCGCTGGACAAGGCGCTGGAATTTGTCCGCGCCGCCGGCGGCGGCGAACTCGCCCCCTTCGATTTCGCGGGCGCGCTCGCCGGCTACACCGGCAAGCTCCTCTTTATCGGCTCCGGCGCCGACATCGGCTGCCCGCTGGATGAAATCACCGCCGTCGCGGCGAAACTTCCGGGCGCCCAAGTCCACGGCGTTGAAGACCTCGACCACCGCGAACTCTGCCTCGACCGGGACGTCTTCGAGAAAATCATCGCCTTTCTCGGCTACACATGAGCGTGTTGCAGCCCGGCCCCTCCGAGCCTAATCTCCCGCGCGGGAGGACCACAGAATGGCAAAACACCTGATCCCCGCAACCGGCCACAGCCCGAACCTGCAGCGCTGGTTCGACTGGATGGCGCACGACCATTCTCCCGCGGGCCTCGCGCCCCTGCTGGCCGACGAGGTCGTCTTCAAGAGCCCCGTGGTCCACACGCCGCAGGTCGGCAAGCCCATCACCATGGGCTACCTGCTCGCCGCCGGCGAGACGCTCGGCAATGACAGCTTCCGCTACACCCGCGTCTTCGATTGCGGAGACCGCGCCGTCCTCGAATTCGAAACCGAAATGGACGGCATCGCCGTCAATGGCGTCGACATGATCGCGTGGAACGGCGATGGTCAGATCACGGACTTCAAGGTGATGGTCCGTCCCCTGAAGGCCATCAACGCCGTGCACGCCGCCATGGGCGCGATGCTTGCCAAGATGAAAGCCGGCGCGTGAAGGCCCCTGTCATCGAAACAGCGCGCCTGCGTTTGCGCGGCGCCGAGCCCACCGACCTCGACGCAGCCGCCGCCGTCTGGGCCGATGAAGATGTCGTCCGCTTCATCGGCGGCAAGCCGCGCGGACGCCAGGATGTCTGGTTTGCGTTGCTGCGCTCGGCCGGCCTCTGGGTGTTCAAGGGCTATGGCTACTGGGTCGTCACCGACCGCCAGACCGGCGAGTTCCTGGGCGAAGCGGGCTTCTCCGATTTCCAGCGCGGCCTTCCCGCTGACTTGGTGCCCGGCCCCGAAGCCGGCTGGGCCTTTGGCCGCGCCGCCTGGGGCCGCGGCATCGCCACGGAAGCGATGACCGCCGCGCACCAATGGCTGGATTCGAACTGCCCGGGCGTCAGCTCCTGCGTGATCGAGCCCGCCAATACGAACTCGGTCCGCGTCGCCGAAAAACTGGGTTACCGGAAATCCGGCGAGACGCTGCTCGGCGGCGTCCCTGTCGGCACCTACCGGCGCGGCGCCTGACGTTCCTGCACGTCGTTCTGCTGCTCGTTCACCTGCCCCGGGCGCCAGGCGCGCAGGAAATCGAAGAAGGCCGTTTCCGGCAAGCCGGGTGAATACAGGAAGCCCTGCGCCATAGTGCAGCCGCGCCGCCGCAGGAACTCTGCCTGCCGCGTCGTCTCCACGCCTTCGGCCACGGTCTTCAGGCCCAGCGTCTCGGCCATCGCGAGGATCATCTCGACAATCGCCGGCGCCTGCCGGTCCGTCTCCAGCGCCGAGACGAACTGCCGGTCGATCTTGAACACGTCGAAGGGCAGCTGCGTCAGCGTCGCCAGGTTCGAATGGCCGGTGCCGAAATCGTCGATCGCGAGCTTGGTGCCCATCGCCCGCAGCGGCGAGATGAATTCCGCCACGCGCGCGGGATCGGACACCGCCATGCTCTCGGTGATCTCCAGCTCCAGCCGGTTGGGATGCAGGCCCGTCCGGCGCAACACCGCCATGATCGCGTCGGTCAGGTCGTGACGCTGGAACTGGCTGGGCGAGACGTTGACGGCCACCGTCAGGTCATAGCCTTCCAGCTGCCAGCTGCGCGCCGCCTCGCACGCCGCCTCGAGAATCTGCATGCCAATCGCGTCGATCAGGCCCGCCTGCTCCGCCACCGGAATGAACGTCGCCGGCGAGATCAGCTTGCCGTTCGGCCGGCGCCAGCGCGCCAGTGCCTCGGCGCCCACGATCCGGCCCGTCTGGAAGTCGATCTTCGGCTGGAAGACCGCCTTGAATTCCTTGTTCGCCACCGCGTCGCGCAGCTCCGCCTCGAAGCGGTAGCGCCCTTGCACGATCCGCGTCAGGCGCGGCGTGAAGAAACGGAAACCGGACTGCGCCTCCGAACGCACCAGCCGCACCGCCAGCTTGGCGTTCTGCATCAGCTTCGCGAAGGATTCGGCGTCTTCCGGCGCCATCACGATACCGCCCGAGATCGACATGGTGATCTGCCGCGTCGGCAATTCGAAAGGTTCGGCAAACGCGGCGCGGATCGCCCGCGCAATCGAGATCACATGGTCGCGGTTGATGGCGCACGGCAGGTAAAGCACGAACTTGTCGGCCGAGAGCGCCGACAGCATGCTGCCGCGCAGCGCGATCGCCGCCGGATCCCCGAGATCGGACAAGGCCCGCGTCAACCGCTTCGCTGCGGCATCGATCAGCGCGTCACTGTTGGTTGTGCCGACTTGCTCGAGCAGCTGGCCGAAACGGTCGATGTCCAGCAACAGGAACGCCGCCGGATACTCGAAGCTCGCTTCCGGGAGTGTCGCGTTGACGTGCCGCTCCAGCGCAATCGCGTTCGGCAATCCGGTGCGCGAATCCTTGTAGGCAATCTGGCGTAGCGTTTCGTTTTCGCGCCGCAGCTTGCGTACCGTCCGCGTCGTCGCCACGCGCAGGCGGCGAAGCTCCGGGAACTGCATGTCCTCAAGCTCGGCCTCGGCATCCACCCGGCTGGTGGTCATGTAAGCGGTAAAGCGTTCGAACACCGCCTGGAGGGGCTTTGCGCAAAAGTACGTCCCCACGCCCGAGATGGTCAGGCAAGCGACCAGCATGACGAGCAGCACCGGCGCCGGCATCACGAAACCTAACGGCGCGCCCAGCACGATCATCCGGTAAGCGATGGAGATCGCGATCACGGCGAGGTACAGGAGAATGGACAAAAGCCCGGCGGTAATCCCGGCGAAAACCGGAATGGATACTCTGCCCGTCAACCGGCCGATGACCGACGAATGCTTCACACTAGGGCGGCTCCAGTCCCCCGATTCGAAATCTGTTGAGCAAACTGCCCCGTAGATGTTTAGGAATCAGTGAAGATCATGCGCTAGCTGTAATGTTCACGAAGGACTATATGCCCGCTCATGACCCAGAACCGCACCGCCACGATCGCCCGAAAGACCAAGGAAACCGACATTTCGGTAACCGTTAACCTTGATGGCACCGGCAAGTCCGACATCGACACCGGCATCGGTTTCTTCGACCACATGCTCGACAGCCTGTCCCGGCACTCGCTGATTGACCTTACGGTACGCTGCAAGGGCGACCTGCACATCGATTTCCACCACTCGGTGGAAGACACCGGCATCGTCATCGGCGAGGCCATTGCCAAGGCGCTCGGCGATTTCGGCGGCATCAACCGCTTTGGCCATGCCTACATCCCGATGGACGAGACGCTGACGCGCGCCTCGGTGGACCTCTGCAAGCGGCCCTACCTGATCTGGAAGGTTGATTTCCGGCGCGACAAGCTCGGCGAGATGGACACCGAACTCTTCAAGGAGTTTTTCCACGCCCTGGCCGGCAATGGCGGCATGTGCCTGCACATCGAGAACCTCTACGGCGAGAACAACCACCACATCGCCGAAAGCTGCTTCAAGGCCACCGCGCGCGCCCTGCGCACCGCGATCACCGTCGACCCCCGCCTTGGCGGCAAGCCTGCCAGCACCAAGGGTAGCCTGTAGCTTCCATCTGCCCAGTCGCCTGCCGGCTCATCCGTGAGCGGAGGGCCAGCCTTCGGCCAGACGCCGGAACCATCTTTTGCCTGCCGGGTTGTCCTTCCGTAGGAACGGAAAGTGACAAACGCGAGTTAAAGCCATGTCGCCAATCTATGACGTGTTTGCGTTGTGTCTGATCGTCGTGATGACCCTCACCCCTTTGGGCATGGCTGCTTACGGCATCTGATCTTTAAGGCGGCCCCGCGCGGTTTGCGCTGGGGCCGCTGATCCCTGCCGCCTTTCAAAGCACCGAGGCGTCCACCACCGCGTCGATCAGCGCGGGCTCCGCCGGCACCTGGCCATCGAGCATGAGCATAGCGAGGCCGTGCACGAGCGACCAGGCTTTCAGCCGCCGCGCTTCCCTTACAGGCTGAGGCGTATCCGCCCCGAACAATCCGTCGATCGCGTTGACGAGAATCTGCATCCCGTCCGACCCCTCCCCCGCACTGGGCGGCGGCGCGGCGACCGGCCCCGCGCTCTGCGCCATCATCAGCCGGAACAGCGCCGGGTGCGCGAGCGCGAAATGAACATACGCCCGCCCCATCGCGTTGAACGCCTCAACCCCCGGCGACGATGACGCCATCGCCGCGCGGAAGGCCGCCGCCATCCGGTCATCACCCTCAAGACACAGCGCGCCGAGCAGCGCCGCCTTGTCCGGAAAGTGCCGGTAGACCGCCGTCGCCGAAACCCCCGCATTGCGGGCAATCTCGCGCAGGCTCAGCGCGTCGGCCGGCCCTGCATCGATCAGCTTCAGGCCTTCGTCGATGAGCGCCGCGCGCAAATCGCCATGATGATAGCGATTTTTCTCGGAATGGATGTTGACAGTGTTATCTTTCTCGGACATGTTATCGGTGTAAACATTATTTGAGCTCACCGCAACCTCTTACATCGTCACAGGAGCCCTCAATGCCCAGCCCCGTCGAAACCGCCATCCGCGGCGTTGTCACCAAAGGCCTCATGGGGGTTGCAAGCTTCAACCGCGCCCACCGGAAGACCAAGGCGCCAAACCCCTATCTCACCGGCATCCACACCCCGCTGAAGGATGAGCACACGCTGACGGACCTCAAGGTCACCGGCGCCATCCCCGCCGCCCTCAACGGCCTCTACCTGCGCAACGGCCCGAACCCCTTCACACCGCCCAATCCCGCCACCCATCACTGGTTCGCCGGCGACGGCATGCTGCACGGCGTCCGCCTCGAAGGCGGCAAGGCGCTCTGGTACCGCAACCGCTGGATCCGCTCGGCTGAAATAAGCGAGGCCCTCGGCGAAAAGCCGATCCCCGGCCCGGCCAGCCGTTTCGGTAGTCCGAACACGAACGTTGTCCCGATGGGCGGAAAGATCTGGGCCATCGTCGAGGCCGGCGGCCTGCCGGTCGAAGTCTCCGACCTGCTCGAGTCCCGCACACGCAGCGACTTTGACGGCCTCCTCGCCCGGGGCTTCACCGCCCACCCGCATCTCGATCCGCTGACCGGCGAGACCCATGCCATCTGCTATAACGCGATGGATCCCACCGTGATCTGGCACACTGTTCTGGACACGGACGGAAAGGTCCGCCGCCACGAACCCATCACCGTCGAGCACGGCCCGTCCATCCACGACTGCATGATCACCAAGAACTACGTCATCGTGATGGACCTGCCCGTCACCTTCTCGATGCCCGCGATGATCTCCGGAGAGAACTTCCCCTATCGCTGGAACCCGAAACACGCAGCCCGCATCGGCCTCCTCCCCCGCGAGGGCAAGGGCGACGAGATCATCTGGTGCGAAATCTCGCCCTGCTACATCTTCCACCCTGCCAACGCCTACGAGACCGAAGACGGCAAGGTGATCATGGATGCCTGCGTCCACTCCGCCGTCTTCGACGATGGCCAGAAAGGCCCGAACGCCGCCACGACAACGTTCGAAAGCCTCGAGATCGACCCGGCTGCCCGCAAGGTCGCCCGCACCGTGATCGATGCCGCCCCGCAGGAATTTCCGCGTCCGGATGAACGCCGCATTGGCCAGCCTTACCGCTATGCCTATACGGTTGCCCTGCCCCCGGCCGGCACCGCCGAATGGATGGGCGCCACGTCCCTCTACAAGCACGATCTCGGCGCACCCACCCGCGAGGTGCACGATTTCGGCCCCGGCAAGGTTCCCGGCGAGTTTGTCTTCGTGCCCGCACACGCCAAATCCGCCGAGGATGAAGGCTGGCTCATCGGCTATGTCATCGACACCAACACGGACACGACCGACCTGGTGATCCTCGATGCGCAGCAATTCTCAGGCCCGCCAGCCGCCGCGATCACCATTCCGGTGCGCATCCCGCCCGGATTCCACGGAAACTGGGTCGCAATACCCTAACCGGTCGGATCTTCCGCCGACGCGGGGACCCTCGCCACCAGCAGCTTGTCGATCCGGCGGCCGTCCATGTCGATCACTTCGAATCGCCAGCCACTGGACACCGCTGCATCGCCGAGTTCCGGAATGCGCTGCAGGTGATGGATCACCAGGCCCGCAACGGTCGTGTACGGAGGATCTTCCTCCGGCGTCAGGTCCGAACCCAGCGCAATTTCCGCGTCCTCGATCGCCATCCGCCCGTCCAGCAACCAGGAGCCATCCTCGCGCTTCTGCGGCCGCGCCAGTCCGTCTTCCGCCGAGAAGGCAACGTCCCCGGCAATCGCGCCGAGCACATCGGCGGCCGTGACGATGCCCTCGATATGGCCGAGCTCATCCGAGACCAGCGCCATCTGAACCGCGCTCGCCTGCATGCTCTCGAGCAGGTTGAGCACCGTCATCGAGTCCGGCACGAACAGGGGTGCATGTCCCGCCGTCTCGAAATCCGGCAGCCGCTTGCCCTCGGACAGCGCCAGAAGATCCTTGGTCTGAACAACCGAGATCACATGTTCGAGGTCACCGCGCGCCACCGGGAAGCGCGAGTGATGGCTTGCCGCGATGCGCTTCAAAAGTTCTTCCGGCGGATCATCAAGGTCGAGCCAGACGACATCCTTGCGCGAGGTCATGATCGAGCGCACGTCCCGGTCCGCCAGACGCATCACGCTGCGGATCATTGCGCGCTCGTCCTCGTCGATGGCCCCGCTGGCGGCGCCTTCCTCGATCACGCTTTCGATCTCTTCTTCCGTCATCTGCTCGATATTGACGTTCGACAGGCCGAACAGGCGGAGGATCAGGTTGGTGGACCCCCTCAGGATGAAGACGACCGGAAACACGATCTTCGCCAGCAGCGCCATCGGCGGCGCGATGAGGCTCGCGAACGCTTCCGGCGCCGTGATGGCAATCCGCTTCGGCACCAGTTCGCCGATGACGATCGAGAGATACGTCGTCGCCGCGATCACCACGCCGAACGCGATGAAGCCCGCATGCTTCTCTAGCGCCGGGAAAGTCTGCACGATCCACGGCGCCACGTCTTCCGCCAGCGCCGTTGCGCCATAGGCCCCCATGATGATGCCGACCAGCGTGATGCCCACCTGCACGGTCGAGAGGAAAGCCGAGGGGTCTTCCTGCAGCTTCAGGGCAGCCTTGGCCCCCTTGTCGCCCTTTTCGGCGCGCATTTGCAGACGGTTCCGGCGGGAGGAGACAATCGCGAGTTCGGACAGCGCGAACACCCCGTTAAGGGCGATCAGCGCGAGAAGTATAATTATATCCATGGCACGCGGCCTATCGCATGATTTCCCCCCGCGTCCAAGCGCGCCGGCCGCCTCGATTGCCACGCCCCGCCGCCCCCGCTAAGAGCCGCCCATGTCCCGCGTTGCGCTCATCGACTATGGCTCCGGCAACCTCCACTCCTGCGCGCGCGCCCTCGCCGCCGCCGCCGGCGCAGGCCACGACATCCAGATCACCGCCGCCCCCGCCGGCCTCGCCGCCGCAGACCGCATCGTCCTGCCCGGCGTCGGCCACTTTGCGGACTGCGCCGGCGCCTTGCGCGCCATCCCCGGCATGGTCGAGGCGCTCGAAGCCGCCGTCATCGACAAGGCCCGCCCCTTCCTCGGCATCTGCGTCGGCCTGCAGCTGATGGCAGATGTCGGCCTCGAGGACGGCGAGACGCGCGGCCTCGGCTGGATCCACGGCCTCGTCGAGGCGTTCGAGCCCGCCCCCGGCCTGCCCGTCCCGCATGTCGGCTGGAACGAGATCCTCCTCACCGCGGGCCACCCCGTCCTCGCCGGCCTCGGCCCCTCGCCCCACGCCTACTTCACCCACTCCTACGCCTTCCGCCCGGAGGACGAGGCCCATGTCGCCGCCTGGTGCGATTACGGCGCCCCCTTCGCCGCCGCCCTCGGCCGCGACAACCTCTTCGGCACCCAGTTCCACCCGGAGAAAAGCCAGAAGCTGGGGCTGCGGATTTTGAGTAATTTCCTCGCTTGGAAGCCGTGACCTTCCCCCCTCTCCCGCTTGCGGGAGAGGGGTTGGGGGTGAGGGCTCTTCCCCCTATAAGCCGCGCCAAGGTTCAAAGCCCCCTCACCCCTGCCCCTCTCCCGCACGCGGGAGAGGGGTTCCAGAAAAAGAAACCATGCCCTTCACCATCTACCCCGCGATTGACCTGAAAGACGGCGCCTGCGTCCGCCTGCTGCGCGGCGAGATGGACGCGGCCACCGTGTTCAACACCGATCCCGCAAACCAGGCCGCCGCCTTCCACAAGATGGGCTTCACCCATCTCCACGTCGTCGACCTCAACGGCGCCTTCGAAGGCCAGCCCGTCAACCGCGACGCCGTCGCCGGCATCCTCAAAGCCACCCCTGCCCCGGTCCAACTCGGCGGCGGCATCCGCACCCGCGCCCAGATCGACGCCTGGCTGGAGGCCGGCATCGCCCGCGTCATCCTCGGCACCGTCGCTCTGCGCGACCCCGAACTCGTGAAAACCGCCGCCCGCGCCCTCCCGGGCCGCATCGTGGTCGGCATCGACGCCAAAGAAGGCATGGTTGCCGTCGAAGGCTGGGCCGAGACCAGCGACATGCGCGCCACCGAACTCGCGAAAGCCTTCGAAGGCTGCGGCGTCGCCGCCATCATCGCCACCGACATCAGCCGCGACGGCCTGAAGACCGGCGTGAATGTTCCGTTCACGGCAGAACTCGCCAACACCGTCACCATCCCCATCATCGCCAGCGGCGGCGTCAAAAGCGTCGACGACATCCGCGCCCTGAGAGCCAGCGGCGCCCCCATCGCCGGCACAATCCTTGGCCGCGCGCTGTATGACGGGGATATTGATGCGGCCGATGCGGTGAGGGCGGCGCAATAGGATCCGACGCAGAGCTTTCAAACCTGCTCACCCAGAAGGCGAATTTGTTTTTGAAATAGCGGACCTTGAGGCAATCTGAAGGTTCAGATCAAGCCGAGTGGAATCGGCAGATGGCCGCAGCAAGAGCGAAAAAAGCCAATAAGGTCGAAGTTGCAGAACCCATAGTCTGCGGCCTAATTATGCCGATTTGTGAAATAGACGGAATGCCAGCCGCGCGTTGGTCCGACGTTCGCCGAATTTTCGAAGAAGCCGCAGAAGCTGCTGGCTTCAAGGCTAGGATGGTAAGCGAATCTGACGAAACTAGCGTCATTCACAAAAGCATAATTCAAAATCTGTACACAGATGAAATAGCAATATGTGATGTTAGCGGCTTGAATTCCAATGTGATGTTCGAGCTAGGCATGCGTTTGGCTTTCGACAAACCCACAGTTGTTGTAAAAGATGATAAGATCAGGTTCTCTTTTGACACGTCCCCTATTCAACATGTTGGATATCGGCGAGACCTCAGATTCGAGGATATCAGACAATTCATTTTAGAACTAAGCAAAAAGCTGAAGTCGACTCACTCGGCATCTCAAAATGACCCCAGCTACTCTCCATTTGTTCGTAATTTCGGCTCTTTCAAACTGCCACAAATGGCAACCGAAACGGTCGCATTCGACGTTTATGCCGTCGAACAGCTCAAGATGCTTGAGAAAAGTGTTTCCAGACTAGGTGCAAAAATATCGGCGCTGGAAGCCGCATCGTCGGCCGACAGTGCACGGCGTGTAGTACGCATCTCAACAGGAAATGCCTTAGCCCCTGGATATCGGCCGAATGCGTTGGCGGGATTGGATTCGGCTTTGATCGGAAGCCCTTCTCAGGGTGTAGACTTGGGGGCTGTCGGCGGCCTGTTGAGCGCGTTGGGCAAAAGTGGTGACAAAGGATAGCTGAGTGGCCGCGCTTCAAAAACGACGAAGCTTTCGTCAGAGAGGGTGAAGCTTGAGCCAAGCTGAGCCATCATTGCCTTGACCATTGAACCGCCCGCCCTCACGCTTGCCGCTTCCCGCCCCTATCCTCCGCCGCAAACGGAGCCCCCACCATGCCGGACGATCTCGTCGCGCGTCTCAATGCCTTCACGGCGAACAAGCATCCCGGCCATGTCGGCGTCTCGCTCACGCATTGCGAGGCGACCCGTGTGGAAGGCCGCCTGACGGTGACCGAGCCGGTCGTCGCCGGCACCGGATTTCTCTGGGCGCCGGTCGTCATAACGCTAGCGGACTGGCTCTGCGCCGCCGGCATGTCGCCCAACCTGAAAGAGGGCGAGAGCTTCACGACCGTCGAGCTGAAAACCAATTTCCTCGGCAGCGCCAAGGTCGGCGAGGTCGTCTCAGGCGTGGCCACGCCCGCGCACCGGGGCCGCACCACACATGTCTGGGATGTCGAAGTCAAAAATGAGAACGCGGAAAGGTGATCGCTCTGTTCCGCTGTACCCAGATGATCCTCGCCCCGCGCTAGCGCGCGTCGGTCGCGAACCCGGTTCGCGCGGCCTTGGCAATGGCGCGTTGCTGCTCGCGGTCGTCGAGATACCGGCGCACGGCGCGCTCCACCAGCACGGTGAAGCCCACGGTGAGGGCAGTCTTGATCAGTCGGTTCATGGCTCGTCTCCTTGAAGGGGCAATGCCCCATCAACGCCCGGAGCCCCGCAGCGGTTCCGTCAGCGCGCGGAGGACAGCGGCCGGCGCAGGCTGCGGCGGGTGCGCAGGGCGTAGGTCAGCGCGCTTTCGGGCGCGCCCGGAAGGGCCGCCTCTTCCTGCATTTGCGTCAGGCGCGCAGCGAGGCGGCAGAGGTTTTCGGTATCTTCCTGGCGAATGCGCTCGGCGGCTTTGCGGCTGGCTTTGTTAAGGTCCACGGGCTCGTCCTTTTCAAGGCTCTCAAAAGCACCCCCGGAGCCGCTATAGCAGAAAAGCGCCCCGCGCCAAAAGTCCGTCAGGCCGGCACGCGGATCGGCCCCGGCGCCGGCGCATCGCCCACCGCACGGTTCTTGCCCGCCGCCTTGGCACTGTACAGCGCCTGGTCGGCCCGGCTCAGCAGCGCAGACACCGTGTCGCCCTCGCGGGCGAGGCAATAGCCCAGGCTGATCGTCACGCTGAGGCGCTGTCCGCCATGCATGCAGCCCTCGCCGCCCAGTGCGCGCACCAGGGTCTGGAAATAGCGCCGCGCGTCGGCCTCGGTCTCGAACAGGCCGGCGGCCGCAAATTCCTCGCCGCCGAGGCGCGCCATCACGCCGCCTTCCGGCTCCATCGCCCGCATCGCTCCGCCTACGGACTTCAGGATATTGTCGCCCGCCGCGTGGCCGTGCTCGTCATTGACGCGCTTGAAATTGTCGATATCGGCAATCGCGCAGGCTAGGATGCCCTCGCCCAGCGCGGCCCGTGCCTGAAGCTGCTCGGTCGCCGTGAAGAACGCCCGCCGGTTCGGCAGGCCCGTCAACTCGTCACTGTTGGCCAGCCGATGATTGGCCAGCGCAAGCCGCTCGGCTTTCATCTGGGCCCGCAGGACGAAGAAACTGCAGGTCGGCGCGATGATCGCGGGCAGCGCGATACAGGAAATATAGACCGACGCGTGATCGATCACCGGATCGATCTGCAGCCAGATCCATACCGGCAGAACCGACGCCAGAACCGAACACGCCGTGATCAGCGCGCCGGTCAGGATGGCTTTGCGAAGGGCAGGCGTCATGGACAGGCGGCTCTCGGATTTCGATCCGTATACATACACCGCCATGCTCAAGTCCGGCTCCAGAGGATCGGTGAAATTTCATCGATTTGACCTGGCCATCCCCTGCCGCTACACCGCGCGCATGCTGAAAACGCGCATCATCCCCTGCCTGGACGTGAAGGACGGACGCACCGTCAAGGGCGTCAATTTCGTGGACCTGAAGGATGCCGGCGATCCCGTCGCCCTCGCCCGCGCCTATGACGCGCAGGGGGCGGACGAGCTGTGCTTCCTCGACATCACGGCCAGCCATGAAGGCCGGGGCACCTTGCTCGAAACGGTCAGCCGCACCGCGGAGGCCTGTTTCATGCCCCTCACCGTCGGCGGCGGCGTGCGGTCGGTGGAGGACATGGTGGCCCTGCTGCGGGCCGGCGCAGACAAGGTGGCGATCAATTCCGCCGCGGTGTCAGACCCGGATCTCATTTCGGCCTGCGCCGCCAAGGCCGGCCGGCAATGCGTGGTGGTCGCGATCGACGCCCGCAAGACCGGCGACCATTGGGAGATCTTCACCAAGGGCGGCCGCGAAGCGACGGGCATTGACGCGGTTAACTTCGCCCGCCTCGCGGCCTCGAAAGGCGCCGGCGAAATCCTGCTCACCTCGATGGACCGCGACGGCACCAAGACCGGATATGACATCGCCCTCCTCAAGGCCGTCTCCTCCGCCGTCACCATCCCGGTCATCGCCAGCGGCGGCGCGGGCAGCGTGGCGGACTTTGCCCCCGCCGTCCTCGAAGGCGGCGCGAGCGCCGTGCTCGCCGCGTCGATCTTCCACTTCGGCGAAGCCACCCTGGCCGAAGCGCGGGACGCCCTCGGCAAGGCGGGCGCCCCGGTGCGGACGGTTTAATCCGCGAACACGGCTTTCCGTTTCTGCATCTCGGCCATCACCGCCTCGATCTGGTTCGGCGTGCGCATGACTTTCAGCTGCTCGCTGCTCTCAAGGGCAAGAAGTTCCGCATCCGTGGCATCCGCCATCGCATTGCACAGCCCCTTCGCCCCGCGCATCGCGGCCGGGTGTTTGCCGGCGATGAGCTTGGCATGCCAGAGCGCGTCCTCGAGAGGGGTCTCCGAAACCTTGGTGGCAAAGCCGTGGGCCTGCGCCTCGCTGCCCTTGAACTCGCGGTTCGTGTAGGTCAGCTCACGGATCACATCGTCGCGCACATTGCCGCGCCACAGCGGGAAGCCCGCCATGTCGGGCACGAGGCCCCATTTCATTTCCATGATGGCGCAGCGCGTATCCGGATGGATGATGCGGATGTCGGCGCCGGACATGATCTGGAACCCGCCGCCGAAGGCGATGCCGTGCACAGCGGCGATCACCGGCACGGGCAATTCCCGCCAGCCCCAGGCGACATGCTGGGCAAGGTTCGCAATGCCATGGCTACGGCTGCCAAGGCTGCCGGTGGCGCCTTCGCCCTGTTTCTTGCCGTCGCCCGGCTGGGCCATCGAGGAGAGGTCGAGCCCTGCGCAGAAGGCGCGGCCTTCGCCGGACAGCACCACGGCGCGCAGGCCTTTGGTTTTGCCCAGCACGTCGATGGCCTCGGCGATGCCGGCGAACATCAGGTTGTCGAGGGCATTCATCTTGTCGGTCCGGATCAGGCGGACATCGGCCACGCCGTCGTCGAGCATCGTGATGGAAACGCGGTCTTTCATGGGAACTCCTCCGTTTGGATGAAAGCTGGCCCCCTTACGCGGCGTTCGTCAAGCTTGGCCGCGTGACGCGGACGCAGGGGAACGCTAAACGGCTTGCAACAGGAGCCTGCCCCATGACCGACCTTGCCTCCCCTGCCCGCCTCTCCGCCGCCCTGGCGCACCTCGCCGGAACCATCGATGCCCGCGCCGCAGACGGCGACAACGGCAAGAGCTGGACCGCGAAACTGCTGGCCAAGGGGCCAGACGCCTGCGCGGCCAAGGTCGCCGAAGAAGGCGGCGAACTGGCGGACGCGGTGCGCGGCGAAAGCGACGACCGCGTCGCGAGCGAGGCCGCGGATGTACTCTACCATGTCTTCGTGGCGCTCCGCTCGCGCGGCGTGAGCCTCGATGAGGTGGCCGCAGCGCTGGAAGCCCGCCAGGGCACCAGCGGCATTGACGAAAAGGCAGCGCGGACGGGCGAATAAACCCTTACGCAGCACCTCGCACCCCTCCGCGTACAAAATCCGTAGGCGCATCAACGCGCTACAAATTTGTCGGCCAAAGCGTGCGCTACACCCATCCGGCCGGAGTTATACTCAGCTCCACCCCCACCCCGAAGGCCGGATAGAGGCCAAAGGCCGAAATCCGCTCGTCCCGAGAGCCAACGAGAAACAAACGATACAAAGTGATAAAAAATGAGAACCACTGAGAACGACTGAGACTAAATCGTCATCCGAAGTGCACGGATTGAAACGGGCTGAAGCAACCCCGCGAGGCAAAAGACCAGACTTGCGCCTACGGCAAACAGGCCCCGGGAAAAATAAAACCCATCCGGGTCAAGCCGTTACAAACCGCCCACCCAGCCCTTGCGCAACACCGCCGCCTGCGGGGCCGCGCTCAGAAGACGTTTTTATCTAAGGAACTTTCAAAACCTGAAGAAAAATCACTTCTTGCCCGGCGGCTTCACGGCCTGCAGCGTGGTGGTTTTCACGTCGCGGCCGGTGCCGACTTTCTTGCCATAGCTGGGGGCGCCGGCGCCCGCGCCTGAGACCGCACCTCGCGTCGTTCTGTCCGTGAGCGGAACGATGGCCATGGCAGCAGGATTGATCGGGTGTTCGTCGAACAGGGAGGCGAGCTGCTCCGTCATCGCGCCGCCGAGCTGTTCGGCGTCGACGATGGTGACGGCGCGCTTGTAGTAGCGCGTCACGTCATGGCCGATGCCGATGGCGATCAGTTCGACCGGCGAGCGGTTTTCGATCTCGTCGATCACCTGCCGGAGGTGGCGTTCCAGATAGTTGCCGATGTTGACGTTGAGCGTGGAATCGTCGACCGGCGCGCCGTCGGAGATCACCATCAGGATCTTGCGCTGCTCGGGACGAGCCAGCATCCGGTCATGCGCCCAGAGAAGCGCTTCGCCGTCGATATTCTCTTTCAGAAGGCCTTCGCGCATCATCAGGCCAAGATTCCGGCGCGCGCGGCGCCACGGCATGTCAGCGGCCTTGTAGATGATGTGGCGGATATCGTTGAGACGTCCCGGACCATTCGGCTTGCCGGCTTTCACCCAGTCCTCGCGGCTCATGCCGCCTTTCCAGGCCTTGGTGGTGAAACCGAGGATTTCGGTTTTCACCGCGCAGCGCTCCAGCGTGCGGGCGAGAATGTCCGCGCACAGGGCCGCGACCATGATCGGGCGGCCGCGCATGGAACCGGAATTATCCAAGAGGAGCGTGACGATCGTGTCGCGGAACTTGGTGTCGTCTTCCTGCTTGAACGAGAGCGGCGCGGTGGGATCGGTGATGACGCGCGTGAGGCGGGCGGTGTCGAGCACGCCCTCTTCGAGGTCGAACGACCAGGACCGGTTCTGCTGCGCCATCAGGCGGCGCTGCAGCTTGTTGGCGAGCTTGGCGACGGCGCCTTGGAGGCCTTGCAGCTGGTGATCGAGATAGGCGCGCAGTCGGGTCAGTTCCTCGGCGTCGCAAAGATCCTGCGCCTGCGCGGTCTCGTCATGGGCGCGGGTGAAGACGGAATAGACGAACCGGTCGCGCTCGTCGCCCTGCTGGTAGTTCGGGCGGAGCGGCTTCGAGCCGTCGTCTTCCTCGTCGGGCGAATCATCGGCGTCGAGATCGGCGTCCTGATCGACCGAGACGTTGGCTTCCTCGCCGTCGATGTCCTCGGTTTCACCCGCCTCCATCTGCTCGGCCGAGGCGCCCATCTGTTCTTCCGTGGACGTATCGTCGTCACCGGTCTGGGTCTCGTTGTCTTCCTGCTGCTCGGCGTTTTCCTGCTGGTCGGTCTCGACATCCTCGCCGGGGACATCCGAGGCCGTCAGGTCACGGATGATCGAGCGGATGGTTTTGCTGAAGGCCGGCTGGTCGTGCAGCTGGCTGAGGAGGCCGTCGATGGCCTTGCCGGCGCGGGTTTCGACCTTTTCGCGCCAGACAGCGGCAACGCGCTCGGCGCTTTCCGGCAGCGGGCGGCCCGTGAGCTTTTCGCGCAGCAGGAATTCGAGGGCGGGCGCGAGGATCGCCTCGGGGTCTTCGGAGCCGGCGCCGAAATTGGTGGACTTGCAGCGATGGTCGAGCGCGGCATCAAGATTCCCTGCGGTGCCGAGCATGGCATTGGCGCCGAGGCTTTCGATGCGCGCGGTCTCGGCGCCTTCATAGACGCGGCGGGCGAGATCGCCCTGCGGGCGGTGGGCGAGGTGGGCGGCGGGATTGTGGTGCGCGCGGCGGAGCGCCATGGCATCGGCCTCGCCACGGATGCGGGCGGCGAGTTCGGCGCTGATCTCGATGGGCGGCGGGCGCAGCACGATCCGGTCGCCCTGGTCGCCGGCATCATTGCCGAAACCGACTTCGATCTCGCGCTCCGCGCTCATCGCCTTGGTGGTGACGGCGAGCGCAGCCTTGAAGAGTTCCTGGGGTGTGGTGTCCTTTGCCATCCGCCGTGCGTGGGCGCCTGCCCTACGCCACCTTCACCATCAAGGCGCTCTCCGGCAGTTCGGTGCCGAAGCAGCGCTGGTACATCTCGGCGACGAGGGGGCGTTCAAGCTCGTCGCACTTGTTGAGGAAGGTCATGCGGAAGGCGTGGCCGATATCGCCAAAGATGGCGAAGTTCTCGGCCCAGGTGATGACGGTGCGCGGGCTCATGACGGTCGAGAGGTCGCCGGCCATGAAAGCGTTGCGGGTGAGGTCGGCGAGCGTGACCATCTTGGACAGCAGCGCTTCGTCCGTACCCGTCGCTTTCGACTTGACGATCTCCACCTCGGCGTCGTGGGCGAGATAGTTCAGCGTGGTGACGATGCTCCAGCGGTCCATCTGGCCCTGGTTGAGCTGCTGGGTGCCGTGATAGAGGCCGGTCGTGTCGCCGAGGCCGACGGTGTTGGTCGTCGAGAACAGGCGGAAGTAAGGGTTCGGCGCGATCACGCGGTTCTGGTCGAGCAGGGTGAGCTTGCCCGAGCTTTCGAGGACGCGCTGGATCACGAACATCACGTCCGGGCGGCCAGCGTCGTATTCGTCGAACACGATGGCGACGGGCCGCTGCAGGGCCCACGGAAGAATGCCTTCGCGGAATTCGGTGACCTGCTTGCCGTCTTTCAGGACGATGGCGTCCTTGCCGACCATGTCGATCCGGCTGACATGGCTGTCGAGGTTGACGCGGATCATCGGCCAGTTGAGGCGGGCGGCGACCTGCTCGATATGGGTCGATTTGCCGGTGCCGTGATAGCCCTGCACCATGACGCGGCGGTTGAACTCGAAACCGGCCAGGATGGCGAGCGTGGTCTGGGGATCGAACCGGTAGGCGGGGTCAATCTCCGGCACGTATTCGGTGCGCGTCTTGAAGCCGTGCACGACCATCGCCGTGTCGAGGCCGAACAGCTTCATGAGGTTCAGCTTCTCGGTGGGTTTCAGGCCTTCGAGCGTATCGGTGGACGTCATTGAAGTCATGGCTATGCGGGACTCGTCACGGGAGGGGATATCGGAAACAAGCGTTCTAGCACGGGATAGGCCCGCGCCTAGTGCGACGTAAGGGAAATGGCAGCCCCGGGGACCGGCGCCTCAGGGCTTGCGGAAGATCAGGAGGGCCTGATCGGTCTTGCCACGGATTTCGGGGTCGAAGACGTTCTTTGTGCCGTCGTCGGCCGGGTTCCGGAGGATGTCAGACTCGGTTTCGAGGACGAGGCCGGCGGCTGCGGCCAAGGACTTGATCTGCGCGGGGTCGATCCGGTGGGTGTCACCGCCGGTGGTGGGCGGGCTGCCGACGGGAGCGACATGGTCGATTACCACGAACTGCCCTCCGGGCTTCAGGACACGGGCGATTTCGGAAAAGCTCGTCGCGGGATCGCCGAGGCCTTCCGGCGTGCTTTCGGGCTTGTACCAGAGCTCGTGCGGTCCCTGGAACCAGGTGACGGTGTCGGCAGCATCGTCTGCGAGCACGAAGAAATCGAAGTTGGACTTGAGCGGCGTGACGTTCGTCAGGCGGCCCTCAAGACGTTTTGTAACGGTCTCACCGAGGAAGGCATCGAAGGCCTGAGGGTTGTGCATGAAGACCTTGCCGGTCTCTCCTGCGGCACGCGACAGGAATTCGGTGAAATAGCCGCCGCCGGCTTCGATCTCGAGGATCGTGTCGCCGGGCTGCGGCGCAAAGAGGGCGAGCACTTCGGCGGGCTTGCGGTTCGCATCGGCCAGGATGTCCGCATCCGGACGGTCCGGCGTCTCGACGAAGACGGAATAGTCGATGGCGGCGGCCATGGGCTCTGGCGCGGGGGCCGGCGGGCTGGCACAGGCCTGGGCGAGCGCGATGGCCAGCGCGGCAGCGCCGGTCTTCAGGATGATGTGCATGGATAGTCCCTCCCTCACGGGCCGGTATCCTTTCCGGGTCCCGGCGCCCTAGCGGCGCCAGACGACCTCCCCGCCTATGACGGTCATGACCGGCTCGGCCTTGAGGATGTCACCTTCGGGGATGGTCATCAAGTCGCGGTCAAAGACCGTGAAGTCGGCCAGCTTGCCGGGTTCGATCGTGCCGAGATCGGCTTCGCGGAAGCTGGCAAAGGCGGGACCGGTGGTGAAGAGGGCGAGCGCGCGGGCGCGGGACACGGCTTCCTCCGGATGCCAGCCTTCGCCGGAGAAGCCCTTCAGGTCCTTGCGGGCGACGGCGGCATAGAACTCGATGGTGGGCGAGCCGACTTCGACGGGGGCGTCGGAGCCGCCGGCAATCACCGTACGGAGGTCAAGGAGCGTCGCCCAGGCATAGGCGCCCCGCAGGCGGTCCATACCGAGACGGGCGGGGGCAAAGAAGAGGTCGCCGATGGCATGGCTCGGCTGCATCGAAGCGATGAGCCCGCCGGAGGCGACGCCGGCGAGATCGTCGGGGTGGATGACCTGCGCGTGTTCGATGCGCCAGCGCAGCGACTTGTCATAGCCGCCGGTCTCGTAGGCCTCGAGGATGCGGCGATTGGCGAGATCGCCGATCGCATGGATGGCGAGCTGGACATTCGCGGCCTTCGCCTGCGCCATGAAGGCGGCGAGGCCTTCATCGTCGAGAAGGGAAAGACCGGACGTGTCCGGACGGTCAGCGTAGGGCTGGATCAGCTGGGCGCCGCGGCTGCCGAGGGCGCCGTCCATGTAGAGTTTCACGGCGCGGTTGGTGATCGTGTCGGTCTCGTGGAGGCGGCCTTCGGCAATCGCGAAGGCGCTGGAGTCAAACGCGTTGTAGAGGCGCAGCGGCAGGCGCCCTTCCCCGCCCAGCGCCGCCATCAACGGCGCTTCCCGGGCGGAGACGCTCATGTTGTGCCCGCCGGTCCAGCCGCGCGATACATAAAGCTTGGCGCCGGTTTCAAGGGCGAGGGAGACGGCGGCGTCGTCGGGCTCGGCGATCAGCGGCTGGACGAGCGACATGGCATTGTCGATCAGGATGCCGGTGGCCTTGCCGCTCGCATCGCGCTCGATCTTGCCGCCGGTGGGATCGGGCGTCTCGTCCGTGATGCCGGAAGCGGCGAGGGCGGCGGAGTTGGCGACGAGGGCATGGCCGTCCGAGCGGAGCAGCATGACCTTGTGGCTGCCGGTGACGAGGTCGAGGTCAGAGGCCATCGGCATGCGGCCTTCCGGCCAGCCGGTCTCGATCCAGCCGGCGCCGACAAGAACGGAGCCTTCGGGCTTGCCGTCCAGTTCGGCCTCGATGCGGGTGACGAGCTCATCGACCGAGGCGGTGCCTTCGAGGTTCAGCGTCATTTCGCGCTGGCCGATGCCTTGCAGGTGGATGTGCGCGTCGGTGAAGCCGGGATAGAGAAAGGCGCCTTCGAGATCGACGAGGTTGACTTCGTCCTCGCTCCAGTCGGCGGACATCGGCGGGATGGTTGCGATGATGCGGCCATCTTCGCCGACGACAACCCCGGTGACGGTTTGCGCCGCGCCGGCTGCGTCAGTGAGACCGGTATAGATCGTGCCGTTGGCAAAGACGGTGACCTTTTCGGTCGCCTCTGTCTCGGTCGGCAGGGCGGGCGCGCAGGCGGCGAGAAGGAGGCTGGCGGCGGACAGGAGGGCGAGGCGCATGGCGGTTTCCTTTCGGCGGGATCACAGCGCGCGCTGGAAGATCCGGATCTGGTGACCGTCATGAACCGTTTGGGCGTGCTCCGTCCAGCCTTCGCGTTCGAGCAGCGTGCTGGCGGTGGAGGTGGCGCAATAGAGGTGCGCGAAGCCAAGACGGCGGGCTTCGGCTTCCAGTGCGCGGACGAGCAGGGCGCCCAGCCCCTGCCGGCGCAGCGACGGCTCGACCCAGCCGGCCGAGGCCCAGGGCGTGAGGTGGGCAAATTCCGGAGTGAGGGCGGCTTTGAGAGCGGCGCTACCCAACGGAGCGCCGGAGGGGTCCAGCGCCACGATGCCGACCGGGATCCGGCCCTCGGGATTGGCGTAGGCGGCGAGGTCGGCGGCGGCGGCGCCCGGCCCGCCGGGGCCGGGCCACTCGGCCCCAAACGCAGCGGCGAGCGGGGCAAGGGCTGTGGGGCAGTCGCGTAAAGGGCGGATGGAAATGTCCGGAAACATCGCCCGACCCTGCCCCGGCGCGGCCCGAAATGCAAAACGCCGGACCCTGGGGCCCGGCGTTTGGAATGGCTCGAAAGACCGAGCGCTTAAGCGGCGACGGCTTTTTTCGCGATATCGCGCTTGATTTTCAGCGCCTTGTCGGAGAGCGCGTCATCCTTCGCCTTGGCGAGGAAAGCGTCGAGGCCGCCCAGTTTGTCGACCGTACGCAGGGCTTTCGCCGCGATGCGGAGCTTGAAATTCTGGTCCAGCATTTCCGAGTGCAGCGTGACCTGCACGAGATTCGGCAGGTAGCGGCGTTTGGTCTTGATCTGGGAGTGGCTGACGATATGGCCGACCATCGGCTTCGTGCCAGTAAGTTCACATTCGCGGGACATTGGCCTCGCTCCGGGGAAAAGGGGCTATATTTGATCTGAAGGCGCGCTCCTACAGGCTGGGGGCGCCTCCTGTCAACCGGGGCGATTCAGGCGGGCGGCGCGCTGCCAGAAAAGGGCTGACTGTCACGGCCTGTCATCTTATGTCAGTGGGCGGGACGGGCCAAATAAGGCATGCTTGCGGCATGGCTGTTCAGGCCTTGTTGGGAAGGGGCGATCTAGAAGACGGGCAATGCCTGCCCGCTTGACCGCAAAGGACTACAGGACCCGATGAAGCGCAGCCTCCTTCTTGCCGCCGCCGCCTCGCTCGCCCTTCTTGGCGCCTCCGCCGCCCAGACCGGGCCGGCCGCGAGCACTCCCGCCGTTCTCGCCAGCATCAAGACCGGCGCGCCGACGCGCATGGTGTATGAACTAGATGCCCGCGCGATGGTGTTCATCATCCCCGCGACGGGCCGGGCCACCTTCACGGTGGACATGAAGCCCGATTCCTATGCGATCAAGTCGCGGGTGCGCACGACCGGCCTCGCCGATGTGTTCGTCAACTATGACATGAACCTCAACGCCTCCGGCACAACGAGCGCAACCGGCCTGAAGACGACGAAGTACGTGTCCCAGAACAATGACGGGAAGAAGAACCGCCGCGTCGAGATCAACATGACCGAAAACGGCTTCACGATGACGGCGAAGCCGAAATTCGGGAACCTGGGCGATCCGGCGGCGACTGCCGAGCAGGCGATCCTCGCGAATGATCCGCTGACGGCGCTGATCACCTTTGCGCTGGAGCCGCGCGCGGCGGGCGCAGACCCGTGCGGCGGACCGATCAAGGTGTTTGACGGACGCCAGTTGACCTACCTCCACCTGAAGCGCGGCAATGCGAACCTTGTGAAAGTGAAGACGCCGGCCTGGAACGGCCAGGCCATCGAGTGCCATGTCACGATGGACAAGATTGCCGGCTACAAGAAGGGCGAGTCGAACAATGACACGCTGACCGGGATTTCCGGTCCGCTGCGGATGTATCTCGCGCCGCTGGAAAACGGCTCGCACGTGCCGGTGAAGATCGTCGCGGATACCGACAAGGTCGGCAAGGTGACGCTGACGGCGCGCACGCTGCGGTTCGAGCCGCTGGTGACGGCGTCGACAGGGACGAGTTCGGGCGGCGGCGGGCGTTAGTCCTTCGGCAGCCGCTTCAGCGCAGCAATCAACCCAGCCATATCCTCCGGAACCGGCGCTTCGAAGCGCAGGGTCTTGCCGGTGACCGGGTGGACGAAGCCGAGGACGGCGGCGTGCAGCGCCTGGCGGTCCATGGCCTTTGCGGCGGCGATGGCAGCGTCGTGTCCGGCGCCTGAGCCGAGGGCCGTCAGGTGCATCTGGCGGCCATAGACGGGATCCCCGAGGATCGGCGCGCCGATATGTGCCATGTGCACGCGGATCTGGTGGGTGCGCCCGGTTTCGAGACGGCATTCCAGGAGCGCGGCGGCGGGCGCGTGCGTGTGCTTGTCGCGCTCCCCGAAAGTTTCGATCGCCTTGTAGTGGGTGACGGCGCGCCGGGCGGCGGGGCTATCCGGGTTTCTGTGCACGGACATCTTCTTCCGGTCGGTCAGCGAGCGTGCAATCGCGGCGTCCACCGTGCCGACGAGCGGGCGCGGGGCGCCGCGCGTGACGGCGAGATACATGCGCTCGATGTCATGGCGTTCGAACAGGGCGGCGAGGCCCGTATGGGCGACTTCCGTCTTCGCCGCGACCATCACACCGCTGGTCAGCTTGTCGAGCCGGTGGACGATGCCGGGGCGCTCAACCCCGCCGATGCCGGAGAGCTGGCCCTGGCAATGGTGGAGCAGCGCGTTGACGAGGGTGGCGTCCTCGCTGCCCGGCGCCGGGTGGACCGCCATGCCGGCGGCCTTGTTGAGGATGATCAGGTGAGCGTCCTCGAACAGGATGTCGAGCGGGATATTTTCGGCCTGCGGTTCGGCGGCAACCGGGGCGGGCAGCGCGACGACATAGACGCTGCCGGCCTTGATCGATGCGCGGGGGCTGGCTTCGGGGCGGCCATCGACGGTAACGGCGCCTTCCTCGATCAACGCCTTGGCACGGGTGCGCGAGATCTCCCCCGCCTTTGCGGCGAGGAAGGCGTCGAGGCGCTGGCCTGCGTCTTCGGGTGCGGCGATGATTTCGATCTGGCTCATGGCGCGGCTTATAGACGAGGGATGCGGCCTGCGTCATGCTGGCTTCACATGACTGCGCCATAAGGCGCGAAATGCGGGGAGATACGGCATGACACTGGTTACACGGCGCGGGCTTCTGGGCGGCGCAGCCCTCGGTACGATCGGCCTGGCGGCCTGCCAGACAGCGCCGAAAGCGGCGAAGGGCTTCGAGGGCGAACTGGCCTTCCTGCACGGCGTAGCCTCCGGCGACCCCCTGCCTGGCAGCGTGATCTTGTGGACCCGGGTAACGCCGCTGTCGGGCACCGGCCCGGTGACGGTGACCTGGGAAGTGACGGAAGCGGGCGCCTCGGCGCCGGCGGCGACCGGCGAAGTGGTGACGTCTGAGGCGCGCGACTACACGGTCAAGGTTGATGCGACCGGGCTGAAGCCGGCCACAGAGTACACCTTCCTTTTCCGCGCCAAGGCGGCGGATGGGGACGTGATCTCGCCCTCCGGGCGCACGCGGACGACGTCGGCCGATGGCACGGCGCCGGTGAAGCTGGGCGTGGTGTCCTGCTCGAACTACCAGTTCGGCCTGTTCACGGCGTACACTGAACTGTCGAAGGAAGCGGGCCTCGACGCCATCGTGCACCTTGGCGACTATATCTACGAGTACGGCACCGACGGGTATGGCGGCGATGTCGCCGCGCAGCTGGGCCGGCCGCATGATCCGCCTACGGAGATCCTTTCCCTTTCCGACTATCGCCGCCGCCATGCGCAGTACAAGACCGATCCCGGCCTGCAGGCCGCGCATGCCGCCGCGCCCTGGATCTGCACCTGGGACGACCATGAGAGCGCCAACGATTCCTACCGGACGGGCGCCGAGAACCACGATCCGGCGACGGAAGGCGAGTGGAGCGACCGCAAGATGCGCGCGCTGCAGGCCTATTTTGAATGGATGCCGATCCGCGAGGCGAAGCCCGGCGAATTCACCTCCGCGGTCTGGCGCACCTTCCGCTTCGGCAATGTCGCGACCGTGCACGCGCTCGACTCGCGCCTGACCGGACGTTCTGAGCCGCTCGACTGGGGCTCGGCCCTGGCCGGCGCGGCGACGCAGGAAGAGATCGGCGCGCGGGTGATGAAGACGATGATGGCGGTGGCCGACCCTTCACGCACGATGCTGGGCGCCGAGCAGGAAGCCTGGCTGGCGGCAGAGCTGAAAGCCTCGGTCCAGTCCGGCGCGGCTTGGCAGGTGCTGGCCAACCAGGTGATCATGGCGAAGAACAAGCTGCCGGATTTCACCAAGATCATGACCCCCGAACAAGTCGCCGCGCAGGACCGTCCGGAAGTCGTCGCCTTCCTGCCGTTCACGGCGCTGGGCCTGCCGTGGAACCTCGACGCCTGGGACGGCTATCCGGCGGCGCGCGAGCGGCTATATGCCAACGTGGCCGAAGCGGGCGCCTCGCTGGTCACCCTCGCGGGTGATACGCACACGGCCTATGCCAACGAGCTGTTTGATGCGGGCGGTATCCGCCGCGGCGTGGAGTTCGGCTGCACCTCGATCAGCTCGCCCGGCATGGGCACCTATGTGAAGGCGATGCCGGACCTCGGCCAGCAGATCGCCGATGCGAATGACGAGATCATCTGGCACGACCCGTTCGGCCATGGCTACACGCTGGTGACGCTGTCGCCGGGCGAGGTGCAGGCTTCGTTCCGCAAGGTTTCGACGATCTATGCGCTCGACTACACCGCAGAGACGGCCGCGAGCTTCAAGGCAGCCTACGCCAAGGGCGGCGTGACGGAACTGTCGCCGGCCTAGTCGAGCAGGCCTGACAGGGTGGAGCGGCCGCCGTCGAGGATGAGGCTCTGGCCGGTGAGGTAGGCGGCCAAGGGGGAAGCGATGTAGCGCGCGGCTTCGGCGATTTCGTCGGCGAGGGCAGCGCGGCCGAGGGGGACGCGGCGTGCGGTCCAGGTTTCGGAACGCTCCTCACGTGGACGGATAGCGATCACCGCGTTGACGCGGATGGCATGCTCGGCGAGCTCGAGCGCGCCCGCTTTCACCACGCCGAGGATCGCATGTTGGCCGACGCTTTCGGTGAAACGGCCCGGCATCGAGGCGATGGCGGCGTAGCCGAGGACGAAGGTGATCGTGCCCTTTTGCGGGATCCGCTGGACGCCGGCCTGCGGCAGATCTTCCTGCTCGAGTAGCCGCTCCGAAATCACCCGCAGGGCAAGCGCGGCGCCGCGGGCCGAACGGGCGAGCGCCTTTTCGAATTTTTCCTGGGCGAAATCGAGCAAGTGATCGCCTTCCTCGATTTCCGGAATGATCACCGCATTGTCGATCCGGCCGAAGGCTTCGAGCGCGGCGGTGATGGCGTTGCGCAGGCCGAGGCGGGAGTGCAGCTCGCCGTGATAGGTGGCGGCGCCTTCTTCCAGCGCGTCGCGGGCTGATTCGAGGCGTTCGGCCGAAGCGTCGGCGACAAGCACGCGGTGGCCGTCTTCCTGGAAGGTGCGCGCAATGGCATCGCCGACTTCACGGCCGAGCCCGAGCACGAGGGTTACGGGCTCACCCATGGGCGCGCACCGCTTGTTGCTGCGCGGCGCGCGGGGGTTGGCAAGGTTTCATGAGCCCATGTCTCCGGATGGCTGAGGCCACTTATGTGTCCCGGCCAGTCCGCAAGATGCGGGCCAAGGGGATTGGCGTCAGCTGGCTTTCAACTGTCGCAGCTGCTCCTTAATCTTCAATTTCTGTCGCTTCAAATCCTTGACCGTCAGATCATCGCTGGAGGGGCGCTTCTGTTCGGTGGCTATCTGTTCGTCCAGGTGGCGATGCTTTGCGGCGAGCTCACTGATCCGACCATTGAGCGACATGGGCAGTCTCCTGTTTTTCAGCACGGCACTTATGGGGCCGTTTCCTGATCATGCCACAAGCAGGCCCCCGAGTCATGCAACACCGGGCCGGTTTTTGTTAACTGTCCGTTATTTGATCAGCGAACCGCGCGGCCGGCGGCCTTGCGGTGGGACTTCTCGAGGAACATGGCCTGATCCGCCCGCGCAATCAGGGCAGCGGCGCTCTGGCCGGTGCGCCATTCCACAACGCCGCAGCTGGCGCCGATCCGGACGACCGGGGTGGCGGGGCTCGCCTCGTCGCGCACTTCCAGGGCGTCGATGGCCTGCGCCAACTGGGCCGCCTTGCGCAGGGTGTCGTTATAGGTGGCGTGGGCGAGGACGACGCCGAACTCGTCCCCGCCGAGGCGGCCGACGATATCCGTTTCACGGGTCCGGTCCTGCAGGATGCCGGCGACCTTGAGCAGAACGTCATCGCCCGCAGCATGGCCGTAGATGTCATTGACCAGCTTGAAATTGTCGAGATCGATGAAGATCAGCGACAAGGGCGTCTGGAAACGGCCGGACAGGGCGATCTCGCGCCGCACCTCGCGCTCGAAGGCCCGGCGGTTGAAGATCGGCACCAGCGCGTCATTGTCGGCCAGCAGTTCGGCGTCGGCGAGCGCCGTCTTGAGCGCGGCCGACTCGTCGCGCAGGGCCAGAACTTCCTCGCTCAGCGCTTCGATCGCGGCGCGGGTGCGCCGGTCGAGCTGCTTCAGATCCAGCCCGAGCGCGTCCAGCAGGGCGCGCCGTTCGGCCGAATCAAAGGGGGGGAAGTCTTTTGCCATCGCCGCAAGATAGCGCCGAATGGGCGGTCTGTAGAGACCCGGTCGCATTTCCCCCGACGCGCGAGCCGGGGCTGCCCGGAAGGTTGGCATACGAACGGTTGACCCGCGCCCCGGCACACTTAAGGTGCGCGCTTTCCGGCAGCGAGGCGGGGCAATGGCAGCGGGCAAGACCCCGGTAGTGGGCATCATCATGGGCAGCCAGTCCGACTGGCCGGTCATGCAGGAAGCCGCGCGGATGCTGGAGACGCTGGGCGTGGCCTATGAGGCGCGAATCGTCTCTGCGCACCGCACGCCGGACCGGCTGGTGGAGTATGCCAAATCGGCCAAGGGCCGCGGCCTCAAAGTGATCATTGCGGGCGCGGGCGGCGCAGCCCACCTGCCGGGCATGGCCGCCTCGATGACCCCCCTGCCCGTGCTGGGCGTGCCGGTGCAGTCCAAGGCGCTGAAGGGGCTGGATAGCCTCCTCTCCATCGTGCAGATGCCGAAGGGCATTCCGGTGGGCACGCTGGCCATTGGCGAAGCGGGCGCGGCGAATGCCGGCATCCTGGCGGCCTCGATCATCGCGCTGGAGGACGCCGGCGTTGCCGCAAAGCTCGACGCCTTCCGCGCCGCGCAGACGGCCAGCGTGAAAGAGGCCCCCGAGGGATGACGCCGCTGCGGCCCGGCGCGACGATCGGCATTCTCGGCGGCGGACAGCTCGGCCGCATGCTGGCGAGCGCCGGCGCGCAGCTCGGATTCGACATGCTGATCTATTCGCCGGAGGACGATCCGCCGGCGGGACGTGTGGCGGCGGGCGCCTGGTCAGCGGCCTGGGACGATATCGATGCACTGACGGAATTCGCGACCGCCTGTGATGCGGTGACGTTGGAGTTCGAGAATGTCCCGGTACTGACGATCGAGACGGTGGAAGCGGCCGGCACACCGGTACGTCCGCGCGCTGCCTCGCTGACCGTGTCGCAGGATCGTTACACCGAGAAGACTTTCCTCAAGGCGCAAGGCATCGCCACGGCGCCGTTCGAACCGGTGGACGGACCGGGCGACATCACGGCTGCGCTGGAAACGTTGGGCGGCAAGGGCGTGCTGAAGACGCGCCGCGAAGGCTATGACGGCAAGGGACAGGCCTGGATCCGCTCGCCCGGCGAAGCGGAAACGGCCTGGCAGCGGATCGGCGAGGCGCCCGCGATCCTAGAGGCCGCGATCGCCTTCCAGTGCGAAATCTCCGTGATTGTCGCGCGCGCGCAGGGCGGTGAGACGCGCACCTGGGCGCCGCCGCGCAACCTGCACAAGGACGGCATCCTGTCCGTCTCGACCGTCCCGTCCGGCCTGCCGAAAGCCATCGAGGACGAGGCGCGGGCGAAGGCGGTGACACTCGCCGAAGCGCTGGACCATGTCGGTGTGCTGGCGCTGGAATTCTTCGTGCTGCCGGACGGCTCCCTGCTCGCCAACGAATTTGCGCCGCGCGTGCACAATTCCGGCCACTGGACGCCGGAGGCCTGCCAGACCGGCCAGTTCGAGCAGCATATCCGCTGCGTCGCCGGCTGGCCGCTGGGCGACACGCACCGCCTGTTCGATGCCGAGATGATCAACCTGATCGGCGAAGCGGCGGTTGTCAGCCCGGCGAGCCTCGGGCCCAATGACACGCTGACCCTTTATGGCAAGCGCGAAGCCCGGCCGGGCCGCAAGATGGGCCACATCACGCGCCGCCTCGGCCCCCGAAAGGACTGACCCCATGCGCCTTCCCGTCTCGACCTGGCCAGACATCGAAGCCTGGCTGAAGAAGTCAAAGACCATCGTCATCCCCATCGGCTCGTTCGAGCAGCATGGGCCGAACGGCTTCATCGGCACGGATGCGCTGTGCCCCGAGATCATCGCCAACCATGCCGAGAGCCTCGCGCCGGATGACATCCTTGTCGGGCCGACCTTCAATGTCGGCTGCGCGCAGCACCATCTCGGCTTTCCCGGGACGATCACGCTGCGCCCCTCGACCATGATGGCGACCATGGCGGACTGGACGGAGAGCCTGGTGCGCCACGGCTTCGAGCGGGTGATGTGGTTCAATGGCCATGGCGGCAACATCTCGACCATCGAGGCGGCGTTCGCCGAGATCCATGCGCGGCGGAGTTATGATCCGAAGGGCGTGGATAACCGGCCGGACCTCGCCCTTAAGCGACGCGACTGGTGGGACTATCGGGAGGTGATGAGCCTCTGTAACCAGCTCTATCCCGTCGGCCATGGCAGCCACGCCACCGCTTCGGAAGTTTCGGTGACCTACTGGGCCTACCCAGACCGCGAGCGCCAGCACACGCCAATGAGCCCGAAGATCGCCCCGACCGGCACGATCAGCGACGCCGTGCGCTATCGCCGCGATTTCCCGGATGGCCGCATCGGCTCCGACCCGACGCTTTCGAATGCAGCAGATGGCGGTAAGATCGTCGAGGTGGCGGCGAAGTGCCTGATGGAGGAATTGGCGCGCTTCAGCGCCTAAATCCGGCGTAATCTCTCAGCCCGCGCACTGGAAGCGGGGGGCCAAGCGGTCTATCAGCTTGGGGCAGAAGGTGAGGCACCCGCAAGGCATGCTGGAAGTCAAAGCGCTCGAGAAATCCTACGGGTCGAAGCACGCCGTGCGCGGCGTGTCGTTTACCGTGGAAAAGGGGACCGTGCTCGGCTTCCTCGGGCCGAATGGCGCGGGCAAGTCCACCACGATGCGGATGATCGCCGGAGTGCTGGAGCCCGATTCGGGCGACGCGCTGATCGATGGCAAATCCATCATCTCCGACCGCCGCGCGGCGCAGGCCTCGCTCGGCTACCTGCCGGAAGGCGCGCCGCTCTACGAGGACATGACCCCGCCGGAATTCCTGCGCTTCCTGGCCGAGGCCCGCGCCCTGCCCCGCAAGTCGCGCCGGGACGCGGTGGACCGGGCGATTGCCGATGCGCGCATCCTGAGCGTCAGCCATCAGCGGATCGGCGATCTCTCGAAGGGCTACCGGCGCCGGGTTGGGCTGGCCGGGGCAATCCTGCATGACCCGCCGGTGCTGGTGCTGGACGAGCCGACGGATGGGCTGGACCCGAACCAGAAACGCGCCGTGCGCGCGCTGATCGCCCGGATGGCGCCGAGCAAGGCGATTATCATCTCGACCCATACGCTGACCGAGGTTCCGGCCATGTGCCACCGCGCCGTGCTGATCGACCGGGGCCGGGTGATCGCCGACGACACGCCCGCAGGGCTCGCCCGGCGCTCCGAGGACGGATCACTCGAATCCGCTTTCTCCCGCCTCACCGACCAGGTCGAGGACGAAACCCTGTGACCGGCTACCTGACGCGCCAGATGAGCGGCTTTTCCGCGACCTACCGGCGTGAGCTGGGCGCGTATTTCGCGACGCCGATGGCGTATGTTTTCCTTGCGGTGTTCCTTCTGGCGCTTGGCCTGTTCACCTGGGAGGCGGGACGTTTCTTCGACACGGGCGTGGCGGATCTGCAGCCCTTCTTCGTCTGGCATCCCTGGCTCTACATGATCTTCCTGCCGGCGCTCGCGATGCGCCTATGGGCCGACGAGAAGGCGAGCGGGACGGATGAGCTGCTGCTGTCGCTGCCGCTCGGCATTCCGGGCCTTGTGCTCGGCAAGCTGATGGCGGCCTGGACCGTTGCCGCGGCCGGCCTGCTGCTGACGCTGCCGATGTGGGCCTCGGTCAACTTCCTCGGCAGCCCGGACAATACCGCCATCGCGCTCGCCTATTTCGTCAGCCTGCTGATGGCCGGGGCCTATCTTTCGATCGGCGCCGCCGTCTCGGCGCTGACCGGCAGCCAGGTTACTTCATTCGTGATCAGCGTGGTGATCGCCTTCGTGTTCACTGCGGCCGGCTGGCCACTTGTGCTGTCAACCGTGCAGAGCCTGTTCGGCACCGGCTTTGCCGATATCGTGGCGCGCTTCTCCTTCATCACCCAGTTTGAAGGCGCCCAGCGCGGCGTGCTAGAACTGCGCGCGGTCGCCTATTTCCTCGGTTTCACGGCGACGTTCGTCTTTCTCAATTGCCTCTGGGCCTCGCGCCAGAGACTCGGGTGAAGATCCAGATGAACGCGCGGCAATACCTTGTCTTCTCCACCCTTCTGGCCGGCGTGATCCTGCTGGCGGGCAACATCGCCGCGCAGAAACTGCTGGCCGGCGCGCGGATCGATTTCACCGAAGGCGGGCTTTACACGCTGTCGCACGCGACCCGCACGACGCTTGATGAGATCAGTGAACCGGTGGACCTGACCTTCGTTTACTCCCGCCGCGTCGGGCAGGATTTCCCCGCGGTCCAGGCGCATGCGGCGCGGGTGCGCGAACTGCTCTCCACTTATCAGGCCGCGTCGGGCGGTAAGATCCGCGTGCGCGAGATCGATCCGGCGCCGTTCTCCGAAGCCGAGGACGAGGCCCTGGCAGCCGGCATCCCGGCGGTTCCGGCGGGCGGCAATGATCCGCTCTATTTCGGCATCATCGGGCACAACACGATCGACGAGGTCCGCATCCTCCCCTTCCTCGCGCCGGAGCAGGACCTGACGCTGGAATATGACCTGACGCGGATGATCGCGCGGCTGAACCATCCGGAGCCTCCGCGCATCGCCATACTCTCGTCCCTGCCCGGCATGAGCGCGCCGGATCCGGCAGGTGGCTATGTGCTGCTACAGGATATTGCCCGCAGCTTCGAGATCGATCCGCTGGCGGAGGATTTCAGCCTCATTCCGGAGGATACGGACGTGCTGCTTCTGGCGCATCCGCCGCCGCTGTCGAGCCGTCAGGAATGGTTGATCGACCAATACCTCTTGCGCGGCGGCCGAGCCGTCTTCCTCGTTGACCCGGCGGCTAAGACCGCCGTGACCGGAGATGTGTTCGGCACCAGCAACGAGCTTGCCCGTTCCGGTCTTGGCCGGCTGGGCCGCGCCTGGGGCGTGGAACTGGCGCCGGACGCCGTGGCCGACGCCGCCTTCGCGCTGCCCGTGCCGGTGCAAACAGAGCGCGGCACCGTCGAGGAGCTGGCGCACCCCCTGTTCCTTGGCGTGCCGGCCGAGGCGATGAACCGGGATGATCCGATCACGGCGGACCTGATGCGCGTCGTGAACTTCGGCGCGCCGGGCGCCCTGCTCCCGGGATCGCCGCCGGATGGCGTGACCATCACGCCGTTGATCACCACCGGCCCCAGCCCCTCCTTCATCAACGCGGGCGAGGCAGCGCGCGACATGCAGCCGGGCGCCGTGCTGGAGGCTTATGAGAGCGTGCCCGCGCCGCTGGCGCTGGCGGTGCGCGTGTCTGGCCTGCTGGTCAGCGCATTCCCGTCCGGCGCCCCGGCGATCGACGCCCCGCGCGACCCGGCGTCGGCCGAAGCGGCGCGGGCCGCCGCGGCTGCCTTGCCCCCACATATCCGCGCCGGCGAGCGCTCCGCCGAGATCATCCTGATTGCGGACGCCGATTTCATTGCCGACGAATTCTACATCGTCGAAGGCGGCGGGGTCGCAGTGGCTGACAACGGCGCCCTGGTGCTCAACGCTCTCGACGCTCTGGCTGGCGGGGGCGAGCTCTCGCGGCTGCGCTCCCGCGCGCCGGCACTGCGCCCGATGACGCGGATCGACCGTATGCGGAGCGAGGCGGAGGCGCAGTATTTCCGCCAGCAATCCGAACTGGAATCTCGCCTCGCTACCGCGCAGGCGCGCCTTGCCGAACTTCAGGACACCGGCGAAGGCGACAGCTTTTTCTCCGGCGACCCTGAAGCCGATCTCAGCGAGCCGGAGCGCGCCGAACTTTCCCTGCTGCGCGAGGACATCCTGGATCTGCGTGCCCGGCTGCGCGAGACCGAGCGCGATTACCGGCGCGGGATCGACCGGCTCGAAAGCAGCCTCAAGGCGCTCAACATCTGGGGCGGACCGATCCTCGTGGCAGTCGCCGGGCTGATCGTCTGGCGCCGCCAGAAGCGGCCGCGAAAGGCCGGAGCATGAGCACGCTGCGCGACAAGCAACGCACGCGCCGCACACTGGTCATGGCAGGCCTTGCGGCTGCGTTGAGCCTGTTGGCCATCGCCGCAAATCTGGGCGGCGGCGCACCGGTTCAGACGAGCGCGCGCACCGGCGAGCCCGTGTTCCCGGATTTCGCGGCGCAGCGCGCCGAGGCGAGCGGTATCCGCATCACGCTGGCGGACGAGACCTACATGTTGGTCGCCACCGGCGAAGGCTGGCGGCTCGGCTCGCGGGAGGGCTATCCGATCCGGCAGGACCGGCTGACGGAACTCGCGGCCGGACTCGAAAGCCTTATCTGGGATACGCCGCGCACGGATGATCCCGAGAAACTGGGCCGGATCGGCCTCGGCGATCCCCGCGAAAGCGGCACAGGCGCGCTGCTGGAAGTAATCGGCCCGGACGGCGAGACGGGCGCCGCGCTGATCACCGGGCGCAAGGGCGAGTATATCTATGCGCGCCGGCCGGACGAGACGCTCGCCTTCCGCGTGACCGGCAATCTGCCGCCGCTCTACAGTTCCGAAGCCTGGCTCGATCTCGGCTTTCTGGATATCCACGAGGACGCGGTCTCGGCTGTCCGCCTGACCGACAGCAGCGGCGAGAGCCTGTTCCTGCAACGCGAAGTCGGCTCCAGCGACCGCGCCTTCCGCCCTGCCCCGCCCTACCAGAATTACCGGCTGACGAGCCGGCTCGCCGTGACAGGGCCCGCCCTTGCGCTGACCCGCTTCCTGCCGATCGGCGTCAAGCCAGCCTCGGCGCTGCGCACGCAGGCCGTCGCCCGCCACATCACGCAGACCCATGACGGGCTGGAGGTTGACGTGCGGGCTTACCGCGAGGCCGATGGCTTCTTCATCACGATGCGCGCGATCGAAGCTGGCGAAGGCGCCACGCGCGGCGCGGCGATCAATGAACGTGCGGCGGGCTGGGCGTTCGAGCTGACGGCGACGGATTGGGCGGATTATACGCCGCTCGTCTCGACGATCGTGCGGCCGCCGGGCTGAGCTTAGTTCGCGCGCATCGTGGCGAGGACGCGGCCCATGCCGGCTTCCTGCACGATCAGGGCGCAACCGGAAGCGCAGGCGGGCAAGTCAATCTCGGCCTTGCCGCCGAGCCAGGGACCGATCTGGCGGACGCTGGTTACCGGGTTCGGCATCTTGGTCGTGTTGTCGTCCGCGTCGAGATAGGCGACCCACCAGATATCGGCGAGACCCTCCGGCTGGCCCGTGAGCACGACCTTCTTGCCGGTGCTCTGCAGGCGGACATTCGCGGGTTCGGCCATCTCGGCTTTCATCATCGCGGCGCCGACCTTGGTCGGCTTGTTGCCGGCGGCCTGCTCGAGGCCATTGTACACCGACTGGGGCGTATACGGACCGCGCAGCGAGAAATGCTCGACATAGGCGCGCTGGCGCTCTGACGATTCCGGAAGGGCCATCTTTTCCTTGCCGCCGAGATAGTCCCAGTAATCGACGGCCCAGGTCAGCACCATCACGCTGTCGCCGCGTTCGGCCTCGACCTGCTTGAGCGTCTTGTACGCCGCAGGGCAGGCCCGGCAATTCTTCGACGCAAACAGTTCGACCAGCATCGGGCCTTCGGCCTGTGCGGGCACCGCAAAGCCAAGCAGGAGCGCGAGGGAGACAAGAAGCCGGGTCATCGGAGGCCGTTATATGTGGTCCGGGCGGCGGCGCACAGTCACAGCCACGTGAGAGACTGCGAAAAAGCCCGCCGCAACCGTCTGGCGCAGCGGGCTTGATGGCATTTACGCAGCGTCAGGCGCCGGAACGGGCCAGATCGCGCAGCACATAATGCAGCACGCCACCATGCTTGACGTAATCGACCTCGATCTCGGTATCGATCCGGCACTTGATCAGGATGGAGCGCTCGGTGCCGTCGGCATAGGTGATCCGGCAAGGCACCGTCGAAAGCGGACGGATATCGTTGCCGAGGCCTTCGATATCGATCGTCTCGGTACCCTTGAGGCCAAGCGTTTTGCGGTTCTCGCCGGGCATGAACTCGAACGGGATGACGCCCATGCCGACCAGGTTCGAGCGGTGGATACGCTCGAAGCTTTCGGCGATCACGGCCTTCACGCCGAGGAGGTTCGTGCCCTTGGCCGCCCAGTCGCGGGACGAACCGGCGCCGTACTCGATGCCGCCGAAGATGACGAGCGGCACGCCCTTGTCGATCCAGGCCATCGCCGCGTCATAGATCGACGTCTGCTGGCCGTCCGGGCCGATCGTGTAGCCGCCTTCGACACCGTCCAGCATTTCGTTCTTGATACGGATGTTCGCGAACGTGCCGCGCATCATGATTTCATGGTTGCCGCGGCGCGAGCCGTAGGAGTTGAAATCCTTCACCGGCACCTGGCGTTCAGTCAGGTATTTCCCCGCCGGGCTGGTGGCGCGGAAGGAGCCGGCCGGGGAGATGTGGTCAGTGGTGATCATGTCGCCCAGAACGGCGAGCACGCGGGCGCCGGCGATCGGGTTGATGTTCCCCTTCTCCCGCGACATGCCTTGGAAGTAGGGCGGGTTCTGGATGTAGGTGGAGGAGACCGGCCAGTCATAGGTCTCGGCATCGGTCGTCTTCACGCCCTGCCACTTGATGTCGCCCTTGAAGACGTCCGCATACTTGGAAATGAACATCTCGCGGGTCACAACGCGGTGGACCATGTCGGCGATTTCCCGGGTCGATGGCCAGATGTCCTTCAGGTAGACCGGCTGGCCATCCTTGGACGTGGCGATCGGGTCTTTCGCGATGTCGATGTTCATGTCGCCGGCAATGGCATAGGCGACGACCAGCGGCGGCGACGCGAGATAGTTGGCGCGCACGTCGGGGCTGATGCGGCCCTCGAAGTTGCGGTTGCCCGAGAGCACCGAGACCGCGACGAGATCATTCTCGTTGATCGCTTTCGAGATTTCCGGCGCCAGCGGACCGGAGTTGCCGATGCACGTGGTGCAGCCATAGCCGACGAGGTTGAAGCCGAGGGCGTCGAGATCTTCCTGCAGGCCGGCCGCGTTGAGGTACTCCGAGACGACCTGCGATCCGGGCGCCAGCGAGGTCTTAACCCAGGGCTTGCGCGTCAGGCCGAGGGCGCGTGCCTTGCGGGCGACGAGACCGGCGGCAATCAACACATAGGGGTTCGAGGTGTTGGTGCAGGACGTGATCGAGGCGATGACGACCGAGCCGTCATTCAACATCCAGTCGCGGCCTTCGACCCGGGCGCGGCCAGGACCGACCTGGTCGCCGGGAATGGTCGCGGGCGCGGGCGACCCGCCTTCTTCGGTCATTTCGGATTTCTGCAAGGCCGGCACCGCGGCGGGCTTGCGGATGCCGCTCATGTATTCGCCGAAGACCTTCGACGCCACGTCGAGCGCGACATGGTCCTGCGGACGTTTCGGCCCGGAGATCGCGGGAACGACATCTCCGAGATCGAGGTGCAGCGTCGAGGTGTAGACCGGCGCATAGTCATTGCCGCGCCAGAAGCCGTTCTGCTTGGCATAGGCCTCGACGAGCGCGATGCGGTCTTCGTCGCGGCCGGTCTGGCGCAGGTAGCGCAGCGTCTCGTCATCGATCGGGAAGAAGCCGCAGGTCGCGCCATATTCCGGCGCCATGTTGGCGATGGTGGCGCGGTCGGCGAGCGGCATGTTGTCGAGGCCGGGGCCGTAGAATTCGACGAACTTGTTCACGACGCCGTGCTTGCGCAGCATCTGCACGACCTTGAGCACCAGGTCGGTCGCGGTGACGCCTTCCTTCAGCGCGCCGGTGATCTTGAAGCCGACGACTTCCGGGATCAGCATCGAGACCGGCTGGCCCAGCATGGCGGCTTCGGCCTCGATCCCGCCGACGCCCCAGCCAAGAACGGCGAGGCCGTTGACCATGGTCGTGTGCGAATCAGTGCCGACCAGCGTGTCCGGGTAGGCGACGAGTTCGCCTTCCTCGTTCGGCGCGGTCCAGACCGTCTGGGCGAGGTATTCGAGGTTCACCTGGTGACAGATGCCGGTGCCGGGCGGCACGACGCGGAAATTGTTGAACGCCTTCTGGCCCCATTTGAGGAAGGTGTAGCGCTCCATGTTGCGCTCGTATTCGAGGTCAACGTTGGCCTGGAAGGCGCGGGGCGTGCCGAACTCGTCAATCATCACCGAGTGGTCGATCACGAGGTCGACCGGCACCAGCGGGTTGATCTTCTTGGCGTTGCCGCCGAGCGCCTTGATACCGTCGCGCATCGCGGCGAGGTCGACCACGGCGGGCACGCCGGTGAAGTCCTGCATCAGCACGCGGGCCGGGCGGTAGGCGATCTCGCGGGGATTCTGGCCGCCCTTGTCCGCCCATTCGCCGAACGCGCGGATATCGTCTTCGACAACCGTCAGGCCATCCTCGAAGCGCAGCATGTTTTCGAGCAGCACTTTCAGCGCCGCCGGCAGCCGGGACACGTCGCCCAGCCCAGCGTTCTTGGCCGCTGCGGCGATCGAGTAATACGTGTAGCTCTTGCCACCGGCCGTGAGCGTGCTTTTCGATTTGAAGCTGTCTTTTGACGGCATGTGTGGGCAGTGCCTCCTGTCACGCGGCCGCCCGAGGCTGGGTGGGGCGGGTCCGCCTTTATATGCAGCCGTTCCCTTATAGGGCCGATCCCTTGGGCGCAATCGGGTGTCCGATAACGTGCGCGCGACAAGGCCGCGTTTGCGGACCGGGCCGAACAGGGTATCCCTGCCCGGATGAATTCGCAGGCACCTTCCCTTCTGTCCGGCGCCGGACTCGGCATGATCCGGGGTGAGCGCGTCTTGTTTCGGGAGGTTTCCGTTGCGGTGCGCGCGGGCGACGCGCTGTTGCTGCGCGGGGCGAATGGCGCCGGAAAGACAACCCTGCTGCGCATTCTCGCCGGACTGACCCGTCCGGAAGCGGGGCGTGTGACCCGCGAGGCCGCGCATCATTGGGTCGGCCACCGCGAAGGGCTAAAACCGCAAGAGACGCCGCGCGAGCATCTGAAGCTCTGGGCGCAGGCCTGGGGCTCCGGCGCCGAAACTGATTCGGTCCTGACCCGGATGGGTCTTGCACGCCCGGCCGATGTCGCGGGCCGCTACCTTTCCGCCGGCCAGCGCCGCCGTACCGCCCTTGCCCGCCTGCTGCTCGAGGACCGTCCGGTCTGGCTGCTGGATGAACCGTACACGGCGCTGGATGCCGACGGCCGGAACCTGGTGGACGACCTGATCGCGGCGCACCGGGCGAAAGGGGGCGCCGTGGTCGCTGCGATCCATGGCGAGGCGGGATTTGCGGCGAGCGGAGACCTGACGCTTTGAGCGCGGCCCCAATCCTCGCGGCCTTCCGCCAATCGCTCGGCGAAGCCTGGGCGGGCGGTGCGGGCGCGCTCTTGCCGCTGGGGTTCCTGGGCGGCGCGTCGGTGCTGGTGCCTCTGGGCATTGGCAGCGACGGCGAAACGCTGAAGGCCGTAGGGCCCGGTATTATCTGGGTTGCCCTCGCGCTCGCCAGCCTCGTGACGCTGGAGCGCATCTTCCAATCCGACGCCGAGGACGGCACGCTGGACCTCTGGCTGCAGGCCGGCGCGCCGGTTTCCGCCATCGCCGCGGCCAAGACGCTGGCGCACTGGCTCTCGGCGGGCCTGCCCCTCGCGCTCTTCTCTCCCCTGCTCGCGCTGATGTTCCAGGCCGAGGCGAGCCCGGCCCTGCTGGTCAATGCGGGTCTCTACGCCCTCGGCAGCCTTGCCTTCTTCTTTTGGGGCGGGGTGGGCGCGGCGCTCTCCGCCACCGTGCGCCGGGGCGGCCTGCTGATCTCGCTGATCGCCCTGCCCCTGTATGTGCCGACCGCCATTTTCGGCGCCCTCGCGATGTCCGGCGGCCCCGGATCGGCCGGCGCGCCGCTGTTCCTGGCCGCCTCCACCCTCTTCGCCTGCGCTGTTGCGCCCTATGCGATGGCGGCAGCGCTCCGCTTGGCGGCAGACTGAGGGAGCGCTAGGTCAGTTGCCATGTGGACCTACTTCGCCAACCCCCACAAGTTCCTGCGCCTGTCGGACTGGCTGGCGCCGGCTTTCTATGCGCTCGGCGCCGCCTGCATCGCTTACGGCATCTGGCAGGGGCTCTGGGTCGCGCCGAAGGACGAATACCAGGGCGGCGACATCATGCGCGTGATGTTCGTGCACGTGCCGGCTGCCTGGCTCGCGATGGCGAGTTATTCGGCCTTGGCGATCGCCAGCTTCGTCTGGTTTGTCTGGCGCCATGAGCTTGCGGACATTGCGGCGAAAGCCATCGCCCCGATCGGCGCGGTCTGGACCGCGCTTTGCCTGGCGACCGGGTCCATCTGGGGCAAACCGACCTGGGGCACCTGGTGGCAGTGGGATGATGCGCGGATGATGTCCGTGCTGTTCTTGTTCTTTCTTTTCCTCGGCTACATGGCCCTGCGCGCCGCAATGGACACCCGCCAGAAGGCGGCTCGCGCCGGGGCAATTCTCGCCATGGTCGGCGCCATCAACATCCCGCTGATCAAGTTCTCGGTCGACCTCTTCACCTCGCTGCACCAGGACGCGAGCGTCATCACTGCCGACGGCCCGAAGATGGCCGCCGTGTACCTGACGCCGCTGCTCGTCAGCGCCATCGGCCACTCCCTACTGTTCGGCGGGCTGGTGATGACCAGCATGCGGACGGAAATCCGCGAACGCCGCATCGCCCGCCTGCGGTCGCGTGAACTGGAGGCCTTCTGAACATGCCCGAGTTCGACAAGAACGCCGCCTATATCTGGGCCTGCTACGCCCTCGGGGCGCTGCTGATCCTGGGCACGACCCTGCAGGTGATCCTGGCCGCCCGCGCAGCACGCAAACGGCTCGCGCAGCTGGCCGCCAACGATACGGAAGACGCCTGACATGAGCCGCTGGATCTTCGCCCTGCCGGTTGCTGCGCTGATCCTGTTCGGGCTGCTCGGCGCCTGGCGGATGCTGTATCCGGCCAAGGGCGAGTTCGAACGCGTCTCCCGCGCCGCGCCGGAATTTGTCTTTGAACTGAGGGACGGCGGCGAGATTACCTTTGCCCCACCTGCCGATGGCCAGCCGGTGGCCGTGAACCTCTTTGCCAGCTGGTGCGCGCCGTGCGAGGCCGAGCACAAATACCTGATACAGCTCAGCCAGACGCACCCGGAGCAGCTGGCCGGCATCCTCTACAAGGACAAGCCGGAGAATGGCGACGCTTTCCTCGAGCGCCTCGGCAATCCGTTCACGCAGGTCGCGCTCGATCCGGACGGCAAGGGCGGGCTCGATTTCGGCCTGACCGGTGTGCCTGAGACATTTGTCATCTCGGGCGAGGGAGAGATCCTGCTGCACATCGCCGGGCCGCTGGATGAAACCTCGATCCAAAAAATAAGCGAGGCGCTTGGGGCGCCTCGCTCGTAATTCTGCTTCGTCCTGAAACAGAGCTTATTTCTTTTTCTTGGTCGGTGCTTTTTTCGCAGGGGCTTTCTTGGCAGCAGGTGCTTTCTTGGCTTTCGGCGCCGGTGCAGCCTCTTTCTTGTCGGCGTCGTCGACAAGACCGGTGAGGCCCTGGATCAGTGCGTCCTGCTTGGCTTTTGCCAGCGTGGCGAACAGGGCGGCGTCAGCTTTCATGACGGCCGGGAGAGCCTTGTCGTGGGCTTTCTTGCCTTTCGGGGTCAGCGACACCGACTTGGCGCGCGCGTCAGTCTTGGAATCCGAACGCTTGATCATGCCGCCGGCTTCCATGCGGGCGACCATGTCGGCGAGGGTCGAACGGTCGATGCCGGTGGCATTGACAAGATCAGACTGGCTGACACCTTCGTTGCCCGAGAGGGCAGCGAGGACAGAGAACTGGCGCAGCGTGAGGCCGGCCGATTTAAGTGCAGCGGCCGAGTGGTTGGCGGCGATCTGCTGGGCGCGGTGCAGGAGGTGGCTGGGCGAGGTGTTGAGATTGAAGGCCATGGTGTGGTTTCCGTTTTGCTAAGGATGGGATTGGGTGAAAGGCGTGATAGATCAAACAGGGACAATCCACTGGGTGGGGCGTTATCAACAACCCCGTAGGCGGATCAATTGCATTCTCCATACAGGCGACAGGATAAAGATTGGATGACTGATCAATTGCCAACTCCTTTCCAGCATGAAGATTTTCGGCTGGCGATTCCGGAAGGAGAAGACAGGGTACGGCGTATCTGCAATCGCTGCAACTTCGTGGACTATGTGAACCCGAAGATCGTCACCGGCTCGGTCGTGACGCAGGGTGAACTGATCCTCCTCTGCAAACGCGCCATCGAACCGCGAAAGGGATTCTGGACCCTCCCCGCCGGCTTCATGGAGGAAGGCGAGAGTGTCGAGGACGGCGCCCGCCGCGAAGCAAGAGAAGAGGCGTGTGCGGACATTCGGATTGACAGCCTGCTCGCAGTATACTCCGTACCCCGCATTGCGCAGGTGCAGATCATGTTCCGGGCAACGCTGATGTCCGGTATTGCTCCGGGTCCGGAAAGTGAGGACGTGAAGCTCGTCCACTGGAAGAATATTCCGTGGTCGGAACTTGCGTTCCCGACCGTCGTCTGGGCGCTGACACATTTTGCAGAGACGCGGGGAAAGGATTCGTTTGCGCCGTTCGCCAATCCGCCCGGCACCGACAAGCTGACGCGCTGAAAGGTCTGCCCATCAAGCGCGCCTCATCCTGCGCGAAGTCGAAGGATGGGCCAGAAAAGCCGCATTCCCTGCGGCCCATCCTTCGACTTCGCGCAGGACGCCGTGCGCGTTTTAGAAGCCTAAGCCGCCGCTGTTTCCGTCTCCGGCTCGCGCAGATGTTTCAACGTGTACGGCGTATTCGCGGCGCCGAAGACCAGCACGATCAGCATGTTTCCAAGCTTCCAGTTGGCCCAGACATCCTCGGCGTCTTTCGCGCCGAATGTCAGTCCAAGGAATTCATACGAGCCAGCGGGCGCGACGGGGATGCCCGCCATCACGAGCGGCACATCAAAGCCCGGCGCATAGGTGCGCCAGAGATATTCGTTCCACAGCGCCATCGCGACGAAGAAAAAGCCCCAGCGAATCGCCAGGGTCCGCCAGGCAAAATCCGGCAGGTCGAACACTTTCGCGAATAGCGACTTCCAGACATTCCGCCCGAACAGCAGCGGGATAAAAATGATGCCCGCCATGAACAATTGCTGGATCGTCGGCTTCACATAGATGAAGGCCTTCTCCTGCAGCAGGATCCCGATCAGGCCGAAGCCGCCGACGATGGCCGACGAAAACAGCATCATCTGAGACACCGGCTCGCGCCGGATCAATTGCCGCGCCAGGAAGACCAGCATCAGCCCTAGCAATACGCCGGTCGCCCAGAAAATCGCCGTGTCCTTGTTGATCAGGCCGTCCAGCAGCTCGACGCGCCGGAAAATGTTGTAGACGAGCACGAAGGCGATCACCGGCACGAAGTCCGCCCAGAGCTGGTTCGCCTTGCCGGCGGCCGTGCCGAGGCCGTTTTCAGATTTCGCTGTCTCGTTCATGCCACTTCCTACGCAGTTGACGGCCCGCTGGTTCAACCGCGCCTGTCTCTCACGGATGCACGCGGCGTTCCAGACCCGCGCGTCACCCCGCCGCCTGCATCAGCACAAGGCCGGCTGCCAGCGTTGACGCCGCCACGATCCGCCGCCGCCCGAAACCTTCCTTGAGCAGCCAGGCCCCGAAGGCCGCGGCAAACACAACCGAGGTTTCCCGCAGCGCGGTCACCATCGCCGCGTCCGTCAGCGTATAGGCATAAATTGCAAGGCCGTAGGAGATGGACCCGGCCACGCCGCCGATGATGCCATTGCGCAATTCCGGCTTCAGGCTCGCGATCACCCTGCCCTTTCGCTGCCAGAGCAGCACGGCCGTCACGCCGATCCAGTCCAGAAGGAACAGCCAGACGATGAAGGTGAACGGCGTCTCCATCGCCCGCGCCGCGCGGGTGTCTGCGACGGCGTAGAGGCCGACGCCAACCGCGGTCATCATCGCCCAGAACAGCGCCGACCGGTCGAGCCTGCGTCCATCCGGCGTGGCCGAGGTCGGCAGTGCAAAGACGAGGATCGAGAGGCTCGCGGCGACCAGTCCAGCGGTCTGCAGCGAGGAGAGATCCTCGTTGAGCCAGAAGAACGCCAGCACCGCCGTCGCCAGGGGGCCGAGGCCGCGCATCACCGGGAACACCAGCGACAGCGCGCCCCGGTGCAGCGCGCGTATGGCGCAGAACTGGTAGAACCAGTGCACGGCCATCGACAGGAAGATCAGCCCCCAGGTCCCCGCCGGCGGTAGTGGCACAAAGGGCGCGAACGGCAGGACCGTCAGCCCCATCGCGAGCGCGACGATGGCGCGCGTGGTCAGTACGTCGCCGCCCCGTTTCACCATGACATTGGTGATGGCGACCGTCAGGGCCGACATCAGGCAAAGTGCGACGGGAAGGAATTCTGGTCCCATGGCCAGCGCATAGGCGGGTTTTGCGCGGCGGGGAAGCCGCCTCGCGGGCGGGAGGGAACAATCGGCGCCGGGGCACGTTACCCCTCCAGTGCAACCCTCACAGCGCGCATACGCCGGGCATTGGAGACACTTATGGGCAAGGGCATTCTTCTCTGGTTCGTCGGGATTCCGATCCCCGTCATCATTCTTCTTCTGCTGATTTTTTGAGGGGCCTGCCATGAACGTTGCCCCTCTTGCTGCCACCGCCACCGCCCGATCGTCTTCGCTGCGCTGGGAAGGCTCCGCCATCAGCTGGTCTGCGGTATTTGCCGGCGCCTTCGCCGCGCTCGGCTTGTCGATCGTACTTGTCGTCCTCGGTTCCGCCTTCGGATTTGGGGCGATGTCGCCCTTTGCCGGGGACGGACTCTCCGCCGCCACCATCGGCACCGTCACCATCATCTGGCTGATCCTGACGCAGAACTTCGCCTCGGTCGCCGGCGGCTACATCGCCGGGCGGATGCGGGTGCACTGGTCAATCCACACGGACGAAGTCTATTTCCGCGACACCGTGCACGGCTTTCTGGCCTGGGCTGTGGCGACTGCCGCGACGTTCGCCATCGCGGGTCTCGTCGCCGCCAGTAGCGCCGCCGCCGCGACCGCCGTGACGACCGCTGCGATCAACTCCGAGGAGTCCGCCCCGTCCACGCTGATCACGGACCGTCTCTATCGCTCACCCGGCGCAAATCCGGACCTGCTGGCCTCTGCCCGCCTCGAAGCCGACCGTCTCGTCGTCCGCGCGCTTGCAGATGAAAAGTCGATCACGCCAGCAGATCGGAATTGGCTGGAAGCCGATGTCGCGGAATGGACCGGCGTCAATGCCGAGGCCGCCGAGACCCGCGTCGACGCTGCCTTCGCCGAGATCGATGTCGCCCGCGAGGAGGCCCGCGAAGCGGTGGACACGGCACGCGCCGCAAGCGTCACACTCGCCATTGCCACGGCGCTCGCCATGATGATCGGGGCCTTCGTTGCAGCCGCCGCGGCCGTCTATGGCGGCCGCGAACGCAACGGGTTGGAAGATTCGCTGTTCTAGCCTCCGGGCAAGACAGGCGCCGCGCGCGGGGCTGTTCCGGCAGCCTCGCGCGGACCGGTTTGGGAAGGGCGCCGCAGCGTCAGGGTTTGACACCCCCTCCCCTTGAGGCATCCTCCCCAACTGGAGGACTTTCCCATGGCGACACATGACCTGATCATCCGCGGCGGCACCATCATCGACGGGTCCGGCGCACCGGCCTTCGAAGGCGACGTCGCCGTCTCCGGCGGCGTGCTCACCGGCGTCGGCAAGGTGAACGGCAAAGGCCTCGAGGAAATCGACGCGCGGGGACAGGTCGTCACCCCCGGATTTGTTGATCTGCACACCCACTATGACGGCCAGGCCGCCTGGGCCGAAGCGATCAGCCCTTCCTCGCTGCACGGCATCACCACCGCCGTGATGGGCAATTGCGGCGTCGGCTTTGCGCCCTGCAAGCCTGAAGACCACGGCCGCCTCATCCGCCTGATGGAAGGCGTGGAGGATATCCCCTACCCCGTTCTGGAAGAAGGCCTGCCCTGGAAGTGGGAGAGCTTCCCGGACTATCTCGACTTCCTCAGCACCCGGAAATTCGACACCGATATCTGCGCGCAGCTGCCCCATGCCGCGCTGCGCGTCTTCGTGATGGGCGACCGGGGCGCCAACCGCGAGGATGCCACGCCTGCCGACATCGCGGCCATGAAAGCGCTGGCAAAAGAAGCCGTGCTCGCTGGCGCTATGGGCTTCTCCACCTCGCGCACACTGAACCACCGCACCTCCGACGGCCAGCCCACGCCGACCCTCACCGCCTCGCAGGAAGAACTCACCGGCATCGCCATGGGCCTCGCCGAGGCGGGTCGCGGCGTGCTGCAATTCGTCTCGGACTTCAACGATCCGCAGAAGGAGGCCGCGATGCTGCGCCGCCTCGTCGAAGTTTCCGGCCGCCCGCTCTCGGTCTCGCTCGCGCAGGCCGATGTTGCGCCGGAAGGCTGGCGCCTCTTGCTCGGCGCCATCGAGACCGCAGCCGCCGAAGGCCTGCCGATCCGCGCGCAGGTCGCGCCGCGCCCGGTGGGCGTGCTGCTCGGCCTCGACCTTACACTGAACCCGTTCAGCGCCCACCCGGTCTACCGCGAGATAGCCGATCTTCCGCGCTCGGAACGCGTCCGCAAGCTGAACGATCCGGAGTTCCGGGCACGCCTGCTGGCCGATCAGCCGAACACGGACAATCCGTTCCTGAAAGTGATGCTGCGCAGCTTCGGCAAGATCTTCCAGCTGTCGGACCCCGTCGATTACGAACCTGGCCCCGAGCGCACGCTGGCGGCCATCGCCGCCCGGCGCGGCGTCAGCCCCGAGGAAGTGGCGCTCGACCTGATGCTGGAGCGCGGCGGCCAGGGCATGCTCTACCTGCCCTTCCTCAATTATGCTCAAGGTTCGCTCGATCCAATCTCCGAGATGATGCAGAGCCCCGCCACCTTGCCCGGCCTCTCGGACGGCGGCGCGCATGTCGGCATGATCTGCGACGGCTCCTTCACCACCACCATGCTGACCCACTGGATCCGTGACCGGACGCGGGGGCCGAAACTCAGCCCCGAATTCCTTGTCCACAAACAGTCCCGCGCCACCGCCGAGTGGATTGGCCTGTGGGACCGGGGCCTGATCGCGCCGGGCATGCGCGCCGATCTCAACGTGATCGACCTGACGAACCTGAAACTGCATCTGCCGGAAGTCATCCGCGACCTGCCGGCCGGCGGGCGCCGCCTGATGCAACGCGCCTCCGGCTATACCGCCACCATCCTCAAGGGCCAGATCACCCACCGCGACGGCACGCCCACGGGCGCTAAGCCGGGACGGCTGGTGCGCGGCAAACAGGAAGCACCGGCGAGCGCGCTGGCGGCGGAGTAGAAACTTAAGCCGCTTGTCCCCGGTTCGGGTCCGGCTGGAAGGACGCGGGCAACGGCTCTGAATGACTCGGGAATTGAGGGTTTTTAGACCCTTGTTTTCAGAGATCCATGGGCGGAGGTGTTGCGCAAGGTTGAGGGGTGGATTTCACAACGGCTTGACGGGGCTCGGTTTTATTTTTCCGGGGCCGGTTTTTGTGTAGGCGCAAGTCCTCTCTTTCTGTCGCCGGACGGCCTCATCCTGTTGCAGGCCTTGTCTTGCTGATGTCGATTCTCTCACATCGATTCTCATTTTTTATCACCTGGTATCGATCGGCTATCGCTGGCTCTCGGGGGTGTCGGATTTCGGCCTTTGGCCTCTATCCGACCTTGCGGGGTGCGGGTGGGCTCGCGTCGGGCCGAGTGTAACCCCGTCCGGAGGGGTGTGGCGCTCGTTTTCCGGAGGAATCTTTCAAGCGCCTGATGCGTTTGCGGATTTTTTCTGGTGGGGGCCGATCTTGTTGCACAGGAGAGAGGGGGTCTCAGCCCTTGAGGCCAACCAGCGCCCTTGCAAAGGCCGCCGCACTGAACGGCCGCAAGTCTTCCGCTTTCTCGCCGATGCCGATGAAGTGGATTGGCAGGTCATGCGCTTCGGCGATGGCGACCAGAACGCCGCCCTTGGCCGTGCCATCGAGCTTGGTCATCACGAGGCCGGTGACGCCCGCCGTATGCCGGAAGGCCTCGACCTGCGCGAGCGCGTTCTGGCCGACGGTGGCGTCCAGAACGAGGATCACATCATGCGGGGCTTCGGGGTCGAGCTTCCTCAGGACGCGGACGACCTTGCCGAGCTCTGCCATCAGCTCAGCCTTGTTCTGCAAACGCCCGGCGGTATCGACCAGCACGAGGTCCAGATCTTCCGCCTGCGCACGTTCCACGGCGCCATAGACAAGCCCGGCCGCATCGGCGCCGTGGGCGCCCGCCATGACCGGGATGCCGCCGCGCTCGCCCCAGACTTTCAGCTGATCCACCGCCGCCGCGCGGAACGTGTCGCCCGCCACCAGCAGCGCCTTGGCACCCTGCGCCTGAAGCTTCGAGGCAATCTTGCCGATGGTCGTCGTCTTGCCGGAGCCGTTGACCCCTACGAACAGAACCACGCGCGGGCGCGGCCCGTCCGAGAAATCCACGACCTTCTCGCGCGGCTTGAGGATCGCCTCGATCTCCTCGGCGAGCACGCTGCGGATTTCCTCGCCGGAAATCTCGCGGTCGAACCGGCCCTTGGCCAGCCCCTTGGTGACGCGCGCGGCGACCTTGGTGCCCATGTCGGACGTGATCAGCAGGTCTTCGAGTTCTTCCAGCGCCGCCGCATCGAGCTTCCGGCGCCCGAGGGCCGCGAGCCCTTCCGTCAGGCGCGCGGTGGAGCGGGCGAGACCCTCGCCCAGCTTGCCGAACAGGCCGGGATCGTTCGCTTCGGCTTCTGCCGCGGCGCGCGCCGCCGCTTCGGCTTCCGCTCGCAGGCGCTCATGCTCGCGCCGGTCTTCCAGCAGTTTCAGCTCGGCCGCAGCCTTGGCGCGGACGGCCTCGTCGCTGGCCTCCTGCGCCTCGCGCCGCTGACGCTCCTCCCAGGCGCGGTTGGCCTCGGCCACCTTCGCCTCGATCTCGGCCTTCTCGCGCGCCGCGGCTTCCTGCGCCGCAAGCTCTTCGGCCGACAGCTCCGGCGCGGGCATCGCTGCCCCGGCGGCCTTCGCTTCGTCGAGTTTCTTCTTCTTGCCGAACCAGAGGATCATGGGAGGTGTGTTCCAAGCAGTTGTTTGCCGTCATGGCCGGTAATCCGTACCGGGAGGACCTGTCCGCCCTCCCCGGCCGGAGCACTGAGACGTACAGGCGTGAAATCCGGAAGCCGGGCCGCCAGGCCGCGCTCGAGCAGCGCGTTGCGGGTTTCGCCCACATGCCGCGTGAAGTGACGCACCAGGGCCGCATCACCCGCCGCGCGCAGGCGCGCCGCGCGGTCTTTCACTAGCGGCTTCGCGACTTGCGGCATCTTCGCTGCCGGTGTGCCGGGACGCGGGCTGTAGGGAAAGGCGTGCAGGAAAGAGAGGCCGCACTCTTCGACCATCCGCACGGAGTTCTCGAAGTGCGCCTCGGTCTCGGTCGGAAACCCGGCAATGATGTCGGCGCCCAGCGCGATGTCCGGACGGACGGCGCGCAAACGCTCCGTGAGCTGAATGGCTTGGTCGCGCCCATGCCGGCGCTTCATGCGCTTGAGGATCAGGTCGTCCCCATGCTGGAGCGAAAGGTGAAGGTAAGGCGCCACGCGCGCCTCGCCGAGCGCTTCGATCAGCGCCTCGTCCATCTCGATCGCATCGATCGAGGAAATCCTCAGTTGGCGGAGTTCCGGCACCAGCTTGAGTATGCGTTGCACCAGATTGCCCAACTGCGGCGCGCCCGGCAGGTCCGCGCCCCAGCTGGTGAGGTCCACACCGGTCAGCACAACTTCGTAATGCCCGGTCTCGACGAGACGCCGCACCTGCGCGACCACCTCCCCTGCCGGCACCGAGCGCGAGTTCCCGCGCCCGTAGGGTATGATGCAGAAAGTGCAGCGGTGGTCGCAGCCGTTCTGCACCTGCACATAGGCGCGCGCCCGCCCGTCCATCCCGTCGATCAGGTGCGCGGCCGTCTCGCGCACGCTCATGATGTCGTTGACGCGGACTTTCTCCTCGCCGCCGAGCAACTCCAGCGGCGCCCAGGTCTCGGCCTGCATTTTCTCATGGTTGCCGATTACGCGCGTGACTTCCGGCATCGCCGCGAAGGCGCCCGGATCGATCTGCGCCGCGCAGCCCGTCACGAGGATCGGCGCGCCGGGATTGTCCTTCGCCGCCCGCCGGATCGCCTGGCGGGCCCCGCGCACTGCTTCCGAGGTCACCGCGCAGGTATTGATGATCACAGCCTCGCGGAGACCTGCCTCCAGCGCATGGCGCCGCATCACCTCGGACTCATAGGTGTTGAGGCGGCATCCGAGGGTAATCACCGTCGGGCCAGAAGGAGGGGCGGTATCCGGCATGTTGGGGTGTCACATCGCCCTGAAGCGGGCGAAAAGCAAGCGCGGCCGCTGATTCGGCCGCCCTAGACGTCCGTCTCGAATTCCAGCTCCACTGGGCCGGTCATGTAGACATGGTCGTCGCTTTCTCGCCAGTCGATGAGGAGGTCGCCGCCGTCCACGATGACGCGCGCCTTGCGGCCCGTGAGCTTGGCGCGCGCCGCGCAGACCAGCGCCGCGCAGGCGCCCGTGCCGCAGGCCTTGGTCAGCCCTGCCCCGCGCTCCCAGACCCGCAGCCGGATCGTCTGCTTGTCGATCACCTGCGCAAAGCCGACATTCGTGCCCTGAGGGAACAGCGGATGGTTCTCGACCAGCGGGCCGATCTTCGGGATGTCATAGGCGTTCACGTCCTCGACGAAGAACACCGCATGCGGATTGCCCATCGAGACGACCGCGGGCAGCGCGAGGATCGGCTTGTCGATCGGGCCGATCTTCAGGTCGACGCCGCGCACGTCCATTTTCTCCGCCAACGGAATATCCGCCCAGCCCATCAGGGGCGAGCCCATGTCGACCGTGATCAGGCCGCCCTCGGCGCGGAAGGCCTTCAGCATGTCGGCTTCGGTCTGGATCGTGATCCGGTCCTTGCCGGTCTCGGCGAGGATCAGGTGGCCGACGCAGCGCGAGGCATTTCCGCAGGCATAGACCTGGCCGCCATCGGCGTTCCAGATCCGCATGAATACGTCTTTCGTCGCATCCCGCTCCAGCGCGATCACCTGGTCGGCCTTGAGGTCAGCGGCAATCTGGCGGATCTGCTCCACGCTCGGCGCGAACGGCGTCGAGCGCGCGTCAAAGATGGCAAACGCGTTGCCGGCACCGTTCATCTTCCAGAGCTTCATGTGCGGAGTCCTACCGGGTTTCAGCGTCTGCGGGAAGCGGCCCAAAAGCCTCACTTCGCTGTTCATTTCGGAACGCGCGCAGAGACCACCCATCCCGCCAGTTGAACGCCCAAAGCAAAGATCAAAGCCAGCGGCACGAGCCAGTAGTCGAACACCAGCACGGCGGCTGCGGCCGCGATGCAGGCATAGTCCACAAGGTCGCTCGACATCAGCCAGCCCATCGGCCCGCGGGCCCGGCGCACATCAATCAGCGTGACGCCCGGCCAAGTGCGCCCCATGTCCGGCGGACCGAACACCGCCATCAGCTGTTTGGGGTTCAGGATGCCGGTCATCTCGGCGAGGTCCGACAGTTTGGCCTCGCCCTGCGCAATCGAGCGCTTGCGCCCCGACGTGCCGATCAGGCTGACCAACGCCGACAGGAAAATCGCCAGCGCCGTCGCAAACTCTGTGAAATCCACGTAAGGAAGATAGCCGCCCATCGCCCCCATATAGGATGTCTTTCGGGCTACGTCAGCGGGCCCGCGGAATCGCTGCCCAATAATCGAAGTCGAGCAGCACGCCGTCGGCATATTTGCCGTCGGAATTCTTGTAGGCGAAATCGCCCGGCGGCTGGTCTTTCACCGCGACGAGGCGCAGGCGCAGCGCGCCGCAGGTCTCCGACAGCTCCGCCTTGTCCAGCACTTCGCTCCAGGCATAGATCGTGTCCCAGGCGAACAGCGGGCTGACATGGCTGCCGGCATTGATCGCCAGCATCTGCCCGGCATTGGCGAGGCCGTTGAACGACAGCGAGCGGGCGATCGAGATCACCACACCGCCATAGATCAGGCGCTTGCCGAACCGGCTTTCTTTCTGGCCATGGAAGTCGAAGTGGACCTTGGCGGTGTTCTGGTAGAGGCGCGTCGCGATCTGGTGCTCGGCCTCCTGGATCGTCATGCCGTCACTGTGGTTGATCTTCTCGCCGATCTCGTAGTCTTCGTACATGTGCCGGCTGCCGGACTCGGCGATGTTCCAGCGCTTCATCTGCGGAAAGCCCGTCAGATCCTTTGCCGCCACTGCCGCCGGCAGATCGGGCACCACCGGCTTCGGCGCGGGCGAGGCCTCGTCGCGCTTGTTGACCATCACCCAGCGCACATAGTTCAGCACGTCTTCGCCGTACTGGTTGCGCCCGTTCGTCCGCACCCAGACGACTCCGGTCTTGCCGTTGGAGTTCTCCTTCACCCCGATCACTTCGCTGGTCGCGCGCAGGGTGTCGCCGGGCATCACCGGGCGCAGGAAGCGGCCATCGGCATAGCCGAGGTTGGCCACCGCGTTCAGGGAGATGTCCGGCACGCTCTTGCCGAACACGATGTGGAAGGCATGCAGCGGATCGGCGCCCAGGCCCGGCAGGCCGACACTGCGGGCAAACTCGGCGCAGGAGTATTGGGCAAACCGGCTGCCGTTCAGCGCCCGGTAAAGCGCGAGGTCACCCTCGGTCACCGTCTGCGGCGTCGCATGCACCAGCGTGTCGCCGGGCTTGAAATCTTCGAAGAAATTGCCGGGGTTCGACTTCAAAGTCCCGGTTTTCTGAATCGTCGCTGCGCCTGCCACGTCCGTCTCCTTGGTTAGCGGGTAGCGCGCGTCAGCTCCGGAACGGGGACGCCGCGCCCAGCACGGTCTCGGCGAACACCTGCACCTGAGGGCCCGGTGAAATCAAGGCGGGAGCGACAAAGGGCAGCGCCGCGATCAGGGCTGCCGCGGCTGCAAGCACGCCGGCCATGGTCTGCGCGTCCGGCCGCTCGCCGAATTCCTCGAAAGCCCGGGCGCCCATCAGCATGTAGGGCAGCCCGAAGGCCGCAAAGGCCGCAAAGGCGAGCAGGAGACCGGCGAAGACAAGGGCGAGGATCATCATCCGCCGACTGTCCCACGCCCGGCCTGAAATTTGGCGAATCCGATCGGTGAAATTTGATCGACCGGCCCCGCCTGGCCCCGTTCTGCGACAAAATTGCGCGGCGCTCAGAGGATCTCGAGCAGCTTCGCGTTCGGCCGTCCGAGCACGGCCTTCTTGCCGTTGATGCCGATCGGCCGCTGGATCAGCTTCGGATTCTCGGCCATCGCGGCGTAGACCTTGTCGTCGCTTGCGGTCTCGGCGAGCCCCGCTGCCTTGGCGTCCGCCTCGCGCAGGAACGCGCGCGGCGATACCCCGCCCATCTTCTTCGCAATGTCCTTGAGCTCTTCCACCGAGAGCCGCTCCGCCGCGCTCATGTACTTGCGCACCTGCGGCGCCACCCCGTTCGCCTCTAGCAGCTCCAGCCCCTTCTTGGACGAGCCGCAACCGGGATTGTGGATGAGGATATAGGTCATGAGGCGCTCCGTTGTCTGGTGGGTGAGGAATTAGGGGCGAGCCGCGCGGTGTCGAGTCCAGCGGCTCAAGTGCCTAAGCCAACGCCCGGATCGCCTCATCCATCGCCACGGTGCGGCGCGCCTCGTCGAGGTGGAGCAGTTCGGTCATCTTGCCGTTGACCTTCAGCACGCCCTTGCCGGCATTTTCCGGGTCCGCGAACGCCTCGATCACGGCGCGGGCCTGGTCCACGTCGGCGGCCGAAGGGGCAAAGACGCGGTTGCACACCTCGACCTGCGAGGGGTGGATCAGCGTCTTGCCGTCGAAGCCGAGGTCGCGGCCCTGCTCGCATTCGGCGGCAAAGCCCGCCTCGTTCTTGATGTCATTGTAGACGCCGTCGATGGCCGTGAGGCCGTAGGCCCGCGCGGCCGCGACCGAGAGCTGCAGCGCGGTCTGGAAGGCGAGCCGGTCCGGGGTCATCCGGGCACGGTATTCCTTGGCAAGGTCATTGGTGCCCATCACGAAAGTCGTGAGGCGCGAGCCGAACTTCGCTGCCGCGATCTCCTTGATGTTGAGAATGGCGAGCGGCATCTCGATCATTACCCAGAGCGCAAAGTCTGCGCCGGCACCGGCCTTGGTCAGCGCTGCGTCCAGCCGTTCGATATCGCGGGCGCTGGTCACCTTCGGCGCCAGCACCGCGTGCGCGCCGGCGGCCACCGCCATCTCGAGATCGGCATGCCCCCATTCGGTATCGAGCCCGTTCATCCGGACGAGCAGTTCGCGCGGGCCGTATCCGCCGGCCTTCAGCGCCGCCGCAATCGCGCCGCGCGCCTCGGCCTTGGCGTCGGGGGCAACCGCGTCCTCCAGATCGAGGATCAGCGTGTCGGCGGGAATCTCGCGGGCTTTCTCCATGGCGCGGGCATTGGCGCCCGGCATGTAGAGGCAGGAACGGCGCGGGCGGTGAGCGGTGGACATGAGCGGGTTACCCCTTAGGCTGGTGCTGGTTTCAAGGGAGCGATGCCCCGCATGACGCAGCATGTCCAGATCAGACGGGCGAGCCCTGTGGATTTCGATGCGCTGGGCGAGGTATTCCATGCGGCGATCCGCGAGGGCGCGGGCCGGTACACCGAGGCGCAGCGCGCCGCCTGGTCCCCCGCCCCGCGCGCTGGCGAGGCTTGGGCCGCACATTTAGGCGCGCAGTCGGTCTGGCTCGCCGAAACCGGCGGCCGCGCGGTCGGCTTCCTGACACTGACGGATGAGGGGTATGTCGACCTCGCCTACATTCTTGCCGAGGCGCAGGGACAGGGCCTTTTCCGGCGGCTCTACGACGCGCTCGAAGGCGAGGCCCGCCGCCGCGGAATTGTCCGTCTCTGGACCGATGCGAGCCTGCATGCGAAGGGCCCCTTCGAAGCGGTGGGTTTTACCGCCGCCTATGCCGAAACGGTGGAGCGCGCCGGCGAGCAGCTGAAACGCTTCCGGATGGATAAGACACTTCATGGCTGATACCGCACCTGCCCCGATCTCCGGTTTCACCGCGCCCGGCTTCGACGCCGTGCAGGATGCCTTCGCGGACAATTTCGCGCGCGGCGAGGAACAGGGCGCGGGCTTTGCGGTGCTGCTGGACGGCGAGGTGATTGTCGACCTTCACGGCGGCTGGGCCGACCGGGCGGGCACCAAGCCCTGGGACGCGGGCACGATCGTGCCGGTCTACTCCACCACCAAGGGGATCGCGGCGCTCGTGCTGGCCATGGCGACCGAGGCCTTGCCCGCAGGTTACGAAACGCCCGTGGCCGAAGTCTGGCCGGAGTTTGCGGCGAACGGAAAAGAGGCGGTCACGATCGGCGAAGTCGCGAGCCATCAGGCGGGCCTGCCGGGGTTCATCGAGGAGATCGACCCCGCCCTCTGGCTCGACCCGCCGGCCTGCGCCGCCGCGCTTGCTCAGCTTGCCCCGATGTGGCCGCCCGGCACGGCGCATGGCTACCACCCGCTGTCCTGGGGCTATCTGGTGGGCGAGATCGTCGGCCGCATCACGGGCCGCACGCTCGGCACAATCCTGCGCGAGGACATCACCGCGCCGCTCGGGATCGACTTCCGCATCGGCCTTCCGGAGGCGGAGCATTACCGCGTCGCCGAAATCCTGCGCCCCAAGGCGCTCGCCCCGCTGGGCGAGATCACGCCGCCGCGCCGCGCCGCGTTCCTCACCAAATGGTCGGCGCCCGACCGGGGCGGCGCGATCTGGCGCGAGATCGAGATTCCATCCGCCAACGGACATGGCACCGCTTCGGCCGTGGCGACGCTCTACAACGCCTATGCGAACGTCGGCCTGATCGGCGGCAAGCGCCTGATGCGGCCCGGCACCTTCGCAGCGCTCACCACGGCGCGCGTGGACGGGCCGGACCTCGTGCTGCCGATGGTCACGCGCTTCGGCGCGGGCATCATGCACAACAACCTCAAGGCCTTTGGCCCGTTCGAGAACGGGCTCGGCCATTGCGGCTGGGGCGGCTCGCTCGCCATCGCCTCGCCGTCGCGGGGACTGACCTGCGCCTATGTGATGAACCGCCAGTCGAGCAGCCTGGTCGGCGACCCGCGCGCCGTACGCCTCGTCGAAGCCGTGGCGGGATGCCTGTAGCCAGATGCCGGACGGGTTTGACTGGATCGGTTTCCTGTTCGCGGTCGCGGTCATCGAGCTGACGCCGGGCCCCAACATGGGCTGGCTGGCGGCGCTGACGATCCGCGAAGGCCGCAAGCCCGCCTTCGGCGCGGTCGCCGGAATTTTCACCGGCCTCTCCCTGCAGCTCATCGCGGCGGTCACCGGCCTCACGGCGCTGATCGCCAGTGTGCCGAGTGTTCACGCCGGCCTGCACTGGGCCGGCATCGCCTTCATGCTCTACCTCGCCTGGGAGGCCTGGTCAGACACAGGCTCGGTCGCCCTCTCTGCCGTGGGCCAGGAGCGCGGCTTCCGGCGCGGCCTGATCGCGAACGTATTGAACCCCAAGGCGCTCGCCTTCTATGTGCTGCTGATCAACCAGTTCGTGGACCCTACCAGCGCCCTGCCCGTCTGGCAGCAGAGCCTGCTGCTCGGCGGGATCCATCTTGCCGTCGCAACGCTCGTGCATGCCGGCATCGTCCTGCTCGCTGCCCAGCTCGGCGCGCGGCTCGAGACCTGGCGCACTTCGTTCGCAGCCCGGTTAACTTTCACGGCCCTTCTGATTGCGATTGCCGCGTGGCTCGCCCTCACCCCGCCGCGCGGCTGAGCCTGCGTCTGGCACGTGCATTGCATTTGTTCCGGTGGACCCAACAATGCTCTCATCAGCATTCGACAGACTTAGCGGCGGCGCCTCCGGGCTCCGCCGCTTTTTTGTGCCTCAGGCTGGCCGGGCCGCGCGGGCCAGCCGCCGCGCCTTGGCGTCGCCCATGAGGCTGTCGGCGGTAAAGATCACCAGCGCGGTCCAGATGAAACCGAAGGCCACCGCGTGCACCGGGCTGAACGCTTCCTTGAACACGAACAGCGCGATCAGGAACTGCAGCGTCGGGCCGATGTACTGCATCATGCCGATGGTCGAGAGTCTCAGGCGCTTGGCCGCGAGCGCGAACAGGATCAGCGGCACTGCCGTGATCGGACCTGCTGCGATCAGCAGCGCGATGTCCCAGCCGCCCTCCCCCATCCAGCGCCCGCCCGGCTGCGTCGTTGCAAACCAGACGAGCCAGAGCGCCGCCAGCGGCGCGAGCAGCGCGACCTCGACGAGGAAGCCCGCGCGGCTGTCGATGACGACCTTCTTCCGGATCACGCCGTAGCACGCGAACGACGTGCAGAGCGCCAGCGCCACCCAGGGCACATGCCCGAACGCGAAGGCCATGCTCACGACACCGATGGTGGCAATCCCCACGGCGACCCATTGCCCGATGCGCAAGGTCTCCGAAAAAATCAGCATGCCGAACAGCACGTTGACCAGCGGGTTGATGTAATAGCCAAGCGAGGCCTCCATCGCCCGGCCGGCATTGACGGCCCAGATATAGATCGCCCAGTTCGCCCCGATCAGGACGCTGGAGAGCGCCAGCCATTTGAGGTTCGAACCGGTGAAGGCCGCCTTCACATCGCGCCAGTTGGCGGCCAGCGCAATCAGCAGCACCGCGGTCGGCACCGACCAGAGGATCCGGTGCGCCAGCAGCTCGAACGGGCTGACATGGCTCGTCGCGCGGATGTACAATGGCAGGCTGCCCCAGATCAGGTAGCAGCCGAGGGCGGCGGGAAATCCGAGGCGGAGGGCGGGGTTCATCGCCGCGACCTATAGGCCGCTGCCCAAACCCGCGCCACCCGGATTTTGCGGGGCCCGATTGGCTGGCCAAGCCCCCCGGCGGGCGCTAGGTCTGAGGGGCAACCAGACCCCCGGAACCGTCCCATGCTTCGCGCCCTTCTGACCGCCGCCAGCTTCCTCGCCCTCAGCGCCGCCGCCACGGCCGAGACGACCCTTCTGTCCGGCGGCCATGTCATCGATGTCGAGCGCGGCACCGTAATGAAGGATCATGACATCCTGATCGAGGACGGCCGCATCAAGGCGGTCGGCAGGGCCGGCACGCTCGGCGCCTCGGGCGTCCCCCGGATCGAGATGAAGGGCGCCTTCCTGCTCCCCGGCCTGTCCGACAGCCACGTCCACCTGACCAGCCGCTCCGACCTGCACGGCTACCGCCGCCTCGCCGTCTCGACTTCCCGCTCCGCCATCTCCGGCGTCGCGAACGCCGAGAAGACGCTGCGCGCCGGCTTCACGACCGTGCGCAATCTTGGCGGCCCGGGTTTTGCGGATGTCGATCTCAAGGACGCCATCGATTCCGGCGAAGTGCCCGGCCCGCGGATCATTCCGGCCGGCCAGTCGATCGGCATCACCGGCGGGCACTGCGACAACAATCTCCTGCCGTATGAAGATCACGCCATCGGCGGCGGCGTGGCGGATGGTCCGTGGGCGGTTCGCCAGAAGGTGCGCGAGAACAAGAAATACGGCGCCGAGGTGATCAAGTTCTGCGGCACCGGCGGCGTGCTCTCGAAAGGCACGACCATCGGCGCGCAGCAATTCACGCTGGAGGAAATGAAAGCGATCGTCGACGAGGCGCACGAGCTTGGCCTCAAGGTCGCCGTGCACGCCCACGGCGCCAAAGGGATCGCCACGGCCATCGAGGCGGGTGTCGACTCGGTCGAGCATGCGAGCCTGATCACCGACGAGAGCATCAAGGCTGCGATCAAGAAGGGCATCTTCCTGTCGATGGACATCTATGTGTCGGACTTCATCCTCGGCGAAGGCGAAGCGGCCGGCATCCTTCCGGAGTCTCTGGAGAAGGAAAAGATCGTCGGCCAGGCGCAGCGCGAGCGCTTCCAGGCCGCCGTGAAAGCCGGCGCGAAAATCGCCTTCGGCACCGATGCCGGCGTCTATACCCATGGCTACAATGCCCGCCAGTTCGCCTTCATGGTCAAATGGGGCATGAGCCCGGCCGACGCCATCCGCGCCGCCACGATCGGCAATGCCGAACTGTTCGGCCTCGCGGGCGAGATCGGCAGCCTCACCGCCGGCAAGCGCGCCGATATCATCGCCGTCACCGGTGATCCGCTGGCGGACGTTCGCGAGCTTGAAGACGTCGACTTCGTGATGAAGGACGGCGCGGTGTTTTTTGACGGGTTGGCGAACTGACCCGCTCCCCTCTCCCGCTTGCTGGGTTCAAGAAACAAAAAAGGCCGCCCTTGCAGGCGGCCTTTTCCGTCTGACACCCCCGGTGCCCCTTCAGGCCAGGCTCTCGCCCAGCCTGCTTCAGACTAGGTTATTCGAAGCTGTAGTTGAACCGTACGCCGATGACGCGCGGCGCTCCGACATAGGTGAAGTAGCTGCGGGTATAGACCGGGCCGCCATCGGCGTCCGTCAGCACCTGGTTGAACAGCGGCGAGGAGACAACGCCCGTCTCATAATACTCGTCGAACAGGTTGTTGATGAACAGCGAGGCTGACCACGGTCCGGTATCATAAACCGCCGAGACGTTCGCCACGCCGTAGGCATCGAGCGTCAGCCCGCCGCCGCGGTCACCCGTGCGGGAGAGCACGTCGCCCTGCCAGGCATAGCCGCCGTTGAAGGTCAGCGTGCGATCCGCGGTCAGCTGGTGCACATAGGTTCCGAACATGGAGAACTGGTCCTCCGGCGAACCCGGCAGACGGTCGCCGTCTTCGCCGTCGATCAGGATCGAGCCGAAGCCCGGCGGCGTGATCGAGCCGACGAGGCCGGGCGCGAGCGCTGTCAGCGAGGCTTCGGAATGGCTGTAACTGCCACGAACCGAGAGGGCCTCGGAGATCAGCCACTCGCCATTGAACTCGATACCCTTGGACTCGGCGCCGTCAGCGTTGACGGTGATCGGGATCGACGCGTTGATCGTCGCCGAGGTCAGCTGCGGATCCGTCCACTCGATGAAGTAGGCGGCGCCATTCAGCGTGACGCGGCCATCCGCCAGCGTCGTCTTGAAACCTACTTCGTAGTTGGTGGTCGTGTCGGGCAGGTACTGCCGCTCGTCGCGCGTGGAAACATCGCCGGGGTTCGGCCCGAACTGCTGGCCGGGCGCGAGGGCGCAGGCGCCCTGCACGTTCGGCGCGAGCGGGTCGAAAGCGGGGCATTCCGGCACGCCGTTCTGGTCACCGATGCGGTAGCCTTCGGAGACCGTGAGATAGCCGAGGATATCATCCGTGAACTGATAGGAAGTGTTGAACTTGAAAAGGGTGCCCTCGTCCGACTGGCCCGTCTGCTCGGTGCCATTCGGGCTGCCCGCCGCGAAGTCCGCCTCTAGGCTCGATTGCAGCGAACTGACGCCGACGGTCTGGAAACCGGGATCGAACAACGGGAAATCCACGTCGCTGAGGGATTCCAGCTCGTACTCGTAGTAGCGCCCACCAAACGTGACCGTCCACTTGTCCGTGAGGTCGTAGCCGATCTCGCCGAAGAAGGCGGACTCTTCCAGCTTAGAATAAGCCTGCGAATAGTATTCGAGATCATCCGCGCGGTCGAAGCCCGCGAAGGCGGCATAGCCCGGCGTATACTCCGCCGAATAGCCTGCACCCTCGAACTGGTTATAGAAGACACCGGCGATCCAGTTCAGCGGGCCATCGGTCGTCGAGACGAGACGAAATTCCTGGTTGATCCGCTCCTCCTTGCCCTTCTCGCGCGTGTACGACGTGAAGGTCGGGAAGGCTTCGTAGCTGTACTCGAGCGTGATCAGCAGGTCTGTCTGGTCGCGCTGGCCGATGTCGGCGTATTTGGAATAGCCGGTGGCAGAGGTGAGTTCGGCAAAGCCGAGGTCGGCGACGACTTCGAGCGCGAGCAGCTGGTTGGTGATCTCGTTCGGCTCTTCCACACGCTTGGCGAGTTCATACTCGCCGGCCGGAACGGTGGAGCGCGCGGACGAGCCGCGGCGGCCTTCGATATCTGACTGCTGCACATAATAGGTCAGCGTGCCGTCGAGCCAGTCGAGCGGGGCCCAGCGGGCCGCGATGCGCGCCGACAGGACATCCTCGCCGTCGGCATCGTTCACCCGGCGCAGGTTGGCCGCCACGTCCGATGGATCGGTAAAATCCGGGTCCGGATCCGACACGCCGATCTGGCGAACCACGAAAGGATAGTCGACGAAGCCGGAATCCTTCTCGAAATCGACCGAGCCGCGCACCGCAAAGTTCGGCGCCAGCGCCTTGTTGAACGTGAAGCCGGTATCATAGGAAATGTCGTCGGCTTCGGAATACTGGGAAAGTTCGGTGCGGACATCCAGTGTGTCGCCATCAAAGTCCGGCTTCTTCGGAATGTAGCGGATCGCGCCGCCGAGTGTGCCGGCGCCGTAGAGCGTGCCTTGCGGGCCGAGCAGGACCTCGACGCGCTCAAGGTCGTTGAGCTTCAGGTCGACGAAGACCGGGACCTCGCCGATATAGGTGGCGACGGTGCCGCCGCCGTCATTATTGCCGTCGCCGGAACCGAGGCCGTCAGCGTTCAGGCCGCGCACGATGATCGGGTTGCCCTGCCGGCCGCCGCGGTCGATGACGTTGATGCCGGGCACATAGGCGAGCACATCGGCCAATTCGTCGAAGCCCTGCTCCTCGATCTGCTCACCGCCGACGGCGGCGATGTTCAGCGGCACATCCTGCACGCTTTCGGCGCGGCGGGTGGCGGTGACGGTAACGGCCGTGACGCGGAGTTCGGAGTCGGCCGCCGGGGCTGCCTCCTGGGCTGCGGCGGTCAGCGCGAAACTGGAAGCGAGCACGGCCGCGCTCGCGGTCAGCAGAAGATGTTTTCGGGACATGAGTTTTTCCTTGCTTGCGGATTTTTAAGGCCGCCCCTCTGTGGACCAATCAATTGGCGAGGTGCAACCCAGGCAAGCCGGGCCACGGCGATTGCTTCCAATTTCGATGCAAATGCAGCAAAAAGAACACAGAATGGGCGTGCCGGTGCACGCTGCGGAGACGCTGTGCCCAATTTTTCATCACCTCCCGGGCCAGGCGACAGAAGGCTCGCCGAGGCGGCGCGCCTTCTGTCGCGGAAGGCCTACCGGGAGGCGCACGCGCTGTGCGTCGAGGTGCTGAAGACGGCGCCGGACAATGCCGAGGCGTTCTATCTGCTCGGCCTGCTGACCAGCGATCACGCGAATTTCGCCCGGGCCGAAGAGCTGTTTCGCGCCGCGCTTGAGCGGGCACCGGATCATGCCGGCGCCCATGCCCAGCGGGCGCGGTGCCTGATCGCGCTGTCGCGGCGGGCGGAGGCGGTGGACGCGGCGCGCCGTGCTGGCGCGTTGTTGCCAGAGGATGCGTTCACGCTGGACACCATCGGCGTGGTGCTGAGCCGCGCGGGGCTGCACGGCGAGGCCCTGCCCTTCTATGCGTGCGCGACCGAGGCTGAGCCCGGCAATGCGAACTACCAGTACAATTACGGCGCCGCGCTGCAGTTTGCGGGCGAGATGGACGCCGCGCGGGCGGCCTACCGGGCCTGCGCCGGGGCCGACCCGGAAGATACGCGCGGCCTGCCGGCCATTGTGCAGATTACCCGGCAGACTGAGGTGCACAACGAGATCGCCGCTCTGGAAACGCTGTTTGCGCCGCATGCGGACGATCCGGATGCGGCGCTGCGGATCGGGCATGCGCTGGCGAAGGCGCATGAGGACCTGAAGGCACCGGAGGCGGCGCTGCATTGGCTGGCGCGCGCGAAAGTGGGCAAGCGGGCGACCGTCTCGCATGACGCGGGTGCGGATGCCGCGCTGTTCGAGGCGGCGATCCGGGCGGCCGGAACACTCCGGGAGCGGACGAGCTCGGCCGCAGGGGCGCCAGTTTTCATCTGCGGGATGCCGCGGACGGGCACGACTTTGGTGGACAGGATCCTGTCGAGCCATAGCCAGCTGACCTCTGCCGGGGAGCTGACGGACTTTGCGCTTTGCCTGAAACGGATGGCGAAGACGCGCTCGAACCTCGTGCTTGATCCTGAAACGCTGGACGCGGCAGCGGGGGCGGACCTGACACAGCTGGGCGCGGGCTATCTGCAAAGCGTGCGGGACTCGCTCGGGCTGGCGGGCCGGTTCACCGACAAGATGCCGCTGAACATATTGCTCGCACCGGCGATCCTTGCGGCGCTTCCCGAGGCGCGCGTCATTTGCCTGCGGCGGCACCCGGCGGATACGGTGCTGTCGAACTACCGGCAGATGTTTGCGACGAGCTTTTCCTATTACAACTATGCCTACACGCTGGAGGACACCGCGCGCTACTTTGTGCAGTTCGACCGGATGGTCCGGCAGTTCGAACATGCGCTTCCGCCGGAGCGGTTCACCGTGGTGCATTATGAGCGGGTGGTGGCGGACCTTGAAATGGAAGCGCGGCGCCTGCTGGAGTTTTGCGGCCTGCCCTTCGAGGATCAGTGCCTGGCCTTCCATGAGAATGCCGCGCCGGTGGCGACCGCCAGTTCGGCGCAGGTGCGCGAGCCGCTGTATACGACCGCGCTGGGCCGCTGGAAACGCTATGAAGCGGGGTTGAAACCGGCGCTGGACATCCTTGAGGCGGCGGGTTGCCTTGCGGCAGGTGAAAGATCACCCGCTTGACCACTGGCGCAATGCGCGCACGGCGTTAGGTTGCAGCGCGAACTCAAAGGGAAGAAACAATGAAACACCGCCGCCTGGGCAAGAGCCCGATCTTCGTCTCCGACATCTGCATGGGGACGATGACGTTCGGCTCGCAGACCGACGAGGCCGAGGCCTTCCGCATCCTCGATGCGAGCTATGAGGCGGGCATCAATTTCTATGATACGGCCGAGAACTACCCCGTACCGCCGGATTCCAAATGGGCCGGACGGACGGAGGAATTCTTCGGGCGCTGGATGCAGACCAAGGACCGCGACTCGATCATCCTCGCCACCAAGGTGTGCGGGCCCTCGCATGGCTGGATCAAGGGATCGCAGCGCGCCGGCATGACGGCGCTCGACCGGCACAATATCCGCCGCGCGGTGGAAGCGAGCCTTGACCGTCTGCAGACGGATTATATCGACCTCTACCAGACCCACTGGCCGGACCATGGCACCGCCTATGACGAGACGATGGACACGCTGGACGAACTGGTGCGGGAGGGCATTGTGCGTATCGTCGGCTGCTCGAACGAGGACGCCTGGGGACTGATGAAGTCGATCGCGACCTCGGAGCGGCTCGGCACCGTCCGCTACCAGACGATCCAGAACAATTTCTCGCTGAACAACAGGCGCTTCGAGGATGCGCTGTCGAAGGTGTGCAAGGAAGAAGGCGTGAGCCTGATCCCCTATTCCCCGATCGGCGGCGGCGTGCTCTCTGGCAAGTATAATGGCGGGGCGACGCCGGACGGCGCGCGGTTCTCCTCTTACCTGAAGCTGGGCGGGCGGCAGGCGGCGATGGCCAAACGCTTCGTCAACGAGAAGTCCCTCGCGGCGACCGAGCGCTACATGCAGATTGCGGCGGACGCCGGCATCAGCGTGGTGACACTGGCGACGGCCTGGTCGAAACAGCATGACTTCGTGGCGTCAACAATTGTCGGCGTTTCGAAGTTTGATCAGCTGGCGGACATCCTGGCGGCGATCGATCTGGAGCTGTCGCCGGAGGTGATGAAGGCGTGTGATGCAGTGACGAAGGATATCCTGTATCCGATGGGGTGAGGCTCCCTGAGGCGAGGGGCGCTCCGCTCATAAACGATCAGGCCCCCGCCTCCATCTTTGGGAGGTCGGGGGCCTTTGGCTTTGTTTCCCACCAAAGTTTGTTACCGAAAGGCTAGGCAGCCTTCGCCTTGGTGAGGACTTCGCGTTTGCCGGCGTGGTTGGGGGCGGAGATGACGCCCTCTTCCTCGAGGCGGTCGATCAGACCGGCGGCCTTGTTGTAACCGACCTTGAGGCGGCGCTGGAGATAGGAGGTGGAGGCGCGCTGATCGCGGATCACGACCGAGACCGCTTCGGCGAAGAGCGCGTCGTCATCATCGCCGCCGCCGCCTTCACCCATGCCGAGCATGGCGTCCATCACCGGGGAGCCCGAAGAGCCGTCATCCTTGGCCTCGACGATGTCCATGACATAGTCCGGCTCGCCCTGTTCGCGCAGCCAGTCGGCCACCGCGCAGACTTCCTCGTCGGAGACGAAGGGCCCGTGCAGGCGCTGGGTTTTCTTGCCGGGTTCCTGGTGGAGAAGGTCGCCGTTGCCGAGCAGCTGTTCGGCGCCCTGCTCGTTGAGGATGGTGCGGCTGTCGACCTTGTTGGTGACCATGTAGGAGATGCGGGTCGGGAAGTTCGCCTTGATCGTGCCGGTGATGACGTCCACGGACGGACGCTGGGTGGCGGTGATCAGGTGGATGCCGGCGGCGCGGGCCATCTGGGCGAGGCGCAGGAGGCAGCCTTCGATTTCCTTGCCGGCGACCACCATCAGGTCCGACATCTCGTCGATCACGACGACGATCTGCGGGATATGGTCGAGGGGCAGCATCTCGGTTTCGAACATCGGCTTGCCGCCGGCGTCGAGACCGGTCTGGACCTTGCGCACCAGCGGCTCTCCGGCAGCGCGGTATTTCGAAGCCTTCTCGTTGAAGCCGGCGAGGTTGCGCACGCCTGCCTTGGACATCAGCTCGTAGCGGTTTTCCATTTCGCGCACGGCCCATTTGAGCGCGTTGACGGCTTCCGGCGCCTTGGTGATGACCGGGGCCAGCAGGTGCGGAATGCCTTCGTAGACCGTGAATTCGAGCTTCTTCGGGTCGATCAGGATCAAGCGAACCTGTTCCGGCGTGTGGCGGTAGAGCAGCGACAGGATCATCGCGTTGACGCCGACCGATTTACCCGAACCGGTGGTGCCGGCGACGAGCAGGTGGGGCATGCGGGCAAGGTCCACCACGGTCGGCTGGCCGCCGATGTCTTCGCCGAGGGCGACGGGCAGCGAGGCGCGCGAGTTCACATAGGCCTCGGACTGCAGGATGGAGCGCAGGAAGACTTTCTCGCGCTCGTCGTTCGGCAGTTCGATGCCGATTGCGTTCTTGCCGGGCACGACCGCGACGCGGGCGGAGACGGCGCTCATCGAGCGGGCGATGTCGTCGGCGAGGGTGATGACGCGCGAGGATTTGACGCCGGGGGCCGGCTCCATCTCGAACAGCGTGATCACGGGGCCCGGGCGCACTTCCTTGATGCGGCCCTGGATGCCGAACTCCTTCAGCACGGCGGAGAGGCGCTCGGCCTTGGCCAGCAGGGCATCTTCGTCGAACGTCTCGGGGCGCTCTTCGGGGACCTGCAGCAGGTCAAGCGACGGCAGGCGCGTGGAGGTGCGGCGGCGGGTGGGCGCGGCGACTTTCGGGGCGGCGGTGGTCTTCGGGGTCTGGCGGGGCACGGCGAAGCGCAGGCCGGGCGGCGGCGGGGCGGCTTCGGCTTCTTCACCGTCTTCGTCGTCGTCCCAGGCGGCGGCGCCGTAGCGGCTGTCGTCTTCATCGGCGTCATTGTCCGACGGCAGGTAGCGGGCGCTCGGCACATAGTCGTCGTCATGCTTGATGATCAGCGTGCGGTCGTTGGTGGCCGGCACGTCAGCCTCGTCCATGCGCACCGGCTGGCGGGCGGCGAGCGAGTGGCCGACGCGGATCAGGAAGCCGCCGAGGCCGGCGGCGCCAACGACGGCTGTCTTGCCGGAGCGGGCGGCGGTATCGGAGAGGAGCTTCGCGTCGCGGCGCTGGAAGCCGAGCGCGGAGAGGCCGGCCCAAAGCGCAGCGCCGCCGAGCAGGAAGCCGGCCCAGCTTTCGGGTGCAGGCAGCATCAGGGCGCGGAACGGCAGGACGGCCAGATTGAACACGCCGTCGCCGAACATGCCGCCGAGGCCGGCGCTGAGCGGCCAGGTTTCCGGTACGGGCCAGGCCGCGAAGGCAGCGGCCGACAGCGGCACGGCCACGGCGCCATACATCCAGCGGCGGATGCGCGGCTTGCCGACGAGCACGGCGCGCATGGCGCCGCCGATCATCAGCGCGAGACCGGCAATCCAGCCGGACCAGCCGAGCAGCTGGCGCGCGAGATCGGCGAACACAGCGCCGGCGGTGCCGAACAGGTTCTGCACGCTGGCGCCGGTGGCGGCGTTCCAGCTGGGATCGGACGGCAGGTAGGAGCCGACACTGCCGCACACGAACACCCCTGCCCCGAACGCGGCAGCGCCGGTCAGGATCCGCCAGACCGGATCGCTTACGGTGCGCAGGTCTTCGTCCCGGATATCGGTGTCTGGCATGAGGGGATGCTCCGGTAGTGGCGGGGGAAGGAGCGTCAGGTTTCGCCTGTTAGGCTTAACATGCCGCAAACGCAGCCTGTGGAATTCGCAGGTTTTTCGGCCCGGAAAGCCGGAATCTGCTGGAATCCGGCGAGCTTAAATTTCCTTCACACCGGAGGGGGCAGACGGTGCAACGAAAAAGGGCCGCGGAGCGATGCCGCGGCCCTTTCGAGTGAGACGTTAGCGGGGTGCTAAACGCGCACCCTAGCTGTGATAGGCGGATTCACCGTGCGAGGTGATGTCCAGGCCTTCCTGTTCGGCTTCTTCGCTGACGCGCAGGAGACCGAGCACTTTCAGGAGACCGAAGATCACGAGGCTGCCGACGCCCGACCAGACGAGCGTCACGGCGACGCCTTTGAGCTGGGCGGTGAGCTGGAACATCATGTCGTAGGCTGCGACCGGGCAGGTGGAGAGCACCGCGCCTGCTTCCGAGCAGCTGACATAGTCAACGACGCCGGCGCCGCCCCAGGCGGGGTTGACGACGAGGCCGGTGGCGATGGCGCCGACAATGCCGCCGACGCCGTGAATGCCGAACACGTCGAGCGCGTCGTCATAACCGAGCATCGACTTCAGTGCCGAGCAGGCAAACAGGCAGACCGGACCAACCACGAGGCCGAGGATCAGGGCGCCCATCGGACCGGCGAAACCGGCAGCCGGAGTGATCGCGACGAGCCCCGCCACGATGCCCGAGCAGAGGCCGAGAAGGCTGGCCTTGCCCTTGGTGAGGAACTCGACGAGGGCCCATGAGAAGCCTGCCGCAGCCGGAGCCAGGAAGGTGTTCGCCATGGCGAGGACCGAGTAGTAGTTGGACTCGAGGTTGGAGCCGGCGTTGAAGCCGAACCAGCCGAACCAGAGCAGTCCGGTACCGATCAGCACCATCATCAGCGAGTGGGGCGCCATCGGCTCTTTCTTGTAGCCCAGACGCTTGCCGAGCACGATACAGCCGACGAGGGCTGCGATGCCGGAGTTAATGTGAACGACCGTGCCGCCTGCGAAGTCCAGCGCGCCGAAGCCCCAGATCAGGCCCGAAGCGATCGGGTCTTCCGGATTGCCGGCGACGAGGTCCGGACCCGGCCACCACCAGACCATGTGGGCCATCGGGTAGTAGACAAGGATCGGCCAGACGATGGCGAAGATCACGATGCCGGTGAACTTCACCCGCTCCGCAAGGCTGCCGATCACGAGCGAGGCCGTGATGCAGGCGAAGGTCATCTGGAACACGACGAAGACCAGCTCCGGCAGGTAGATGCCGGTCGAGAAGGTCGCGACGAGGTTGTCGGAAAGGTCCGTGCCCGCGTCCGAGAGGAAGAGACGGCCGGTACCGCCGACGAAGGTGTCGAGCGAGCCGGGGCCGGTGGTGAACGAGAGGCTGTAGCCGATCAGGGCGTACATGATCATGCCGATGACGGTGACCGTGCCGACCTGCATGAGAACCGAGAGCGCGTTCTTGGTGCGCACGAGACCGCTGTAGAACAGCGCAAGGCCGGGGATGATCATCAGGAAGACGACCATTGTGGAGACCATCATCCAGGTGACATCGCCCTTATCTACCGTCGGCTCCGGCAGGGTGATCCCTGCTTCCTGCGCCCATGCCGCTCCCGCTGCGAGCATTGGCAGCGGAGCAAGCAAGGCCCCGCGGATCCATCGTCCAGTCAATTGGCCCATTGGCCCCTCCTTCTGTCTGTTGCAGTCCTGCAGAGCGGGGACCCCCCGCGCTCTCCCGGAGCCGATATGATTTCGGCTGCCCGGAAAAGTCGCACGGCAGTCGTAGGCCGGACCTGATTCGGGGGGGCGTTGGTTAAAGCTTGTGCACGCTTGCGGCCAAACGCCCAATTCGGTGCCATTGCTGGACGCCGCGGTGCAGCATCGCTACCTCTTTCACATGACGGAAACACGCCTCGCCTCCCCTGCCCCCTGTGAACTCGCGGTCGTTGGTGCGGGGCCCGTCGGCACGTCGCTGGCCATCCTCGCCGCGCAGGCCGGGTTTGCCGTCACGCTGATCGATGGCCGGCCGGCGACTGGCGCAAATACAACAGATACAAGGACTTTCGCGGTGGTGCGCGGGAGTTGGCGCCTGCTCCGGGCGACGGGTATCGGCGCCGAACTGGCGGATCAGACGACGCCCCTCAACGGCCTCGACGCGGAGGATGGCGGCACGCATTGGTTCGGGGCGCCCCACGCGGCCTTCTCCACAGAGGACCTGGACCCGGACGCCAGCGGCGAACCGCTGGGTCAGATGGTGCCTGCCGGCGCCCTCCAGGCCGCGCTGGACCGCCGGACGGCGGAGATACCGGGCCTGACCTGGCTGCGCGGCGCCCGGTTTTCGGGCATGACAACCTGTCCGGCGGGCGCCGAGATCACGCTCGAAGATGGACGCGTGGTCCGGGCCGGGCTGGTAGCGGCCTGTGACGGGATCCAGTCGGCGGTGCGCCAATCCCTCGGTATTCCGACCGAAGGGCGCGCCTATGGTAAGTCGGTTTTCGCGGCCGACGTGACCCTGAGCCGCCCGCATCATGGAATCGCCCGCCAGCTGTTCACGCCGGAAGGCCCGTTTGCGACCCTGCCACTGCCGGGCAACCGCGCGAACCTTGCCTGGTACATGAAGACCGGCGCCGCCGAGACACTGGCGAAAATGCCGAAGGACGCAATCGAGGCGGAACTGAATGCGCGCTTTGCCGGCTTCGCGGGCGAGATGCACCTGGACGGCCCTCCCCTCTCCTATCCGCTGGTGATGCAGATTGCCGGGAAGATGGCGGGCCCGCGCACCGCCTTGCTGGGCGACGCGGCGCGCCGGATCAACCCGCTGGCCGGGCAAGGCCTGAACCTCGGCTTCAAGGATGTCGGCGCGCTGATCGATGTGATGACAGAGGCCCGCGAGACCGGGCTAGACCCCGGCAGCGATACCGTGCTGGCCCGTTACCAGGAATGGCGGCGCTTCGATTCCGCCGCGACGGCCATGGCGATGGACCTGATCGACCGCGCCTTCTCCAACGACAATGCCTTCCTCAAGCCGCTGCGCGGCCTGGCGTTGACCGTCGCCAACCGGATCGCGCCGCTGCGCCGGGCGCTGGCGCGGCAGGCGAGCGCGGATCAGAGCCATTTGCCGAGCCTGATGCGGTAGCCAAGGACTGTCATCCCGGCCAGCGCGCAGCGCGTGAGCCGGCATCTTGTTCAGGAAAGAGCCGATAGAAGGTCCCGGATCGGCGGCGCTACGCGCCTGGTCCGGGATGACAGCGGTTTTGGTCTAACCCCCGACCGTCAGCGCGCGCAGGATGTTCCAGGTGTACAGCCCGCTGGAGTGGCCATCAGAGAAGAATAGACGCAGGGCGTAGCGGCCGACGGGTTCGGCCTTCAGGACACGGATGTCATCTGGCACCGGCTTTTGCGGCGGCTTGGGGCCGCGGCCATGACCCTGGACTTCCGCAGACGGACTTTCCTCGCGCAGGCGCTTGTAGGGCACGCGGCCGCACTTGCCGTCGTCGAATTCGACGACGAGTTCCTGCGCGCCGGCGCGGAAAGTGAGGCGGGCGGGCCAGGCGGGAGCGGTCATTTCCCCTCCCCTGTTTCCTGACGATCCGATGTTTCGTCCGTACCGCCGGAAAGATCCGGCAACACGTCCATGTCGCGGGCTTCCTCTTCCAGCATGATCGGAATGCCGCCCCGGATCGGATAGGCGAGGCGCGCCTTGGCCGAGATCAGTTCGTTGGCGGCGCGGTCATAGACCAGCGGCTGGCGCGTGACCGGGCAGATCAGCAATTCCAGCAGGCGCGGATCGACGCCGTTGGGCAAGAATTCGGCGGGGGCTTCAGGGTCGCTCATGGCGCGTTCTATTGCACGGCGCCATCGTCGCCGCCACTGGCGCTCATCGCCATCAGGGCGATCAGTGTGCGGGCCTGGTCAGCGAGGCTCACCGCTTCGAGCAGCGCCTGTTTCTCCGGCGCGGGGAACGGGCACCCGGCGGCGAGCGCGTGGACCAGCGTTTCCATCGGCGCCTCTTCGACCGCGCTCCAGTCTGCCTGCAGGCCGTGCGTGGCCGCATAGGTGCGCAGCGACAGGATCAGCTCGCTGCGATCCGGCAGGCCGTCCTCGGAGGCGGGATAAAGATCGGCGGCATAGGCGTCCCAGCGGGGCGTGACCTGCCGGTAGGGCGTGGTGACGGCGAGCTCCTGCTTGACGGCGAAGCGGCAGATGCCGGTGAGGGTGACGAGGTAGCGGCCATCGTCGGTCTCGGCATAGCTGGTGATGCGCCCGGCGCAGCCGACACGCGCGATTTCGGGGCGCTCGCGCGTCCCGCCCATCGACTGGACCATGCCGATCAAACGGTGGCCGCGCATCGCATCATCGAACATGTTGAGATAGCGCGGCTCGAAGATGTTGAGCGGCAGTTCCCAGCGCGGGAACACCAGCGCGCCCGGCAGCGGGAACACGGGGAGCGTGTCCGGCAGGTCTGCGGTCTTTCGGTACTGCGACATGTCAGGCCCTTCCGGCTTTGCTGGACAGAAGGTGGGGCAAATCCCCGATCAGGCAAACATCAGGGACGCGAGACGCCGGCGGCCCTCGATGGTGACCGGATCAGCCGGGCCGGCGGCCTCGAAGACCTGCAAAAGTTTTGTCTTCGCCTTGCCGTCTTCCCAGCCGAGCTTGGCGGACAGGATGATCAGCAAGTGATCGGCGGCGTCCTTGTAGCGGCCCGCGGCGGCGTACTGTTCGGCGAGGTCGTAACGCTTGGCGTGGTCGCCCGGATTGGCGCTGACAGCGGACAGGGCCGCGTCGAGTTCGGTCGGCGCCGGCGCATCGGCGGCCATCTCGATGGCGAGGCGGACGCTTTTGACGACGCTTTCATTCTTCTTGGCGGGCGGCACCATCTCCAGCGTGGCGAGGGCGCGCTCGGTGTCACCATTGGCGAGGTAGCAGCGCGCGAGGCCGGCGATGGCGGCGGTATTTTCGGGATCTTCCTGGATCACGGCAGCGTAGATTTCGGCGGCGAGTGCAATGTCGCCCCCCTGGCTGGCGGCTTCGGCCTGGGTGAGGGCTTCGGCGATGACCTGCGCATTGTCGGTGCCGCCGAGGAGGCGTTCGATGAAGGCGGAGACTTGCGATTCCGGCAGCGCACCCATGAAGCCGTCCACCGGGCGGCCCTTGTGGAAGGCGTAGACGGCCGGGATCGAACGCACGCCGAGCTGGGAGGCATAGGCATTGTGCTCTTCGGTGTTGATCTTGACGAGTTTCACCGCGCCCTTCTTGCCTTCGACGACGCGCTCGAGGATCGGGCCCAGCGTGCGGCAGGGGCCGCACCAGGGGGCCCAGAAGTCGACGATGACCGGCTGGGTCATGGAGGCTTCGACCACATCGGCCATGAAGCCCTGGTCGGTGCCGTCCGATGTGTGTTGCAGACCTGCGGTGGCCATGTCGGGTGTCCCTTGCGATACGGTAAGTTTCAGGCCGCAAGATGGGACGCCGGCGGAAAATCTGCAAGCCGGAGGGGCTGATACAGCTGGGACCGGCGCGGGTATTTGCATAAACGTCAGCCAACTGCCCTGTTTAGGCCGGGTTCAGACGCCTACCTGTACACCCCGGCTCAAGGTCATAAGGAGACCCGACACATGATGAACTTGATCGCCAGTATCAGCGCCGCCGCCCTTATCATGGGCGCGCCCCTGACGATGGTCCTGAAACAGGTCCCGACCAGCCCGTCCGTTTCGGCCCCTGCCCCGGCCGCGGCCGCCGCGCCGCTGACCGCCGCCGAGCGCTCGAAACTGCTTAAGGAGGCCGCCAAGGCGCTCGCGTCCGTGAAAACGGCGCGCGGCAAGTTCGAGCAGTATTCGCCGGATGGCTCCTACTCGACGGGCCAGTTCGCGATGTCGCGGCCCGGCAAGGTGCGGTTCGATTATGACGATCCGGTGCCGCTGGTGCTGGTGAGCGACGGGACGACTGTGGCGCTGCAGGATTCCGACCTGGAGACGACCGACCGGGTGCCGCTCGCCTCGACGCCGCTGTCGCTGCTGCTGTCGAGCACGCTGGACTTCGAGAAGGAAGCCGAAGTGGTGGATGTGCGCCGGACCGGCGACCAGACGAACATCACGGTGCGTGACAAGACCGGCGAGATGGACGGCACGCTGACCGTGGTGCTGGCAGACAATGCGCTGACCGGCTGGCGGACGGTGGACGCCAATGGCGGACGCACCTCGGTGCTGCTCAGCGGCGTGGAAACCGGCGCCAAACTGAACCCGCGCCTGTTCATCCTGAAGGATTTCGACAACCGCTGACCGGTGAGCGGAGTTACCTTCAATTAACTTGCGAATCTGATCGGCAGTGACATTATTGCCACTATCGACGGCAAGGAAACCCCGCGCAGCACTGACCCCCCGCTGCGAACCTTCCGATCCGCCGAGACCAGTGGCAACTTGCCAGGGTCAAATCAAAGACGCCGTGAAAAGCGTCCGGCGCGCCCGAACTCCCCGCGTTCGGGCGCGTTGACGTTTCTGGGGCGGGATTTCGAAATTTCACGCCTTTCCCCAAGAACCGGGTTTCGCTTTGCGGGACGGCACTCTACTCCATCCGGATGCCCAAGCCCCTCAGAATCGTCAGCTGGAACATCAACTCGGTGCGCCTGCGTGCGCCGAATGTAGAAGGCTTTGTCGCGGCCGAGAAGCCGGACGTCATCTGCCTTCAGGAAACAAAGTGTCAGGACGCAGAGTTTCCGCTGAAGGCGTTCAAGGAGATGGGCTTTGCGCATGTCCTGATGCGCGGGCAACGCGGCGGGCATGCGGGCGTTGCGATTGCCTCGCGCACGCCGATCGAGGCCGTCGATACGCCGGACCTCTGCCGCGAGAACCATGCGCGCGTGATTGCGGCGCGGCTGAAATCAGGCCTCGAGATCCACAACATCTACCTGCCGGCCGGCGGCGATGTGCCGGACGCGGCGGTGAACGAGAAGTTCGCCCACAAGCTCGATTTTCTCGACCGGCTGGGGCCCGGCTACAAGAAACTGAAAAAGGGCGTGCCGCGGATTCTCGTCGGCGATCTGAACGTTGCGCCGCACGAGCATGATGTCTGGTCGCACAAGCAGCTGCTCGGCATCGTCTCGCACACACCGGAAGAAACCGAGCGGCTGGAGGATGGGCGGAAAGTCGCCGGGTTCGCGGACATCGCGCGTCTCGCCGTGCCGGCCGAGCATAAACTCTACACCTGGTGGAGCTACCGCGCGACCGACTGGGCCGCCGCCAACAAGGGCCGGCGGCTGGACCATATCTGGGCCAACAAGGAAGCGCTCAGCGATACGAAGGTGGACAGCTACCGCGTGCATGTTGCCTGGCGCGGTGGCTGGAAGCCGTCCGACCATGCGCCGATCAGCGTCGAGGTGAAGGCCTAGACCTGAAGGCGGTATCCGCCCGGATCGGTCATAAGCAGGCGCGCATTGCCGGGATCGGGCTCGACCTTCTGGCGGAGGCGGTAAATGTGCGTCTCCAGCGTGTGGGTGGTGACGGCGGCGTTGTAGCCCCAGACTTCCGACAGCAGCGTCTCGCGCGCGACCGCTTTTCCCCCTGCCCGGTAGAGGTACTTCAGGATCTCGGTTTCCTTCTCCGTCAGCCGGATGCGTTTGCCTTCCTTGGTGCGCAGCGTCTTGGTCGAGGGGCGGAACTCATAGGGGCCAATCTCGAACGTCGCATCTTCGGTCTGCTCAAAGCTGCGCAGCTGGGCGCGCACGCGCGCGAGCAGCACCGAGAAGGTGAAGGGCTTCGCGACATAGTCGTTGGCGCCGGCATCGAGCCCGGCGACCGTGTCGGCCTCGCCGGTACGGCCCGTCAGCATGATGATCGGCGCGCGGATCCCGGCGGCTCGCAGGCGCTTGCAGGTCTCGATGCCGTTGATGCCGGGCATGTCGACATCCAGCACGATGATGTCGACACGCTGGGCGGCGGCGAGAGCCAGCGCGTCCTCACCGGTTCCCGCACTTGTGACCTGGAAGCCCTCGCTCAGCTCGAACTGCTCGGCGAGCGAGTCGCGAAAGTCGGCCTCGTCATCGACGATGAGAATGTGTTTCTTGGCCGACATCACGAAAATCCTTCAACGCCTACATGGGCTTAGGTCCGGGCACCCCTTGGCGCCGGGCATGGCGGGCTGCATAGTTCGGCGCGTCACCAGAGGCCAATAACAATCCCGGGAGCCGAGACTGGCAAGCCATTTCACTGCCTTTGCAGACGGGCGTTTTGAAGGCGAAGGCCTGGTTTTCCGCTGCGCGCTCGGAAAAGGCGGAGTCAAACCGGCGGCGGCAAAGCGCGAAGGCGACGGGGCCTCGCCGATCGGCGCCTGGCCGGCGCGGCGGGTGTTTTACCGGCCGGACAAGGGACCACCGCCGGAAACCGGATTGCCGGCCATCGGCCTGAAGCCGGAAGACGGCTGGAGCGATGACCACGCCGAGCCGAGCTACAACCGTCTCGTTAACCTGCCCTGCCGGGGCAGCCATGAAAGGCTCTGGCGGGAGGACGGGCTCTACGACCTGATCGTCGAACTCGGCTACAATGACGATCCCGTCATGGCGGAGATGGGCAGCGCGATCTTCCTGCATGTGGCGCGGGCCGGATATGCACCGACTGAGGGCTGTATCGCGCTGGCGGAAGAAGACCTGCGAGCCGTGCTGAAATTGCTGGGCGGCGGGTCGGTGATCGAGATCCGGGCCTAGACTCGCTCACCAAACAGCGCCGTGCCCACGCGGACATGCGTTGCGCCGTAGCGGGCGGCGAGTTCGTAGTCTCCGCTCATGCCCATCGACAGGGACTGCAATCCGTTCGCGCGGGCGAGTTGGGCGAGCAGCGCAAAGTGCGGTCCGGCCGGCTCGCCCACCGGCGGGATGCACATCAGGCCGTCTATTTCGAGGCCTTTGGCGCGCGCATGATCCAGCAAGGCGGGCAGATCAGCGGGCGAAACGCCGGCTTTCTGCGGCTCCTCGCCCGTATTCACCTGGATCATCAGGCGCGGACGGCGGCCAACTTTCGCCATGGCGGCGGCCAGCGCATCGGCGAGCTTCGGCCGGTCGAGCGTCTGGATGACATCGCAGAGGCGGACCGCGTCCTCGGCCTTGTTCGACTGCAGCGGGCCGATCAGGTGCAGTTCGAGATCCGGAAAGCGCGCGCGGCGGGCTTCCCAATGGGCTTTGGCTTCCTGAACGCGGTTTTCCCCGAATACCCGCTGGCCGGTGGCGAGCATGTCTTCGAGCGCTTCGTCCGGCTGTGTCTTGGACACCGCCACCAGCACGGGCGGCGGGGTGGCCGCGGCGGCGAGCTGCGCGAGGATCAAATCCCGGCGTTTGGAAATTCCGGCTTCCGGCGTATCGGTCATCGCGATGAGCCTAGAACCCCAAAGCCGGGCGCAGCGCAAGCTGATAGCCGCTGCGCGCCTCAGCGCGTCGCACCTGCCCCCTGCCCTGCCCCCGGCCTGGTTCGTGACCGATCCGGCTCGGACACCGGACCCGGCGGCGATTGCGAGCGGCCTTCCGGCGGGATTTGGCGTCATTTACCGGCATTTTGGCGCGGCTGACCGGGAGCGCGTGGCCCGGACGCTGGCCGGGATCTGTGCGCGACGCGGGCTGGCCTTTCTGGTTGCGGCCGATCCCGGGTTGGCCGCCAAGGTGGGCGCGGACGGGGTACACTGGCCTTCCCGCCTTCGGCACGCGGCGCGCCGTTGGCAGACCCGGTTCGCTGTGCAGACGGTCAGCGCCCATTCTGCGCGGGAATTGCGCGTTGCGGCCAGACTGCCCGTCGACGCGGTGCTGCTGTCGACCGTGTTTGCGTCGCGCAGTGCGAGCGCGGGAACAGCGATGGGCGCGCTCCGGTTTCGCCAACTGGTCCGGGACGCGGGACTTACTGTTTATGCGCTGGGCGGTGTGGCGCCCGAGAACGCCGGGGGCATCTCGAAAGTGGCAGGCTTCGCCGCAGTAGACGGCATGTGCGCGTTCACTGCCGGGCCGCGTAGAGAAAGCGGGCATAGCCAATCTCCGCAGCGTTCTTCGTGAGCTCAAGGTTCACCCAGGCAGCGACGTCTGCAAAGGGGCGGTCCAGGAATGGCCAGCGGGTAAGTTGGGAAGACTGCAGCTCTGTCTCGGTCAACGCGTCGAGAGCCTCCACCCATCTGGATTCCAGCCCGGAGATCCATGCCACTGCCGCCGCGGCGTTGCCAGGCCAGATGATGTCTTCGCGGCGCAGGCGACCTTCGCCGAAGGAATGGTCGAGCACCATCGACCACCAGAAACCGATGTGCCAGGTCAACCAGGCGATGCTGGGCGGGCCGAGGGCATAAGCCTCGTCTTCTGGCCAGTCTGCAGTCCAGCGCCCCTCTGCTGACAACTGCACGTGCGGCCCCACAGGCGCCGGGCGCCAGAAGCACTCATCGTCGGTCAGCGTTGCGAGATGGTAGTTTAACAGGCGCGAGGCCGTGCCGAACTGCGCGTTAAGCGCAGGCTTGATCAGAACTTGAAGGCCGATTTCAGCCGGATGCCGGCTTCGACGTCCTGATTTTCCCAACGGGCGGAATCGTTCAACCCGTTCAGTTCATCCGCGCGGATGCTGACTTCACCGCCAACCGAGAAGCGGGGCGTGATCTTGAAAGTCGCGCCGGCCTGGACTTCCTCGCGGGGAAGCGGCGAGGTGCCGAGGCGGGTGAACTTGTCGACGCTCAGTTCCCAGCGGGAATCACCGCCGAGACGCATCGAGAAATCCTGCGACGGCTCAGCCTGCCATTGCGGGCGGTTTTCAGCCGGCTTGGCTTCAGAGAACTGGCGATACCACTCGGCCCGGGCCGACGGGGTTTCCGAGGCGGTGGGCGCTTCGATCCGGATGGCGTCATCATCCGCGCGCACCTGTGCGATCGCAGGGGCCGAGAAGGCCGCCGCAGCGAAGGCAAAGGAAAGGGCAAAACGAGCGCGCATCAAAGACATCCTAGGCACCCGAGATAGTCTGCGCAGGTTGCTAATGAAAGATTAACATTCGGAAACTCTGGGCTTTTAGCCTGACAGTGTGATTTCGATCACAATGCCATCGGCCTCTTCGCGTATTTGGGGCACCAAGGGGAGCGGGTTTCCCGTATAGCGGGTGTCGCGCCACTGCCAGCCCCCGACAACGCGGACCTGATCGCCGATATTCCGGCCCAGCGACAGGCCCAGCGACTCCGATTCGGCGCCGATTCCCTCGTCCTCCGCATTCGCCAGCTCGAACCCGGCGTCGATCTTGCCGAGGGTCAGGCGCAAGGCGGCCGACAGGGCGGAATAATCCCCGTTGCCGAGGGCAAAGCCGTTATCGCTGTCCAGGTAGCTCGCCCCGAAGGCCAGCGAGGAGAACTCCACAGATCCGCCGGCGGACCAGGTTTCGACCGTGTCATAGACGCCGGGAAGCGCGGTCTGCGCCGCATCGGCCTGGCTCCAGGCCGCCCCCGCCCGCAGACGGACGCCGCTGCGCGGCAGGCGGCGGGAGACGTTGAGACCGACTTCGACGGCATTCTCGATGTCCGGCTGCGGCGCCCCGCCAAGATCGCGGACGGGATCACGGTCGAGGCCGCCGGCATTGGCCTCCGGCGTCAGGGACACCCCTGCCCGCGCGCCGAGGATGCGCGGGGTGGCGTAACTCACCTTGAGGGACGGGCCGGTGAGGTCATGGTCAGTGCGCGCGATCGTCCGGCCGGTGGGGTCGAGCGACGGATTGACCAGCGCTGCATGGCGAAACAGCGTCGGCGCGCCTTCGAAGAAGCGCGTGGCGACGCCGTCATCGAGACCGGCGCGCAGCTCGCCGTAGCCGCCCTCTATATATATGTAGCCCGTTTCGATCCGCCCGCGGGGGCCGGCATCCTCGGCGGCGGGACCGCGTGCCAGGCCGCTGAACGCGCCGGAAGGGGTTGGCAAGGGCTGTTTAGGGCCGAACACACCGCTGAACCCGGCCCGAGCGGGCGAGTCCTTGTCGAAGCCGCCCGAGGCGCGAAAGCCGACTTCGGCACCGTTTTCGAGAACCAGGTTCGCCGCGAAGGCGCCGCGCGCAGTATAAAGAACCGACTCGTCGGCGTCCGCGGCCGCCACGACGGCGGCCTCATAGGTCGCCTCGGTTTCGATGCCGCCGGGTTCATCCCAGACATCCTGGGCCGAGGCGGGCGCCGCGCCTACGGCCATCATGATAGCCAGACCTGTCAGATGTTGCCGCATCGAGAAACTCCCTCGCGAAGTGTCCGGTTCGGGCCATGCGCAGAACGACACTGGCGAGGCCATACCTGCGTTGTTATACACGCCCCGTGAACAAGGTCTTGCACGCAGGAACACAACGATGATGAAGCCGATGACTGCCGCCGCTTTTGCAGCGATGATCGCCCTGAGCGGATGCCTGTCGGGCGGCAAATCCAACTCGGCTGCCGACGCTGCGGCGGAATCGGTGGGCGCCGTGAACCCCTACCTGTGGCGCGCCACGCTCGACACGATGGCGCCTCTGCCGCTGGTCAGCGCCGACGCCCTCGGCGGGCTCGTCATCTATGACTGGAAGTCGTTCGAGGGTGCGCCCGCCGAACGGATCAAGGCAACGGTCTATATCCTGGACTCGCGGCTACGCGCCGACGGCGTCAAGGTCAGCGTCTATCGCCAGGTCAATACCGAGGGTACCTGGACTGACGCGGCGGTGGATTCTGAAACCGGCCAGCAGCTCGAGAACAAGATTCTTGAGCGGGCCCGACTTCTTAAGGCATCCGAGATCGGCTAAAGCGCCGGACTTCGACCTTACTTCTGATGCCTTGATGGGAGCGCCGGATGGCAACCCGATATGATCCGCAGGCTGCGGAGCCCCGGTGGCGTGACGCCTGGGCCGCAGCCGACCTGTTCCGCACCCGGTCTCCCGCCGAAGCGCCGGGAGCGCCGAAGGCTTACGTCCTCGAGATGTTCCCCTACCCTTCCGGCCGCCTGCACATGGGTCATGTGCGCAACTATGCGATGGGCGATGTCGTCGCCCGCCACCGGCGCGCCAAAGGCTACAATGTCCTCCACCCGATGGGCTGGGACGCGTTCGGCCTGCCGGCAGAGAACGCCGCGATGGAGCGCGGCATCGATCCCGGCAAATGGACCTATGCCAACATCGACGCGATGAAGGCACAGTTCAAGAAACTCGGCCTGTCGCTGGACTGGAGCCGGGAATTCGCGACCTGCGATCCGGAATACTACGGCGCGCAGCAGGCGCTGTTCCTGAAATTCCTCGAAAAGGGCCTTGTCTACCGCAAGGCCTCGAAAGTGAACTGGGACCCGGTGGATAACACCGTGCTGGCCAACGAGCAGGTGATCGATGGGCGCGGCTGGCGTTCGGGCGCGCTGGTCGAACAGCGCGACCTGACGCAGTGGTTCTTCAAGATCACGGCGTATGCGGATGATCTGCTCACGGAAGTCCAGAAACTGGAACGCTGGCCCGAGAAGGTCCGCACGATGCAGGCAAACTGGATCGGCAAGTCCGAAGGGGCGCTGGTCTGGTGGGACATTGCCGAAGTGCCGGAGTTTCTGGCGGCGGCAGGCGCGGAGAGCGGCCCGAACCATGCGACAGATCCAATTGAAGTCTACACGACGCGGCCCGACACGCTGTTCGGCGCCAGCTTCATCGCGCTCGCGCCCGACCATCCGCTGACCCGCACGATCGCGGCGCACAATCCCGCTGTCGCCGCTTTCATCACGGAAGCCTCGCGCATCGGCACATCGGAAGAGGCCATCGAGAAGGCCCCCAAGCTGGGCGTCGATCTGGGCGTGCGCGTGCGCCATCCCTTCGATCCGTCCTGCACCTTGCCGGTTTGGTCCGCCAACTTCGTGCTGTCGAGCTATGGAAGCGGGGCGATCTTCGGCTGCCCCGCGCATGACCAACGCGATCTCGATTTTGCCCGAAAGTTCGCGCTGCCCGTGACGCCGGTCGTCCTGCCGCCGGACACCGCCGCAGAAGACTTACGCATTGACGACAAGGCTTATACCGGCCCGGGGCGCATCTTCAATTCCGGCTTCCTCGACGGACTTGCCGTGGACGAAGCCAAGCGTCTGGCGATCTCGAAACTCGAGGCGTCCGAGCATGGTCAGGGTACGGTCAATTACCGCCTGCGCGACTGGGGCTTCTCACGTCAGCGCTATTGGGGCTGCCCGATCCCGGTGATCTATTGCGAAGTCTGCGGCGTCGTGCCGGTGCCGGCGAAGATGCTGCCGGTGCGCCTGCCGGAGGATGTGACCTTCGACAAGCCGGGCAATCCGCTGGACCATCACCCGGCCTGGAAACATGTGAACTGCCCAACCTGCGGAAAGCCGGCGCGCCGGGAGACCGACACGCTGGACACGTTCGTGGACAGCTCCTGGTATTATGCCCGCTTCGCCTCGATCAGCGATCCGGCGGAGCGCGCCTACTGGCTGCCCGTCGATCAGTACATCGGCGGCGTCGAACATGCCGTGCTGCACCTTCTCTATTCCCGCGCTTTCGCGCGCGCGATGCGGGATGTCGGCGAACTGAACCTGCCGGTCGGTGAGCCGTTCGCGGGCCTCTTCACGCAAGGCATGGTGACGCATGAGACCTACCGCGCAGGAGACGGCCGCTGGCTGGAGCCCGGCGCGGTCGAGAAGCGGGACAATCACTGGATCGAGACCGCGACCGGCGGGCATGTCGAAGCCGGCGCCATCGAGAAGATGTCGAAATCGAAGAAGAACACGGTCGATCCGGACGGGATCGTTGCGACCTACGGCGCCGATGTCGCGCGCTGGTTCATGCTGTCGGACTCGCCGCCCGAGCGGGATGTTGAATGGACCCAGTCCGGTGTCGAAGGCGCCGGCCGGTTTGCGCAGCGCATCTGGAGTCTGGCCGATAGCCTTCCGGCGGCCCCCTACCCTGCCCCTGGCGAAGACGCCGCGTCGCTGGACCTGCGCCGGGTGAGCCACCGCGCGGCGAAAGCCATCGACAAGGCCATTGACGAGTTCCGGTTCAATTCCGCGATCGCGACCATCTATGAATGGGTGAACGCGCTGAAGAAGGCGGAAAGCTCCGGCGACCTGCTGGGCGCCCGCGCTGAGGCCGTCTCCATGCTGGCGCGCTGCCTGACCCCGTTCATGCCCCACCTCGCCGAGAGCGCCTGGGAGCGGATCGGCGGGCAGGGGCTCGTCTCCGCCGCCCCCTGGCCGGAGGCCGACGCTGCCTTGATCACCGAGGATACGGTCACGCTGGCCGTGCAGGTGAACGGCAAGCGGCGCGGCGAAATTACCGTGGCCAAGGACCTCGGAAACGAGGCGGTCGAGGCCGCAGCGCGCGCCTTGCCGGAGGTTGCCGGCTTCATCACCGGCAAGGACGTGAAGAAAACCATTGTCGTGCCGGGACGCATCGTGAATATCGTCGTGGCATGAAACGCTTCATCGCCGCCCTGCTTATCGCCGCCTCAAGCGCTTGCCTCAGCGCCTGCGGCTTCCAGCCGGTCTATGCGCCGGTGGACGGCAAGTTCGCCGATGCCGGGCTGATCGAGGTCGCAGAGATCCGGGGCAGGCCGGGACACATGCTGCGCCAGGCCTTGCTGCAGGAACTGGCGCTCGGCGTGCCGGGCCTGACGGAGCAGGTGACCCTGAAGGTTGACCTGGATGACCAGCTCTCACGTCTCGCCTTCCAGCCGGACGGGGCCGCTTCGCGCTCCAGCGTTCTGGCGATCGGGGCTTATTCGATGACGGGCGAGACGGTTTCGGTGACCGGCAGCGTGAATGTCGAGACCGGCTTCCTGGTCCCCGACTCGCCGTTCGGCGACATCGCGGCGCAGACCAGTGCGTCCGACCGCGCGATGCGGATGCTCGCCAAGCGGATCGCGGACGACATCCGCCTTAAGTTCGCGTCGCAGTAATGCTGCTCAAGGGCAAGCAGGCGGAAACTTTCGCCCGGCGCCCCGGAGACGATATCTGGGCGGTGCTCGCCTTTTCCGACGATGACGGTCTCGCCTCCGACGCCTCGCAAGCCGTGCTGTCGGCCTGGGGCGGCAAGGCCGGACTCGAGGTCACCGTTCTGGACGATGACGCGATCCGCAAGGATCCCTCCCTCCTGTTCGACGCGCTCGAAGCGGTCTCGCTGCTCGGCGACAAACGGGGCGTGCGGGTGCGCACCGGCGGCGACAAGATTGCGGCCCTGCTGATCGAGGCGATCGAGGCGGGCGATGCCTCGCCCGGGCGGTATGCCGCAAAGCTGGTGATCGAGACCGGGAGCCTCGCCGCTAAATCCAAACTGCGCGGCGCGGCGGAGAAAGCGAAGCGAACGGCTTGCCTGCAGCTCTTCGCCGAAGAGGCCGGCGACATCGGCGACCGGGTGCGCGCCGCATTAATGGCGGAAGGCGCCGTGATCGACGACGCAGCGTTAGAGGTCTTCTGCGCCGACTTGCCCGGCCACCGGGCGATTGCCAATTCCGAGATCGAGAAGCTGGCCCTTTATGCGCGGGGACTGGGGCGCAACGTGTCGGCCGAGGACGTGCGCGCGTTGACAGCGACCACCCTGCGCCAGGATATGAGCGGGGTGCTGATCGCGGCGCTCGAAGGCCGCCCTGCGGAGGCGCACACGGCGCTCGACCGTCTGAACGAGGCGGGCACGAGTCCGATCTCGATCCTGCGCTCGCTGCAGACGGAAACCCTCCGGATGCTGAGCGCGCATGAAAAGGTCGCGGCGGGAGACGCCAACGCAGGCCGCAGCCTTAGGCCACCGGTCTGGGAGAAAGACTGGCCGGCCTTCCGCAAACGGATGAATACCTGGACCCCGCGGCGCCTGATGCGGATCATGGAGCGGATCCACGATGCCGAGCGTCAGGCCAAGACGGCGGGGCAGACGGCCGAGCCAATCGTCCGTCTACTGATTAACGATCTGGCAAGGGTTGCCGAAGGCGCGCGCTGATGCCTTCGATCGCTGCTTAGAGTTTGCGCTTCGCCGTCAGGCGTTTGCAGACTTCGTCGAGCTGTTCGAGGTCGCGGTACTTGATCCGGATCTCGCCCCCTTCCCGGCCATGACGGATATCGACGACGAGACCGAGTTCGCGGCTGATGTCCGCTTCGAGGGCCTCGGTGTCGACGTCCTTTTCCATCGCGGGCTTCGGCGGCATCGACTTGGTCTCGAGAGTCGCTTCACGCGACTCTCGGGCCTTGGCCTCGACTTCGCGAACGCTGAGGCCCTTTTCGATGGCAAGATCAATGAGCGCCTCGGGGTTGGCGCAGCCGAGCGCCGCGCGGGCATGGCCGGCGCTGATGCGGCCTTCGCGGATATGGCGGCGAGCGCCTTCCGGAAGCTGGAGTAGGCGGAGCGTGTTGGTGATATGGGCGCGGCTCTTGCCGACGCTGGTGGCGAGGCTGTCCTGGGTGCGGCCGAAGCGTTTGATCAGCGCGTCATAGGCTTCTGCCTCGTCGACCGGATTGAGGTCGGCGCGCTGGACGTTCTCGATGATGCCGATCTCGAGAAGGGCGAGTTCGTCGACGTCTTTGACGACGGCCGGAATGTGCGTCAGCCCCGCCATGCGCGCGGCGCGCCAGCGGCGCTCACCGGCGATGATCTGGAACTTGCCCGCTTCTTTAGGATCGGGGCGTACGAGGATCGCCTGGAGCACGCCCTTGGTCTTCAGGGATTCCGAAAGCTCGCGCAATTCCCCATCATCGAAACTGCGTCGCGGCTGGGCCGGGTTGCGGCGGATCAGGTCGAGTGCGATCTCGTTCGGTCGTTCCGTAGGCGGAAAATCCGGGGCCGGAACACTTGCCGCAGGCGAGCGAACGCCCATTGCCTCGACTTCGCCGATCAGGGCCGAAAGGCCGCGTCCGAGACGCGAAGCGCGGCGGCCGTCATCCTGGAGTTCGCCGCTCATGCCACCCTCGCCTTCTCGCGCTGCAGGACCTCCGAAGCGAGACGGATGTACGCCTCGCTGCCCGGGCAGCGATAATCATAAAGGAGCGCCGGCTTGCCGAAGGACGGCGCCTCGGACAGGCGCACGTTGCGCGGGATGACCGTGTTGTAGACCTTCGAGCCGAAGAAGGAGCGCACTTCATTGGCCACCTGGTCGGACAGCGAATTGCGCCGGTCATACATGGTCAGCACCACGCCCTGGATTTCAAGTGTCGGGTTGAGACCCGAGCGGACCACCTCGACTGTGCGCAAGAGCTGCGACAGGCCTTCAAGCGCCAGGAACTCGCACTGCAGCGGAACGAGCAACGCATCGGCAGCCGTCATGGCGTTCATGGTCAGGGCCGACAGCGAGGGCGGGCAGTCGATCAGGACGTAATCATACTTCACGAGGTCACCGGTCTCGGCGCGCGCGATATAGGTCTGCAGCGCTTCCTTGAGCCGGTAGGACCGGTGGGCATCGCCCGCGAGTTCGGTCTCGACGCCGGACAGGTTCTCGTCGCCGGGAATGATGTCGAGGCGCGGCACGATGGTGGAGAGCACGGCTTCCTCGAGCGGAATCCGGTCGACCACAAGATCATAGGAGGTCTGAAGGCGCTCCGCCCGGGAGATGCCGAGGCCGGTCGAGGCGTTACCCTGCGCATCGAAGTCGACGATCAGCACCCGGCGCCCGACGGCCGCCAATGCGGTGCCAAGGTTGATGGACGTCGTCGTTTTACCGACTCCGCCTTTCTGGTTCACAACTGCAAATATCCTAGGCTTAGCCATGACGACGTGCCGCTTCCCTGACGATTAAAATTACCCCGGCACCACCGCTGCGACTTGGAATCGCTTGATAAGCGAAATTCCACCTTTGCTGGGCTGCCGTCAATTCTTCTTTCCAGCGTTCGCCCTTTGGGAAGACTCCTGTTGCCCCTTTGCACAGCCAGGGCGCAGCATAATCGAGCAGCTCCGGGAGCGGGGCAAAAGCGCGTGCAGTGACGTAAGCAGCGGCGATCGGGGGCGCGGCCTCGACCCGGCCCTGGTGGACTTCGGCGGGCAAATCGGCGGCTTCGATGGCGGCGCGCAGAAACGCACATTTCTTTCCGACACTCTCGATCATCGTCACATGACCCGCCGGACGCGCCGCCGCGAGAATCAATCCGGGAAAGCCGGCGCCCGATCCGAGGTCGACCACGCGGGCTGTATCCGGGATCCGGTCGAGCAGCTGGACGGAGTCGCCGACATGCCGCGTCCAGATCTGCGGCCACTCTTTCGGACCGATCAGATTGCTCCGCGTTCGCCAATGGTCGAGCGTCTCGATGATGATGTCGAGCTTGGCCAATGTTTCACGTGAAACATCGTGGGCGGCCAGAAAGGCCGCGCGGTCGTTATTGTCTGTCATTCGCCTGCCGCCCGGATCTACCCTGTTCGCCGGACGCGTTTCACGTGACCGAGCAGAGCGGTCAAGGCCCCGGGTGTCACACCCTCGATCCGCGCCGCCTGGCCGAGGGTCATCGGACGAACGGCCTTGAGCTTGGACCGGACCTCGTTCGACAGCCCGCCGATGGTATCATAGTCGAGGCTCTCAGGAAGCGTCAGGGACTCGTCCCGCCGGAGCGCGGCGACGTCATCCGACTGCCGGTCAAGGTAAGCGCCGTACAGCGCTTCAATCTCGATCTGCGCGCCGATGGCATCCGGGATCGATTCCAACTCCGGCCAAACTGCGCGGAGGTGTGCGAGCGTGATCTCTTTATATGAGAGATACTCCCAGGCCGAGCGGACCCGGCCATCCTGATTTATGGTCCAACCGGCTTTCACCGCGGCGGCCGGAGACAGGGTAAGAGATTTGAGTTTAGTGCGGGCCTCATCCAGCGCGCGATGTTTCACGTGAAACATTGCGGCGCGTTCCGGACCCACGCAACCGGCCTCAAGTCCGCGCGGCGTCAGACGCTGGTCGGCATTGTCGGCGCGAAGCGCAAGACGGTATTCGGCGCGCGACGTGAACATGCGATAAGGCTCGGTGACACCCCGGGTCACAAGGTCATCGATCAGGACTCCGATATAGGCCTCGGCCCGGTCGAAGATGACGGGGTCTTTTCCGGCCGCGGCGCGGGCGGCATTGAGCCCCGCCATCAGACCTTGAGCGCCTGCTTCCTCATATCCGGTCGTGCCGTTGATCTGACCGGCGAGATAGAGGCCGGTGAGCGCCTTGACTTCCAGAGCCGGCGAAAGCGCGCGCGGGTCCACATAGTCATATTCAATGGCATAGGCATGCTGGAGGATGACGACATCCTCCAGGCCGGGGATCGTCCGGATGAACTGGTCCTGGATCTCCTCCGGCAGTGAGGTCGAGATGCCGTTCGGATAGACCGTGTGATCATCCAGGCCCTCCGGCTCGAGGAAGATCTGGTGGCGATCCCGGTCGGCGAAGCGGTGGACCTTGTCTTCGATCGAGGGGCAATAGCGGGGACCGCGTCCGGCAATCGCCCCGGAATAGACCGCCGACTGGTTGAGGTTCGCGTCGATGATCGCGTGGGTCTCGGGCGTGGTCCAGGTAATGCCGCAGGCGACCTGGGGCACATGAATCCGGGGGGTCAGGAAACTGAACGGGATCGGCTGGTCATCGGCGGGCTGCATCTCGAGCCGGTCCCAATGGATCGTCCGGCCATCGAGCCGAGCGGGGGTGCCGGTCTTGAGCCGGCCCATCGGCAAGCCGAGCGCGTAGAGCCGGTCCGACAATCCGATGGCGGGCGCTTCGCCAACCCGGCCCGCGGGGATACGTTTGGCGCCGATGTGGATGACGCCCTTCAGAAAGGTGCCGGTCGTGATCACGACCTTGGCCACCCGGTAGAGGGTTCCCGTCAGGCCGATGATGCCAGCGACCTGTCCGTCTTCGACGACCAGATCTTCGGCGCCGTCCTCGATGATCGTCAGGTTCGGGTACGCGCCGAGTTCGGCCTGCATCGCTTCGCGGTAGAGCTTCCGGTCGATCTGCGCACGGGGTCCCCAGACGGCCGGACCCTTAGACCGGTTGAGCATCCGGAACTGGATACCGGCCTTGTCGGCCATCCGGCCCATGACGCCGTCGAGGGCATCGATCTCCCGGACGAGGTGACCTTTGCCAAGACCGCCGATGGCGGGGTTACAACTCATCTCGCCGATGGTCGACCGCTTGTGGGTGACGAGCGCGGTGCGCGCGCCGAAGCGGGCAGAGGCCGCCGCAGCTTCGCAGCCGGCATGGCCGCCGCCAATCACGATTACATCAAAGTCGGCCGCGTGCGGCATTAACCATCTCTTAAGCAGGGGGCTGAGGCCGGGTATATAACGCCGGGGGAGGGGATTCCCTAGAGCCTATTTCCCGATGCAGAAGCGGGAGAAGACGGCGCCGAGAACATCCTCGACCCCGATCTCGCCGACGATCGATTGCATCTCGCGGATGGCGAGGCGGAGGTCTTCCGCGACCAGTTCAAAGCCGAGCTCCTGGTCGAGCGCCGCCTTCGCCGAGGCAAGGGCAGCGAGGCCGCGGGTCAGTTTCTCCCGGTGGCGGGCACGGGTGATGACCGGGGATTCGACCGATCCGGCCAGCGCCGAGATACGCGCGCCAAGCCCGGCTTCCAGCGCTTCGATCCCGGCGCCGTCCTTCGCACATATAATAAAGTCGGATGCGGGCATCGTGCCGGGGCCGGCGAGGTCCGCCTTGTTCACCACAATTATCCCCTTCGGCGGCGGGAAGGGGAGGGGAGGGGGGGCTCCCGGATCGGACGCGTCGATCAGGAGGAGGCAGAGGTCGGCATCCTCCGCCGTCATCCTGGCCCGCCGGATTCCTTCCGCCTCGATCTCGTCGTCGGTCTCGCGCAGCCCTGCCGTATCCGCGATCCAGACAACCTGGCCGCCGAGCACCCGGCGGATCTCGATCACGTCGCGGGTGGTTCCCGGCCGGGCGGTCACGATCGCGGCCTCGCGTCCGGCCAGCCGGTTGAGGAGCGTAGACTTGCCGGCATTCGGCGCGCCGATGATCGCGATGCGGAATCCATCCCGGATGCGCTCACCGATCCCGCCATCCCCGAGCGCGGCTTCTACATCTTTGATCAATCCGTCCACCCGGTTCCGGACCGGTTCGGCAACGTCCGAAGACACATCACCCTCATCCGGAAAGTCGATCAAGACCTCCACCAGAGCGAGAAGTCCCATCAACTCGTCCCGCCATGCTGAATAGGTCGCAGACAATCCGCCGGACAGTTGGCGGAGGGCCTGGCCCTTCTGGGCAAGGGTCTCGGCTTCGATGAGATCGGCTACGCCCTCGGCCTGGGTCAGGTTCAATTTTCCGGCTTCGAAAGCGCGGCGGGTAAACTCTCCCGGCTCGGCGAGCCGGACATCCGCCATGGACGTCAGCGCAGCGAGCGCATGGGTGATGACCGCAGGTCCGCCATGCAGGTAAAGTTCGAGCGTGTCTTCGCCGGTGTAGGAGTTGGGGGCGGGGGAGAAGAGGGCAATGCCTTCATCGACCAGGTTGCCGTCCCGGTCGCTCAGCCTTGTGAGGGTTCCGCGCCGGGCCGCCGGCAAACCGCCCGACAACAAGACGGCGCCGATTTCGTAGACGGCCGGACCCGAAATCCGGACGACCGCAATCGCCGAAGGCGGCGCGCCCGAGGCGAGGGCGCAGATCGTGTCGCGCGTGCCCATCGGCAGGCGCCTCCCGTCAGTTCTTCATCGCTTCGAAGAACTCGTCGTTGGTCTTCGTCTGGCGCAGCTTGTCGATCAGGAAGTCGATCGCGTCAGAGGTTCCCATCGGGCCGAGGATGCGGCGGAGGATGTAGATCTTCGACAGCTGGTCCTGCGGCGTGATGAGTTCTTCTTTCCGCGTGCCGGACTTCATGATGTCGAGCGCCGGGAAGGTCCGCTTGTCGGCAATCTTCCGGTCAAGGACGATCTCGGAGTTACCCGTGCCCTTGAACTCTTCGAAGATGACCTCGTCCATGCGCGAGCCGGTATCGATCAGGGCGGTGGCGACAATCGTCAGCGATCCGCCATTCTCGACATTCCGCGCCGCGCCGAAGAAGCGCTTCGGTCGTTGCAGCGCGTTGGCATCCACACCGCCGGTCAGCACCTTGCCGGAAGAGGGGACGGTCGTGTTGTAGGCGCGGCCGAGACGCGTGATCGAGTCGAGCAGGATGACGACATCGCGCTTGTGCTCGACGAGGCGCTTGGCTTTCTCGATGACCATTTCGGCGACCTGGACGTGGCGCGTCGCCGGCTCGTCAAAGGTCGAGGCGATCACTTCGCCCTTCACCGTGCGGCGCATGTCGGTCACTTCTTCCGGGCGCTCGTCGATCAGCAGGACGATCAGGTAGCACTCGGGATGGTTCTCTTCGATGGCCGACGCGATGTTCTGCATCAGCACCGTTTTACCTGTCCGGGGCGGGGCGACGATCAGGGCGCGCTGGCCCTTGCCGATCGGGGCCACGATGTCGATGACCCGGCCAGAGCGGTCCTTCTTGGTCGGATCGCGGCTCTCCATTTTCAGGCGGCGGTCCGGATAGAGCGGCGTCAGGTTGTCGAAGTGGACTTTCTTGTTGGCCTTGTCCGGGTCCTCGAAGTTGATCCGGCTGACATCGGTCAGGGCGAAGTAGCGCTCGGAATCCTGCGGCGCGATGATCGGCCCTTCGACCGTGTCGCCGGTGCGGATGTTCGCTTTCTTGAGGACTTCGGGGCTGACATAGATGTCGTCCGGACCAGGCAGGTAGTTCGATTCCGGCGAGCGCAGGAAGCCGAAGCCGTCGACCAGAACCTCGAGCACGCCCTGGCCCGTGATCTCGACTTCGCTATCCGCCAGCTCCTTCAGGATCGCAAACAGCATGTCCTGGGTACGCATTGAGGACGCATTCTCGACCTCAAGCTCCTCGGCGTAGAGCAGCAGTTCCTCAGGCGATTTCGCCTTGAGTTCGCGCAAAGTTACACTGGTGAGGTTGTCGAGCATCGAGGAAGCCATTCGGAACGGTCCGGATTTTGGATCTAGCGAGGGGGTGCCGGTCAGGTGAAATCGGGAGGCGCCACAAGGACTGGGCGCACCGGCATGTATCCCTCATCGCCAATTTGTCCGGAAACGTCAAGCCGGAAAGGATTTTGCGGTCAGAACGGCCGGACGATCACCATTAGCACGACGCCGATCATCAGGATGAAGGGCACTTCGTTGAGCATCCGCAGGGTTTTCGCCTGGACGGTGCCTGAGACCGCATCCACCTTCTTGCCCAGCACCATGAAATAGGCGTGTACGGCAGTGATCACGGCGACCAAAGCCAGTTTCACATGCATCCAGCCCTGCGACAGCAAATCTGGGTTCAACACGAGCATCCAGATACCGAGTCCCCAGACCAGGAGAAGGCTGGGCGTCAGGATGATCCGCTTCAGGCGCGCCGACGCATCTTTCATCGTCTCGAAGAGCGGTTCGCCCGGCCGGCTCGAGAGCTGATGGATCTTGTAGCGGGGAAAAATCAGCAGACCGGCCATCAGGGCGATCACGAAGATGATGTGGGCCGACTTTACCCAGAGATAAATTTCCATTCCGGCCCCTCAGATTGCCTGCTCGACAACGCGCTCGCCTGCCTTCTGTTGTGCGACGGCATGCGGGCATCCCGTCCAGTCCGAAGGGCAAAGCCGGCCGCCTGCGCAGGACCGGATTTCGCCCTTCATGCTCAGGGCTGCCACGGTTTCATCGGCCAAGGTCCGGATAAACCCGGGATGCGTCCCGAGCGCTTCGACACGCGTGTAGCTCGCCGCGCCATCGGCTTCGGCGACAAGCCGGTACTCTTCGCCCAGCTCGACCAGCGTTTCGATATGTTCCGAGACGAAAGCGATCGGCGCGATCAGGATGTGTTTCTTCGCCTTTGCCGCGCGCTCGACTTCCGCCTCGGTGGCTGGGCCGATCCATTTCAGCGGCCCGACGCGGGATTGGTAACAGGGGATTACTTCCCAATGCGCCGGTACCCGGCCGGCAATCATTTCGGCCAGCGCCTCGCATTGCCACTGATACGGATCACCCTCGCGCACCACCTGTTCCGGCAAACCGTGCGCCGAAAGCAGCAAGGTCACCTGCTCCGGTTCACCCGCGCGCCGGTGGCCATCCATGATCCGGTCGACATGCGCCGCCACGAAGTTTTCGTCGAAAGGATAGCAGCAGACCGTTTTCGCCTGACCCTTGAACGCAGCCTTCCAGGCCGTGAGGGACGAACCCGTCGTGGTCGTGGAGAATTGCGGATAGAGCGGCAATAGCACCACATCATCAGCGCCCCAGCGTTTCACATCGGCGGCAGCTTCTTCCGTGAACGGGTGCCAGTAGCGCATGGCGATGAAGCATCTCACTTCGTCGCCGGGCAGGGATTTGCCCAGCTCCGCTTCCAGCGCCCGGGCCTGAAACTCGGTTTCGCGGAGCAGGGGAGAGCCCCCGCCGGCATCCATCATCGCATAATTCTTGATCACCGCCGGCGCGCGGGTCCGGGAAATCAGACGCGCCAGAAGCCAACGAATCGGCAGCGGCGCCCGTATGATCGCGGGATCGCGGAACAGGTTCTTCAGGAACGGCTGAACCGACGCGGGTTTGTCCGGACCGCCGAGATTGAACAATACAACGGCGATCTTGCGGCCCATCGGCAGGCTTATCCTTTTCGAATCCGGGCCAGAACGCGCTCGACGTTCGCAATCGGGGTTTCAGGACGAACCCCGTGGCCAAGATTGAAGATATGGGGCCGGCCGCGATAGGCGTCCAGAAGTTGGTCCACCCGTGCGTCAAGACGCGCACCTCCCTCGATCAGCAGCAGGGGATCGAGATGGCCCTGAACCGGGAAATTCGGGGGCAGCGTGCTGTTGATGAATTTCGGCAGGGCGGCGGTATCGAGGCCCACGCCTGTCACGCCCGTCGCGGCCACATAGTCCGGCACCATGACGCCGGCCCCGCGGGGAAAGCCGATGATCGGCACGGTCACGCCCATGCCGCGCAGGCGCGACACCAGTTTCTTGGTCGGCGCGATGATCACTTCCTCGAAGATATTGTCCGGCAGGCCTTCGGCCCAGCTGTCGAACAGCATCAGCGCATCGGCGCCGGCTTCGACCTGGCGGGCGAGGTAATGGGCGGTTGCCTCGCCGACGAGATCCATCGCCGCCGCCAGATCATCCGGGCGTCCATGCGCCCAGCGCCAAGCCATCGACTTGTCGGTCTTGCCCCGGCCTTCGACAGCATACAGCGTCACGGTCCAGGGCGAACCGGCAAACCCGATCAGCGCGCATGACGGCGGCAGTTCGGCCTTCACCCGCGAGACCGTTTCATAGACGGGCGACAGCTTGTCAGCAGCCGCCTGCGGTTTGACCCGCTGCAGGTCTGACGGCGTGTTGATGACTTCGACTAGCGGGCCTTCGCCCTTTTCGAACGTGACGCCGAGACCCATCGCATCAAGGATCAGCAGAATGTCGGCAAACAGGATGGCCGCGTCCATGCCGTACCGGCGAACCGGCTGCAGCGTGGCTTCGGCGGCCAGAGACGGCGTGTAGCAGAAGTCGAGAAAGTCGCGCGCCCGCGAACGGGTTTCGAGATATTCCGGAAGGTGCCGGCCAGCCTGCCGCATCATCCAGACCGGGGGAGGGGAGACCGCCTGACCTGAAAGCACATCCAGAAATTTTTTCCCGCTGGTGGCCGTCATCACCTTCCCCTTTTCATCCCATTTCAAACGAGCCCGTCAGGGCGCTTATAGTTATGAAGCTGCAGATAGGTTGGAGAGCCTCGTTTCAACGGCTTTGTCCACCAAAATCCACAAGCGAGTCACAAGCGCCGCTCGCCTGACAGGCGAGCGGATTCCCGAAGACTCTCAATGGTTAACGCAAGGTTAAAGACCCTAGGGGAATCACAGGACGGAACAGGCCGTGACCGCGCGGGAGTCGAATTCTCCCAGCTGTGGAATGCGTGTGAGTCCCTGTGGGCTGCGGCGCATTCCACAGGCGAGTCACAACCCTTGTGCAAAGAAGGAAGCCCCGGCAAGACAGGCGCATGACACGCCCCACCCGGCCCGCTATCTACTTCAATGTGCACCTCGTCTCGGACTCCACGGGCGAGACGCTGAACGCCGTACAGCGCGCCGCCTGTGCGCAGTTCGAGAACGTCCAGCCGCTGGAGCACAACTATTACCTTGTCCGCTCTGAACGCCAGCTCGAACGCGTCACCCGCGAGATCGAGGCAGCGCCCGGTGTCGTCTGGTACACCATCTCAGATTCCGGCCTGCGCGCCCGCCTCGAGTCCTTCTGCCGTGAGCGGAGCATTCCAACCCTGCCGGTGCTCGATCCCTCGATCGCGATGCTGAGCCGCCATCTCGGCGTCGCCGCAAACAACCGTGTCGCCGGCCAGCATGCGATGGATGAAGACTATTTCGAGCGGATGGAAGCGATCAACTTCACGCTCGCGCACGATGACGGCCAGAACATGGAAAGCCTGATTGGCGCCGATGTCATCCTGCTGGGCGTCAGCCGCACGTCGAAGACGCCGACCTGCGTCTATCTCGCCAACCGCAAGGTCCGTGCCGGCAACATCCCGCTGGTGCCCGGCGCCCCGTTGCCGGACTTCCTCGAGAATATGGGCGACAAGGGTCCGCTGGTCGTCGGCCTGAAGGTTTCCGCTGAGCGCCTCGTTCAGATCCGCCGCCAGCGCCTGATCTCGCTCAACCAGGATGACGCCGGCGACTATGCGGACGAAGAGGCGGTGCGCGAGGAAATCACGCAGGCCAACCGTCTGTTCCAACGCAACCAGTGGAAGACCATCGACGTCTCACGCCGTTCGGTCGAAGAAACCGCCGCGGCGATCCTCAACCTTCTGCACGAACGCCGGGGCCATCCGTGAGCCTCGCCGTCACGCTCGCTTCCGGCAGCGCCAGCCGCCGCGCCTTGCTGACGGCTGCCGGCGTCAGCGCCGAAGCCGTTGCGCCAAACGTCGATGAAGAATCGTTCCGCACCGCGATGCGCGCAGACGGCGTTTCCGTGCGCGACCAGGCCATGCAGCTCGCCGAGATGAAAGCCGTGCGCGTGTCGCAGTCCAGGCCCGGGCTCGTGATCGGCGGCGACCAGATGCTCGCCCTCGGCGAGGAGGCGTTCGACAAGCCGCGCGATCTGGCGGAGGCGAAAAGCCACCTCATCCGCCTCTCCGGAAAATCGCATACGCTGGAGACCGCCATCGTCGTCTGCGAAGAGGGCCGCTCCGTCTGGCGCCACCTCGCGCGCCCGAAGCTCACGATGCGCCCGCTCTCGCCCGAGTTCATCGACGACTATGTGTCCCGCTGCGGCAACGCGCTGCTCACCGCCGTCGGCGCCTACCAGCTCGAAAGCCACGGCGCGCAGCTTTTCTCCCGCATCGAGGGCGACTATTTCTCGATTCTCGGCCTGCCGCTGCTGCCGCTGCTCGACTATCTCCGTGTCCGGAAGGTCCTGCCGCAATGACCAGGCTGCTCGGCGTCATCGGCGATCCGGTCGCCCACTCGCTCTCCCCCTATATCCACAATCACTGGCTGCGCGAGAACGGCATCGATGCTGTTTACGCCGCAATCGAAGTAAAAGCCGACGAGCTTGCCGCCTCGCTGGAATCTCTTTGTGCGCACGAGGCCATTGGCCTCAACGTCACGCTGCCGCACAAGGAAAGCGTGCTCCGCCTCGCCGCCACCGCGAGTGATACGGCGAGGCGCCTCGGCGCCGCCAACACGTTGGTGCGCACGCCGGAAGGCCAATGGCATGCCGAAAACACCGACGCGCCCGGGTTCGCCCTGACGCTCGACTATGGCGACATCAACGTCGAGGGCCGCGACGTCTTCCTGCTCGGGGCAGGGGGCTCGGCCCGCGCGGTCGCAGATGTGCTCGCCCGGCGCGGCGCGCGCCTGACCCTCTGTAACCGGACGATTGCCCGCGCCGAATCCCTGGCGCTGGATCTGGCCCCCGCCGCCCGCATCCTGACGCTCGAGGAAGGTCTCGCCCAGCTCGCGCGCGCCAGCGTCGTCATCAACACATTGAGCCTCGGCCATTCCGGAGAGGCGCTCAAGCTGCCGGAATCCGCCGGCGGCATCTTCTATGACATCAGCTATGGCAAGGGCGCCGCGGTCGCGCTCGCTGAAGCGCGCCGCAAGGGTTGGCGCGCGCTGGACGGGCTCGGCATGCTGGTCGCGCAGGCCTCGCTCAGTTTCGAACTCTGGTTCGGCGCTGCGCCGGATCTCGCCGCCGCGCACGCCCGCGCGCGGTCATTGCTGGAGGCTGTCCAATGATTATCCTTGGACTGACGGGTTCCATCGGCATGGGAAAGTCCGCAACCGCAACGCTGTTTCGCGAGGAGGGCGTGCCCGTCTATGACGCCGACGCCGCCGTGCACGCGCTCTATGCTGAAGGCGGTGCTGCGGTGGCCCCCATCGAGGCAGCCTTTCCGGGTGTCACCGAAGGCGGCGCGGTCGACCGCACGCGCCTGCGTACCCGCGTGCTCGACGATCCCGACGCGATGAAACAGCTCGAAGGCATCGTCCATCCGCTCGCCGGCGCCGCGCAGCTCGATTTTCGCCGCAGCGCCCACGCGACAGGCGCGCCGTTCGCCGTGATCGACGTTCCGCTCCTGTTCGAGACCGGCGGAAACCGGCACTGCGATTTCACGCTCGTCGTCACCGCGCCTGCAGAAGTTCAGCGCGAGCGTGTCCTAGCCCGGCCCGGCATGACGCCGGAAACCTTCGAGGCGATCCTCGCGCGCCAGATGCCGGACGCCGACAAGCGTGCCCGCGCAGATTTCATCCTCTCCTCCGCGCATGGCTTCGACTTTGCCCGCGACCAGGTTCGGGCCATAGTCGCGCTGATGATTCGCCTCGCTGCCGAGAGAAACGCATGACTGCCCGGATCCGCGAAATCGCCTTCGATACCGAAACCACCGGCCTCAACCCGGCGGACGGCGACCGCGTGATCGAGATCGGCGCGGTCGAGCTGATCAACCATATACCGACCGGGCGCACCTTCCGCCGCCTGATTAATCCCGGCCGGCCGGTCTCCGAAGCCACCATCCGCATCACCGGCATCACCGACGCAGACCTGAAGGACCAGCCGCCCTTCGAGCATCCCGATATCGTCGATGCCTTCCTCAGCTTCCTGGGTGACGCAACGCTCGTCGCGCACAATGCCGCGTTCGACCGCGGCTTCCTCAACGCAGAACTCGCCCGCTGCGACCGCCCGCCGATCCCGGACGATCGCTGGATCGACACGGTGGTTATGGCGCGCAAGCGCTTTCCCGGTGCCCCGGCCAGCCTCGATGCGCTCTGCAAGCGTTTCGACATTTCGCTGGAAAGCCGCACCTTCCACGGCGCGCTGCTCGACAGCCAGCTGCTCGCCAGTGTCTATCTCGAACTGCTCGGCGGACGCGCCCGCGCGTTCAGCTTCGATGCGGCGAATGACCTGGAAGGCGGCCCGGTGCGTCCGCCCGCGCTTCAGCGGCCGAAGCCGCTTGCCTCATCGGCGACGGAGGAAGAACTCGCCGCCCATGCCGCGCTTATCGAAAAGCTCGGCGCCGGCGCGCTCTGGAAAGCCATCCCGTAAGGATCAGGCCGGTGCCTCACCCGCGCGCTCGGCCGCCTTGCGGTACTGGGCCTGATAGAGCTGCACGAAATCGACCGGGTCGATCAGCAGGGGCGGGAAGCCGCCCTCGCGTGTGATCTCGGCGATGATCCGGCGCGCGAACGGGAACAGGAGGCGGGGGCACTCGATCAGCAGCATCGGCTCGATCTGCTTCTCGGTGACATTCGACAGCTGGAACAGGCCCGCATAGTCGAGTTCCGTGATGAACAGCGTCGTCTCGCCGGACGAGGCCTTGGCCGACAGCTTCAGGGAGACCTCAAACAGGCCGTTGCCGTCGACATGCGGGGCAGCGCCCACATCGATCCCGAGATCGATGTTCGGCTGGGTCTGGACCGGTGCATGGCCCGGATTTTCGAATGACAGATCCTTCACATACTGGCCAAGTACCCGCAGTGAGGGAGCTGGCTGCGCAGGGCCGCCGGGAGTGGGGTTTGCGGGCGCGCTGGTATCTGTCATTGTAAATCCTCTACTCTGTCCCGGGGTGGCTGCCGGGCCCCGCGCCTAGCATGCGCCCCTTGGCCGCGCAACGCAAAGGCTGGCACGTCGGTATGGCCTGCACTATCTAACCCTTACCCTGTGGATAAACTCAAGGATCCCGCCCCTAAAATGTCTAATCCCGTGATCGAAGTCCTCATCCTGGCTGCCGTGGCGCTGTTCGTGCTGTGGCGTCTCTATGTGGCCCTCGGCCGGGGAGGGGACGAGCGGCCGATGCAGCGCCCGGCGCCCGCGCCGGAACAGCGCGGCGGCGCGCCTGAAGCGCAGGCCCCCGTGCCGCGCCGGACCGAACCCGAGCGCCCGATCTTCACCGGCCCAGCCGCCGGCGGGCTTGAGGAAATCTACAATGCCGACAGCTCCTTCTCGGCGGAAGAATTCCTGCGCGGCGCCAAGGCCGCCTACACCATGATCGTTGGCGCCTATGCGCGCGGCGACCGCGCGGCCCTGCGCCCGCTGCTGGACGATGACGTCTACGAAGCCTGGGACGCCGCCATCAAGGCGCGCGGATCCTCCAACGACCGGGCTTTCGAGCTGCTGCGCATCAAGCGCGCCGAGATCGACCGCGCCGACCTCGAAGCCGGCATCGCCCGCGTCTCGGTGCGCTACGAAGCTGATCTGGGCGACGGCGAAGTGACCCGCACGGCCAAGGAAATCTGGACCTTCAAGCGCGCGGTTGCCTCGAGCGATCCGAACTGGCTGCTCGACGACGTGGACGTCGCCACCTGACTCTCTTGCAAGGTGAATCGCCGGGTGACAGCCCGGGCCGTTTCACGGCATATCCGCAGGCATGCGACATCTCAGATTCCTTCTTCCGCTCGCCCTGATCCTGTCGGCCTGCCAGACCGCGCCTGCGCCGATTGTACACCACCCGGTCCCCGGCCGGTCCGGAATCTCAGGCCCACCGCCGTCCGCAAATCCCGCCACCTACCTGGAACTGCCGGGCTGGAGCACGGCCCCGCTCGCCGCGCCGGTCGAGGCCTTCCGGCGCACCTGCGACCGCTTCAACCGCCGCGCCTTTGACGCTGCCCTGTCGCGCAGCGCGCCCTGGGCCGGAACGGCCGGCGACTGGCAACCGGGCTGCGCCGCGTTTGAATCCGCCCGTGATGAGGCCGCCGCCCGCAAGGTTTTCGAAACGCAGTTCGTCCCGCTCGAGATCATCGACCGCGAAGGCAAGGACAAGTTCACCGGCTATTTCGAGCCGCGCTATGAAGCCCGCCGCGCGCCCGAAGGCGTGTTCACCGAACCGGTTTTCGCCGTCCCGTCTGATTTCGTCGCGAATGGCGACAGCCCGCTCCAGAAAATGCCTGACGGATCGACCCGGCCTTATCCCTCCCGCGCCGACATCACCGCACGCGGCGGCCCGGCCATCGCCTACGCGCATCCGGCAGACGTCTTCTTCCTGCAGGTCCAGGGCTCCGGCCGGCTGACCTTTCCGGACGCCAGCACGCTGCGCGCCGCCTATGCCGCCCATAATGGCCAACCCTTCAAGTCGGTCGCCAACTGGCTGATCGAAACCGGCCGCATCACGCGCGCTGAAGGCTCAATGCAGGGCATCCGGGGCTGGATGGACCGCTCCAGCGCCGCCGAAGTGCGCGAGGCGATGAACATCAACCCGCGCTTCGTCTTCTTCCAGTCACTGCCCGAAGGCGACCCGAACCTCGGCCCGAACGGCGCCCACAATGTGCCGCTGACGCCGCTCGGCTCGATGGCGGTCGATCCCGAATTCCACGCCCTCGGCGTGCCGATGTTCGTGCAGACGACGGCGCCAGGCCTCGGCGGGGACTGGTCGGGCCTGCTGATCGCGCAGGATACCGGCGGCGCCATCAAGGGTCCGGTCCGCGGCGACATCTATTTCGGCACCGGGGTCGATGCCGGCAACCGCGCCGGCACGATGAATGCCAAGGGCCGTCTCTGGGTGCTGCTGCCGCGCGCCGTCGTGGAGCGGATGTTCGAAGCCGGCCTCGTCGCCAGTATCGACAACCCCGGCCAGACCGGCGGATGACCCGCCGCAACCTGTCGCCCGAGGAAGCCCGCGCCTGGGCCCGCGTCGCCGCGACGGTCAAACCCATCGGCAAGCGCGCCGCCGACCTCGAGGAATTGTCCGCAGCGCTGGAATCCGGCCGCACGGAACTGGATGCGCCGCCGCCCAAGGCCGCGCCCAAATCACAAAAACCGGAAACGCCGAAAACGCCTGCACCGCCCGCCGAGCGCGGCGGCGAGAAGAAAGTCCGGCGCGGCAATCTCTCCATCGCCGCGCGGTTTGACCTGCACGGCCATACGCAGGCCAGCGCTTCGCGCGCATTGCCTACTTTCCTCGAACATCAGCAGACGGATGGTGCGCGCTGCGTGCTCGTCATCACCGGCAAGGGCAAGGAAGGCCAGGGCGTCCTGCGCCGCAACTTCCTGCTCTGGCTCGAATCCCCCGGCGCGCGCCGCCTCGTCTCGGGCTATGCCGAGTCGCACCCCAAGCATGGCGGGGCAGGGGCTTTCTATGTCTTCCTCAGGCGGGCGGACTGACCGCCCGCCTGAAAGGAACTATTCGAAATCGCGGAACACGTCGTCGGCCGAGAAGGTCCTGCGGCGATCTTCTTCCGGCTCCGGCACGAACGGCGCGGGCGTATCCTGCGCGGGCGCAAGGCCCGGGCCTTCGGAGCGCGCGGCTTTCTCGGCGTCCATCTTGCGGCGCTTGTCGGCGGCTTTCGCGATCACTTCGTCGAGTTCGATCTGGCTGCACAGGCCCAGCGTCACCGGGTCCACCGGTTTGATGTTGGTGGCGTTCCAGTGCGACTTGTCGCGCACGTTGTTGATCGTCGCTTTCGTGGTGCCGATCAGCTTGATGATCTGGGCGTCCGGCACTTCCGGGTGGTGGCGGATGAACCAGGCCACGGCGTCCGGCTTGTCGGCGCGGCGGATGACCGGCGTGTAGCGGCTGCCCTTGCGTTTCGGCTGCGGGATATGGTCGATGCGCGACTGTTCGACCTTGAGGTCATAGCCAGCATCGGCCTCGCCCAGCGCGATTTCCTCGCGCGAGAGAATGCCGCCGGCGATCGGGTCCACGCCGCGCATGTTCTCGGCGACATCGCCGTCCGCGATGCCCTTCACTTCGAGGTGGTGCAGGCCGCAGAATTTCGCGATCTGCGCGAAGGTCAGCGTGGTGTTGTCGAGCAGCCAGACAGCAGTGGCGCGCGGCATGAGAACGTCGGACATGGAAATCTCCTCAAAAATCTTCCGCCTGAAATGCAGCCGCCCGGCACTTGGGGTGCCGGGCGGTTGGGGTCCAGGACGACTGGATACCTTGCGGCGCGCTATACGCCAGAACCAGCCTGCTGGAAAGGCCCACTACTCTCTGGGGGAAATCACGCCCGGGTCATAATGGTAGATCGCGCACATTGAGGTGCTGTCTGCCGGTGGCCAAGGGCCATCACGGAACAGTGCCAATGTGAGGAAGTCCGCGTCCGGGCCCATCCGCTGCCCCGTGAGGATGACGTATCGGGGCGTCTGACACGCAGGATCTTCGTCGAATTCGAGAAGTTTCCTGTTGGGCTCGATCACCTCGAAGACGAAAACCAGCGTCCCCGCGTCCTCGGTTGCCTCGGCCAGATAAGCCGCCATGCCGATGGGCCGCCCCAGGATGTGGGACCAGTCGATCCTGCCGATCGCATTGACACCGCCATCGGGAACGATCCGCAGGTCCACGGTCAGCCCATTTTCGCCCCGCATGCGGAGGGGATGGGTCGGCGAGTCCCAATCGTCGGGCATGGGCAGGGCGGAAAAGGTGAGCGCGCCGGTGAAGGATTGGCCCGGTCTTTCGCCATATTCGAACGTGGTCGTCTCGCCGTTGATGCTGAGCGGCGGCGGATAGGTCATCACCTCGTAGTGGCAGCAGTACATCCCCTGCTCGCTGAAGTACCTTCCGAGGTCAGCTTCGGCTTCTTCTTCCTCGATCAAGTCTTCCGGCGCTTCAGCCTCAGGCTCTGGCGCAACCGTCTCGGCGACGACCGCCTCACTCGCCGGCGCCGCTGGCGTGCAGGCGGCGATCAAGCCCAGCGCCAGCAGCGCGCCAATCAATGTTCTGGTTTGCATGTTTCGCTGTGTCACCCGTTCACCAGCAATTTCCAGATCTGCGTCCGATCAGGGCCGCAGCAGGATTTTCCCCGAATGCCCGCCATGCGCCATACGAGCAAGGGCCGCTTCAGCCTCAGCCAGCGGGAAGGATCCGTCCAGCACCGGACGGATGCGCCCCGAGATCACATGCGGCCAGAAATCGCGTTCTACCGCGTCGCGGATGCGCCGCTTCTCCGGCACGGGCCGCGCCCGCAGCGTTGTCGCCATCAGCGACAGGCGCTTCATCAGCACCGGCGCGAAATTCACGCTTGCGGCAAAGCCGTCCTGATAGGCGATGTTGATGATCCGCCCGTCCAGCTTCGCCGCCGAAATGTTCTTCTGGATGTAGTCCCCACCCACCATGTCGAGCGTTACATCGGCGCCGCCTTCGGCTTTCACGATCTCCTCGAATGCTTCCTCGCGGTAGTTGATCGCGCGCGTCGCGCCGAGCTCGCGGGCGAGGGCGCACTTCTCTTCCGATCCCGCCGTGCCGAAAATCTTCGGCGCCCCCCAGACTTTCGCCATCTGCAGGGCCATCACGCCGATGCCGCTGGTGGCGCCATGGCAGAGGAATGTCTCGCCCGGTTTCAACCCCGCCCGGTCAAACACGTTCGCCCAGACCGTAAACAGCGCTTCAGGAAAACAGCAGGCAAGCGCCAAATCAAACCCGGACGGGACCGGCAGCACCGAGCCTTCATCGGCGCAGACATGGCTCGCGTATCCACCGCCCGCCAGCAGCGCCGCCACCCTGTCACCCACCTTGTAGCGCTCCGTGCCCGGACCAACCGCCGAGACAATGCCGGACACTTCGAGGCCGAGGATCGGCGAGGCGCCCGGCGGCGGCGGATAGGCGCCGGCCTTCTGGGCGAGGTCGGCCCGGTTGAGCCCGGCGGCCGCCACCTCGATCTGCACTTCGCCGGGTCCCGGCGCGGTGCGCGGCATCTCGGTCAGAACAAGTTTTTCGCTGGCAGGGGCAAACGCGGCGTGCATCGTGGCGGTCATGTCGGCGCCTTTCGTCAGGGGCAGGGTTGGATTCGGAGTCGCTTCTAGCCCGTCTTTCTGCTTTTCTGAAACCGTTGAACGGGAGCCGCCTATGGCCATGCCAGATGAAGAGCCGGTGCTGGTGAGGCGCGCCCAGGCCATTGATCAGATGTCCGTTGCGGAACTTGAGGTGCGGATTGCGCATTTGAAGTTAGAGATCTCAGCCTGCGAGACCGAAATCGAGAAGAAGAAGGCCCAGAAGCGCGCCGCCGATGCGCTGTTCGGGGGAGATAATTAAGCCTCGCGAAAGGGCTGGCCTTTAAGGTTTGGCGTTCGGACGCGGTAAAGCGGAGTGGGTGCATGGCAGAACGTGATCCGGTGGGGCCTTCAGGGCCGACCGAGGCCTTCACCGGCGGAAAGCTGTTCGACACCGTGTTCACGCGCGGCATGGCCCTCGTCGAGGAAACCGCCTCCTACCTGGATGGCCCCGGCCGCGACCAGGCCAAGACGCTGCCCCGCGAAGCAAGCCTCATCTATTCCGCCTGGAGCATGGAACTGACGACCCGCCTGATGCAGGCCGCGTCCTGGTTGGTGATGCAGAAGGCCGTGCGTGACGGCGAAATGCGCCGCGAAGACGCCAATTCCTACAAGTACCGCATCCGCCGGGACGATCCCCCGCTGGACGCCGTCGCCCAGCAAGGCAAGGGCCTGCCGCCGCGCTTCCTCGAACTCGTCGGCCGTACCGAAGCCCTGTATGAGCAGATCTGCCGCCTGGACGCCGCGCTCTACCGCGCCACGTCGGCCAAGCCCGCGACCAACGCCGTCTCCGACCAGATCGCCCAGCTCCAGAAAGCCGCCGAAACCGGCGCTTTCGATCCCCTGATGGTCTGGCGCCGGAAGTAGCCGGCCCTAGAACGCCCCATACGTCCGCAGGAACGCCGCCGACTGGTCGGCGCAGAAGCCGTCCTTGACCGGCGCCCGCATGATCGTCAGCCGGTGGAAGATTGGCCCCAGCAGCTGCTCGATCACGTCATCCAGCTCGAAATCGCGGCGGATCACGCGTTTTGCGGCGAGTTCCGCCAGCAACATGCGCAGCGGCTGGCGAATGTCGCGGCCGACCCAGGCGCGCCAGACTTCGCCGGCTTCCTTGTCATCAGCGGCCGCCAGCAGCGCCACGCGCAGCACGGCATGGCCCTGTCCGGTCCGGGCGGCGGCTTCCAGCGGAATGATCAGCGCAGTGATACGCTCTTGCGGGTCGCGCCCGCCTTCCGGCGCGTCCGGGATCAGGGCGAGGGCGGCGTCCACGCACATCGCGCCGATCGACGGCCACCAGCGATAGATGGTCTGCTTGGAGGCGCTGGCGCGCTTGGCGACCGAGTCGACGCTGAAGCCGCGCCAGCCATTCTCGGCCATTTCCTCGCGGGCGGCCTCGAGAATTGCGGATTTCGACACTTCGCTGCGCGTCGGTCCCTTGCGGGACTTCGCGCCAGTGCCTCCCGGGGCAGGGGCAGCGTTCTGCGTGTCGGTCGGCGTATCCATCGTGAACTCCTTGGGCCCCGCGCGGTTATAGCCAGAATCGGCGGCGGGGCGAAACAGATCGTTCCGTTCTAGATGACAATTGGTTTCGAAATTGCTTGCGGCCAGTCAGGAAATGCGTATCTCGCCTGCGGTCCATAAAAAGAAACTATCAGGAGCAGAGATGAAGACTGTGGACGATCTCATCGCCGGCTATCGCCGGTTCCGCGCCGGTGTTTATGCCGAACAGGTCCAGCTTTACCGCGAACTGGGGGAGGGGCAGGACCCCGACGTGATGCTGATCGCCTGCGCCGACAGCCGGGCCGAGCCGTCGGACATCTTCAACGCCGCCCCCGGCCAGATGTTCGTCGTTCGGAACGTCGCCAACCTCGTTCCCCCCTATAAACCCGACGGCGGCCTGCACGGCGTCTCGTCGGCCCTCGAATTTGCGGTCCGGGTGCTGAAAGTGCGCCATATCGTGGTCATGGGCCATGGCGGTTGCGGCGGCGTCACCGCCTCGCTCACCGAATCCAAAAGCCCGCTGATCGGCGAGTTCGTGGCCCCCTGGGTCAAGCTGCTCGACCGCGCCCGGGCCCGCGTCATGGAAAGCGGCTCGCTCAATCCGCAATTCGCGCTCGAACTGGAAGGCATCGAAACCTCGCTCGAAAACCTGATGAGCTTTCCCTGGGTCGCCGAAAAGGTTGCGGCCGGCGAACTCGAACTCCACGGCGCCTGGTTCGCCATCAAGCACGGCGAACTCCATTGGCGTAACCCGAACACGAAACGCTTCGAGATCGTCGCCCCGTAAAATCTGTCATCCCGGCCAGCGCGCAGCGCGTGAGCCGGGACCCGCTCACCCCAATCCCCCCTTCCACACCGAAAACCGGCTCGCTATATCTTCGCCCGCGTGGGGACGTAGCTCAGATGGTAGAGCGCGGCGTTCGCAATGCCGAGGTCGGGAGTTCGATCCTCCTCGTCTCCACCACGCTCAATTCTGAAGGCTGGTCATCACCGCCGCGAAAAGTGCCGACAGGAACATGGCGGCCCCTGCACCGCGGTTGAACCAACGCACGAAACCGGGTGACTGGAAATTCGCGTTCATGGTGTCCGCGAGCCAGGCATACACCGCGAGGCCGAACATCTCGCACACCGTTATCGTCGCCATCATGACCAGTGTTTGCGGCACCACCGGCTTCGCCGCGTCGAAATAGGACGGCAGCAGCAGGCCAAAGAAAACGAGGGCGTTGGGGTTCAGCATCTGCAGGCCTCCGCCGCGCAGGAACAACTGGCCGCGGGGAGGCGCGTCCTCGGCCCTTGCGCGGGGCCGGTGCGGGTCAGCCGTCGCAATAGACCAGGCCAGCCACGCAATGAAGGCGACACCCACGATCTTCAGTATCAGGAGCACTTGCGGAAACTGCGCCGCAAAAGCCGCAAGACCTGCAGCTGCCAGGCTAATCCAGACAAGGTTGGCCGCTGAAACACCGAGCGCGGCAATCATCGCCGGGCCAAACCGGTAGCGCAGCGATGTGCTCATCACCAGCATCACGGCGGGTCCAGGCGTCAGCCCGCCCGCCACGAACAGGGCCGCCAGCGCCGCCCAGATACTTAAGTCCATGGCCGCGCCGGTTTATGCGTTGGCGCTCAGCCCTCTTTATTCCCGCGCTCCACCGCGTCGCGGATCAACTCGCGCGCCTTGTCGACGCCGTACCAGCCTTCGACGCGCGTCCACTTGCCCTGCTCGAGGTCTTTGTAATGCTGGAAAAAGTGCTGGATCTTGTCGATCAGCGTCTGCGGCAGGTCGTGATAGGTGGCGATCTTGTCGTAATAGCCGGTCGTCTTAGGGTGCGGCACGGCCAGCACCTTCTCGTCCTGGCCCTTGTCGTCGGTCATCATCAGCACGCCGACCGGGCGCGCGCGCAGCACGGAGCCCGGCACCAGCGGGCGGTTGCCGACCACCATCACGTCGATCGGATCCCCGTCGAGGCTCAGCGTGTGCGGAATGAAGCCATAGTTACAGGGATAGCGCATCTCTGTGTAGAGGAACCGGTCGACGAACATCGCGCCGGACTCCTTGTCGATCTCGTACTTGATCGCGTCCCCGCCCAGCGGCACCTCGATCAGCACATTCACGTCGTCCGGCGGATTGTTCCCGGTCTTGATCTTGGAAAGGTCCATGGCGCGCAGTTCCTTCGGCGGGGCAGGGGAGAAATTAGACCGCCCCGATGCAGCGGCGAGGCCGCAACGTCAAGACAGGGGCGGCCCCGGGTGTGTTAACATGGTCATCGGGTATTCATGCGCCGGGAGGCAGGATCGAAGGATGCGAAGCCTGTTCCTGCCGAGTGCCGTCAGCCTGCTTGCCGCCTGCGCGGCAGAGCCGCCCGGCCCTCCGCCCTCGGCACTGCCCTACACGGAACTGGTGATCGCCGGTGAAGCCGCCCCCAACGGAATCTGAGACCCCTCGGTTGAATATGATGCCAGCGGAACCGGCTGGCTCGCCTACTCCGGCGTCCGGGCCGGGCCGCAGGGAGCAGTCGAAACCCATATCGCCCGGTCAGATAACAAGGGCGCCAGCTGGGAGCACATCACCACCGTGAACACTGTTTCTCCCGCCTCCGCCGTCCTCCCGGATGGCAAGCCGATTACCGGCAAATGGTGGCAGGAGGTGTCCGCCCTGGTCCACGATCCCGGCGATCCGGGACGCGAATGGAAGCTCAACTGGCACCGCTACATCACCCACATGCCGCATCGCACAGACGAGGACCGCCTGTTCGCCTTCGGATGGATCGCTTCTCGACATGCCCCCTCACCGGAAGATCCGTGGTCAGAGGAAACGGCGTTGATCGGCGCGGGCCCGTTTCCGCTGCCGCCTTTCGAGACAGAGTTCAAGATCGGTGATCTCGGCCCGGACTATGCCAACTACATCGTGCTCACCGAGCCCGGTGTCCTCCATCATCAGGGCATCCTCTACCTGGCTCTGCAAGCCGTCCGGGATCCGGCGCTTGGCCTCCACAAGCACGACATCATCCTCATCTCGAGCGCGGATCACGGCCGTACATGGACCGGGGCGGGCAAGCCGCTCACCGCCGAGGCGGCCGCCGCATTCGGCGCGACCTGGTTCACCGGGCCGAGCCTTGCGGTCGAGAAGGGGCGGGTCTTCCTGCTCGTCTGCCCCGTAACGGCTTCGGCCGGCATGCAGGGGCATGGCGGCACGCTGGTCTTTGAGTTCGAGGACCTAGCCGCGGGCACACTGCGAAAGGATGCATCCGGCGCCCCGCGCGTGATCAAACGCGTCGACCCGACCCTCTCACTCGGCGGGCAGGCAGACTATGACGAACAGAACTCAGCCGGCGGCGTCATCGTCCCGCAGTTCGACACGGCCAACCTTCCGCGTGCCTTCCGCATCTACAATACCGGCGAAAGGCTCGCCGCCGGCTAGCCCGGCAGGCGTGCTTCCAGCCAGCCGAGGATCAGCGTGCGTGCCGCGTCCCGGTCCAGGTCGTTGAGCAGCTCGTGATACCCCTCGGGGAAAATCTCCAGCGCCTTGTCGGTTGACCTTATCATCCCGAAGAAACGCTTGGACCCCTTGGCTGGCGTCGCGGCGTCCTTAGCCCCGTGCACCACCAGCACTGGGGCGCGCCAGGTGTCATACCGCCGCCAGCCATCCTCCGACACCGCAATCGCCGTCGCCCCCAGCCGCGCCGAAGGCGGCAGAAGGCAGATCATCGGGTCGGCGGTATAGGCCGCCACTTCCTCCGGAATCCTCGACAGGCTTTCGGGCGCAATCGGCGGCGTCAGCCGCGCGCCCGGCGCCACCGCCGAGACAAGCCCCGCCACCGCCTTCAGCGCCCCGCCGATTTCGACTAGGATCGCCGGCGCGCTCAGCACCACGCCCGCCACCCCGCCGGGCGACCGCGCGACGCTCGCCGCTGTTACCAGCCCGCCGAGCGAATGTCCGAACAGGAAAACCGGCGCGCCGTCTTCGGTCAGCGCCGCGCGCGCCGCGACATGGTCCGCCACCGCCATGTGCATGTCCGCCACGCCCCGCGCCCCGTCCGTGCGCCCGTGCCCTTCCAGGTCAAACGCATGCACATCAAAGCCCAGCGCCACGAGGTGGGGGATCAGCCGGTGATAGTGTTCAATGTAGCGCTCGGCATACTCGCCATACCCATGCGCCAGCAGCAGCTTCGCCCGGGGGGAGGGGCTGCGCCACACATACCCCGCGCGCCCGCGTCCGAAATCCCACGCTTCGGTCACCGGTGTCTCTGCCATCAGGCGCCTCCTGTCCAAGGCCGCGATCCTGCGCGAACTTCCCCGCCTGCGCCACCTCGCCCACATGACTCTTCCGCCATGTGCGCTGTGTGCGGCCTATTTCCGCCGCACCGCATAATTGAAGCTCACGCTGATCCGCGCCTCTTCGCTTGCGCTCGGCATCACCTCATGCCGCAGCCAGCTTTCCCACATCAGGCACGTCCCCTCCGCCGGCGTCACGTACACGAACCGCCGCGCCTCCTCCGGCGCCTCGTCCACCAGCTGCGGCGCCGCCATCATCATGGCGAGGCGCGGGTCCTCGAAGCGGATCCGCCCCGCGCCTTCCGGCACGCAGACATAATAGGTGCCGGAAATGACCGAGCCCGGATGGATATGCCCGGAATGGTGGCCGCCCTCGCCGAGCACGTTGACCCACAGCGCGTCCAGCTCCAGCGCCAGCCCGTCCATGTCCCAGTGCAGCGCCGCCGCAAATTTCGCCGCCGCCTTGTCGAGCAGCGTCTTCAGCGCGCCGAATTCCGGAAACCGGTCCGGCAAGTCATCCAGCGATGCATAGGAGGTATACCCAGGATACCCCTCCCGCTCGCACCAGTCATTGCCGGCGGTGTCATCCTCGGACAACACCCACACCGCCCGCTCCAGGCTGCCCCGCAAGACCGCGTCGCCCAGCGTCATCTCGTCAATCAACGTCGCAAACAGGTGTCGCATCGGGGCCCTCGCATCGCCTCTCCGCGCGTTACAGGCTCTGCCCGCGCGCTTCAAGCGCCGCCGGCGGACCCGGCCCGGCCAGCTGAAATTGACACCGGTCGCTAAAAAACAATCGAGCGCTGCAGGGGTTCCGCAACCTTTCTTTCTTAAATGGGACGCAGGAGGGCCTGCGCATGAAGGGCATCGTTTTCACAGAGTTTCTCGAACATGTGGAGGAGGCCCTCGGCCCCGCCATGGTCGAAAACGTTATCGAAGCCTGCGATCTGGCCTCGGGCGGCGTCTATACGAGCGTCGGCACCTATCCCTGCGAGGAAATGGGCAAGCTCATCGGCGCGCTGGCCGAACTGTCCGGCCGCGACCCGGTGTAGATCCTGCGCGAGTTCGGCGGGCGCCTGGCCGAAACCTTCCACAAGGTCTATCCGGAACATTTCAAGGTGCCGGACTTCTTCGACTTCGTGGAATCGGTCGATTCCCATATCCACGTCGAAGTGCTGAAGCTCTATCCCGATGCGGAACTGCCGCGCTTCCACACGGTCTCGCGCGAACAGGACCGGCTGGTGATCGACTATGTCTCGTCCCGCGGCATGGAAAACCTGGCGTTCGGCCTGTTCCATGGTTGCAGCACGATCTTCGATGAGCCCGTCCACATCACCGCCGCCGCGCATGACGAGGCCGAAGTGAAATCCGTACGGTTTACCCTCGCCCGAGCCTCCTGATGGTCCAGTTGCCGAAATCCGCCTCGACTGACCTTGAGCTGCTGCAGCGGCGGATGTCCCGCGAGAAGCTGGCGCGCAAGGAAGCCGAGCGGATTCTGGAACAAAAGTCGCTGGAGCTCTACAGCGCCAACACCGCCCTTCTGGAAGCGCACGCCGCGCTGGAGAAACAGGTGCGGGCGCTGAAGGTCGAGCGCGACCGTGTACTGACGATGTCGCGTACGGACTTTCTCACCCAGCTGCCCAATCGCGGCGCCCTGCTCGACCTGATTGACGAGCGCCTCGCCGCCAGACGGATAGAGGGCCAGCACGTCTGGCTTTTCCTCGTCAACCTGCAGCATTTCCAGTTCATCAACGCCGCGCTCGGCCCTCGCGGCGGCGACGCGGTGTTGCGGGGCGTTGCCGAGCGCCTCCACACTGTGGCCAGCCGGTATTCAGCCGTCGCTGGACGCTTCAGCGGCACCGAGTTCGCCATCCTCCTCGAAGCCGGGGCAGGTGGGATTTTGGATCTCGGAAACGAGATCCTGGCCATGATCGAGCAGCCGATCCTGCTCGACGGGCGCGAAGTGCGGGTTGAAGTCGCCATGGCCGCTGCCGGCACCAACTTCGCCGAGCCGACCACCAATGCGCTGCGCCTGGCCGCCGATTCCGCGCCGAAAAGGCGCGCGGTGTCTACTGGTTCGACGAGAAACTGCTGGCCGAGATCGAGCGCCGCCAGCAACTCGAAACCCTGCTGCGCGGCGCGATCCAGCGCCGGGAGATCGAGCCCTGGTTCCAGCCGATCATCCACCCCCGCGAACCGGAAGCCATTTCCCTGGAAGTGCTCGCCCGCTGGCCGGAGCAGGGCTGCCTGATTGCGCCGGATGAGTTCTGCCGCTGGCCGAGGACATGGGCCAGCGCGTGGCCCTCGACAGCTGGCTCGTCCAGCAGGCCTGTATCCAGGCCTTGCCCTGGGTGCGCTCGGGCCGCGTGCGTGAGATCAGCGTCAACGTCTCGCCGCGCGACCTGATGGCGCCGGGCTTTGCCCAGGAATTCGCGGACTCGGTGGCCGCTACCGGTTTCCCGCTTGAATGCCTCGTCGTCGAAGTCACAGAGGCCGTGTTTATCGAGAACCTCGATCTGATGCGGGAACAGTTGTTCGAGCAGACGCGCACCGGCGTGCGCATTGCCCTCGATGATTTCGGTACCGGCTACTCGAACCTTCGCTCGCTGGTCGGCCTGCCGTTCAGCAAGATCAAGCTCGACCGCTCGCTGATCGGGGAAATGGAAACCAGCGACCGCGCCGCGATGCTCGTCAGCACGCTCGTGCAATGGGCGCGCGCGAGCAACCTCGAAATCGTCGCCGAAGGCGTCGAGACCGAGATGCAATCGATCCTGCTGAAATCCCTCGGCTGCAGCAGCCTGCAGGGCTACCTGTTCGGGCGCGCGATGTCGGCGGGCAATCTCGAAAAGCGCTTCGAAATGCTGGCCAGCGGTGCCAGCTGGGCGCAGGCCAGCTGACGCCTCACAGGTTTTTCGCCAGCGCTTCAAGCTGCGCGGCCGCGGCGCCCCAGCCGTCATGGAAGCCCATGGCCTCGTGCTCCTTCATCGGGTCCTCGCTCCAGTGCAGCGCCCGCCAGGGCTTCGGGCAGAACCATTCCTCCAGCAGCGCCAGATATTCTCCACCGGCGCGTCCAGCTGGCGGTCGAGGGTCAGCGCATATTTTGCGGGGGAAGGGGCGGTCATCGCAGACGTCCTTGCGGGTCAGGCCATCTTCTACTCCGCCGGCATCAGCCCCGCCGCCATCAGACGCCCGACAATGATCGGTAACAGGTTCTCGGGAATCTCGCCCGGCGCCGGCTGGCTGGTAAACGCCCGCGACTCCGACAGCACCCGGTCGCCCTGCCGGATGATGAAGCCCTCATAACCCTTGCCGACTACCTGCCGGCAGATCTCCGTGTACGTATTGAGCCCGCCGGCATACGGCATGAACATGCGCGGCTTGCCCGGCACGTTGGCGCCCATGTACCAGCTGTTGGCCTGTGGCAGCATCGTCGGCGTCACCGCTTCGGTCGAATGCCGGCACCAGGCCGCTTCCGCCTCTTCGCTCGCCTCGATGCTTGTCTGCTGGCGCTGCTTCAGCGAAACGAGGCAATCGGCGATCCATTCGACATGCTGCTCGATGGAGTTGATCATGTTGGTCAGCACCGACGGGCTGCCTGGCCCGGTGATCGTGAACAGGTTCGGAAAGCCGGCCACCATCAGCCCCAGATAAGTGCGCGGCCCCTCGGCCCAGTGATCCTTGATCCGGCGTTCGCCGCGCCCGACGAGGTCGATCCGGTCAATCGCCCCGGTCATCGCATCGAAGCCCGTGGCCAGCACCACGGCGTCAAACGCATAGCCCTTCGCCGATGTCTTGATCCCCTCCGGCGTGAACCCCGTCAGCGGCTCCTCGCGCAGGTCGACCAGTTCCACATTCGGCCGGTTGAACGTCGCATAATACCCCGTGTCCACGCACGGCCGCTTGGTGCCGAACGGATGGTCCTTCGGCGTCAGCTTCTCCGCAACCGCCGGATCGGCCACCTGCTGCCGGATCTTCTCGGCAATGAATTCCTGCACGATGCGGTTCGCTTCCGGGTCAACCGCCGTGTCGGCAAACGCGCCGAGGATACGGAAGCCGCCCCAGGCCCAGCGCCGCTCCAGCTCCGCGCGGATTTCCGCTGGCGCGGTCTGCGTGGCCATCGCCTCGGAGGCCTCGTTCTGGAAGCCGCCGACCGTATCGCGCGAGGCGGCGCGGTAGCCGCGCGGGTCCTTCGACCAGGCCTCGAAATCGGCGTCCGGGATCGGGCCATTATGCGCCGGCATCGAATAGTTCGGCGTGCGCTGGAACACCGTCAGGTGCTCGGCCTGCTGCGCAATGATCGGGATCGACTGGATCGCGGACGACCCCGTGCCGATGATGCCGACGCGCTGCCCTGAGAAATCCACCCCCTCATGGGGCCAGCGCGAGGTGCGGTACACCGCGCCCTTGAACGTCTCGAGCCCGGGGAAGGTCACGTCCGTCGGGATGGAGAGACACCCCGTCGCGAGGATCAGGTGCCGGCAGCGCATGGCCGCGCCATCATCCGTCGTCACATTCCAAACCTGCGCCGCGTCGTCCCAGTGCGCCGCCGTCACCCGCGTATTGAACCGGATGTCGCGCTTCAGGTCGAACCGCTCGGCCACATGCTCGGCATACTTCAGCAGCTCCGGCTGCGGCGCATACCGCTCGGACCAGCGCCATTCCTTTTCCAGCTCCTCATCGAAGCCGAAGCTGTATTCCAGGCTCTGGATATCCACCCGCGCGCCCGGATACCGGTTCCAGTACCAGGTCCCGCCGACGCCGCTGCCCGCTTCCACCACCTGCGGATTGAACCCCAGCCCGCGCAGCTTGTGCAGCATGTACATGCCCGCAAACCCCGCCCCGACAATCAGGGCATCGATCGGCTGTGCAGATGTGGACGGCGACGAAGTGGCCATGGTGATATCCTCCCTCATGCGGCTGCTCAGGGCATCCGGCTGTTATCCGGGATATTGATGCCTCAATGTGCACCCCCGGTATAGTCGCCCGCCCCCTTCACGCCGCGTCAGAGCGCGAGGGGTCCCGTAGTCCATCTTCTCCTATGCTCCGCGCATTGAAGGTGACGCGAGAAGGAAAGCGCCTGGAAATCAGGTGGGCGGCAAAAGGGAACACGCCAGGTTGGCGGCCATTCTGGTCGATCTTGGGCGCGCGCACGGCCCTCAGGATGAAAGCGCTCCGGTGCAGACTTGATGGGCATGCGGCTCATCCTTTGGGGGCAGCGCGAAGCGGCCATCGCCTCGAAGTCTGAGGCCGGACTTGCGATCCGGGCGACTTTACTTCCCCAGGATGAAAGTCCACGTTCGCTCCATCGGCGTCAGACCGGCGGGAGGTTTTCATGCATTTCGAGCTCATCGAAGAGCACAGGATGTTGCAGGAGCTTGTCGCGCGGTTCGTGCGGGAGAACCTGATCCCGCTCGAGCAAAAAGTCCTCGAACGCGATGCGCAAGGACAGGGCGCTTATCTGACAGAAGAGGAGCGGGGCCGGATCGATGCGCGCTCGCGCGAGCTGGGTCTCTGGGGCCTCGATGCGCCGGAGGATGTCGGCGGAACCGACTTGCCCGCCGTCGCGATGGTTGGCGTCAATATCGAGATGGGAAAGACCTGCGTTCCCTATTATCTGCCACCCGACTCGCCAAACCTGCGCATGCTCATGGCGACGGTGAACGAGGACCAGCGCGAGCGATATCTTGCGCCTTATGTCAAGAAAGGCACGGTTTCGGCCATTGGCATTTCCGAGCCCGGCGCAGGCGCCGATCCCGCTGCCATGCTCACTCGCGCCGTGCGCGACGGCGACGACTGGATCATCAACGGCCGCAAGATCTGGATCAGCCGCGCGAAGGAGGCGGACTTCACCATCCTCATGGCCGTCACCGACAAGCAGAAAGGCGCGCGCGGCGGCATCTCGGCCTTCCTGGTGGACCGCGGTACGCCCGGCTTCAAAGTGCTTCGGCGCATTCCGATGCTCGGCGGGCAGTTCACCTACGAAGTGGTGCTCGAAGATTGCCGCGTGCCGGCGGCGAACCTGTTGGGAAAAGAAGGACAGGGCTTTGCGCCGATGCAGGTGCGCCTTTCCACGCGGCGCTTGCAGATGGCTAGCTGGTCGATCGGCATGGCGCAGCGCGCGCTCGACATGATGCTGGAGTATGCACCCCAGCGCGTGGTGTTCGGCGAACCCCTCGCGAACCGGCAGTCCGTGCAGTGGTGGATCGCGGACGCCTGGACGCGTATCAAGGCCGCAACGCTCATGACCTATGAGACAGCCTGGAAGCTGGACAACGGCGCCGACGTGCGCACCGACATCTCCTCCGTGAAGGCCTATGCAACCGAGATGGCCTACGAGGTGCTGGATCACGCCATGCAGATGTATGGCGCCATGGGTATGACAAAAGAGATTCCGCTCTCCCTCATGTCTGGCCATCTGCGCACCATGCGAATCTATGATGGCCCCACCGAGGTGCACAAATGGGTGGTCGCGCGAAACCTGCTGGGCTTGAAGCGGTGAGCGGCGCGGCGATGCGGATCGGCGACATCCACATCGCGCGGGGCGGCTTCGTCGCCACCGTCACGATCGACCGGGCTCCGGTGAACTCGATGAGCGTCGATCTGATCCGCGATCTGGCGGACGCCCTGGAAGACCTCGGCGATGATGGCGTGACGCGTGCGGTTGTCCTGGCGACCACCGGCAAGGTGTTTTGCGCGGGCGCGGACCTGACACGGCGCGCCGACGAAATCGGCATCGCGGCGCGTGCCGACGCGCCCGGCACGAATCCGCTCTACGATCAGGCCGTAAGGCTGTTCTCGACAGAGTTGCCCATCGTGGCCGCGATACAGGGGGCCGCAGTCGGCGCGGGGTTGGGGCTTGCGATGGTTGCGGATATGCGCATCGCGGCGCCGGAGGCGCGGTTCGCCGCCAACTTCGTGAAACTGGGTTTCCATCCCGGTTTTGGGTTGACCTACACCTTGCCTCGCCTGATCGGACACGGGCCGGCGGAGGTCATGTTCCTGACAGGTGCGCGCGTCGACGCGGAAGAAGCGCGACGTATCGGACTGGTGAACGAGATTGTCCTGCAGAAGGATCTGCTTTCGGCAGCACAGACACACGCAGCCTCGATTGCGGAGAACGCGCCGCTGGCCGTGCGCTCGACGCGCAAGACACTGCGCGCCGATCTCGCTGCGAGTCTCCGTGCGGCGACGGACCGCGAATTCGCAGAACAGCAATGGCTGATGAAGACGGACGATTTCCGCGAGGGCGTGAAGGCCGTAAATGAACGCCGTCCGGGCGACTTCAAGGGCCGCTGAACCGCGGCGGTCCCGCCGGACCGACGCCAAGAGGCGCGCTGCAGCCCAAAAGAGAAAAACCGTCCACACCTGCGTGTGGACGGTTTCTAGACGGGTTCCGACACCCGCAAGTGAGTGAACGCTAGCCTATTCGGGCTTGCGGAACTTCAGGGTCATGCGGTCGCTTTCGCCGATGGCCTTGTATTTCTCGGGGTCGAAGCCTTCGACCGGCTTGCCGTCCCGGTCGGTGGTCGCGAGGTTCGGCGGCAGGGTCCAGACGCCGAACGGGTGGTCGGCCGTATCGGCCTGGTTGGCGTTGATCTCGCTCGCTTCCACGAACTCGAAACCGGCCGCGGTGGCCAGCGCCTTCACATAGTCCTCGTGGACATAGCCGCTGGTCGCTTTCGGGTCCTGCGCCTGCGTCGAGGGCAGGCGGTGCTCGACGACGCCCAGAACGCCGCCCGGCTTCAGCGCGGTGTAGGCGTCGGCGAAGAATTTCTCGGTATAGCCGCCGCCCATCCAGTTGTGCAGGTTGCGGAAGGTCAGCACCACATCGGCGGTGCCGTCCGCCGTCAGCGGGCCGGACGCGGCCGAGAAGGCGGTGTGTTCGATGGTGCCGAACTTCGCGTCGGCATAGGTCGCCTTGAACTCGGCGAGGCGCTGCTCGGTGCGGGTGCGGCGCTCGGCATCCTCGATGGAGGCGGCGTCGAAGCCGGCTGCGACCAGCGTGCCGCCGCCCGAGGCGAGCCAGGGCGCGAGGATGTTGGTGTACCAGCCGCCGCCGGGCCAGACCTCGACGACCTTGTCATCGGATTCGACGCCGAAGAATTCCAGCGTCTCGACCGGGTGGCGCCAGACGTCGCGGGCTTTTTCTTCTTCGCTGCGCAGGTCGGAGGCGACCGCTTCGGCGAGCGTCATGGTCGGCGCGGCCTCTTCCACGGCGGCCGCTTCGACCGAGGCCGGGGCAGGGGTTTTGGCCGGCGTGCAGGCGGCCAGCGCGAGGGCCGATACGGCCACGAGCAAAAGTGTTTTCATCGGTGTTTCTCCATCCCCAGGACCTCTTGATAGACCCCATACGCTACCCACATAGAGCTTGTCACGGTGCCGCAAAGCGGGCCGCGGCTGGGGACGCCCTCCCGGCGCCGGGTTTCCGGGCCGGACTTCTGGACGTCCACACGTTTCGAAACCGGGTGGTTTTTGCCACTCCCAGTTGCTTTTAGTGAAAGGACTGAACTTCCATGAGCACGATTGACCTCACCCCCCTCTACCGCACGATGGTGGGCTTCGACCGCCTCGCCGGCATGATCGACCAGGCTGCCCGCCTCGACGGTACGCAAGGCTATCCCCCTTATAATATTGAGCGCGTCGGCGAAGACGACTTCGCCGTGGAGATCGCGGTTGCCGGTTTCACCGAGGCGGAACTCGACATCGAAACCAAGGAAGGCCTGCTGACGGTTGCCGGCAAGAAAGCCGGGAACGAGGATGCGGGGGACCGCAATTTCCTGCACCGCGGCATCGCCCAGCGCAGCTTCATCCGCCGCTTCCAGCTCGCCGATCACGTTCTCGTGACCGGGGCAAATCTCGAGCACGGCGTCCTCCGGATCGATCTCGTCCGCGAGATCCCGGAAGAGAAGAAAGCCCGCAAGATCGAGATCGGCCACGCCGCCGTTCCGGCCGAGCCGCGCCTGATCGGCAAGAAGAAAGCCTCTGACGCGGCCTGATCCGCGCCAGACCCTCCGTTCACGGACGAACGCCCGCAGAGCCCCTCCTGCGGGCGTTTTCCGTTTCACCGGAAGAAGGTGGAAGCCCCTGCGGCTTCGAGGAAAGCGGGCAGCGCCGCCTCGCTCATCCGCGCGGCAACCTCGGCCCGCACGTTTCCGAACGCCCGCGCGGCATAGGTTTGCGTGGCCTGCTCGAACAACCCATCGTCGAAAGTGACGGAGAAGCGTTTCTTCTCCCGCGACGCACTCGCCGCATTCGCAAACGCCCAGGGCAGGTAGGTGCGGGAGACCTCGCCTTCGAAGATCGGCAAAAGCGTCGCCTCAAGTGCAGCAAGCGGCTCGAACGGCCCGGAGGCCTTCGGGTTTTCCATCATCTCGCACCAGGCAACCAGGAACGGCGCGCGCTCCCTGATCCAGGTGCCCGGCGTCGGGTCGGTCAGCATTTGCTGGAACTGCGCGGCAATCGCAAAATCCGCCGCGCTCGGCCGGCCGCCGAAAATGAAGAGGTGGTCCTGCAGGTGGGTGTTCAGCCGCAGCGCAAAGCGGCGGTAGGAGTTTTCCAGCGTCGGCGCATTCTCGGGCTCGGCGCCGACCAGCGGCAGGCGGGCCAGCATGCGGGTGGCAATCTGCTTGGCCGGCGCCTTGAACGCGCGCGGCCGCTTGCCGTCATTCAGCTGCACGAGCACCCGGAGCGCCGCGGCGTCCCGGTCCGGCTGCTGGCCCCAGCGTTGCTGGAACATGCACTTGTTCAGCCACTCGTCCCCGTAATCCTCGAGGATCAGGGACAAGGCCTGCGCGGCCGCCTCTTCCGGCTGGGCCGGCGGATCTGGATAGGCCGCTTCCAGCGAGGCGAGGATCAGCGTCGAATCCTGGGCAGGCGCGTGATGCGGCGAAAGGAGCAGCGGCACAGTCGGCGTCGCTGCGCTCTTGCGGAACTCCGCCTCGTTGGCCACGGAGCGGCTCACCCAGTCGAACGCGACGCCCTTGTAAAGGAGCGCGGATCTCACCTTCAGCGAGTAGGGAGAAGTCTCGGCGCCGAACAGGCGGTAGGCGGTCATCGGATCACTCGTGGTTGCTGGCGCCTGTCTAGGCAGTTCACGCCGGGCTGCCAAGCGGCGTTTGCCCGACGGCAGTTTCCCCGCTAATCGCAGGGACGACAGGATACTCCCGCCCATCAGGCGCGGGGGCGGGAGACAGTGATGCGGGTGATGCATGTGATGGCGGGGGCCGACGAGGGCGGCGCCGAGAACATCATGCTGGAATCGGTGCTGGCGCTGGCCGAGGCGGGCCACGCCCAGCATGTCGTCACGCGGCCGGGCAACACGTTCCGCACGGCCAAGTTTGCCGGCGCAGGGATCGGCGTCGATACAACGAGCTTCAACACCTCCTGGCCGTTCCCGACGCGCAAGATCCTTGCCGAAGCGATCAACGGATTCCGGCCGGACGTCATCGAATACTGGATGGGGCGCGCCGGGCAATTCGCGCCGGCGGCGCACCGGGCCCGCTCGATCGCCTGGTATGGTGGCTATTACAAGCTTGCCCGGTTCCGGACCTGCGACTGGCATGTCGGGCTGACGATCGACCTCCTGCGCCATATCCGCGAGCAGGGTGTCAGCGAAGACCGCTCCGCCATCATCCATACCTACGCAGACTTTCAGGGTACGGAGCCTGTGTCGCGGGCGAGCCTGACGACACCAGAAGGCGTGCCCGTCGCGCTGTCACTTGCCCGGCTGCACGAGAAGAAAGGGCTCGACACCCTGCTCGAGGCAGCCGCGCGGCTGCCGGACTTGCATGTCTGGATCGCCGGGGAGGGCCCGCTCGAAGCGGAGCTCAAGGCACAGTGCACACGGCTGGGCCTCGACCACCGGGTGCGCTTTCTTGGTTGGCGCAATGACCGGGGCGCGTTGCTCGCGGCCTGCGATGTCGTCGCGTTTCCGTCCCGGTACGAACCATTCGGCACGGTGACCGTGGACGCCTGGGCGGCGAGCCGCCCGCTGGTCGCCGCGGACGCCGTCGGCCCGGCGGCGTATGTGAAGGACGGCGTCAACGGATTGTTGGTGCCGAAGAATGATGTCGATGCGCTCGCGGCGGCGCTCGGCCGGGTCATCTATGACAAGGCGCTGGCGCAGAAGCTCGTGGCGGGCGGCCGCGCGAGCTATGAGGCGCAGTTCACGAAAGCGGCGTTCCAGCGCGACTCGCTCGCGTTCTACGAAAAGGTCCGCGCACATGCCGGACCGTTCGGTGGCTGATTACGCCTTAGCGCTCCTGAAGAACCAGGCATAAAGCCGCGCGGCGCGGCGGTTTCCCCGGCCGATGTCGACCCGAACACCGGCGTCCTTGAGGATGCGAATGCCGTCGCGGGCGGTCGGGTGCGGGTCTTCGGTGGCGACCACCACGCGGGCGATGCCGGCGCTGACGAGCTTGTTCGAGCAGGACGCGGCGCCGCTGGAGCGTTCGCGGCAAGGCTCCAGCGTGACATAGGCGGTTCCGCCTTTTGCGCGGGTGCCGGCGTCGTCCAGCGCCACTTCTTCCGCATGCGGACGGCCGCCCTGGCCGGTGACGCCTTCGCCGACAAGGTGCCCGCGCGCATCAAGGATGACGCAGCCGACCGACGGGTTTTCCCCGGTGAGCCCCTGGTTGAGCCCGGCGAGCGCCAGCGCCCGGCCCATCATCCGCTGATCGCGGCGCCGGGTTGGTCTGAAACTCACGGCAGGGCGGGGAGGGGCTTGGCCCGCGCGGCGTCGAGATAGCGCACGGCGACCGGCTTGAGCGAAGCATCGAGATCGATCAGCAGCGGGTTGCCGGTCGGGATTTCGATCTCGGTGATCGTCTCGTCCGGCACGTTGAAGAGGTGCTTGACCAGTGCGCGCAGCGAGTTGCCATGCGCGGCGACCAGCACATCGTTTCCGTCCGCCAGGACCGGCGCGATGCGCGATTGCCAATAGGGCAGCACGCGCTCCAGTGTCGTCTTCAGGCTTTCCGTGTCCGGAATGTCGATGCCGCGATAGCGCGGATCGGAGGCAAGATCATACGTGCCGCCCGTGGCAAGTGGCGGCGGCGGAATGTCATAGCTGCGGCGCCAGATGTGGACCTGGTCTTCGCCGTGCTGGGCGGCGGTCTCCGCCTTGTCGAGGCCGGTGAGGCCGCCATAGTGGCGCTCGTTCAGGTGCCAGTCTTTCTCCACCGGGATCCAGGCGCGCTTCATTTCGGTCAGCGCCAGCCAGAGCGTGCGGATGGCGCGGGTCTGCACGCTGGTGAAGGCGTAGCGGAAATCGGCGCCGGTCGCGGCGAGCAGCTGGCCGGAGGCGCGCGCTTCGGCTTCGCCCTGCGCGGTGAGGTCGGCGTCCCACCAGCCGGTGAAGCGGTTCTCGAGGTTCCAGGCGGATTGTCCGTGGCGGATGAGGGCGAGTTTGGGCATGCGTGTCCTGACAGTAGGGCGGGGCGATCCGGCGCGTTATGCGTCGTAACCCTTTAGAATTTCAAGCGTCCATGACGCGGATCAGCTCGGCGAAGGCGAGCACGACATGGTAGCCGGTGGAGGCCGGCATGTCCTTCGCAAGAACGCTGCCATCGGCGGCGAAGTGATCGATCCAGCCGCCATCCTCAGTGAGGAACTCGTCCATCAGCACATCGAAGCTGCGGCACGCCGCGGCCGCGAACCGGTCATCGCCGCGCTGCTCGTACATCGCGAGGTGGGCTTTCAGTGCCTCGGTCTGCGGCCAGGTGCGGCGCGAGGCGTCATGCGCGATGCCGTGGCGGGTCACTTCCTGACAGGCGCGGCCTGCCTCATCGAGGGTGGACAGGCCGAAGCCGTAAAGCCGCGTCGCAGCGTCTGGCAACGGCTTGTTCGCGAGCCGCGACCAGGTGTGCAGCAGCCAGACCCATTCGAACTGGTGGCCGGGCTCGACAATGTCCGCGGCCTCGCCGGTCGGCATCGACCAGTCGGGCGCAAACCTCTCGCCCAGCAACCCGCCTTCGCCGGCGGTGAAGCGGGTCTCGAACAGCTGGATGATCTCCGAGGCGCGGGCGAGATGGTCAGCGCTGCGCTCGGCCCGGTACAGGGAGAGGCAGGCTTCCAGCAGATGCATGTGCGGGTTCTGCAGACGGACGGATGGTGCGGGCAGGGCCTCAGCATAGCCGCCGTGTGCGGTGTCGCGGGCCAGTCGGTCGAGCGCGGCGAGGACCGCGTTCGCACTCGCCAGCGCCTCGCCGGCCGGGCGGGGCCCATTGGCGGCTTCGGCGAGGGCGAACAGGACGAAGGCGGTGTCGTAGAGGTCCGCCGACGCGTCGGCGAGGCCGCTGCCATCGGCGTGCAAGGTTTTTCCGGGCAGGCCGCTGGTGGCAAGGGCGGGGCCGGTGAGGATGGAGACGCCGGACTGGACGAGGCGGGCGGCGGTATCGCGCCGCCACCCCATCCGCCAGGCCTCGGCGAACAGGTAGGTCTGGCGCGCCTGCAGCCGGACCCGGGTGATGTCGCGTGCCAGTTCGTCATGCTGCAGCGACAGGACTTCGGGAAACAGGCCGGCGTCTGTCAGCCCGTGTTCGGCCCAGAGCGGGAAACAGCTGTCGAACAGCCAGAGCCGGGCTTCCTTGGCACGGCGGCGCAGGGCGCTGGTCGTCATCATGTGCCTGCCTCCCAGGTTTCAGCTGCGCAGTGCAAATGGCTCGCCAATCCGCTTCCGGAACTGCTAACAGGAGGCTCCCGGCTTGGCCAGCCGGGGCATCGACGAAGGCTGCGGACGACACAAGGACAGGCATGCGCGACCGGATTTTCTTTCCCCTTGCGGGCCTGCTCGTCATCCTGATGGTGTTTCTGGCGCTGCAACCCGGCATCGGGCGCCTGCCGACTGGCGCGGTGGCAGGCGACGGGGTCAACTATGACCGGATCGTGATCGAGGGCCGGTATCTCAACAAGGTGATCGCCGGGGGCGATGCGCGCACGAAACTGCTGCGCACGCCGGAGCGCGGCTACATTCTGCAGATTGAGGCCGAGGCGCTGGCGCTGGCCGCGGCGCCGGAACTCGGGCCGCACTTCCGGCTCGCGCCGGATCTGGAAGTGCAGTTCTCGGGCAAGAAAATCCGCGTCACGGTGCGGGCGCGCCCGGCGGATGACCGGGGCGCGATGGAGATGCAGGCCAACTATTCGGCCGGCCGGGTCGGCGAGTCGGGCTGGCGGAAGTTTGCGCTGCAGCCGGGCTTTACCGATTTCTCTTTCGAATATGATGTGCCGGTGGCGACCGGGGATCAGGGCGTGGATTACCTGGCGGTGCGCCCGGTCGTGCCGGAAAAGCTGCGAGGTTTGCTGGTCGAGCGGATCACCATCGACCGGCTGTCCTGATCCGGTTTGCCCGATGGGCCGGTTTGGCTATCAAGCCGCCTTCGCCTCTTGCGCTGGCAGCCTCCTGCCATAGGTGCAGTTCTCGAACCCGATGACAGGAACTTCCATGCGTATCCTCCCCGCCCTGATCGGTGCAGCGGTGCTTGCCGCTTGCGCTTCCGCCCCCACCCCGGAGACCAACGTGACCGCCGAGACCAAAGTTCAGACTGCGCCTTTCGATGCCGCGTCGCATCTCTGGCTCGAGGAGGTCGAGGGCGCCGAGGCGCTGGCCTGGGTGACGGCGCAGAACACGCGCACGCTGGCCGAGCTGGAAGCCGATCCGCGCTATGCGGGGTATGAGGCGTCGGCGCTGGAAGTGCTGAACTCCAGCGAGCGGATTCCGTACGGCACGGTGCGCGACGGCTTCGTCTACAATTTCTGGCAGGACTCGGTGAACGTGCGCGGCCTTTGGCGCCGCACCCCGCTGGCGAGCTATGCGACCGAGGCGCCGGTGTGGGAGACGATCGTCGATTTCGACAAGCTGGCCGCCGACGAGGGCAAGAACTGGGTCTACAAGGGCGCCGACTGTTTCCGGCCGAAGGCCGGCGGCAAGTATAGCTGCCTCGTGTCGCTGTCGGATGGCGGCAAGGACGCGGTGATCAACCGCGAGTTTGACCTTGAGGCCAAGACGTTTGTGGACGGCGGGTTCGTGACGCCGGAAGCCAAGCAGGGCCTCGCCTGGGCGGGACGAGACACGCTGCTGGTTGCGACCAACTGGGGCGAGGGCACGCTGACGGAGTCGGGCTATCCCTTCATCGTCAAGCGCTGGGCCCGCGGCACGCCGCTGGAGGCCGCGCCGGAACTGATCCGCGGCAAGGAGACCGATGTCGGCGTCTGGCCGATGACGATGGAGCTGGAAGACGGCCGCATCCTGGAAGGCGCGGTGCAGGCAGAGACCTTCTTCACGTCCAACTATTTCTGGTTCCCGGAAGGCGAGAGCGCGCCGGTGCAGTGGCCGATCCCGCCGATGGTGTCGATCAACGGCGTCTACAAAGGCCAGTTCCTCTTCTCGCTGCAACAAGACTGGGCGCCGGAAGGGCAGGCCGCATTCAAGGCCGGCGACCTCGTGGCGTTCGAGCTTGAGCAATTCCTGATGACCCGCAAGCTGCCGCCGGTGATCCTCGTTTTCCGGCCGAACGAGACGCAGGCGGTTGACGGTGTGGCGGTCGCCAAGGGTGCGGCGCTGCTGGCGATCAGCGACAATGTGATCGGCAAGGTACTGCGACTGGAGCCGTCCGCAGGCGGATGGACGACGACGCCGGTGGAACTGCCGGGCACGGGGCAGGTGGGAATCGCGTTTTCGGACGACAACGAGACCACCGTCTTCCTCAGCTATCAGGATTTCCTGACACCAGACTCGCTGCTGAACTATGACATCGCGACCGGTGCGGTCACGACACTGAAAAGCCTGCCGGCGAAGTTCGACACGGCCGGCCTCAAGGTCGAGCAGTTCTTCGCAACGTCGAAGGATGGCACCAAGGTGCCCTATTTCATCATTCACCGCGAGGACATTGAGCTCGACGGCAAGACGCCGACCCTCCTCTACGGCTATGGCGGTTTCCAAGTTTCGATGACGCCCGGCTACAGCCCGGTGATGGGGCGCAACTGGCTGGAACAGGGCGGGGCTTACGTGCTCGCCAACATCCGCGGCGGCGGCGAGTTCGGCCCCAACTGGCACCAGGCGGGCCTGAAGCTCAATCGCCAGCGCATCTATGATGACTTCATCGCGGTCGGCGAAGACCTGATCGCGAAGAAGATCACCTCGCCGGAACATCTCGGCATCCAGGGCGGCTCGAATGGCGGCCTCCTGATGGGCGTGATGCTGAACCAGCGCCCGGACCTCTGGAACGCGGTCGTGGTGCAGGTGCCGCTGCTCGACATGCTGCGATATCACCTGCTGCTCGCGGGCGCGTCCTGGGTCGGCGAATATGGCTCGCCGGATGTGCCGGAAGAGCGCGCCTTCCTCGAGACGATCTCGCCCTACCAGAACTTCGATGCCTCGAAGCCTTACCCCGTGCCCTTCTTCGTGACGTCCACGAAGGATGACCGGGTGCACCCAGGCCATGCCCGCAAGATGGCGAAACGCTTCGAGGAGGCCGGCCTGCCGTTCTATTATTTCGAGAACATGGACGGCGGCCACGCGGCAGCGGCAGACCAGACGGCCCGGGCCAAACGCTCGGCGCTGGAGTTTACCTATCTGGCGCGCCAGCTGTTCCCGGAGGCGAAACAAGACTAACGCCGTCCGCCGAAGGTCCCAGTGAAGGCTGGGGTCTGCGGCGCCGGGGGTTACCGGAGCCGCCCCCTTTACTTGACCTGTGGAATGCGCCGTGCTTTAGGCGCCCCACATCATGCGCAATCCATAAGCGCGCCCTGACTTGCCCATGTTCCTTGGTGAACGGGAGGCGGCGGGGCCCCCCGCCCGGCGATATTTCGCTCAGCGGGGCTTTTCGGCTTTGCGCGTCATGAGGAGACGGAAGCGATGTTCGACGCCCTGAGCGAACGCCTTGGCAGTATCTTCGACGGCCTGACCGGGCGCGGCGCGCTGTCCGAAAAGGACGTCGGCGAAGCCCTGCGCGAAATCCGCGTCGCCCTGCTCGAGGCCGACGTGGCGCTGCCGGTGGTCAAGGACTTCATCGAAAAGGTGCGCGTGCGCGCCGTCGGTGAAGAAGTCATCCGCTCGGTCCGCCCCGGCCAGCAGGTTATCAAGATCGTCTATGACGCCCTCGTCGATATGCTGGGCGCGGATGAAGAGGAATCCCACCTTCGCGTCGATGTGCCCCCGGCGGTCGTGATGATGGCCGGCCTGCAGGGCTCGGGCAAAACCACCACCACCGGCAAGATCGCCAAACGCCTCGCCGACCGCGGCAAGAAACGCATCCTGCTCGCCTCGCTCGACGTGCGCCGCCCCGCCGCGATGGAGCAACTTGCGGTCCTTGCCCAGCAGGCCGGTCCGCTGGTCACCTCGCTGCCGATCATTCCGGGCCAGCTGCCCGCCGACATCGCCCGCCGCGCCATTCAGGCCGCCAAGATCGGCGGCTATGACGTTCTCTTCCTCGATACCGCCGGCCGCACCTCGATCGACGAGCAGATGATGAGCGAGGCGGCCGAGATCGCCGCGATTGCTCAGCCCTCGGAAGTTCTTCTGGTCGCCGATGCGCTGACCGGTCAGGACGCGGTCGAGACCGCCCGCCGCTTCCATGAGCGCCTGCCGCTGACCGGACTCGTCCTGACACGGATGGACGGCGACGGGCGGGGCGGCGCCGCGCTTTCCATGCGCGCTGTCACCGGCCTGCCGATCAAGTTCCTCGGGGTCGGTGAAAAGCTGGACGGCCTCGACACGTTCGATGCCAAGCGCGTCGCCGGCCGCATCCTCGGGCAGGGCGACATCGTCAGCCTCGTCGAGAAGGCGTCCGAGCAGATGGACGCCGAAAAAGCCGAGCGGATGGCCGCGAAGCTCAAGAAGGGCGAGTTCGATCTAGAAGACCTGGCCGAGCAGCTGCGCCAGATGCAGCGCATGGGCGGCATGAGCGGCATCATGGGCATGATGCCCGGCGTGCGCAAAGCCAAGGAAGCGATGGCCAACATCGACGACCGCGTGCTGAAGCGCCAGGAAGCAATCATCCTGTCGATGACGCGCGCCGAGCGGCGCAAGCCCGCGCTGCTGAACGCCTCGCGCCGCAAGCGGATTGCCGCCGGCGCCGGTGTGGATGTCTCCGACGTCAACAAGCTGATGAAGATGCATCAGCAAATGGCGACGATGATGAAGCAGATGCGCACCAAGGGCGGCATGAAGAACATGCTCGGCGCCGCGCAGGCGGCCGGCCTCAAGCCCTCTGACCTCGCCAAGATGGGCGGCATGAGCGGCGGCATGCCGGGCGGGCTGCCCGGTCTCGGCGGACCCTCCGCAGGCGGACTACCTGGCCTCGGCGGCGGCACGCTGCCTGGCCTTCCCGGGAGCAAGAAGAAATGACCAGCCCTGACCAGACCCTCGCCCTGTTCCAGCTGAACCAGCTGCGCGCCTCCATCGACAACATGGACTCGATCCTCGTCCATACGCTGGCCGAGCGCTTCAAGCTGACCCAGCAGGTCGGCAAGCTGAAGGCGCTGCACAATATGCCGCCTGCGGACAAATCGCGCGAGAGCGAGCAGATCCAGCGCCTGCGCCGTCTCGCCCACGAGTCCGGCCTCGACCCGGCCTTTGCCGAAAAATTCCTCACTTTCATCGTGGCAGAAGTCATCCGCCATCATGAGCAGATACGCGGCCACGAGGCCGAATAGACAAGAACCCCAGAGACGCCACTACACAGGAGATACCCATGGCCCTCAAAATCAGACTCGCCCGCGGCGGGTCCAAGAAACGCCCCTTCTACTCGATCGTCGTTGCCGACGCGCGCGCCCCGCGTGATGGCCGCTTCATCGAGAAGATCGGCACCTATGATCCGCGCCTCGGCAAAGATTCCGCCGAGCGCGTGAAGGTCGATGCCGTCAAGGCCGCCGACTGGATCAAGAAAGGCGCCCAGCCGACCGACCGCGTCCTGCGCTTCCTCTCGAAAGTCGAAGTCGACGGCAAACCGGTTGCCGTCTGGACCAACGGCAACAACCCGAACAAGGGCGAGCCGGGCAAGAAAGCCCAGGAACGCGCCAAGGAGCGTGCCGGCAAAGCTGCTGCGAAGGCTGCTGCCGCTGCCGAGCCGGCAGAAGCCGAGTAGTCCCGCCCTCAAGGCCGACAAGCAGCCAGCGTTCCGGAAGGGGCGCTGGCTGTTTTCGTTGGCGCGCAGGTGAACGCTGGCCAACGGCGATGGCATGGGCCGTTCAGATGCCGCGCGGCAGAAATCTCTCCATAACCTGGAGACTTTCCGATGCCCCGCGATCTCTTCTCCCAGTCAGTCCTCGCCGTCGCCTTGCTGATCCTGGCAGTGGTTCCCGGCGCCAACGCGCAGAAAGACGACGACGAGGAGGGACGCCGCCGCCCGCCGCCTGCCTCAGGCCCGCCCGCGATCGTCCTTTACTCCGACACCGGCCTGCGCGGCACGTCGGTCGAGCTGACCGGCGACACGCTGAACTTCAACACCATCCGCTTCAACGACAAGGCCCGCAGCGTCGAGGTCAAGGGCGGCGTGTGGCTGCTCTGCTCGGACTCCAAGCTCCGCGGTCGCTGCGAGTACGTGGACCGCACGGTGCGCAATCTCGGGGACATCAACCTCTCGGGCAACATCTCCTCCGCGCAGGCGACCGTGTATGACAAGGGCCCGATGAGCTATGACATCGCCTTCTTCGCGAACGGCGACTTTCGCGGCCCCTTCCTCGGCTTTGACGAGGGAGAGGCGACGCTCAGCCAGTACCGGTTCAACGACACGGCCAGTTCGGTTCTGGTCAACCGGGGCACGTGGCTTGTCTGTGAACACGCCGACTATCGCGGCACATGCGAGTTCATCGATGCCTCGATGAGCAATCTCGGCGACATCTACCTGAACGACCAGATATCGTCCTTCCGCCGCTACGATGTGCGCCGCGAAGGCCCGTGGCGCCGGCCGGTTGATCCGGTCTATCCGCCCGGGGGCGGCGGCATCGGGGCAGGCGGCGTGCGCGGCGAACAGACGATGTTCTACCCGTCGCCGACCAGCCGCGGCGCCCGCATCTCCAACCGCGACGGCGCCGCCACGCGCTTCTGCCAGGGCCAGGGTTTCTCCGAAGCTGTCTATAAAGCGCCGGGAAGTGTTCTCTCGGACGTACTCTGCCGCTAATAAGCGGCGGATGGCAGCCAAACCTGATGACAGACTGATTGCTGTGGGCGTCCTCCGGGGCGCCCATGGTGTGCGCGGCGAAGTGCGCGTGAAGAGCTATACCGCTGATCCGGAAGCGCTGTTCACCTATGGGCCGTTGATGGACGAGGCGGGCGCCGTGCTGCTGACGCCGAAATCGGCGCGGGCCGGCAAGGACCATTTCATCGTCCGCCCGAAGGAGTCCCTGCAGAAAGAGCAATGGGACGCGCTGCGCGGCCGCCTCATCTATGTCCCCCGCGCCCGCCTGCCGGCGGCGGACGAAGACGAGTTCTATGTCGAGGACCTTGCGGGGATGGACGTTTATGCCGGCGGCGACTCGCCCGCCGGGCGAGTGCGCTCGGTCCAGAATTTCGGGTCGGGCGACCTCCTGGAAGTCGATGTCACCGGCCTCGCCTCCACGGTGTTCGTGCCGTTCACGCAGGCCGATGTGCCCGTGGTGGATGTCGCGGCGCGCCGCGTCATGATCCCGGAACTCGCCGTCTGGAGCGATCCGGGAACCGGCAAGCCTGCGGACGAGGACAGCGAATAGCAGCTGACGGCCCGCATGTTGCGAGCGGTTCATATCGCCCGTGTCATTTTGAAGGTGTACTGGACGAAAGGGTCCCCAAATGCGCCGCTTATCCTTGCGCACCGTTGTCGTACTGACGGTTCCCGCCATCTTCTCCGCGCCCGCTGCCTACGCGCAATACGAGACGAGCTATGGGCGAGGCGACGATGTTCCGGCCGCCATCGCCCTCTTCGATGACGAGAATTTCTACGGCGACATCCGCGACGCCTATGACCCCTTCGGCAATCTCCACGACCTCGCCTTCAACGATCAGGCGCGCTCGGTAGCGGTCTTCGCCGGCCAGTGGGAACTCTGCGAGCACAAGAACTTCACCGGCCGCTGCGTGTTCATCAAGGAAGACGTCAGCGACCTCGGCTGGTTCGGGCTTGCTGGCCGCGTCTCCTCCGTACGCCCCATATATGAGTATACCGAGGCCGCGCACGGCCTCCTCTTCTCGCGCGACAAGTATGGCTACATCCGCTACGCCAACAACGAGAGCTATGGCTACGACACCTGGAACTACGGCTATGCCAGTTCCTGGGGCCTGAGTGTCTCTCATTACGGCTACTCGCCGGACTATCACCGCTACGGCTATTACAGCCCGACCTGGGGCTACGACCCCTACGGCTTCGCCTGGGGTCCGCGCGGCACCATCCGCTACACCACGACCTACCGCCGCCACCCGCGCCCGAGCGTGATCAACCCCTACTGGACCGGTTGGGACTGGCGCCGGTCCGACTGGCGGCACGGCCACTGGAGCTGGCGCGACGGCGGACACGGCGATGACTGGCGCGACTGGCGCCGGGGTGACCGGGACCACCGCGATGACCGTGACGGACGTGGCGGACGCGACTGGCGCCCGGGTGACGGCGACGGCAGAGGCGGTGATGGACGTGGCGGCCGAGATGACCGCGACGACCGTCCGGTGCGCGATGTTCCCGGCGATCGCTGGGGACCCGGCGCTGGCGGCACCCGCACCGTGACACCGATACCGGACGATCCACGTCCAGGCCGCGAAGGCCGGGGCGGAAGAGATGGACGTGACGGGCGTGATGGACGCGGCGGCGGGGGCGGCGGAAGCTGGACTCCCGGCGCCGGCACCGGCACCGCCATCGTGACCCCGCCGGCGGATCCCCCGCGCGAGCCTCGGGGTGGACGCGAAGGCTGGGGCGGGCGCGTCGGTACGCCGGATGGCCTGCTCGGCGGTCCGGGCACGGAAACGCCGCGCGGCGGCGGAGACGGTGTGCGCGGACGCGGACGCGGCGGTGATGATGCCGGAGGCGGCGGCGGCAGCGATGACCGCCGCAGCGGTAGCCGGTTCGGAGACGGAATGTCCGGGGGCGGAATTTTCGGTGCGGGCTCAAGCCGCAGCGCGCCGGCGGTGGTCTCTTCGCCGCCACCCCCACCGCCTCCGCCCCCGCCGCGCGAAAGCCGCCGGGGCGGGGACAGCGACGGCGCAAGCCCGGGCCGGGGTGATGGCGGCCGTGACGGCTCCCGCCGCCGCGACAAGGATTGAGGTGACGGCCTAGCCGCCGCGTGGATCATTCCACTCGGCGGCTAGGCCGTATCCGCCTCGCCGCACCAGCCAGAACATCCCGATCAGATCGAAGATGCCGGCGCCGAGGCGCCCGAGGAATCCGTACTTCGACTGGCCCGCCAGGCGCTGCCGGTCGTTCACCAGCTCCTCGCGCACCTCCCATCCCGCCCGCTTGATCAGCGCCGGCAGGAAGCGGTGCATCGAGGCAAAGTAGGGCAGGTCACGGAACGCCTGCGTCCGGATCAGCTTCCAGCCGCAGCCCGTATCGGTCGCATCGTCCTGCAGCACGAACCGGCGTACGCCGTTGGCGACGCGGGACTGGACCCACTTGAATCCGGAATCGTTGCGGCTGTTGCGCTTGCCCGCAATGATGCCGAGCTTGCCGGGCGCGCCCGGTGCGATCAGCGCTTGCCAGAGGCGCGCGGTATCGTTCGGATCATTCTGCCCGTCGCCGTCGAGCAGCTGCACCCAGTCTCCGCGTACGGATTTGAGGCCCGTGAACAGCGCTGCGGATTTCCCCCGCCGCTCCACATGCGTCAGCACCGTCACGGTGTCCGGATGCGCCGCTTTCGCCTCGGCCAGTTCCGCGCCGGTCGCGTCCCCGGACGCATCGTTGACGCAGATCACCTCGAAATCGATCCCCGCCAGCACGGCATGCACCTCGTCGATCACGGGATGCACATTGCCCGCCTCATTGAAGAAGGGGATCAGCACGGAAAGGGCAGGGGTCTGGGTCATTCGGCTCCTGCCTAGTCCAGCCCGCGCCGGAATCCAATCTCCTGTCTTGCGAGCCTGCCTGCGCGCTGTAAGGCTGGCTGCAGCCGAACGGGAAAGAGAGCATGGCCGCCGAAGTTGCCCACGGACCCGATCTGGGCGCCCTCGTGATCCTGCTCGGCTCAGCCGTGATCGCAGTGCCGATCTTCAAGCGTATCGGTTTTGGCTCGGTGCTCGGCTATCTCGCCGCCGGTCTCGTCATCGGCCCCTTCGGCTTCCGCGTGTTCACCGAGCCTGCGGAAATCCTGCACGTCGCCGAACTCGGCGTGGTGATGTTCCTCTTTATAATCGGTCTCGAGATGCAGCCCTCGCGGCTGTGGGGGATGCGCAAGGAAATCTTTGGCCTCGGCCTCGCGCAGGTGCTCACCTGCATCCTGCTGCTCTCCTGGGTCGGGGTCGCGCTCGGCTATTCGCCGCAAACCTCGTTGATCGCGGGCACCGGCTTCGTGCTGACCTCCACCGCCATCGTCATGCAGATGCTTCAGGAGCGCGGCGATATCGCCAAGCCGAAGGGGCAGAAGATGGTCTCGATCCTCCTCTTCGAGGATCTCGCGATCGTGCCGCTGCTCGCCCTGGTCGCCTTCCTCGCGCCGGGGGCAGGGGAAGTGACAATGGCCGAGCGGCTGACCGGCGTCGTAATCGGCCTCGGCGCGATCCTCGCGCTGGTCATCGCGGGCCGCTACTTGCTGAATCCCATCTTCCGCATCCTTGCCGCCGCCCGGGCCCGCGAAGTGATGACGGCCGCCGCATTGCTCGTCGTGCTCGGCGCCGCCTGGGGCATACAGCTCGGCGGGCTTTCGACGGCTATGGGCGCCTTCCTCGCCGGCGTGCTGCTGTCGGAATCGTCCTACCGCCACGAACTGGAAGCAGATGTCGAACCCTTCCGGGGCATCCTGCTCGGCCTCTTCTTCCTCGCGGTCGGCATGTCGCTGGACCTCAACGTGGTCGCGGACAACTGGCAGCTGATCGCCATCAGCGTCGTCGCCTTCACGCTGCTCAAGGCCGCCGGCGTCTACAGCGTCGCCCGCCTGTTCAAGGCCAGCCACCGCGAGGCGACCGAGCGCACCGTACTGATGACGCAGGGCGGCGAGTTCGCTTTCGTCCTCTACGCCGCCGCGCTCGCGGTCGGCCTGATAAGCGACGAAGGCAGCGCCATGCTGACCGCCATCATCATCGTCTCGATGCTGCTGACGCCGCTGTTCGTGCTGATCCATGACCGGCTGAAGCCGGAGGTCGAGGTCGATGCCAGCGGCGTCGAGACGCCGAAGGACGCGACCGGCACGGCGCTGCTGATCGGCTTCGGCCGCTTCGGCCAGATCGTGAGCCAGCCGCTGCTGGCGCGCGGCTATTCCGTCACCACCATCGACAATGATCCCGAGATGATCCGCGTCGCGGCCTCCTTCGGCTTCAAGGTCTATTTCGGCGATGGCCAGCGGCTCGACATCCTGCACGCCGCCGGGGCGCATCACGCCTCGTTGATCCTTGTCTGCATCGACGACCGGGCGGCAGCGACCCGGATCGTCCAGCTAGTGCGCCACGAATTCCCGAACACGCTGCTGCTCGCCCGCGCCTATGACCGGGAGCATGGCATGGAGCTGGTGAAGGCCGGGGTGGACTATCCGGTGCGCGAGACATTCGAGTCCGCCATCAAGTTCGCCCGCGCGGCGCTGGACCGGCTGGGCGAGCCCGAAGCCGCCATCGACGACGCCATCGAGGAACTCCGCCGCCGCGACGAGGAACGCTTCGCCCTGCAGCTGACCGGCGGCATGCTGGCCGGCCGCGAACTGATGATCGGCAATGGCGGCAGCGAGAAACCAAAAGACGTCGCCGGGCCGGACACGACGCCGGACGAAAGCCCGGTTGGCGGTTGAGCGCCCGCGCGCTAAACCCCGCCCATGTTCACCGCCACCTGCATCACCCTCGTGCCCGAGGCGTATCCCGGCCCGCTCGGCGCCTCGATCCTGGGCCGGTCGCGCGCCGAAGGCATCTGGGGGCTCGAAACTGTGGACCTGCGCACCTTCGGCCTCGGCAAGCACCGCAAGGTCGATGACACGCCGGCCGGGGGCGGGGCGGGCCTGGTTTTGCGTGCCGATGTGGCCGCTGCCGCCCTGGACAGTGTTCCGGCCAATGGCCGCCCCCTCGTTTACCTTTCCCCGCGCGGCCCCCGGTTTAACCATCAAATGGCCCGTGACTGGGCGGCGGGGCCAGGCGTCGTTCTGTTCTGCGGCCGGTTCGAGGGCCTCGACGAGCGGGTGATCGAGGCGCGGGGGATGCAGGAAGTCTCGCTGGGGGACTTTGTTCTCGCCGGCGGGGATGTTGCGGCTATGGCGATGGTCGAGGCGGCAGTGCGGCTTTTGCCCGGTGTGGCGGGCAATGCGGCCTCTCTGACCGGGGAATCCTTCGAGACCGGCCTGCTGGAACACCCCCAGTATACCCAGCCCAGGGAGTGGGAGGGGCGGGGGATTCCGGACATTCTCCTCTCCGGCGACCACAAGCGCATAGAAGAGTGGCGTCTGGACCGCTCAAAGGCGTTGACTTTTGACCGCCGCCCCGATTTATACGCCGCTTACTCCCGACCCCCCACATTTGTTGCGCCGGAGACTGGCGATGAACCTGATTAAAGAGCTTGAGACGGCCGAAATGGCCCGCGTTCTCGGCGACAAGAAAATTCCGACCTTCTCGCCCGGCGACACGCTGGCGGTGAACGTCAAGATCAAGGAAGGCGACCGTGAGCGCGTCCAGCGCTACGAAGGCGTCTGCATCGCCCGCGCCGGTCAGGGCCTCAACGAGAGCTTCACGGTCCGCAAGATCTCCTTCGGTGAAGGCGTCGAGCGCGTTTTCCCGGTGGTCTCGCCGCTGATCGACTCGATCGAAGTGGTCCGCAAGGGCCGCGTCCGCCGCGCGAAACTCTACTATCTGCGCGACCTGCGCGGCAAAGGTGCCCGTATCGCCGAGCGCACCACCGGCCACGGCATCGAAACCCAGGAACTGGCCGTTTCGAAAACCGAGCGCCGCCGCCAGAAGGACGCCGAAAAGGTCGCCCGCAAGGACACTGCTGCCAAGGCCCGCGCTGAAGCCGCTGAAGCCGCCGCTGCTGCCGAGGCTGTCGCCGCTGCAGAAGCCGCCGAAGCTGCTGCTGCCGCCGCTGCTGAAAAGCCCGCCGAAGAATAGGTTTCTGCTCAAGGCCCAACCTCCAAAGCGCCCTTGCCTTGCGGCAGGGGCGTTTTCGCATTTGACAGGCTTCCTTCCTGCAGCGCCGCCGCTATTGTGCGGCGCGCAAGAGCGAGACCGAAATGCCCCGCAAGACCCTCTACGACAAGATCTGGGACGCGCATGTCGTCCATACCGACGCCGCCTCCGGCGAGAGCCTCCTCTATATTGACCTCCACCTCATCCATGAGGTGACAACCCCGCAGGCGTTTGACGGCCTGAAGGTCGCGGGCCGCCGGGTGCGCCGGCCGGAGCTGACCCTTGCAGTTGCCGATCACAATACGCCGACCGAGAACCAGTCGCTCGGCCTTGCGGGCGTCAAGGATTCCGAAGCGCGCAACCAGCTCGAGACGCTGACGCGCAATGTCGCCGAATACGGCATTCAGTTCTTCCCGATGGGCGACATCAACAATGGCATCGTCCACGTCGTCGGGCCGGAGCAGGGGCGCACCCAGCCCGGCATGACGATTGTCTGCGGTGACAGCCATACCTCCACCCATGGCGCCTTTGGCGCGCTGGCGCATGGTATCGGCACGTCCGAGGTCGAGCATGTGCTCGCCACGCAAACGCTCCGGGCCCGGAAGATGCTGAACATGGCCGTCGAAGTGTCCGGCCGCTTGCGCGAAGGCGTCACGGCGAAGGACCTTGCCCTCCATATCATCGCCATCACCGGCACGGCCGGCGGCACCGGCTATGTCATCGAATACCGGGGCGACGCGGTCCGCGCCCTGTCGATGGAAGGGCGGATGACGCTGTGCAACCTCTCCATCGAAGGCGGTGCCCGCGCGGGTCTCGTCGCCCCTGACGAGAAGACGTTCGCCTATGTGAAGGGCCGCCCCGCCGCGCCGAAGGGCGGCGCCTGGGAGATGGCGGAGCGCTACTGGCAGACCCTGCGCTCGGACGACGACGCGGTGTTCGACCATGTGTTGACGATCAAGGGCGAAGAGGTCGAGCCGACCGTGACCTGGGGCACGAGCCCCGAGCAGGGGATTGCCCTCTCCGCCAATATTCCGCGCCCGGAAGATTTCGCCGATCCGGTGAAGGCGGCCGCCTGCGAACGCGCGCTCGCCTATATGGGTCTTGAAGGCGGCAAGCCGATTGCGGGCACGCCGGTCCAGCGCGTCTTCATCGGCTCGTGCACCAACTCGCGCATCGAAGACCTGCGTGCCGCCGCTGCCATCGCGAAGACCGGCAAGGTCGCTGCAGGAGTGCGCGCCATGGTCGTGCCCGGCTCCGGTCTTGTTCGTGCGCAGGCGGAGGAGGAGGGCCTTGATCAGGTTTTCTTCGAAGCTGGATTCGAATGGCGCGAGCCGGGTTGTTCCATGTGCCTTGGCATGAACCCGGACATCCTCGCGCCTGGCGAGCGCTGCGCTTCGACCTCCAACCGCAATTTCGAAGGCCGTCAGGGCCGGGGTGGCCGCACCCACCTGATGAGCCCCCAGCTTGCTGCCCGCGCCGCCCTCACGGGCGTCATCGGTTAATCCGCTTACAGACAAAGGAACGCGACCATGGCCTTCGATCTTGCCCCCCGTCAGGACTGGACCCTCGAAGAGATCGCGGCGGTTTATGAACTCCCGCTCGACCAGCTGATGGCCCGCGCGCTCGCCGTGAAGGCCGCCAACTGGCCGGATGGCGCGGTGCAGAAATCCCAGCTGCTGTCGATCAAGACCGGCGGCTGCCCCGAGGATTGCGGGTATTGCAGCCAGTCCGCCAAGTTCGACACCGGCCTCAAGGCCGAGAAACTTCTCCCCCTCGAAGAGGTCGTCGAGACGGCCCGCCGGGCGAAAGCCAATGGGGCGGACCGGTTCTGCATGGGCGCGGCCTGGCGCTCGCTCAAGGACCGGGACCTGCCGAAGGTGGCCGAGATGATTTCTGCCGTGAAGGCGGAAGGTCTCGAGACCTGTGTTACGTTGGGCATGCTCGAGGAAGGACAGGCCGAAGCGCTGAAGGCGGCCGGGCTCGACTATTACAACCATAACCTCGACACTTCGCGCGAATATTACGGCGAAGTCGTCAGCACACGCACTTATGACGACCGGCTGGAAACCCTCGGGCGGTGCCGCACCGCCGGCATCAAGCTCTGCTGCGGCGGCATCCTCGGCATGGGCGAATCCCGCGCGGACCGGGTCGGGCTGATCCACGAACTCTCCAAGCTGACGCCGCATCCGGAAAGCGTGCCGGTCAACAAGCTCGTGCCGATCAAGGGTACGCCGCTCGGAAACAGCGAAGAGCTCGACACGCTGGAACTCACCCGCGCCATTGCCACCTGCCGCATCGTCTTCCCGCAAAGCTGGGTGCGCCTCTCGGCGGGCCGCGAGTCGATGAGCCCGGAAGGCCAGGCGCTGTGCCTGCTCGCCGGCGCCAATTCCATCTTCGTTGGCGACCGCCTGCTGACCACGCCGCTGCCGGGGGCGGACAAGGATGCGAAGCTGCTGGAGTCGGTGGGCGGTTGCGCGAAGTGCTGAGGGTTTAATTCGCGAGTTTTTCGGATTTGGTGAGCTGTTTTTCCGGTTTTGACGGGGGTCAAGGCCAGAATTCTCTGTGGAAACAGGGTGTTTGGGCGTGCCGGGTGCGTGCAATCCCTCTCTTTGCCTCTCGTTCCGTATTCATTTCTCTCCGTTTTCGTCTCGTTCAGTGTCGTTCTTTTCTCAAAGGTTCTCACTTTTTATCATTTGCTCTCGCTTGGGTGCGGCGGGGTGGGCATGTTCCGGGGGCGGAGGGGTTTGCGGTCTGCACGGATTATACATCCGGTGCGCAGGGTGGGGCGTTCGATTTGGGAAGTATTTTGTAGCGGGTTGATTTTGCTGGGGTGGGGGGTGCGGGGATGTAGGCGTAAGTCGCGTCGAACCCCTCTCCCGGAGGGAGAGGGGCAGGGGTGAGGGACTTGAGGTTTGACAATGCGGCTAGCCCCTCATCCCCAACCCCTTCTCCCCATGGGAGAAGGGGCTTGAATGAATGCGCACCCTTCAGCCCAGCTAAACAAGCGCATCGGTTGCGTATCCCGGCGCACGGGCCGATATTCGGGCTTCAAGTTTATCTCTGAAGGGAGACAGCCATGTCCGGAACCGTGAAACTCGAGAGCGGTGTGACGCTCGATGGCCCGCGGGGGCGGGTGTATGGGTCGATCCTGGAGACGATCGGGTCAACGCCGCTGGTGCGGGCGGAGAAGTTTGCGAAGGCCGAAGGCGTCAAGGCGGACCTGCTGTTCAAGCTCGAATTCTTCAATCCGCTGGCGAGCGTGAAGGACCGGATCGGCCTCGCAATGATCCTGGGCCTTGAGGCCGAGGGCAGGCTGAAGCCGGGCGGGACACTGATCGAGCCGACTTCGGGGAACACGGGTATTGGCCTCGCGTTCGTCGCGGCGCAGCGCGGCTACCGCCTGATCCTGACGATGCCGGAATCGATGTCGATCGAGCGGCGCAAGATGCTGGCCTATCTCGGCGCCGAGCTGGAGCTGACGCCGAAAGAGAAGGGGATGGGCGGCGCCATCGCCAAGGCGAAGGAGCTGCTGGAATCGATCCCCGGTTCGGTCAGCCCGAGCCAGTTCGACAATCCGGCGAACCCCGCGATCCACGAGAAGACGACCGCCGAGGAAATCTGGGCGGATACCGCCGGCAAGGTCGATGCGGTCATCGCCGGCATCGGCACGGGCGGCACGTTCACCGGCGTCGGCCGCGTGCTGAAACCGCGCAAGCCGGGGCTGCGGATGTTTGCCGTCGAGCCGGAAGCCTCGCCTGTGCTCTCCGGCGGCGCACCGGGGCCGCACATGATCCAGGGCATCGGCGCCGGTTTCATTCCTGGCAATGCGGATACGAGCCTGATCGATGAAGTGCTGAAAGTGTCGAACAGCGACGCGATTGCCGCGGCGCGAAAGCTCGCCCGACTCGAGGGCATTCCGGGCGGCATCTCCTCCGGCGCGGCGGCGCATGCGGCGGTGCAGCTCGGCAAGCGGCCGGACATGGCGGGCATGACGATCGTGGTGATCCTCGCGAGCTTTGCGGAGCGGTATGTGTCGACGGCGTTGTTTGAGGGGCTTTAGCGCGGAGCGGGTCGGTTGGGGCGTCGGATTTCGGCCTGCGGCCTCTATCCGACCTACAAGGCGCGATGCGACTTTGCCTTCAAGTTGTGGGGCATATGAAAGCCGTGATGAGCAATTACCGCCTAGCCCTGTTGCTACGACCAATCATGTTGGTTTTGATTCCTGTCGTATTCCTCTTGATCGGGTTGTCCGACGAGCCCATGCGGACTTCGATTTTCTCTGCCTTCTTTGTGTCCATGGCTGGCTTTGCATTTTATCTGCGATGCGCTCTTTGCCATCAAAGCATCTTCAGAAAGAGCGCAAGGGGTTTATCCGGCTTTAGTTTCGAGCCCAGCAGGGTTTGCGCTAAATGTGGTGCCGCGTTGGACACGTGATGATCTTCGACCTGAAGCCCCGATGAGCATCGAGTCGCAAAGCGACTCTGTCTGGCTTCCAGTCCAATACGGCAGGGCTCGCCAAGTTCAGGGGTAGGGTGGTAACTGCGGGGGATAAAGCATCCGAGGAAACATCATGGCTCGTTACACCTTGCACGGCATCTTTGCGTCCGGCCCCACCTACAAGGCGGCGCTGATGCTGCGCCTGACGGCCACGCCGTTCGACTATGAGCATGTCGACCTGCGCGCCGGGGCGCACAAGGCGGACGCCTTCCTCGTCAAGAACCGCTACGGCCAGGTGCCGGTGCTGGAAGACAGCCAGACGGATTATTGCCTCTGCCAGTCGTCCGTGATCCTCGACTATCTCGCCGACGAGACCGGAAAGTTCGGCGGCAAGGACCGGGGCGAGCGGCTGCGGGCGCGGGAATGGCAGCTGTGGGGGGCGGGCACGCTGACCACCGGCATCTATCGCACGCGGGCGCTGAAGCTCGGCTTCTTCAAGTTTCCCGAACAGGTCGCCGAGGCGAACCTGCAGTCCGCGCTGGGCGGCCTGAAGGAGCTGAACACGCTGCTGGATGGCCGCGAGTGGCTGGTCGGCAAGGGCGCGACGATTGCCGATATCGATCTCTACGGCATCGCCGCCTATGCTCCGCAGGCGGGCATTGACCTCGCGCCGTATGGCAATGTCCGCAAATGGCTCGCCCGGGTCGAGGCGCTGCCGGGCTTCAAGGGCGTCAACGATTGCCTGCCGCAGACCAGCGTGAAGGCATGATCGACGGCGTCGATCACATCGTGATCCTCGCGCCCGAGATCGAGGCGGGCACGGCGGTGTATGCTGCGCTGCTCGGGCGGGCGCCGGACTGGCGGGCGGTGAGTGATACGGGGGCGGCGACGGCGCTGTTCCAGCTTGGCAATACGGCGCTCGAGCTTGTCGCGCCGTCCGGGCACGGAGCATCGGCAGAGCACCTGCGGGCGCGAATCACGGAGGAGGGGCCGGGCCTCAAGTCGCTGGCTTTCCGCTCGACCGACATTGCGGGTGATCATCGTGCGATGTCGCGCCTCGCGCTGTCGCCGACGGCTGTCGAAGAGGCGCTGAGCGAGGATATGGCGCGGGAAGCGCGCCGGACCTGGCGCAGTTTTCGCGTGCCGCCGGAGCATACCGCCGGCATCCGTTGGTTTTTCGTGGCGCCGGAGGAAGGCGCGCTGGAGCCGGCCGAAGTGCCGCTCGGCCATGTCCATGCGCTCGATCACTTCGTGATCAACACGCCGAACCCGGACCGGGCGATGGCGCTGTATGGCGCCAAGCTCGGCCTGCGGCTGGCGCTCGACCGCTCGGCGCCGGAATGGGGCGTGCGGCTGATCTTCTTCCGCACCGGCGGCCTGACGGTCGAGATCGCGCACCGGCTGGGGCAAGGGGAGGATGCTGCCGGGCCGGACAATTTCTGGGGCCTGACTTGGCGCGTCGGCGATATCGAGGCCGCGCATGACCGGCTCGCGGGGCTCGGCTTCAACGTCTCCGATGTCCGCACCGGGCGCCGCGCGGGCACCCGCGTCTTCACCGTCCGCGACGGGACGATGGGCGTGCCCACCCTGTTCATTTCCGGCGGCGTGGATTAAAAACGCCGCATGACCCCGTTCACTGCCCTTACCGGAACTGCTGCGCCGCTGCTCGAGAAGGGCAAGCCGATGTCGAATGTCGACACCGACATGATCATTCCCAAGCAGTTCCTGAAGACGACGACGCGCACGGGCCTTGCGACCGGGCTGTTCCATGAGCTGAAGACCAAGGCGGATGGTTCGCCGGATCCGGGCTTCGTGCTCAACCGGCCGGAGTACGCGAAAGCGTCGATCCTGATTGCGGGCGAGAATTTCGGCTGCGGCTCGTCGCGCGAGCACGCGCCTTGGGCGCTGCTGGACCAGGGCATCACCTGCGTGATCGCCCCGAGCTTTGCCGACATCTTCCACAACAACTGCTACAAGAACGGCATCCTGCCGGTGCGGCTGCCGGTGGATGTGTGCGAGAAGCTGGCGAAGGCGGCCGGGGGCGCGAACCATGTGTTCACCGTGGACCTTGCGACGCAAACCGTGACGACGCCGGACGGCGAGGTGCACAGGTTCGACGTCGATCCGGGGCGCAAGTCGAACCTGATGGCCGGGCTCGACGAGATCGGCGCCTCGCTGACCGCCGCGCCGCAGATCGATACGTTCGAGGCGCAGCGCCGCCTCGCCACCCCCTGGCTCGAACCCGCCCGCTGACGGTTCGCGGGCCGCAACCGGAGACACGACCTGATGCCCCGCGCCGCCCGACTTTTCCTGCCGTTGCTTTTGCTGGTTCCGCTGAGCGGATGCCTGACCGATCCTTTCGGGATGAAGCCGGAGGTGCCGGGCGTCGAGATTCCCGCGAAGCCGGCGGCGGCAGGACCCGCCGCCAGCCCGGAAAAGGACCCATCCTGATTACACCCTGATCAACGCCGGCCTTTCACCGGGTTTTCCGGCCGCTAGAGTTGCGCGCCTGATCAGACTTGCTACGTTTTGAGCCGAACACTTGACGACAAGGGAATCCAGCATGGCCCAACGCCGCCCGGCATTACTCATCGCAGCCCTGGCCACCGTTCTGGCGGCCTGCACCACGGCGCCTGCCGCGCCGGTTCAATTGGCGGAAGGCGGACCCAAGCTGACCACCGCGATGGAGGGGCAACTCGCCCCGGATGGGACGCCGATCCAGTGCCGGTCGATCGACCGCACCGGGACGCGGTTCGCGATCAAGGAATGTAAATCGGAAGCCGCCTGGGAGGAACTCGACGCGATTCTCGCCGCGAGTGCCAAGGAGCAGACCGACAAGTTCCAGCGCCTGAACACTGGCTGCTCCACCCAGGGCAATTGCCCGTAAGCCCAGGCGCGCGAACCATGATTGTCATCGAAGGGACTGTCCGCATTCCGCCGGAGAATGTCGAACGCGCCCGCGCGGTCATGGAGCAGATGATCCGCGCCAGCCGCGCCGAGCCCGGGTGTATCGACTATGCCTACAGCATCGACGTGCTGGACGCGGGCCTCGTGCGCGTGACGGAGCGTTGGGAAAGCCGCGCCGCGCTCGACCTCCACTTCAAGACAGCGCACATGGCGACCTGGCGCGCATTCTATCCGCAGCTTGGGCTGACCGACAGGTCCCTGCGTCTCTATGAGGCCGATCCGGAGCCCATCTGAATCCGTTGCGCTGCGTGCCTTGCCCCGCTACGAAGTTTGTCGATCCGCTCACTGGAAGGAGATTGCCGTGAACCTCAGCCTCAAATCAGCTTTCGTCGCTGCCTTCGCCCTTGCGGCCTGCGCGACCCCTCCGGCGGCGACCGGCGCACAGGCGACCCTCAAGGCCGGCGATATCGCGCCGGATGGCACTGCGGTGAGCTGCAGGGACCTCGAAGTGATCGGCTCACGGTTCCCGGACCGGACATGCAAGTCGGAAGCGGCGTGGAAGCAGTTCGACGAGATTATGGCGACCAATGCCAAGGAGCAGACCGACAAGTTCCAGCGCGTCGGCACCGGCGCTGCGACCAGCGGCGGCGGCTGATACCGCCACCTTTCCGCACCCATGAAAAAGACCCTCCTTCTCCTGCCCGGTGACGGCATCGGCCCGGAAGTCATTGCCGAGGCGCGCCGCGTCGCGGAATTCCTTGTGCCGGATATCCTCATCGAAACCGGTCTTGTGGGCGGCGCCAGCTTTGATGCGCACGGCACGCCGCTGACGGATGAGACGCTGGAGCGCGCGCGCAAGTCGCATGCGGTCCTGCTCGGCGCCGTCGGCGGGCCGAAATGGACCGGCGCCGCGCGCGACAAGCGCCCGGAAGCGGGGCTCCTCGCGCTGCGCAAGGGGCTGGACGTGTTCGCGAACCTGCGCCCTGCCTTCTGCTTTCCGGCGCTGGTGGACGCCTCGAGCCTGAAGCGCGACCGGGTCGAAGGTCTCGACCTGATGATCGTCCGTGAGCTGACGGGCGGCGTCTATTTCGGGCAGCCGCGCGGTATCGACGAGAAGGGCGGCCTGCGCCGCGGGTATGATACCGCCATATATACCCATCCCGAGATCGAGCGCGTCGCCCGCGTCGCGTTCGACATTGCGCGGGGCCGTTCGGGCCGGGTGCTGTCGGTCGAGAAATCCAACGTCATGGAGTCGGGCCTGTTCTGGCGCCAGGAAGTGACGCTCGCGCATGCCGAGTTCGGCGGCGGCGTCGCGCTCAGCCACATGTATGCAGATGCCTGCGCCATGGAACTCGTGCGCCAGCCGAAACAGTTCGATGTGATCCTGGCGGACAACCTGTTCGGCGACATCCTGTCGGACGAAGCGGCGATGCTCACCGGCTCGATCGGCATGCTGCCGTCGGCCTCGCTCGGCGCGCCGGGTGTGCCGGGTCTCTATGAGCCGGTGCATGGCTCGGCGCCGGACATCGCGGGGCAGGGCGTCGCCAACCCCTGCGCCGCGATCCTGTCGCTGGAGATGGCGCTGCGCTGGTCGCTCGGGAAGGAGAAGGCCGCGGATGCGCTGCTGGCCGCCGTGGGCAAGGCGCTCGACCGGGGGGCGCGCACGCGTGACCTTGGCGGCGACTTGACGACGAAGCAGATGGCGGACGCGATTATTGCGGCGCTCTGAGTTTTTGACTTCCCTGCGTCTTGTGACATCCTACCGAAAAATATCGGGAGGAACCACGCAATGTCCTACGCCGCCGGACGGCTGATCCATGACGCCGACAGTCATCTCATGGAGATGACCGACGTGCTCGATCCGTATTTCGAGAAGCGCCTGCTGGCGCGCTATCACGACCTTCCGATCTACAAGTGGAAGCACTCGCACGCGGACTGGATGAACGCGGAGCGCGCGCGGCATGAGGATGCGGCTTACCGCGCCGCGGCGGCGGACGCGATCCTGCTCAACAAGAATTATACCGCCCTCGGATCTTTCCGCCGCGAAGACCGGCCCGCCGCGATGGACCGGCTCGGGTTTGCCAGCCAGCTGGTCTTTACCACCTTCTGTCTCGGCAATTTCGGGCTCGACCAGTCCGGCGACATGGAACTCTGCTACGCGGCTGCTGATGCGCACAACCGGATGATGACGGACTTCTGCTGCGTCGACCGGCGCCTGCTGCCGGTGGCCTACGTTCCGCTGGAGGACTTTGCCCGCGCCGAGGCGACCGCGCGGCTGGCGATCAAGCTGGGGGCCAAGGCCATCATGGTTCCGTCCGTGTGCCCGCAAAGGCATTCGCCGAGCCATGTGGGCTTGGACCCCGTCTGGCGTCTTGCGGAGGAGGCGGGCCTGCCGGTCCTGCTGCATGTCGGCGGCGAGGAGAAGATGAACCCGGTCTACAAGGAAAACGGCCTGCCGCCGGTGCCGGACTTCCATGGCGGAGACGACAATTTCACCTCGGTCTCCTATATGCCGATCCCGCAATCGGCGATGCAGACGCTGGCCACGCTGATCTTTGACGGCGTGTTCGACCGGTTCCCGCGCCTGAAATGGGGCGCCATCGAGCTTGGCGCCGCCTGGGTGCCGGGATGGATGCGCGCGATGGATTCGGCCGCGCATGCCTTCGTGAGGAATGAGGCGCGGTTGCAGAAACTCTCGGCGAAGCCGTCCGAAATCGTGCGCCGGTCTTTCCGCGCGGCGCCGTATCCGCATGAGGATGCCGGCTGGATCATCCGCAATTCGGGGGATGAGATCTGCCTCTTCTCGTCGGACTATCCGCATGTCGAAGGCGGCCGCAATCCGCTGAAGCGTTTCGACGAAACCCTCGCGGGCTGCACGCCCACGCAGGTCACGAACTTCTACTCCGAGAACTTCATCGACCTGATGGGGGAGGGGCTCGCGGCGGATTTGCGGCGGCCGAAGATGCAGCAGTCGGCCTGAAACGGATGGCGAAAGACGCTAAGCCCGCGAAAGTGGTCCTCCTGTCCGGCGGCAATCCGCAGATTGCCCAGAGGGACGGTGATGCGCCGGTGCAGACCTATATTGCGGCCCTGCCCGGCTGGAAGCAGGAGGTCGGCCGGCGGCTGGATGCGCTGATCGTGAAAGCGGTGCCGAAGGTGCAGAAGGCGGTGAAGTGGAACTCGCCGTTTTATGGCGTCGAAGGGCAGGGTTGGTTCGTCACGTTCCATGTGCTGACGCGGTATGTGAAGGTTACCTTCTTCAAGGGGGCCGAACTCGATCCGCCGCCGCCCGGCTTCACGGCGAAGAGCGGGGAGGCGCGCTGGATTGACCTCTACGAAGGCGAGTTTGACGAAGCCCAGCTGGCGAAATGGATGAAGCAGGCCGCGAAACTTCCGGGCTGGAAACCCTGAGCCTCTGTGCTGCGCAGCCATCTGGCAAACCACTATTGCCTCCGTCGGAGTCTCGCTTATCCATCCTGTGGATAAAGCTGGTCGGGGGTCTTGGGGATGCAAGTGGGGAGCGGTGCGGGGCCATTGGCCGACGAACAGGCGCTGATCGCGGCCCTGCGCGCCGGTGTCTGGGCCGATCTCACGCAGGCGCCCGGATATGACGCCGAACTCAAGCCGGTCGTTTCGGCCCGATTCCTGAGAGACATGCTGCTCGGGCTCGATAGCCGCGTTGCCGGTCTCCCGTCGGGCCTGCGGATACGCGGCGCCCGGGTGGAGGGCGATCTCGACCTCGCAGATTGCACCGCGCCGGGCGGAGGCGGCTTTGGCGTTGTCGCCCTTGAGCAGTGTGATTTCTCAGGCCGCATTGACATTACCAATGCGGAACTGTCCCGCTTTTCGATCCGCCAGAGCCGGTTTCGCGAACTCTGGGGAGAAGGCGTCAAGGTCAGCGGAGACTTCGACTTCAGGGAGGCCTCTCCATTGCCGTCGCCGCCGCCGGAAGTGCCGGTGGCCTATATCCGCTTGCGGGCGGCCCGGATCGGCGGCGATCTCTGGGCGCGCGGAGCATTGCTGAAATGCCCCGGCGACGTGCCGCGCGGCCTGACAATGGTGCCCCCGGCCTTGAACCTTTGGCTTGCCAGGATCGAGGGCAGCGCCCTGTTCGAGATGGGCTTCGTCGCCGAGGGCGATGTGCGGATGTCGAGCGCCTTCATCGGCGGCGACCTTGCATTCGACGGCGCCACGATCACGGGCCGCGATGGTCTCGCGCTCGATGCGGCCGGCGTCAACATCGGCGGCGAGGCAACTTTTGACCTGCTCGATGAGCGCCGCTTTGTTGCTGAAGGTGAAGTACGCCTGTCAAACGCCAGCGTCGGAAAGAATCTCAACTTCTACGGTGCCTCTTTGTCCAACCCGGACGGAGACGCACTCGATGTCAGTGCCAGCACAATCGGTGCGCACGTTCGCCTGACCGTCGCCCGTGGTCACCGGTTCGAGGCCAATGGGCAAGTGGTCTTCTGGGACACGAAAGTCTCCGGCGACTTCGCCTGCAACGGCGCGCGCCTGTCTGCGCCCGGTCGTGTCGCGCTTGCGGCTGCAAACATCCAGGTGGGTGGACGGGCCGGTTTCGACAAGGTCGAAGGGTCGCGCTTTGAAGCCGAAGGCGAGGTGCAACTCGCGAACGCGACCATCGGCAAAGACCTCGCCTTTTTCGGTGCGCACCTCAGCAACCCCGGCGCCGACGCGCTGGATGCCAACGCCTGCAGTGTCGGCGGCCATGTTCAGCTGATGCCGATCGACACGACGCGGTTCGAGGCCGAAGGGGCGTCCCTGTTTTGGGACGCGCGAGTCGCCGGAGATTTCGCCTGTCACGGCGCGCGTTTCAACAATCCCGGCGGGCTCGCGCTTGCCGCGGCCGGCATCCAGATCGGCGGCCTTGCCAACTTTGATGCCTATCAACATTTCCGGTTCGAATCTTCCGGTGAAGTCAGGCTGGCCAATGGAAGCATCGGCAAGTCGCTCAGCTTCTTTGGCGCCGCCCTGAGCCATCCGGACGGCGACGCGCTGGATGTGAGCGCCTGCAGCGTCGGCGGCCATGTCCGGCTCGTCGCGATAAACGACCACAAGTTTGAGGCGGACGGCACGACCACGTTCTGGAAGGCTCGGGTTGCCGGAGACTTCATCTGTCAGGGCGCCCGGTTTACACGTCCCGATGGTGTCGCGCTCAATGCCAGCGCATGTTCCGTAGACGGTGGACTATACGCGCATGACAACACGCTTGATGGGATCGTCGATCTGTCGAATGCCCGGATCGATACGCTGGGCAGCTTCGCCGACTCGGCCTGGAGCGGCGCCCGCCGCATCCGCCTCGACAGCATCAGCCTGCGGCAGATCGAAGTGGACCAGTCGGACGGCGTCGCATGGCAGGCCCGGATGCGCTGGCTGCAACGCAGCACCGACCGGACCGCAAAGGGACAGCGCATCGTGTCCCCGCATCCCTGGCGGGAGTGCGCCATCGCATTCGCGCGTTCTGGCCGCCATACTGACGCGCGGCGGATCCAGCGCGAAGGCTACCGCGAGGAGAACCGGGCCCGTCCGCTCTGGATCCGGCCGTTCGTCTGGCTGTTTGCGGAAGTTCCGTTCGGCTTTGGTCTTTCGGCGCTGCGTGCGACCGTGACGCTCGTTGCATTCTGGATCGCCGGCATCGTGGGTGCCGAGGTCATGCTCGCGCGAAACGTGTTCGTCGACCTCTCGAGCCATGACGACCCGCAAGCTTGCCTGTCGCTTGTGCCGGCGCTTTACGCACTGGATACGGCCATTCCGATCATCGATCTGCGTCAGGAGTCGCTTTGTGATCCGGCGGATGTCGGCCAGGTTGGCCTGTTCCGGGGTATCCAGCTCTCGCGCCTTGCCGGGAGCATGCCATTCCTGCCGGCCCTGCCGGCGGTGACCTTGTTCGATGAAGTCACGCTCTGGACCTGGGCCAAGGCGATCTACGCCTTGCTGGGCACATTCCTCGTTAGCTTCGCGGGCATAACCTATTCGGGCGTATTCAAGCCGAAAGAGTAGAGCCACCTAGCTATAATCCGCGATCCGGCAGAGCAGGGGGCCGCGGAACTCGAAGAAGCTGGCGCCGCGCACGCGGACGGTTTCGCCGGCGCGGATGCCGTTGGGCAGGTCCACGGCGGCCCGGCCCTCGAATTCGATCTCGGCGGCGGCGGTGCTGGCCCCGGTGACGAGGTTGGTCAGCCGCTGGCGGCGGTAGGAAAAGGCGTTTCCGGAGACTTCCGCCACCTGGCGCATCATCGCCTTGCCGTCGAGGCGCATGGACTGGCCGGCATTGGAGATGTTCTCGAACACGACATCATCGGTCACGCAGGCCAGCATCGCGTCGATGTCACGGTCATTATAGCTGGCGATATAACGGCGGATGATCTCGTCCAGCACGGCTTGCAGATCCCTTTTCGGTGTCCCTGCTACCTGCCAGCCGGGGGCGTATTGCACAAGCCGCTTTAAGCCGGAGCCAGTTTGCGCCATAAGGCCCCGAAACTGACCGGAAGAGGACTTGGATATCATGGGTACGCGCATCGCTGTCGTCGGCGCCACGGGCAATGTCGGGCGGGAGCTCTTCAACATTCTCGACGAACGCCTGTTCCCCGCAGACGAAGTCTACGCCATCGCCTCGCGCCGCTCGATCGGCAAGGAAGTCGCGTATGGCGACCGTACCCTGAAATGCCATGACCTCGAGCAGTTCGACTTCTCGAAGGTTGACGTCGTGCTGATGTCGGCGGGCGGCAAGGTGTCCAAGGAATGGTGCCCGAAGATCGCCGCCGCCGGCGCGATCGTGATCGACAATTCCTCCGCCTGGCGGATGGACAAGGACGTGCCGCTGGTGGTGCCGGAAGTGAACGCCGATGCGGTCATGGGCTATACCAAGAAGCGCATCATCGCGAACCCCAACTGCTCGACCGCCCAGCTGGTCGTCGCGCTGAAGCCGCTGCATGACGCGGTCGGCATCAAGCGCGTCGTCGTCTCGACCTACCAGTCGGTCTCCGGCGCGGGCAAGGAAGCGATGGACGAGCTGTGGAACCAGACTAAGGGCATCTTCGTCAATGACGAGCCCGCGCCGGTCGTGTTCGAGAAGGAGATCGCCTTCAACGTGATCCCGAAGATCGGGTCCTTCCTGCCGGACGGGTACACGGACGAAGAAGCCAAGATGTGGAACGAAACCAAGAAGATGATCGACCCGGCGATCCAGCTGTCGGTCACCTGCGTGCGCGTGCCGGTCTTTGTCGGCCACTCGGAAGCCGTCCATGTCGAACTCAACGGCCCGATGAGCGCGAAAGAGGCCCAGGCCTTGCTGCGCGAAAGCCCGGGCATAATGCTGCTCGATGATCCGTCCAAGGACGTCTATGTGACGCCGAAGGAATGCGTCGGCGACTGGGCGACCTTCGTCAGCCGCGTCCGCAAGGATGTCAGCACCGAGAACGGCCTCGTCTTCTGGGTTGTCTCCGACAACCTGCGCAAGGGCGCCGCCCTCAACGCGGTGCAGATCGCCGAGGAACTGCTGAACCGCGGCGTGATCAAGCCGGAAAAAGTCACCGCGCGGGCCTAAAGCCCCGAAAAATAGACCACCTCGAACCGGTGTTCCGTCGCTTCCACAAAGCGGCGGAAATCGGCTTGGGAGATCGCCGTCGTGCCGGTGTTCACCAGGGGGTGGAAGTTCACGATGTCCGCCGCCGCGAGCACCGCGTCGACCAGGAAGCGCACGCGGCGCGCGCGATCATTCATCAGCGCGAAGGCGGTCACTGAGCCCGGCACCACGCCGAGCACTTCGGTCATCAGCTCTGCCGGGCCGAAGGAGAGCCGCTTGGTTCCGATCAACTTGTGCAGCTGGTTGAGCTTGAGCTGGTTGTAGGCCTCCGCAGCGATCAGGACGAGGTCGCCCCCGGCGTCCTTCAGGAACAGGTTCTTGGTGTGTGCGCCCGGCATGTCGGCCTTCAGCGCGCCGGATTGCTCCACCGTGAACATCGCCTCGTGCCAGACGGTCGAATGGGCGATGCCGAGGCGGTCGAGATAGGCGAACAGGTCATCAGGGGTTGCTTGCATGGTTGCGTTTCGCCAAGAGTTCCGCGTTCCGTCAAGCACTTAAGGGTCCGCCCGATGCGCCTCGAATGCTACAAGATCTACGATGTCGCCCCGCAGATCGTCCCCGGCCGGTCCGACCGCGCCTGGATGGACGCCTTTGTGGATCGCCATCCCTATCGCTGCCTGCCGCTGACCATGGCGAACTCCACGGGCTGGGAAATCCTCTGCCCGATGGACATCAAGATCCAGTGGAATGGCGGCCCGCGCATCGAGGACATCAACCTGATGACCACGGGCGATCCCGCCGCCATCGCGAGCTTTGCCGACAGCCATTTCATGCGCGGCATCGTCACCTTCCATACCGGCCACCTGTTCCGCACGCCGCCGGGCTGGGGCGTCTGGGTCACGGGCCCGCCGAACTGGCCGAAGGATGGCATCGCGCCGCTCACCGGGCTCGTCGAGACCGATTGGCTGCCGTTCCCGTTCACGATGAACTGGCAGATGACGCGCCCCGGCGAAGTCGTCTTCCGTAAGGGCGAGCCGTTCGCGTTCATCACGCTGATGGAACACAAGCGCCTCGAGGAGATCGAACCCGAGCGCAAGCTGATGAGCACCAACCCGGACCTCGTCGACGAGTACAAGGCCTGGCGCGACAGCCGCGCCGACTTCAACACGCGCCTCAAGGACGGCGAGCAGACCGCGATGAAGGAACGCTGGCAGCGCCACTACATGAAGGGCGAAAAACCGACCGGCGACAAGGCGGAAGTGCACCAAACGAAGCGGAGACTGAAGCCGCCGAAGGAGATCAAGTAGCGCCCGAGTTGGTCGTCATCCCCGCCTGTACGGGGATGTACAGAATAACTCAGTTCTTCCCGAACTTCCGGTCGCGTCCCGCCATCAGTCTCAGGCGCAGCGCGTTCAGCTTGATGAAGCCTTCCGCATCCTTCTGGTCATACGCGCCATGGTCATCCTCGAAGGTCACGATCTTCTCCGAGTACAGACTGTACGGCGACGACCGCCCGATCAAATAAGCCGTGCCCTTGTACAGCTTGAGCGTCACTTCGCCGGTCACCCAGCGCTGCGAATGGTCGATCGCCGCCTGCAGCATCTCCCGCTCCGGGCTCCACCAGAAGCCGTTGTAGATCATCTCGGCATAGCGCGGCATCAGCTCGTCCTTGAGGTGGCTCTGGCCGCGGTCGAGGGTGGCCTGTTCGATGCCGCGGTGGGCGACCAGCAGGATCGTGCCGCCGGGCGTCTCGTAGATGCCGCGCGACTTCATGCCGACGAAGCGGTTTTCCAGAAGGTCGAGCCGGCCGATGCCGTGTTTCTTGCCGTAGGCGTTGAGCGCGGTCAGCAGGGTCGCCGGGCTCATCGCCTCGCCATTGATGGAGACAGCGTCGCCGCGCTCGAAGCCGATCTTGATCACTTCGGCCTGGTCCGGCGCGTCTTCCGGCGAAATCGTCCGCATGTGGACGAATTCGGGGGCGGGCTCGCCGGGGTTTTCCAGAACCTTGCCCTCGGAAGAGGAGTGGAGAAGGTTTGCGTCGACGGAGAAGGGGGCATCGCCGCGCTTGTCCTTGGCGATCTCGATGCCGTGTTCTTCGGCAAACTTGAGGAGGTCCGTGCGGGATTTGAACTCCCAATCGCGCCAGGGGGCGATCACCTTGATGTCGGGGTTGAGGCCGTAATAGCCGAGTTCGAAGCGGACCTGGTCATTGCCCTTGCCGGTGGCGCCGTGGCAGACGGCGTCGGCGCCGACCATGTCGGCAATTTCGATCTGGCGCTTGGCGATCAGCGGCCGGGCAATCGAGGTGCCGAGGAGGTAGACGCCCTCGTAGACGGCGTTGGCGCGGAACATTGGGAAGACGAAATCGCGGACGAATTCCTCGCGCACGTCCTCGATGAAGATGTTTTCCGGCTTCACGCCGGCCGCCAGCGCCTTCTTGCGGGCAGGCTCCAGCTCCTCACCCTGGCCGAGGTCAGCGGTGAAGGTGACGACTTCGCAGCCGAATTCGACCTGCAGCCATTTCAGGATGATCGATGTGTCGAGGCCGCCCGAATAGGCAAGAACGACCTTTTTGGGCGCGGTGCGGGGCTTCGACATGGAGATTCCTGACGTGATTTTCGGCGAAGAGGGGAAAGTGTTGCCTTAAAGTCCCGCCCGCTGCCTGACAAGCAGGACAGGTTGGGTGATTCCTGTGGTTTACGGCGCCTTGAGCCGTTATAGTGATTTTGCTGGATCAGGCGGCCCCGGTGGCCGCCATCGACAAGGTGGCTGTCATGTTGAACGACCCGATGGACAGTGCGACCCGCCGCAACCCGGCGCTGCCGGAGAGCCTGTGCCAGGCGGTCCGAGAGGCCGAAGCCACGGGCCGCGCCGCCGAGGAACGCGCTCAGTCCGCGATGCCGTTCCGCGCCCGCCTGCGCGCCCGCGACGCGGTGCGCCCGCAGCCGACGCTGTCGATCCTTACCCATTCCGGCCCGATCACCGCTGGCCCGGTCTCGCACAATGCCGTCTCGGAAGTGCGCCTGCTTCGCAAGCCGCCCGCGCCGGCGAAGCCTGTGAACAAGGCGCCGCTCGTGCCGGTCGCAGCCACGGCGGGCGGCGTCGCCATCATTCCGCAGGGCGGCAAGCAAGGCGGCTCCGGCGATGACAGCGAAGACACCCGCGCCGGCCTCTTCAGCCGGATGGGCGATTTTTCGCAGTTTGCCTTTGCCGGTCTCGCGGTGCTGGGCCTGGCGGGCCTTTCTGTCATGGCGGCCGAAAACGCGCTCGGCGGAAAAACGGACACGGACACGGCCGAAGACGGCGCGACGGTCACCACGGCCAGCGTTTCCGCGGCCGCTGTCGAGCAGGCGTCGGCGCCGGTGGGAACGGTTGCCACGCCCTGGTTCGATTATCGCGGCACGGCCGATCTGCTGAAGGCCCGCGTCGCCGAACTGCGCGCCGAGGAAGAGGCGGCGGTCCAGCTGGCCTCCGCCGAAGCCGACCGCACGGCGGCTGCCGCCATCGCCAATGCGGAAGCCGCGCGCGTCGCCGCCGAACAGCCCGCCGCGACCGGCGGACCGGCCATCATCGACAACCGCGTCCGCGACCGGCTCGCTGCCGAAGAAGCGGCGCGCGCCGCCTCGGCCGCGGTCGCCGCGCAGCTCAAAACGCAGGAAGCGGCTGCGGCCGCGAGAGTGGAAGCGGACCGTATCGCCGCCGAGGAAGCCGCCCGCGCGGCGGCGGCGGCCGCCGAGCAGCAACGGGTCGCGCAGGCCGAAGCGCAGCGCGCCGCTGATGCTGAGGCCAAACGGCTCGCCGATCTGGCAGCGAAGAAGAAAGCGGCGGACGCCGAGGCCAAGCGCCTCGCACAGATCGAAGCCGACAAGGCCGCGAAGGCGGCCGAGGCGAAACGCCTGGCGGACATCGAAACCAAACGCGCCGCCGATGCGGAAGCCAAACGGCTCGCCTCGCTTGACGCCAAGCGGGCGGCGGATGCGGCCGAAGCGACACGCCTCGCCACTCTCGAATCGCGTCGGCTCGTCGAAGCGGAAGCCGCGCGCCTGGCCACGGTCGCCGCTGTTGCCGCGACACCCGCGCCGCGCGTCTGGACCAACCCGCCGGGCCGCGCCTCGCTGAAGCCGGAGCGTCCGGCCGCCACGCTGGTCGCTGCGGCGCCGGTGGAGCGCACGGCGCCGCCATCGCTGAGCACCGGTACTCCGGAAGTGCGCCAGCTCGCCAACATGCCGCGCCCGGTCGATGATTTCATCGCCGAACGCGCCGAATACACGGCAGGCCGCGCGCTGGATCCCGCGGCGCTGGACGTGCTGAAAACCGATTTCATCAAGCTTGTCGAAGACAGCGCCGATGGCACGCACCACGAACTGCTGACGCCGGATGGCCGCCCGCTGCTGATCCATTTCGAGCGCACGGTTCCGGTCGATCCGATGAAGGCCAGCATCCAGTCCATCGGCTATGCGCCGTTGACGGATGATTTTGTCACGCGCGCCTATCTGCAGCCGGTCGATGTCACGGTGTCGGTCATGTGCCGGGATGTCTCCTATGCCTTCCCGGGCCAGGAACGCGGACGCTTTGCCGCCTGTGAGGGCGCCGATGGCACCTGGACGATGGCCCGCGCCTCGACCACGAACGGCAATCCGATCTAGCTGGCGGGAGCCTGTTTCGGCGGCCGCGCGCGTTTGACGCCCGTCTGCTTTGCGGCGCGTTCCAGAACATGGTGCTCGACTAGCCGGAAGTTGCGCTTGTGGGACCGGAAGAAGAAGTCAAACGCATCGCCCAGGATCGGAATGGCGCCCAGGCCCGCATCGGTGCCGAGATTGACGAGGATCCGCGTGTGCACGTGCCAGGGCAGGCGCAGCCGCATCGAAGTCGCCAGCGCCGCGCCGCCGGTGACCAGGGTCACCGCGTCGCCCGCCACGGGTATGAGGCCGACCAAAGCGTCGGCGCCGAATTTCACGCCCATCACTTCGAACTGCGAATCTAGAAGGCGCGCGAGCGCGCGCAGCGCTTTCAGCTCTTCCTCCACCGTGCGGCCGCTTTCGAGGCGCACCTGCAGCAGGGCTTCATCGGCAACGGCGGTCTTCAGGCCCAAGTTCGCTCTCCTGCATCGCGCCTCATGATTGCACACAAGAACAAAGCCTGCGACAGGACTTCGCCATGACGACCGGACCCGTTTACAAGCTGCTGACCGAAGCCGACTGGGCCCTGGCCGAAGCCTCGGGCGCCACCGATACGGCGCTGGATAGGGCGGACGGATACGTTCATCTGTCCACCAAAGCGCAAGTACGCGAAACCGCCCGGCGATATTATTCCGGGCAGGCGCGCGTGCGTCTCCTGCGGTTCGATCTTGCAACGCTCGGCGATATCCGCTGGGAGGAAAGCCGGGGCGGGGACTTGTTTCCGCACCTTTACGGCGCGCTGGAGATTGCCAGGGCCACGGGCAGCTGGTGGCTGGTGCCGGGGCCGGACGGCGCGCCTGTCATTCCGGAGGACGTGTGATGCTGGCAGAATTTGGCGCGCGGGCGATCCGGATGCTGCCGCCCGAGGCGGCGCACAATGCAACGCTCCGCCTGCTGACGAAGGGCATCGGCGTGCCCGCGCGGGCGCCGGCGTTTCCGGCGGGCCTGTCGGTGACGCTGCCCAAGTCCGGGCTGAAGCTCGCCTCGCCCGTAGGGCTCGCCGCCGGGTTTGACAAGAATTGCGAAGTGCCGGACGCGATGGCGCGGTTCGGTTTCGGCTTTGTCGAATGCGGCACGGTGACGCCGAAACCGCAGGCGGGCAATCCGAAGCCGCGCCTGTTCCGGCTGGAAGAAGACCGGGCGGTGATCAACCGGATGGGCTTCAACAATTACGGGCTCGAGTATTTCGTCCGCCGGCTCGCGAAATGTTCACCCGGGGTGCCGGTGGGCGCGAATGTCGGCGCCAACAAGGATTCGGAAGACCGCACGCAGGACTATGTCACCGGCATCGAGGCGGTAGCGCCGCATGCGGACTATATCACGATCAATATCTCCTCGCCGAACACGCCGGGCCTGCGCGGCCTGCAGGACAAGGCCTCGCTGACCGCGCTGCTGACGCGTTGCGGCGCAGCGGACCGGAAAGGCAAGCCGGTCTTCCTGAAAGTGGCGCCGGATCTCGATGCCGAGGCGATTGCCGACATCTGCGGCGTGGTGCGCAGGGAGGGGGGCTGGCTCGCGGGTTTGATCATCTCCAATACGACGCTGGCGCGGCCCTCCACGCTGCAGAACGAGCAGAAAGCGCAGGCGGGCGGGCTTTCGGGCGCGCCGCTGTTTCATCCGTCCACGGCAGTGCTGACGCGGTTTGCCCGCGAGCTTCGGGGCGAGTTTGACCTGATTGGCGCCGGCGGCATTGCGTCCGGCGCAGACGCGTACCGCAAGCTGCGCGCCGGAGCACATGCCGTGCAGCTTTACTCGATGCTGGTCTATGAGGGCCCGGGCCTTGCGGCGCGGATTGCCGGCGAGCTCGACGCCGCGCGGGCGAAGGACGGTTTTGCCTTGATCGCCGAGGCGACTGGCAAAGACCTCTAGTCGATCGAATCCACGCGTACGGCGACGCAGCCGTCGACGGCAGTCATCGCAATGTAGGTATACTTCACGTTCCGGGCACTGACGAATTCCTGCCAGGCCTTGTACTCGTGGTGGCGCCAGCTCGGATAGTTGAAATACTCATCGAACATCACGACGGAGCCCGGGACCAGACGGTCGCCGGCAAGGTCGAGGATGATCTTGGTGCCGCCATAGAGATCGCAGTCGATGTGCAGCAGGCTGATCGGACCGGGATGGGCGGCGAGGAATCCGGGGAGTGTCTTGTCGAACCAGCCGACGTGCAGTTTCACGTTGGAGGGCACTTCCGGAAGCTGCTGCTTCTGGGAAAAGGCGCCGCGGCGTTCGAGGTGGCCAGTCCAGTCCTCGGGCAGGCCTTCGAAACTGTCGAAGCCGTGCACCTGAGCTTTGGTGCGCGCGGCGATCTGGCGGATCGAATTGCCGCCGGCGACGCCGAACTCGAGGAACAGGCCGGCGGGTGGGGCGCGTTCCATCAGGAAGGCGATATAGGCCGGGTAGCTCTCGAAGATCATCGCCTCTGGCATGTTGGCCTGGGCATAGTCGGCCGCTTCGTTCAGGGCGCGGAGCTGCAGCTGGTAGAGGAGGTTGCGGCCATAGTTCTTGTAGATGATGCGCCGCATCAACCGCTGCACCAGCGTGCGTTTCTGTTTGGTCGGCGGCGTACGGGCCATGGGGCGCTCCGGTTTTGGCGAAGCGCCCTCTTTAGCGAGCGGTCTGCCGCGCGGCAATCATCAGAGTACAACGACCTGACGGGCGACGGTGCCCTTGTTGTTTTTCAGGTTTTGCATCGCGCCGGTGATGCCGTCGAGGCCGATCCGGTCCGAAATCAGGTCGTCGAGGTGCAGCTTGCCCTGCCGGTAGAGATCGACGAAGCGCGGGAAGTCGATGCGGAACCGGTTCGAGCCCATCACGGCGCCTTGCAGGCGTTTCTCGGTGACGAGGAGTTCGATGCCCGGAATCTCGATGTTCACGCCCGGCGAGATCATGCCGATGATGGTGGCGACGCCGCGCGGGCGAAGCATGTGGTAGGCCATCTCGGCCGTCTGCTTGCTGCCGACGCATTCGAAGGAATAGTGCACGCCGCCCTTGGTCAGTTCCTTGACCTGCTCGATGGCATTGCCGGATTTCGGGTTGACCGTGTCGGTGGCGCCGAAGCGGGTGGCGAGCTGGAGTTTCTCCGGCGAGAGGTCGACCGCGATGATGCGCGAGGCGCCGGCAATGGCCGCGCCGTTGATCGCCGCGAGGCCGACGCCGCCGCAGCCGATAACGGCGACGGTGGAGCCGGGCTCGACCTTGGCGGAATGGAAGACCGAGCCGACCCCGGTGATGACGCCGCAGCCGATCAGGCAGGCGCGGTCCAGCGGCATGTCCTTGTCGATGGCGCAGAGGGCGTTCTCGTGGACGAGGATCTGCTCGGCGAAGGACGAGAGGTTCAGGAACTGGCCGACCTTTTCCTTGCCAATGGAGAGGCGCGGGGCTTCGTCAGGGCGGCGCTTGAACTGGTCGCCATTGACGGTGTGGCAGACCGACATGTGGCCGGTGAGGCAGTATTCGCAGACGCCGCAGAAGGGCGAGAGGATGGAGATGACATGGTCGCCGGGCTTCACGGCCGAGACCATCGAGCCGACCTGTTCGACGACGCCGGCGCTTTCATGGCCGAGGATGACGGGCATCTCGGTCGGGAAATTGCCGTCCCAGAAGTGTACGTCGGAGTGGCAGACACCGATCGCCTTCAGGCGCACGAGCACTTCGCGCGGGCCGGGCTTGGAGATGGTGACGTCCTCGATCGACAGAGGCTTGTTGGCCTCCCGCATCACGGCAGCTTTCATGGCGTGTTTCCTCCGGTTTTATGTCCGCCTGTGTTCAGGCTGTTGCGGCAAGTGTCGCGCAAGGTGGGGGCATTGACCAGAGTGACGCTGCGTTAGCCGGCCATCGCCTTCAGGGCGGCGCGGGTCGCGTCGTCGGCGGGGAAGAGGAGTTCAAGGCGCAGGTCGCGGATGGTGACGTCTTCGCTGGTGCCGAAATGGGCGATGGTGGAGAGGAAGCTCAACTGGCCGCCGGGGACGTTGATGATCAGCGGCACGAGCGGGCGGCGGGGCGCGCCGCCGGGCAGGGGGTGGCGCAGGCTGGCGGCGTCAAGGGCGGTGAGGAGGTCTCGCAGGACCAGGTCGCCGGCCGCTTCGAGGGCTTCGAGGGCGATGCGGCCGCGCATCTCGTGGACGACTTCGGGGAGGTTCGCGATCATCGCATCGGCGACGGGGTTGTCCGTCAGCATGCGGACGAGGCTGGTTTCGCCGGTTTCGGCTTGCAGAGGCGTGAGCAAGGCGGCGGCGGTGGCATTCGTGCCGCGCACGCGCCAGTGACGGTCGCACAGGATGGCGGGCCAAGGGGCGTGGCGGTCCATCATTTCCTTCAGGATGGCACGGAAAGGGCCGAGCGCGTCGGAGTCCAGCGGCGAGGCGGGGAAGACGGCGGCATAGCCGGCCGCCTGCAACAGCGCGTTCTGGCTGCCGAGGGGGAGGGTCAGGCCTTCGGAGATCTGCAGCACCATTTCGCGGCTCGGCTTCGCGCGGCCGGTTTCGAGGAAAGAGAGGTGGCGGGCGGAGACCTCGCAATCGAGGGCAAGGTCCAGCTGGCTCATCCGGCGCGCGGCGCGGAAACGGCGCAGGAGGGCGGCAAAGGCATCGCTTTCGGCGGCGGGCGGGGCGGGGTCACGCAGGCTCATGGGCAGCATGCTCGCAGGCACGCGCGCGCGAGTCCATGACCTCGCAGGTAATTGCGCAGCTTACGCCGACGGGGCGAGGATGAGGCAACGTCAAGACAGGAGCGACGCATGACCGGGCTTTGGAAAACATGGATCACCCTCTGGTGCTGGGGTGTCGTTCTCTTCGGCGCGGTGCTGGCGACGGCGGGCGTGCCGGCACTCGATGGCCTTGTTCGCGCGCTCTACGCAATTCTTAGCGCCCAACCGCTGCCAGACGCATTCCTGGATGCGCCGGGGATGCGCTTCTCGGTGGCGCTGATGGGCGCCGTGTCGCTCGGATGGGGCTTCACCGTGCTGTTCCTGCTGCCGGCGATCCATGCGGCCGGCGCGCCGGCCTGGCGCGGACTGACGGCGGCGGTGGTGATCTGGTTCGTGATCGACGGGGCGCTGTCAGCCGCGACGGGTTTCGCCCTCAACATCGTCCCGAATACGGCGCTGGCGACTGCCTACTTCGTGCCGCTGCTGGCCAGCGGCGCGCTGAAATCCGCTCACTGATCCCCAGGCCAAGGAGACCTGACATGACGACGACCCAGATATCTGCCGCAGAAGCGGTGCATGCCTTTCTCAATGCCGTGACGGCGTTCGACTATGACGCCGCTATGACGCTGATCGCGGACGGCTGCGAATACGAGAACATGCCGATGGGCAAGGCGATTGGCCCGGCCGGGGTGCGCGGCGTGCTGGAGCCGTTCTTCTCGCCGACGCTGGAGAACGAGTTCCTGATCCTCCGGGAACTGACGAACGGAAATACCGTGTTCACCGAGCGGCTCGACCGCCACCGCCTCGCCACCGGCTGGGTCGAGTTGCCGGTGGCGGGCGTCTGGGTCGTCGAGAACGGGCTGATCACCGTCTGGCGCGAGTATTTCGACGCCGCAACGATCCTCTCGAAATGGCCCGCGCCTTAGCGGATCAGTAGGTCGGGGCCGGGATCAGCCCGAGGGCGCGGCCCATGACGTGGAAGAGTTCGTTCTGCTCGATCACGCCGGTGACGAGATTGGCGCCCGGACCGGAGGCGAGGGCGGCCACGTCCTCGCCTCCATGCGTTTCCGAGTACATCGGCACGAGGGCGGGCTGGCGGAAGTCCGGCGCCAGCGTGTCGACGCCGGTGAGATCCTGACGCGTGCAATCGAAGACCGGTTTTCCGTCGGCGTCCTTGCCGTTCTCGCGGCAGGCGCCGGGGCCATTGGCATAGCCCAGCGTCGTGTACGCAAGGCCGTCGGCGCCGGCGGAACCGCCTTCGCCGCCGATGCCGGAGGCGGAGATGCCGAGGATCGGGTTGTTGCGCTGGGCATAGCCGGCGATCGTCAGCGTGTGCGAGTGGTCGGCGGTGACGATGATCAGCGTTTCTTCCGGGTTGGTCATTTCGAGCGCGGTGGCGATCGCGGCGTCGAAGGCCATCGCGTCTTCCAGCGCGCGGATGGCGTTGCCGCCATGGTGGGCATGGTCGATGCGGCCGCCTTCGACCATCAGGACATAGCCGTCCTCGTCCTGCGACAGGCGGGTGATCGCGGCGCGGGTCATGTCGGCGATATGGGGCTCGCCTGCAGTATCCTTCTCGCGGTCGAGCTCGTATTGCATGTGCGACGGCTCGAACAGGCCGAGCAGTTTGACGCCCGTGGTGAAGTCGGTCGCCTCGAAGCCGGCCTTGTCGAAGACGAACTTGTGGTCAGGCGACTTGGCGGTCCATTCTTCGGTGAGGTTGCGGCCGTCGGCGCGGTCGCCGGTCTTGCCATCATATTCCGGGTCCGGTGTTTCCTTGGTGAGGAATTTCGACCGGCCGCCGCCGAGGAGGATGTCGAAGCTGCCTTCCGGCCATTCGATCAGCTGGCGGGCGATGTCCTTGCAGGTGTCCGAGGAGGCGCCCTTCATGTCACTGTCGGCTTCCCAGTCGCGCAGCGGCACCTTGGCGTAGGCGGAGGCGGGCGTCGCGTGGGTGATGCGGGCGGTCGAGACGAGGCCGGTCGAGAGGCCTGCGCGGGCGGCGAGTTCGAACAGCGTTTCAACTTCCGTACCCGGAACACTGGCGCAGTTGCCATAGCTGACGCTGCTGTTCACACCGAGCACGCCCGAGAGGGTCTTGACGCCGCTGACCATGGCGACGGCGGTGCCGGCCGAGTCGGGGATCTGGAAATTGTGGCTGTAGGTTTTCGACAGCGCCGAATACGGCAGGTCGTCCATCGCCAGGTGGTGGCTCTCGCCGTCTTCGCCGGCGGACTGGCCGGCATAGATGCGGGCCGCAGTGATGGTGGAGATGCCCATGCCATCGCCGATGAACAGGATGACGTTCTTCGCAGGCTTTGCGCCGCGCGCCGCGATGCGGGCGTCCACGGCGGCGGCGGCGCTGGTGTAGTAGCTGTCGGCGGACTGTTTCGGCAGGGCGGCTTCGCGGTCCGGGACGAGTTGTGCGTCTGCTTGCGGCGGCGCGGCTTCCGGCGGGGTCGCGCAGGCGGCGAGGACGGCTAGGCTGGCGGCGAGGGCGGCGAGGGATGGGCGCATGGATCGGCTCCGGTCAGCATCTGTCCTGACGCCATAGCCCAGCTTCGTGACAGTTGCGACCCGTCACGCGGCGGGCAGGGCGCGCGTGCGCTGTTTCTGCTGTGCAAGCCAGACGGCAACAAGGATCGCGCCTGCCCCAGCGGCCTGGATCGTGGTCAGCGGTTCCTTGAACAGGGACCAGGAGATCGCGGCGGCGACGACGGGTTGGGCGAGGACAAGGATGCCGGCGACGGCCGTGTCGGTGGAGCCGAGGCCGGAGATGATGAGGCCTTGCCCCGCGACCTGCACGACGATGGCGAGGGCGAGCGGCACGAGGAAGCCGGCGGGCGTCTTCGGCATGAAATCCTCGCCCGAAAGCAGCACGACGAAGAAGGCGAGGGCAGCTTCGAACACGCTGAGCCAGAACATCGCTTCAAGCCCGCCAAGCGTGCGGCGGGCGAGTTTCGAGAACAGCATGTAGAAGGAGACGAAGACGGCGGCCGCCAGCGCGAAGAGATCGCCGCGCAGCGCGCCGGGATGGGTGCCGTCTCCGCCGAGGGACAGGGCCGCAGCGCCGAGGATGGCGAGACCGGCGGCGAGGGCCCAGTTGAGGCCGGGACGTTCCTTGAGGAAAGCCCATGCGGCAAGGCCGACGAGGACGTTGCCGAGATTGACGATGAAGGTGGCGTTGGACACGCTCGTCATCGTCAGGGCCCAGTGCCAGAGCGCCATGTCGAGCGTGAAGAAGAACGCGGCGAGGAAGACGGCGATGTTGGGCCTCGCAGGCAGGCGCCGGTCGACCGCGAGGACGAGGATCAGCAGCATCGGCACGGCGAAGAGGTAGCGCCAGAAGGCGATGGCCTGAGGGCCGAGTTCATCAAGGCCGAGGCGCAGGCCGATGGGCGCAAAGCCGAGCGCGATGCCGCCGCCAAGCACCATCAGCGGTCCGAGCCAGGGGCGCGGCTGGCGGACGGGGCGAGGCTGGGGAACGGCGTTGGTCATGCGGCGCGGGTCATCGCGCGAATATCGTCCGGCGTCATCCCTTCTTTGCGGTAGTCGGCGAGGCTCTTGTCGCCAAAGCGTTTGGAGAGTTTCTTCCCGTCCGGACCCAGGATCAGCGGATGGAAGCGGTATACGGGCGAGGGCCAGCCCATCAGGGCCTGCAATAGCGCGTGGATGGCGGTTACCTCGCGCAGGTCTTCGCCCCGGATGATGTGGGTGATGCCTTGCAGGGCGTCATCATGGCAGCAGGCAAGGTGATAGCTCGTCGGCGTGTCCTTGCGGGCGAGAACGACATCGCCGAACCGGTTCGGCCGGGCGGGAACGGCGCGGGGGCCGGCGGTGGTCCATTCGGTGTAGGCGAGGTCGCGGTAAGCCGGGCCGAGGGCGCCCCGCGCGGCGTCCAGCGACAGGCGCCAGGCATTGGGGGCGTTGTGGGCGAGGCGTTCGGCCTCTTCCGCCGGGCCGAGGGGGTGGCTGACAAGGCCGCCTTCGTCCGGATCGGCGCCGGCGGGCAGGCGGGCGGCGATCTCGCGGCGGGTGAGAAAGCAGCGATACACAAGTCCCCGGGCGCGAAGTGCGTTGAGAACTGTGCTATAGTCCCCGAAATGGTCCGACTGGCGGCGCACCTCGCCGCTCCACTCCAGTCCCAGCCAGGCAAGGTCTTCCAGAAGGGAAGCCTCGAACTCCGGGCGGCAGCGCGTCTGGTCGATATCCTCGATCCGGAGCCGCACTTCCCCGCCTTCGGTCCGGGCCGCGTCCCAGACCGCAAAGGCGGAGGCGGCATGCCCAAGATGCAGGCGGCCGGTGGGGGAAGGGGCGAAGCGGGTGCGCAAGACGGGTAGGGTCCTGAGAATACAGAGTTTCACTGTTGCAAGGATTTGGTAAGAAACGTATCGCCTTGAGGCATTAGAGGGTAGCTGAGATGTTGATTGCCGGTTGGCTTGAGACAGCTGACAAGTGGTTGAAAACCAACGTGCCGGGCGCCGAGTGGCTGACCCTGTTCGGCGCTGGCGTGGCGGTACTGGGCGCGCTTTACCTTGTCTATAAGCTGATGCGGGGCCTCGGCCGCTTTGCCAGCGCCGTCTCGAATGGCAGCCGCGCCGCCCGCGCCAAGGCCAGCAGGACCCCCGGTTTCCGCATCCTTCTGGCCCGTCCGGCCGGCTCTGCGAGCGGGCGGACCGCCAAATGGCTCGGCGGCGCATTGACGCGCCACTTGCCGGTTTTCTCGTTCGGCGCGCCTTTCTCTCTGGTCCCGATGGGCCCGATCAAGGGCGGTCTCGGAACGGCCTCGGTGGCGCAGGCGCGCAAGCGCATGGCCAAGGCCGATGCAGACCTGTTCGTCTGGGCAAGCCGCCAGGGCAAGGGCGAGCGCGGCCTGGAAGTGCACGGCCTCAGCCGCGGCGGCGGGCTCTCGCCGGCCGACGCACGCCTGTTCACCATTGCGCTGCCGGGCGCGCGCAATGCGCAGACCGAAGATGTGGCCCGCCTCGCGGCCTACCTGATCGCCAAGCACCTGCAGCCGGCGCTGTCCGACCCGCAGGCCTTCCGCGTCGAGAAGATCCGCGACCTGGCCGGCGAACTCGACAGCGTGCTGGCGAACGAACTTCCTGTCTCGCAAACTCTCCGCAACGAGATCGAAGCCGATTTCTGCGCCGCCGGTGTGCGCGTGGCCGAGGAACTCGGCGAACTGTCCGCGCTCGACAAGGTGATCGCGATGCGGCGCCAGCACCTCGAAGCGGCGACACTGACGGCCGATACCGGACGCATCATCCAGGCGAAACTGGAACTCGGCCGCGCGCTGATCGTGCGGGCCGAGAAGCAGTTCGACCAGGTTGTGGTCAAGGAAGCGATCAGCCACCTGGCGCAAGCCGTCGAAGGCCTGCGCGGCGACCCGGTGATCCAGCGTGCGCAATCGGCCTCGGATGCGCTGTTCAAGGCGCAGGCGATGATCGAGTCACGCAAGCGGTTCTCGCTGAACTTCGGGTCGTAAGGCGGGGTTTATCCCGCCATTTCATGAAATCCGGACAGGTGCGGCGGGAGAAATCCCGCCCTACGCCTTCACTTGCGGCAACGGGCAGCTGACGCCCGTGCCGCCGATGCCGCAATAGCCATTCGGGTTCTTGGCGAGATACTGCTGGTGATAGTCTTCCGCGAGGAAGACGTCGCCGCGGGGGCCGAGTTCGGTGGTAACTGGCGCGCGGTGGCCGTTTGCGGCGAGTTCGGCGTTATAGGCGGCGATCATCTCGCGCGCAGTGGCTTCCTGCGCAGCGCTCGTGAAATAGAGTGCCGAGCGGTACTGGGTGCCGACATCGTTGCCCTGGCGCATGCCCTGCGTCGGGTCATGGCTCTCAAGGAACAGCCTCATCAGGTCTGCAAAGGTGACTTCGGCGGGGTTGAAGATGACCTCGACGATCTCGGTATGGCCTGTGCCGCCGGAGCAGACTTCTTCATAGGTCGGGTTCGGGGTGATGCCGCCGGCATAGCCGACACGGGTCAGCCAGACGCCCTTGGTCTGCCAGAAGATGCGCTCGGCGCCCCAGAAGCAGCCAAGGCCGAAGACAGCGGTCTCGTATCCGGCCGGGGCATCGGCCTGGATCGGGCGGCCGTTGACGAAATGGGCCGCGGCGGTCGGGATCGGCCTGGTGCGGCCGGGGAGGGCGGTGTCACGGGTCGGCAGGGCAGCGGGCTTGCGGGAGAAGAACATCGGCTTTGAGTCCCTTGTTTTGACCGCAGATATGGGCACGAACGTCCAAAGCGGCAATCACAAGCTTGCGAGGGACCCCGTCATCCGTTATCTGCTCCCCCTTCGCCGCCTGCGGCGTACGGAGAGGTGGCCGAGTGGTCGATGGCGCACGCCTGGAAAGTGTGTAGACGTTAACGCGTCTCCAGGGTTCGAATCCCTGTCTCTCCGCCAGTTCCCCAAAAAATCTATACTAAACAAAGAGCTGCAAGTGCTCGACAGAGCGTGTTGTGACACATGTCACGATGGGGTGTCACAATGCGTGGCGCCCGGGTGCGTGCGATGACGCGACGCCGTGTGCCCTATCTCGCGCAGCGAGGCGGTGTGTTCCAGATCAGACTGCCGGTACCGAGGCACCTCCAAGCGGTGCTGACCCGTAAAGAGCTGCAACGGTCAATCAAGACAAGTGACTACAAGGTGGCGCGCCGGATTGCCCTTCGCGCCGGTTCCCAGTTTGCCGACCTCTGTGCTAGCATTCACCCAATGACTGACGTTAGCAGCCTTGATGTGCCGGGATTGATCGACCGCTTCTTCGCCGGATTGATCGCCGACCTGAAACCATCCGACTTGACCATCTCCGACCATGACACTTTCGGACACGAATGGGACCAAGCAGCCGAATTTCAGCTCGACAAACTGGACCAGGTGCTTGCTACCCGCAAATACCCCCAGGCGATCCATGAAAAGGCAGCCGCTTTGCTCAAGGCGGAGGGCTTGTGTTTTTCGGATTTGCCCGAGCTTGATCAAGCCAGGACGCTGGAAGGTGTCGCCCGCGCGGAGCGAGAGCACATCAAGTACCTGATCTTTCGTCAGGGTTCTTTGATTGCCCCTTACGTGCCGGCTGATCCTTTGTTCAAACAGTCGGCTGTGCACCCAGCTGCACAACACGCTGCAATGTATCCCGGCTCCGGAGCGCCAGGCCTGCATCAGGGGGGCAGTGGCGGCACCTTGAAGGATCGCATCGAGCAGTACCTTGGTTCAGCAGACTGCAAGCCAAACACCATCAAAGAGAAGCGCGTTGTCCTGCACTGGTTCGCAAACCAGCTCGGGCCAAAGATAGATGTCAGGACGATCACGCCTGACCATGTTCTGGAGATCAAGGCAAAGATATCGTCTCTGAAAGTTCAGCACACAGGCAAGCCTGAAGCCGCCGCCGCCAAGATGAAGATCGTAGGTAAAGCAATTCATCCGAAGACGGCCAAAAAGAAGCTCGACACGATCAAGACGTTCATGAATTGGCTCGCGTCCATCGGCGCCATCACGAATGCCCCTGGCAACCAGCTGCAGATCAAGGTTCCGAAGACACCCAATAGCCAGAAACGCCGACCCTTCACTTCTGAGGAGTTGGGCGTCTTATTCTCCTCTCCCATATACACGGGACGCCACAGTGCCGCAGTCCGCCACAAGCCAGGGACACTGATCCTGAGGGACGATCACTATTGGATGCCGCTCGTGCTTCTGTATACGGGCATGCGACTAGCCGAGCCACTCCAGGTATTGGCCGCAGATGTGCACGTCGACACTGACTATCCCTACTTCGATCTGGACCTCGCGAAGATGGACCTCAAGCAAGATGTATCTGACCGCCGGGTGCCGATACATCCCGACTTGATCGCTTTTGGCTTTGCCGATTTCGTCCGTAAGCGGCAGAAGGAGAAGACCAAGCCTCGCCTCTTTCGAGGGATCACTTCGCAGACGCATGTTGCCAACTACTACTCAAAGGTTCTTGGCCGCTACTTCACCCGCGTCGGGCTCGATGATCCCCGCCTTGTGGCCCATAGTTTCCGTCATGGTTTCAAGGATGGCTTGCGCAATGCGGCTGTGCCAGAGGGCGAGCAAAAGTTCATCATGGGTCATAGCGACAACGAGGCGGCCCACAATTATGGGTCCGGCAGCAAGATCGAAGTGCTGTGGAATTGGGTCGCCAAGGCAGACCTGCAGATACCGGCCGATGTTAGGGCTAAGCTCATCGTGAAGTAGTGCCGATGATCTCAACTGTGCCACCACATGCCCGTTACTCACCTGCCCGACTACGAATCTAGGGGTCAGGAGTTCGCCCGTCGCGTGTGTTAGTTCGGCGGCGTTCTTGGCTTGATATAGGTAAGCGTCCGGCCTGACCGCCCCTGGCGATGTCAGTTCCTGAAGTTCCAGGGAGCGAGTTCTGCGACGCGGTTGATCGGATGATCTGCGATCCGTGACAGGACGTTCGTGAGCCAGGCCTGCGGGTCGATGTCGTTCAGCTTTGCAGTCTCGATCAGCGTGTAGGCGATGGCAGCGTTATGTCCTCCGCCCTCGGAGCCTGCGAACATCCAGTTCTTTCGCCCGATGGCGAGCCCGCGCATGCCGCGCTCAGCGGCATTGTTGTCGATCTCGAGATGTCCGTTCGAGAGATAGACTTCGAGCCGCGGCAGGCGTGTGAGTGCGTAGCGGATGGCCTTCGCCAGATCCGACTTGCCGGAGATCTTCGGCAGCTCTGATTGCAGCCAGCGGATGAGGTCCTCGAACACAGGTCTCGCCTTCGCCTGGCGAACCGCGGCACGCGTGTCTGGCGGCTGGCCTCGGATCTCTGTCTCGACCGCGTAGAGCGCGGCGATGCGGGTGAGCGCTTCGGCAGCGATCGGCGTTCCCTTCGACTGAGCCTCCTCGAAGAACTTGCGCCGGATGTGGGCGAGGCAGGCGACTTCCGTGATCGTGCCAGACCGGTAGAGCTCTTCGAACCCTGCATAGCCATCGGCATGCATGAACCCGGTATAGCCCTTGAGGTGTTCGGCGGGACGGATCCCCTTGCGGTCCATGCTGAACCTGTAGAACGCCGCTGGCGGCGCATCCGAGCCCCAGGGGCGCTCATCGCGTGCGTAGACCCAGACGCGGCCTGTCTTCGTCTTGCCTTGGCCAGGCGAGAGGACATCGACGGGCGTGTCGTCGGCATGGAGCGCGGCGCCGGCCCGGACATGCGCGCCGATCGCATCCGCAAGCGGCTCCAGCAGCGCGGCGGCCTTGCCGACCCAGTCAGCCATCGTGGAGCGTTCCAGGTCGATCCCTTCGCGGGCATAGATCTCGCTCTGGCGGTAAAGCGGCAGGTGGTCGGCATACTTGGAGACCAGCACATGCGCGAGGAGGCCGGGACCGGGGCGTCCGCGTTCGATCGGGCGCGAGGGCAGCGGCGCCTGGTGGAACCGCTCGCAGCAGCTGCAGGCCATACGTGGACGGATGATCCGGTTCACGACGAACCGGCCGGGGACGTACTCCAGCTCTTCGGTAACATCCTCGCCGACGCGCTTCAGCTTGCCGCCGCAATCACCGCAGGAATACCCGGCATCAAGCACCTGCTCGTTCCTTGGCAAGTGATCGGGGAGCGGCCGGCGAACGGGCTTGTCCTTCGGCGCAGGCTCCGGCTCTGAGGCCGGCAGACTGGCGCTGTGTGTGATCTCGAGATCCTCCAGCATCAGCTGGAGTTGTTCGAGGCCTTCGGCGGAGGATCCGAACCGGTCACGAAGCTGCTTGTCGAGGCGCGCCTTCAGCTTCTCGATAAGCAGCTGGTGATGGCGCAGTTGAGCTTCATGGCGTGCGATCTCGATATCTCGCTGATGCAGTTCGGCGTCCTTGCGCGCAATCAGCTCGCCTTGCGCGGCGATCATCGCCTTGAGCGCCTCGATGTCATCGGGAAGATCAGCCACGTCCGACATGCAGCAGAATCTACCCTGCTTTGCAGCGCCGGTGAATCCAGAAAATCGCGCTACCCCGTCGTGAGAGGACGCCAGGTCTGCTGCGTGATCCGCCAGTCGATGCCCTCAAGCAGCATCGAGAGCTGGGCCTGGCTGAGATGCACCTTGCCGTTCTTCGCGGCGGGCCAGACAAACCGGCCGCGTTCGAGGCGCTTCGAGAACAGGCAGGCCCCCTGCATGTCCCACCAGATCACCTTCACAAGATCACCGCGCCGGCCGCGGAACACGAACAGGTGTCCGGAGAAGGGATCTTCCGCGAGCACCTTCTCAGCCAGGACAGCGAGGCTGCCCCAGCCCTTGCGCATGTCCGTCACGCCGGCCGACAGCCAGACCCTGGTCGAGGCCGGAACCGGGATCATCGCTCGAGCCCGCGGACAAGCTCGCAAAGACGGGCAACATCCAGCCCGCCTTCGACGTGCACCTTGCAGCCGCCCGGCGTTGTGATCTCAACGCGGACCTCTGCGGGCGCAGGAACTGCCGGGCGTGAGATCTTCAACGGCAGCGGGCCCGGATCCGCTGTGATCGTCACCGGCAGGAAATCGACACCAGGATCCGGTGCCGAGGAAAAGCGAGGATCGCGCAGCCACTTGAAGATCAGGTTGGCGTTCACGTCATAACGCCGGGCGACCTGCGCAACTGACACACCTGGTACCCGGGTCTGCGCAATGATCCGGATCTTCTCCGCGTCATCCCAGAAACGACGCTTCCGCTTGTCCGTCATCGATAGACCCGCCCTGGTGCCCACTATCGATAGTGGACACCATCGCCCTCTATCGAACACACCAGCATCGATGGATCAGAGATGGCCGCAAGGTCGGTCAGGCCGGACGCTTACTGATATAGAACAACCGTTCGCAAACGATCTGCCGAATGGCCATGAGCCGAGGCTGCCACCCTTCGGTAGATTTTCACCTAACTTCTTGTGCAATTGTGGATCGCATCCCCAGTCGTTGACTCGTTGCGGTTGATCAAATCCCGCGACTCATGCATGTTCACGTTTGGTTCTCGACAGAAGGAGTGGGCCATGCGTGGGCATTACGAGATCGACTTCATGTCTCCGTGCGCTGACAAGAGCGCCGACGCGATCGTGAAGTACTACTGGCACAACGGCGACTTTGTCCTGCATGTCACCGACGCTGGGTTCAGCAGCACCGCCGAGAAGGTGCTGGAACACATCAAATACCACTACGCGACCCACGGCAGGATCGACCACCTGGTCATCACGCATGATGATCAGGACCACGCCAGCGGCGCGCGCGTCATCCTGGAGAACTTTCGGGTGGACAACCTTTGGATCAACACTCCTTGGACATTCACTCAAGAGCTTTTGCCCAAGTTCGATTCATACAGCAGCGACGTTCGTCTGTTCGGTCGCCTGAGGTCCGACTACTCGGACCTCGCGCAGGCCCAAGATGCCGCAATCAAGCAAGGGACCAAAATTCATCTTGCATTCGCCGGGACGCAGATTGGCGCCTTCACCGTCCTGTCGCCCACCCGGGAGTTCTTCTTGCAGATGGTGCTGGGGTCCAGAAAGACGCCCAGGAGCAGCTTCGCGGGCGTCCGCATGAACCTGCCTCAGTCGCTGGCAGCACCGGCTGGTTTTGCACCGGCGACCGTCGGAGTTCGGCCCGCGCACGAGATTTTGTATGGCGTCAGCAACAAGAAGCTCGTCAGCGCCGCTTGGGGTGAAGAGCTGTTCTCGCCAGAACACACTGAGCCCGACAACGAGCTCAGCATAGTGCAGTTTGCCGACTTCGCAGGCCACCGCGTCTTGCTGACAGCTGACGCCGGAAGAAGGGGTTTGTTGGGTGCTCTTCTCTTCGCGAGAGCACGAGGCATAGACGTCTCCGCTCTTCGGGTGTTTCAGGCTCCGCACCATGGGTCGCGGCGGAATGTTGATGCCGGGATACTGAACGCGTGGCTCGGCCCAATCACACCTCCACCGATGTACTGGGACCAGATGCCCCAACGCTGGGCGATGATCTCGGCGGCGGAGAACGATCCGGATCATCCGCGCAAGGCAATCGTCCGCGCGCTCGCGCATCGCGGATATCGCCCAGTGACTCAGAAGGGCGCCGATTGGGTTAGGTTTTACAATGAGAACATAACAACGTTCCACGGCTCGCCGCTGAGCATGCTGGCATACCCGCAATCGCACGAGGCTAACTGAGCTTGGCACAAGACAAGTCGCACAAGCAGCAGAACACCCTGCACCTCTGCGCGCTTGCTGGTGCGCACGCAGTCGGCTTCGTCGCGTCTGCGGGTCTGCTGACTGGAGTTGTGGGGCCTACAGGCGATTTGTCAAAGCTCGGCGCGGCACCGTTTGTGGCGGCGGCGACAGCGCTCTTTGTGCTGATGGTGAACGCCCAGGCGAGCGATGTGCTCAAGGCCAGGGTCGTCTTTCTGAAGTGGCGCGACCCCCTGCCAGGCAGCGAGGCCTTCTCGCGCTGGATGCACGCCCACCCAGACATCGACCCGGGGGCGGTGCAGGCGGCGGTCGGCGTTCTGCCGAAGGCGGGGGCGGAGCAGAACCGCGCTTGGCGGCAGCTCTATCACACCATGGAGACACACCCCGCAATCGCAGACGCCAGCAGGGAATATCTACTGGCGCGAGACACCACTTTCCTTGGACTGATCTTCTCTTTGGTGTTTGGCGCGGCGGTCTGGTTCTTCCCAAGCGCCGTTGAGTGGAGGGCGACATACGCCGTGTTGGCGGCGGGGTTCACGCTGTTGACGTGGCGCGCCGCCCGTCTGAACGGCATAAGGTTGGTGCGGATGGTGTTGGCTCGGGTGCCGAGGCCTAGTCAATCTCGTGCGTGATATTCTCTCTGGGCGTGTCGTTGAGCGCCCAGAGGGTGGCGAAGGTCCCGCTGATCCCCGCGTCCCAATTACCTATACTCCAGCGATACGCCTGCGTGAGACAGTTTTTGCGTCTCATTTAAATACATCTGGACATTCCGAGACACTGTGGCATAAGCTCTAGAGTCAAATGAGACAGATGGTGGAAGGGTGGGAGAAGGATGGGCCACAAACTTGGATATGCACGGGTCTCGTCGGTTGAGCAGGACACGGCGATACAGGTAGCGGCCCTCAAGGCCGCAGGCTGCGGCATCATACGAGAGGAAAAGGTCAGCGGCACCAGCACGCAGGGGCGGACAGAGTTGCTGATCCTCCTCGGTTCGCTGCGCTCTGGCGATACGCTCGTTGTGACACGAATAGACCGTCTCGCCCGCTCAGTGGGCGATCTTCAGGACATTGTGCGCACGCTGAAGGCCAAAGGCGTTGCGCTTCAAGCAACCGAGCAGCCAATCGACACCGGCACAGCGGCGGGCAAAGCCTTCCTGGACATGTTGGGCGTCTTTGCTGAGTTCGAAACCAACTTGCGCCGCGAGCGGCAGATCGAGGGCATCGCGAAAGCCAAAGCGGAGGGCAAGTACAAAGGCCGCCGCCGGTCTATCGACCCGGACAAAGTGAAACAGATGCGCGATCAGGGCGTGGGGGCTACGGAAATCGCAGCCGCTTTGAACATCGGCCGGGCAAGCGTTTACCGTTTGCTGGGCTAGGCGCGAGCTGTGCAACTAGCTGCACAGACAAAGTCGGCGCCTATAACCAGTAAGTACAAAGCAGCTCCCGCCCACTGTCCCACACGTTGGAGCGCCCGTTAACGAAGTCGCACATCTGGTGACCACATCAAGACCGCGGTCAGATCACTAGCATTCTGTATGCAGTGCCGGCTGGAATAGCCGCTCGCGCCGTTGGCCACTGTCAGCTTGCCCCGCCGAGGAATCACTACAAAGTCGGCCTTGGCAGACTGGTGCCCATCGCTTGACCGGCGCCGCGGTACTCAAAGGAAGCGACTGGTGCATGCCCGTAAACTGGATGATCGCGGGACCAGACGGGAGCTTCGCCAAGGTTCCATTGCAAAAACTGGCGGTGACCATCCAGACCACGCCTGGCGCTTTCGCTTTGCGGCCGGTCATCGATTCCATTCATCTAACATCGAGGGCGAAAAAGGCCCATGAGATGCTCACTGACGGATCGTTACCCAAGCAGCTTCCGCCTTCGATGTACTATCTCATGGCATACTGGGCCGCCATTTGGAGCAAGCTGCAGCTAGCCGCACAGCCGGACAAATCGCACCCGATAAAGCGCAGCACCCGGCGCGTGCTGAGGTACCGGTATACTTTTGACCTCCACCTTCAGAATTCCAAGTCGAGGCCGCTTCTCTGTCTCCCTGCGAAGTACGGCAATACGCCTCCCATGCTCCTGATGCTAAATGCCGACCAGTTGGGCCCAGCGGGCCTTATTGAGCTTGAACAGGTCTGGAATGGTCTGGTTGGAGACCTGCTGCCGTTCCGAGGACTACTACTCGATGCCCGGGTTAGTAGGCTCGATACCGCGATAGACATTTTGAACGTTAGCTTGCCGGACCTGTTCCTGCACCACGACAAAATTTGGAAAGTCTGGGCGGTGCATCACCCGACTTCTGGGCTCCAAACAATTCAATACTACCTGGTCAAGCAGAACCAAAAATCCCCCTTCTCTAACCCCAAGAAGAGGTCGGACCTAATTGTCTACGACAAGCGGTCCGAGCAGCTGGATCACGGGAAAGACCCCCGATACGGATCACTGCCGCATACAAGAATTGAACGCTCTCAGAACCCGACCACTTTGGTGCGCAATATCTTGAGCTTGAAGCCCAATTTTGACGGGTGGACCATAGTGCGGGTTGATGGATTTGGCGGAAAGCCACAAGACGACTGGCGCCGGTTCATCGATAGCTTGCGCTCTCGGGGTATCGCAGCCGCCGGGTCGTTGCATAAGGGCATGCCCACTCTTCCGGTTCAAATTGATAGCATGGGGCCGCAAGACCTCATTGTTCCCGAGCTTCTAGAATCTTGGGACGTTTTGGGGACGTCCAAATTCATACAAACGCTGGCTACTTGGGCGAACCTGCCTTCTGAAGTAGCCATGGCTACTTCAGACACTGGGCTCCTTTGACCTGCCCCAAGGTTCTTCGAACCAATGTCTCGTTACAGATCGACTTGCGGCTTAGGGCGAGGTTGGCTCCCACCGCAAAACTCCGAGACCGGCAGGGGCACCTCAGTCCAGCCGTTCGGCTGCCTTGCCGCCACCAGGCCGGACTTCGCCGATAGCAGTCTTTGATGCAGCGTATCCGCATCATGTCCGGGCCGTTCAGATACGCAGGCACCATGCAGGAGTTAACCATATTGCGCGGCAATCTGCCTTCCTCGGCTTAATGACTTTGCAGGAGAACCCGAATACAAGGCCGTATGAGAACATTTCTGTTCCTTGCGGTTCAGCGTCTGGCGCAATTGCTCGTCGCGGTTGCCTTTCTGGCAGTGCCAGCGAGCGCAGAACCCGTATGCGACCCGCATCTGGACCATGGATGCAGCGCATATCATCAGGCCGAACATGCGCATGATGAGGCGGACGACTACGATTCACTGTCCCATGAACATGAGGTCCACTCGCATGGCACCTGCCATGTTTCGATGACCGTTCCGGAACCCTCGACCTGGTCCCTTGTTGAGGGTGACACTTATGTTTTCTGCGCGATCCAGGATGATCACTGGCGCTCCGGCATAGCCTTCCCCTTCGAGCGCCCACCCCGCGTCTGATTGTTTCACCAGCCTGCGCGCGACAGCGCGCGTGGGCTCTTTGAACGCAATCGACAAGGGATTGGCCTGAACCATGATACCCAAATTTCTGGGCGCGTCCGGTGCGCTCATGGCGGCGATCGGCTTCCTGCCGGCGTTTGCTGAAACCTGCCCGCGCGGCGCAGATGCGCCGTATGCTCACCTGTCGCTGGACCAGGCTGTCCGCCAGGCCCTGGAAAGTGACCTGCGCCCCGACGCGGCCCGCGCCGCCGTAGTGACGGCGCGCACAGAGCGCGCGGTCGCAGCGCTCAGGCCGTCCGACACGGTCAGTCTCGAGTTCGAGAACTTTCCCGGCGTTGGCCTCGCCGCCGAGATCGACAGCCTCGAAGTCACCGGCACCTTCAACCGGGTCTGGGAGCGCGGGGGAAAGCGGGAGGCGCGATCCACCCTCGCCGAGCGCAGTATTGATATCGCTGAAGCGGGCTTGGACATCAGCAAGGCGGATATCTCATTCGAGATCCAGTCTCTCTATGTCGAACTCGCGCTGACGCAGGAGCGCGCCTCTCTTGCGGCGGCGCGCCTGGAAGCGGCACGCAACGCCGAGGCCTTGATCGCAAAGCGTGTCGAAGCAGCTCGTGACCCGTTGCTAGCTGGCTCGCGCGCCGCCACCGACGCACTTGTTGCGGAAGGTGATTTCAACCGTCTCACACGGGATGCCGACCGGCTGCGGGCGGCGCTGGCCGATTTTTGGTCGGGTTCAATTGATTTCTCCGTGGATCTTTGCGGGCTTTCGCCGGATGAGGGGCACACGGAGCATACCCTGGATGTCAGCCGTTCGCCCGAACTTGCCCGCCTTGAGGCGCAGCGCAGCCAGGCGCAGGCCGCCATTCGCCTCGCCGAAGCCGAGCGTGTTCCGGATGTGACGTGGAGCGCGGGTGTTCGCAAGTTCGGGATCGACGAGAGCTTCGGCGTTCTGGGCGGCGTTACCGTTCCCCTCGGCGCACCAAAACGCGCCGGCCCCTACGAGCAGCAGGCCGGCGCACAGGCCCGGCAGATCGAAGCAGAAGCCGACGCCTTGCGCCAATCCCTGCTGCGCGAAAGCGCACGTCTTGAGCGCGCAGCGCTTGGTGCAAAGGACGCTCTGGCACACCTCGATACGGGACCGCTTCCTGAAGCCGAACGCGCCGTGCGTCTCGCCAATGACGGCTACGCGCGCGGCGCCTTTTCTTATCTCGACGTACTCGATGCCCAGAGGCTGCTGTTCGATCTGCGCGAACAGCGCCTCGACTTTCTTCGCACCTATCACCTCGCCGAAGCTGCGCTGGCCAGACTGCAGGCCCGAAACCTTCCGGCCACCCCTCAGGAGACTGCCCCATGAACCGGTCCTTCCAATCTCAAATCCGAACTCTCGCGTTCTTGCTGATGGCAGGGGTCGTCGCTGCGTGTGGCGCCTCTTCGGGAACGCAGGCTGTGGCTCCGGGCCACAGTGAAGAGGGCGATCACGGCGAACACGGTGAACACGGTGAACACAGCGATGAAGAGGCTGAATCCGCCAAAGGGCCTCACGGCGGCCGCCTTCTCGAAGACGGCAAGTTTGCGCTCGAAGTCACGATCTTTGAGACCGGGGTAGACCCTCAGTACAGGGTCTATCCGACGCTCGACGGCGAGCCGGTCGATCCGTCTGCGGTGGACCTGACGGTCACACTATCCCGTCTTGGCGGGAAACAAGACAAGTTCCGGTTTGCACCGGAGTCGGACTACCTGAAGGGCGACGGTATTGTTACCGAGCCACACTCGTTCGATGTCGCCGTCAGCGCTTCACATGCGCGAAAGACCCACAGCTGGGCATACGAGTCCTATGAAGGCCGCACGACAATTGCGGATGCTGTTGCGGCTGAGGCAGGCGTCCTTACCGAGCCGGCCGGGCCCGCACTTATCCGCGAGCGTGTGAGCCTGTCGGGGACGGTCCAGCTTACGCCTTCGGCTACTGCTGAGGTTCGCGCTGTATATCCGGGTCATGTCCTGAGAGTGACGCGCACGGTAGGCGACCAGGTGCGCAAGGGAGATACGCTGGCCGAAGTCGAAAACTCCAGTAGTCTGCAAACCTACTCCGTGCGGGCACCGATTTCAGGCACGGTTCTGGAGCGGCGTACCAATGCCGGCGACGTTGCGGCCAGCGATCCGCTTTTTGTGATAGGCGATATCGGGTCGGCGCAGGCCGAGCTGCATGTGTTTCCGAAAGACGCGGCCCGTATTAAGCCCGGCCAGAGCGTCACAGTTCAACTGGCCGGCGGCGACCTCGTCGCACAAGGCAAGATCGACAGTTTCCTGCCTATCGCAGAAGCCGGGACGCAGGCCCTGATCGCGCGTGTCGTGCTGCCGAGGGATGCCAGTTTCCGGCCCGGCATGCGGGTTACGGCGTCTGTCGATACTTCGGAAACCCAGGTGCCTCTCGCTGTGCGCGAGAGCGGTCTCCAGCGGTTCCGGGATTTCACTGTCGTCTTCGCCAAGTACGGGGAAACCTATGAAGTACGCATGCTGGAACTTGGCAGGAAAGACGGTGACTTCGTCGAAGTCCTCGGCGGCATTGATCCGGGTGAAAACTACGTCACGGCAAATTCCTTCCTCATCAAAGCCGACATTGAAAAGTCCGGCGCAAGTCACGATCACTAGGAGGCCGGCCCATGCTTGAACGGATCATCCGCTTCTCCATCGCCCAACGATGGCTTGTCCTTGCCTGCGTCGCCGGCCTTGCCGCACTCGGCATCTACAATTTCCAGCGCCTGCCGATTGATGCCGTCCCCGACATCACGAATGTGCAGGTCCAGATCAACTCAGAGGCCGCAGGTTACTCGCCGCTCGAAGCCGAGCAGCGCATAACCTTCCCGGTCGAGACCGCCATCGCAGGCCTCCCCGGACTCGACTACACCCGCTCCATTTCCCGTTACGGTCTCAGCCAGGTGACAGTTGTCTTCGAGGAAGGCACCGACATTTACCGCGCACGCCAGCTGGTTTCTGAGCGCATACAGTCTGCCCGGGAGGTACTGCCGCCAGGTGTCGCGCCGGAACTAGGCCCTATCGCGACGGGTCTCGGCGAGATCTACATGTACGTCCTTTCGTCGGAGCCAGGCGCCACAACACCGGAGGGCACTCCCTGGACCGCCATGGACCTCCGCACGCTGAACGACTGGGTTGTCCTGCCTCAGCTGCGCGGCGTGAAAGGCGTAACGGAAGTCAACACGATCGGCGGATACAAGAAGGAAATCCATGTTATTCCCGATCCTTCAGCGCTCGCCGCGTTCGGGCTCACGCTTGCTGATGTCATGTCGGCGCTCGAGGAGAACAACGCGAATGCGGGCGCCGGGTATATCGAGCGCAACGGCGAGCAGAACCTAGTGCGCATACCGGGCCAGGCGGCAACGCTTGATGACCTGCGCCAGATAGTCGTCGCCGACTCTGGCGCTGCGCCGATACGTATCGGAGACATTGCCTCCGTCGAACTGGGTAAGGAGCTGCGCACGGGCGCGGCCACCCAGGACGGGGAAGAAATTGTTCTTGGCACGGCATTCATGCTGGTCGGCGAAAACAGCCGGACCGTCTCGCAGGCCGTCGATGCAAGGATCGACGCCATACGGCCGAGCCTGCCTGAAGGCGTGACGCTGACGACTGTTTATGACCGCACCCTGCTCGTTGACCGCACGATCGCGACCGTCGAGAAAAACCTGGTTGAAGGCGCACTCCTCGTCATCGTGATCCTGTTCCTGCTGCTCGGAAACATCCGCGCGGCTATCCTCACGGCGCTGGTGATCCCTCTGTCGATGCTGATGACGATCACCGGCATGGTCGAAAACAAGGTTTCCGGCAATCTGATGAGCCTCGGCGCACTCGACTTCGGCCTGATCGTGGACGGCGCCGTCATCATCGTGGAAAACTGCCTGCGGCGGTTCGGTATGGCTCAGCATTCGCTAGGCCGCCTGCTGACGCAGGACGAACGCTTTAATCTTGCGGCCGAGGCGTCTGCAGAAGTTATCAAGCCCTCGATCTTCGGCATCATCATTATCACGGTCGTCTACCTGCCGATCTTTGCCCTCACCGGAATTGAAGGAAAAATGTTCCATCCGATGGCCTTCACGGTCGTGCTGGCTTTGACGGCGGCCCTGATCCTTTCGCTGACCTTCGTGCCGGCCGCGGTCGCGCTTCTCATCCGCGGAAAAGTCGAGGAGAAGGAAAGCACCGTGATGCGCGGGGCTGCCTTCGCCTACCGCCCCGCCCTCGATGCGGCGATCCGCTTCCCGGCGGTGCCGGTCATTGCCGCCATCCTTCTGGCAGGCATCGCCGGGTTCGGCGCTACCCGTCTAGGCTCGGAGTTCATCCCGAACCTAGACGAAGGCGATATCGCCCTGCATGCCCTGCGTATCCCCGGCACAAGCCTCACCCAGGCTGTCGAGATGCAGGAACAACTTGAGAAGCGGCTGAAAGAATTTCCGGAAGTCGAACGTGTCTTCGCCAAGCTCGGCACAGCGGAAATCGCAACCGACCCCATGCCGCCCAGCGTGGCTGATACGTTCGTGATGCTCAAACCCCGCAAGGAATGGCCAGACCCGAAAAAGCCCAAAGCGGAACTGGTCGCTGAAATGCAGGCCGCTGCGGCCACGATCCCGGGAAACAACTACGAGTTCACCCAGCCAATCCAGATGCGGTTCAATGAGCTGATCTCGGGCGTGCGTAGCGATGTCGCGGTCAAGATTTATGGCGATGACCTCGATGTCCTGCTGGAAACGGCCGAACAGGTGGAAGCCGCCGCATCAACCATTGCCGGCGCTCAAGACCTCAAGGTCGAGCAGGTCACCGGCCTTCCGGTCCTTTCGGTGTTCCCGGACAGGGACGCGCTTGCCCGCTACGGTCTGAGCGTCGAGGACGTCCAGAGCGTCGTCTCGACAGCGCTCGGCGGATCGGTGGCCGGCCAGCTGTTCGAAGGCGACCGACGGTTCGACATTGTCGTGCGCTTCCCGGAGGCTCTCCGTCAGGACGTTGCCGCCATTGAGCGCCTGCCGATACCGCTGCCGGCCTCTCGCCAGACCGTCGATGGCGTGACGTTCCTGCCGCTCAGCGAACTGGCCAAGGTCGAGATCGTGATGGGGCCAAACCAGATCAGCCGCGAGAATGCGAAGCGCCGTATCGTTGTAACCGCCAACGTTCGGGGCCGCGACCTCGGCTCCTTTGTCAGTGAACTGCAGACTGTGGTGGCTGAGGAGGTGGAGACCCCGTCCGGTTACTGGATAGAATATGGCGGAACCTACGAACAACTTGTCTCCGCCAGCAACCGGCTCGCCATCGTCGTACCGGTCGCCCTTCTGCTGATCTTCGGGCTTCTCCTGATGTTGTTCGGGACCGCGCGCGACGCCTTGATCGTGTTCTCTGGAGTCCCTCTGGCGCTTACCGGCGGCGTGGCAGCGCTCGCGCTGCGGGACATGCCGCTCTCGATCTCTGCCGGTGTGGGGTTCATTGCCCTCTCGGGCGTTGCGGTCCTGAACGGTGTCGTCATGCTGAGCTTCATCAAGGCCAGACGCGAGGCCGGCGAAGACTTGCTGCCTGCGATCCGCGAGGGCGCCCTTCAACGCCTTCGCCCCGTTCTCATGACAGCCCTGGTCGCCAGCCTCGGCTTTGTGCCGATGGCATTCAACATCGGCGCGGGCAGCGAGGTGCAGCGCCCGCTCGCAACGGTCGTGATCGGCGGCATCATCTCTTCGACGCTCCTGACCCTTATCGTGCTTCCGGCGCTTTACCGGATCGTTCACGGATTCAGGTCAGCTCCCACACGCCTGTCAGGCCGAGGAGGCGCCGCAGTGCCGGCGGAATGACATGCTGTATCTGATCCTTAAAGCCGCGCTCTCCGGCGTCCTCGTGCTGGGCATCACTCGCCACGGCCCGCGCAACGACCGTCTGTCTCTACGCGCTGGCGATCTGGATCGCTGGCCGGATCGCCATTTCATGAACAAGGACAAAGCCATGAGACCTGCCTTTCTCACCGCGGCTCTGATTGCGCTTACTGGCTGCGCCTCGACACCGCCCATGACTGACCCTGAGCAAAGGCCATCCGAAGAGATTACAGTTGCTGACTGTGGCAAGCAGCCCGTCCGCACCCGGATGTCTTCGATGCCACCGAGGCTTGTTATATACCGAGCCTGCAAAGCGCAGGCGCGTTCTGGTCACAAGGCCAGCGAGGCAACCAAGGAATGAGTTCTGAATTGCGCGCTGCATTCAGACAGAGTGACCTGTCCCATGAATTTCGAGCCAAAGTCGTTGCATAACGACCGGCTCGAAAGGGACAACGACTGCCGCGTGCACGCATTTTGGCGAATGATTGATCATGCGCCGATTCCAGCCTTTGACTTTCCCTGGGTGACGGCGCGACCCACTAGCGAGTCAGTATTCAGGGGCAGGGGCGTAAGTCGGCATCGCGCAGGCGAAGAGTTTCGTGGGGGTGCAATGACACAACGCTCTTGGACTGATCGTGTCATAAGTGTCGACGTGACATTCTGTTTGCCTTGCCCCCCTTCATGACCTTGAAAAGATTGAGTTGCAGCAAGCGGCCGACCGTGTTTCGCCGTGACCAACAGCAAGCGAAATAACCGGCGGCGCGCGGGTACTGTTTGCTGACAAAATGCCACGAACTACTGTCACGATTGATCTGGACCTCGAAGACATTACGCGGTAAATTACGAAATGATTCAGGGGCTTACACGTGCGGCGGGTTTAGGCAACGTGTCCCTGTCTCTCCGCCATAAATATACTTTAGTGTATTGATAATATTAAAATATTTTAGCTTGTTATTTTCTGTTCCCCCCAATTCTTCCCTCATTAGACGCTCGTAGTTCCTCTCTGGAAGCGCTTGCCGCTTCTTGGGCTAACTGAGTTCGCAAACGGACGGACCTTCTCCCGGTCAAGTCAGAGATAAGGCTGACTTCCCTCCAGTAGGGGCCAACAAAACTCTTGTCTGCTGCAGAGGTGATCGTCCGAAATCCTCCCAGATTCCAGCCGTTCAAGTGACGGGCGAACTCAGGCAGAAACTCTAAAGCGATCAAGGACGCCCGCCATACGCCGACAACCCCGAGTGCAACGGCGGGCGTCGTTGATCGCAGAATGCCTGACGCGCGGGTGGCTGGCACCGTTATGGGGATTTGAAACGATCGCCTGCATTGCAGGTGGGCGCAGGTGGCCGTTCTGGGTGGTTCTGGCGCCGTCGGATGTCGCATGCAGCGTAGACTTTGCGAGTGTCTGACGTGTCGCGTCTGCGGCTTGTCTCGCGGCGCGTTCGATCAGGTCGCAAGCTCCCGACGTCGCCGATGGAGGCGAACGCACGGGCGGCGGCAAGAGTGGTGGGAGCGGCCGTCATGAGCTGTCCATCCGTGCTTGCGGCCGCAGCTTCAGTTGCGCTGCCGGTGTCACCCGTTCGACAAGGATCATCCGTCCACCGCAGCATGCGCATGGCGCCGGCCCCGGGGGCGGAGCGGGCGGCGGTATCTCTGTGGCCGGCATGGGTTCGGACACCGGTTCTGGCGGCGGGATGCGATCAGCGAGCAGGCTGCGTGCCTGCGCAATGGCGGCGCGGCGCTGGGTGTTTGAGAGGAACCCGACATGCCGGATGCGGTGCAGGCCGTCGGGAAGAACATGTTGCAGGAACCGCCGGGCAAACTCGCTGGCGGCGAGCGTCATGACCCCGTATCTCGCCTCGCCCTGCTTGCGGTAGTCCTTGACCCGGAACGTCACGCGCTGGCCGTCATAGGCTGTGATCCGGCTGTTCGAGATGGCGATCCGGTGGGTATAGCGGGCGAGGTAGGAGAGGACCTGGTCAGGCCCGGCAAACGGGCGCTTGGCATAGACGACCCAGTCGCGCCGGCGCTGGCTCTTCAGGAGGCGCGCGAACGCTGCGGGGTCAGCCAGAGGGACGAGATCGCCGTGGAAGCTGAGCTTGCCGGCGGCCTGCAGGCCGGCGAGCCGCTCGCACATCAGCCTGCGGAACAAGCGTGAGAGCACCCTCACGGGCAGGAAGAAGCCGCGGCGGCAATCGACCCAGCGCTGGCCATCCGGCGACAGGCCTCCGCCGGGGACGACGCCGTGGATGTGGGGATGATGGGTCATCGCCGAGCCCCATGTATGCAGGACCAGGGTCGCGCCGAGCTTTGCGCCGAGATGCTTCGGGTCGGCGCCGATCGTCATCAGGGTCTCGGAGACGGCCTTGAACAGGGCATCATACACAACACGCTTGTTCTGGAATGCGACGCGCGCCAGCGGCGCGGGCAGCGTGAACACGACATGGTAATAAGCTACCGGAAGCAGGTCCCGCCTGCGGGCCTCCAGCCACTCATACGAAGCGGCGGCCTGGCATCTCGGACAATGCCGGTTGCGGCAGGAGTTATAGGCAACGTCCATGGTCCCGCAGTCCTCGCAGCGGGAGACATGCCCGCCGAGTGCAGCGGTGCGGCATGACAGGATCGCGTTCACCGCCCTGTGCTGGTCGCGCGAGAG
>CAMDAC010000002.1 GCA_945888325.1 Candidatus Sulfopaludibacter sp. SbA3
GTCGGTGCCCTTGCCGATTTCGACAACGCCGCCGGAGCGCTGGCATTGCACGTCCATCTCGGCCGAAGGCTCCGTGAACGGAAAGAAGTGCGGCCGGAAACGTGCCGTCACATTGTCGACCTCGAAGAAGGCCTTCACGAAATCGACGAGGCAACCTTTCAGGTGGCCCATGTGGATGCCTTCCTCGATGACGAGGCCTTCCACCTGATGGAACATCGGCGTGTGGGTCGCGTCCCAGTCATTGCGGAACACGCGGCCCGGCACGAGGATTCGGATCGGCGGCTTCTCGCTCATCATGGTGCGCACCTGAACCGGACTCGTATGGGTACGGAGCACTTTCGGCAGCGCGTTGTCGCCCGGCTTCAGGAAGAAGGTGTCATGCGTCTCGCGCGCCGGGTGGCCTTCGGGGAAGTTCAGCGCCGTGAAGTTGTGCCAGTCGTCCTCGATGTCCGGGCCTTCGGCCACGCGGAAGCCCATGTCGCCGAAGATCGCGGCGATTTCCTCGAACACCTGCATCACCGGATGCAGCGCCCCTTCCCCGGCCAGCGGGGCCGCAGGCAAGGTCAGGTCCACCTTCTCGCGCACCAGCTGGGCTTCCAGCGCAACCGCTTCGAGGGCGCCCTTGCGCGCGCGCACGGCGTCTTCAATCCGCACCTTCAGCGCATTGAGCGCCGGGCCCTTTTCCTTGCGCTCTTCGGGCGCCATCGCGCCGAGCGTGCCCATCAGGCCGGAGACCCGGCCCTTCTTGCCGAGTTCGGCGACGCGTACCGCGTCCAGGGCGTCAAGGCTGGCGGCGGCCTGAACGGCGGCCAGCGCTTCCTGCTCGATGGATGTAATGTCGGACAAGTGAAGACCCTTCCGGAAAACCAGCGCGCTGTTTAGCGGCCTCTTGTGCCCGCGCCAACCCGCTAGAATCGGGCTCTAGGCCGGCTCGTAATGGCGCAAGGCGGCAAAGAAAGTCTCAAAGTCCTTCCACCATGTGATGGCGTCGCGGTTTCCGTGGAGGTCATAACGGTCGAAATCGGTATAGCCGACCCGCGGGGCGCCGGGCTGGTTATAGTCCAGGAACAGGGTTTCCCGGTACCATTGGGCGAGCACGATCATCGCCTTAGCGCCATCCGGGAACTGGGCGGCATCCTCGGGGCTGGCCGGATCGGCATAGTCGGTGACGGTGTCCCAGACGGTGCGCAGGCTCTCGGCCGGCACGAGGTCGTTATAGCCGCCGAAGGGCAGGATGACCTCGTCGTAGCGGGTCGGCGCGGCATGCCCCGGCAGCGGAATGCAGAGGCCTGCCACCGAGCCGCCATTCTGCTGGCGGTAGAGCGCGATCAGCAGGTCCGGCAGCGCCCGGCCGAGGCGTGCTTCGGCGCGGGTGATATCGTCCTCGCTGAGGCCTTCGGTGAGCGCCGAATAGGCGTCCGCCCAGGCCGCCGCCTCGTGCTCCGTGGCCGACACGGTGTCCGCCGGCGCGGTGAAGAAGGATTGCAGGGTTACCGGCTCCGGCAGGAGGCGGATGTCGTCCCCGGAACGCTCACCCGGCGCATTGTCCTTGCCGCTCATCCAGGCCGGAAAATAGCTTGAGGGCTTCCCTTCGATCCGGTCGACGTACACGCCGAGGATCGACGCAACCGCGCCGATCGCGAGCGGCCAGATCGCGTCTCCGGGCGCGAACGGCGCGGCATCTGCTTCGCCGCTGGTGAGCGCGTGGAGGCCGAAGCCGACGAGATACAGGACCGAGACGAGGACCAGCTGCACCGCAAAGTCGGCCGGAAGCTGCAGCCAGTAGCGTTTCAGCTTTCCGGAATTGCGCGCCACCCGCCACAGGCGCAGCTGGCCGAACAGGTAGGCGGCGGTGAACCCGGCGCCCAGAAACGGCAGGATCCACGGCGAGCGCTGCAGGAAACCGGCCGCGAGCACGAACACGACCAGGCTGACGCCCAGGCCGATCCGCAATGCTGCGCTCAGCTTCGATACGCCCATGAAAAAAGCCTCCCGTGACACGAGGGTCAGCGGGAGGCTTAATTCAGTCGCTGGCGCAGGGCCAGACGGCGCGGGCAGATTACGCGCGCGCGGCTTTCTTGCGGGCGTTGCGGGCTTTCTTGGTGTTGCCAAAAATGCCGATATTGGCGCGCTTGCTCAGGTTGGCGGTCCACTTGGAGTTCCGGCGCTTGACGCGCGGCTTCTTGCTCGGGTGGAGAACGCTGCTGGGGGACTTGCTCATCTGTCGATTTCCTTAAGCGAGGGCGGATTTGGCTTGGGCGACAAGCGCGCCGAAAGCCTCGGGCTCGCGCACGGCGAGATCGGCCATGACCTTGCGGTCAACTTCAATGCCGGCCTTGGTCAGACCATTGATGAAGCTGGAATAGGTCAGCTCTTCATCATGGATCCGGACGGCGGCGTTGATGCGCTGAATCCAGAGGGAGCGGAACTGGCGCTTTTTGACCTTGCGGCCAACGTAGGCGTATTCGCCGGCTTTCCAGACGGCGGCGACGGCGTTGGAGAAGGTATTCTTGCGGCGGTTGCGGAAGCCCTTGGCCTGCTTCAGGATCTTCTTGTGGCGGGCGTGGGCGGGTACTTTGGCGCGGGAACGGGGCATGGTTGCCTCCTGTCAATTCGTGTTCAAGATCAAGGGTTTGGAAGTTACAGGCCGTACGGCAGGTACTTCTTGACGCGGGCTTCGTCCGCCTTCGCGCCGACGGACGTGCCGCGGTTCTGACGGATATATTTCGAGTTGTGGCTGATCAGGCGGTGGCGTTTGCCGGCCACACCATGCTTCAGCTTGCCTGTCGCGGTGATCTTGAACCGCTTTGCAGCGGCCTTCTTGGTCTTCATCTTCGGCATGTTTTTCTCCTCAAACTGTAGAGCTCACACCAGGTCTGGCGGCCCAAAATGCGCGTCCTGGGGGCAATGCCGTCGCCCCGGAGTCCGGCAAGAGGCGGCTTATGACGGAGGCGCGCGGCGGAATCAAGGGGGCGCGCGCGAACCTGCGCACAAGTTCCGCCCGGCGCCCGGCCCAGCCCCCACCCGGCCCCGTCCAGAAACCGTCCAGAAGTCCGGCCGAGATGTGTGGACGGTTTTCGCCCGGCAGGCGAGCCGCGACCCTGCCGCCCTCAGACCTCGAGGCTTTTGCGGTCCATCTTGAGGGTGACGATGACGCCGTCTTGGGCCCAGTCGCAGGTGAGGGTGCCGCCGAGCTGGGCGGACATGGCGCGGTTGATCAGCTTGCTGCCGAAGCCGCCCTGCCCCGTGGGGCTTTCGACCGGCGGGCCGCCGCGTTCGGTCCAGACGACGACGACCTCGTCTTGATGGCTGGAGGAGGAGACGTCCAGCGTGCCCTCGCCGGTGGAGAGCGCGCCGTATTTCAGCGCGTTGGTGGCGAGTTCATGGATGACGAGCGCCAGCGTGGTGGCGGCGGCCTCCCCCACAGCCATGCGCGGAACGGAGACGCGGATGCGGCCGCTGAAGGCGCCGGGATCGTCATAGGGCGCGAGCAGGACCGAGATCAGGTCTCCGAGCAGCGCATCCTTCTTGCCCTCGCCCGGCAGCGGGCGGACGAGATCGTGCGCGCGGCCAAGCGCGGTGAGCCGGTTGGTCAGCTGGCGGGCCATGTCCTCGGTCGAGGAGGCAGAGCGTGAGGTGATCGTGGTGAGGCCGGAGGCGATGGCGAGCAGTTTCTTGACCCGTTGGCTCATCTCGCCGGCCAGCAGTTCGTTGCTTTCCTCGGCCTGCTTGCGGCCGGTGACATCGAGGAAGATGCCGAACATCGTGCGGTCCAGCATGCCTTCGTCTTCGCCCTGCCCCCGGGCCGAGACCCAGCGGACTTCCTCACCGATCATGATGCGGAAATCGATTTCGTACTGGCCCATGACCGCGCGGGTGGCGGCGAAGGCGGCGCGCACGCGGTCGCGGTCGGCCGGGTGGATATGGGCGGAGAGATCCTCGAAGGTGACTTCGGTCGTGTTCGGCACGCCCCAGAGATCATAGGAGCGCTGGTCGAGCCTCAACTGGTCGATATCGACATTCCAGGCCCAGAGCGCGACGCCGGCGCCTTCGACGGCCATCCGGAGGTGGCGTTCATGCCATACCGGCAGATACGACCTGGCAGGCGCCATCGGGCAGTCTCCATCGGTCACATCATTTGCCGTGGCTGTTGTGAATAAGGACCCGTTTGTCAAAGCCCCAACTCAGTTGGTGCTTCCAGGCGCGCCGGGAAACCCCGCCAAGGCCGTGCGCCTCGCGTACTTTCCGAGGCTACCGGCGCCGCGCCGAGGGGCGCTGGTGCGCAGCGGGACCGGCGCGCGGCCCCCTCGGTTCCCTGCCCCCGCACGGACCCCGCCGCATGTGCTTAAAGGAGACAGAGATGTCCAACGACCTGCAACTGAAGCAATCGGTTCTCGACGAACTGAACTGGGAGCCCAGCGTCAACTCGGCCCATATCGGCGTCACCGCCAGCGACGGCGTCATCACGTTGACTGGCAATGTCGGCTCCTATTCCGAAAAACATGCCGCCGAAACCGCAGCGCTGCGCGTCAAGGATGTCAGGGGCGTCGCGGAAGAAATCGAGGTCAAACTTCCGTTCGACGTGAAGCACGGCGATGCGGAGATTACCGAAGCCGCGCTGCACCGCCTCGCCTGGGATACCTCGGTGCCCAAGGACGCCGTCAAGGTGACCGTCAATGACGGATGGATGACCCTGACCGGCGACGTCGGCTGGCACTTCCAGAAGGACGCCGCCGCCGACTCCGTGCGTTCACTCTGGGGCGTGACAGGCGTGTCGAACAATGTCGCGATCAAGCCGCGGCCGAACGCCGGCGACATCAAGGCAGACATCATGGGCGCGCTGACGCGGTCCTGGTTCAAGCCCGAGCATGTCGATGTCACCGCCGCGAACGGCAAGGTGACGCTGACCGGCAAGGTGAACAACTGGTCCGAGCGGCAGATTGCCGGAAACACGGCCTGGGCTGCGCCGGGCGTCAGCTCGGTGATCAACAATATCCGGGTCAGCTAGGCCGGTGCCTGCGTTAGCCTGAAATGCGAAAAGCCCCGGCCGAAAGACCGGGGCTTTTTTGCAGACAGGGTCCAGCGCAGCCGCTTCAGCGTGGGGCGAGGACCATGGTCATCTGCTTGCCTTCGAGCTTGGGCTCGAGCTCGACCTTAGCGGCTTCGGCGAAGTCCTGCTTCATCTTCTCGAGCAGTTCCATGCCGAGATGCTGGTGGGCCATCTCGCGGCCGCGGAAGCGCAGGGTGATCTTCACCTTGTCGCCGTCCTCGAAGAAGCGGTGGATGGCGCGCGACTTCACTTCGTAGTCGTGCGTGTCGATGTTCGGCCGGATCTTGATCTCTTTCAGCTCGGAGGATTTCTGCTTCTTCCGGGCGGCGGCCTTCTTCTTGCGCTCTTCAAAGCGCAGCTTGCCGTAATCGAGCAACTTGACGACCGGAACTTCCTGGTCGCCGGAAACTTCCACAAGGTCGAGCGAGGCTTCGCGGGCCGCGTCCAGCGCGGCAGCCAGCGGCATGACGCCCTGCTTCTCACCTTTTTCGTCGATCAGCAGCACGCGGGCGGCGCGGATCTCGTCATTGATACGTGGCCCGACCTGTTTTTTGACGGGCGCATCGGCTTCTGGTCTGCGAGCTATTGGAAAACTCCTTCCGGGATTGTTGAACGAGGCGGGAATATGCCTGTGTTTGCGGGCATCTTCAAGGCGGGTTGCTCTGGCCCGGGGCGGGGAAAGACGCAACTGGCAAACTTCGCCGGGGCGCGTTGCCCTTGGGCGCATGATCCCGTTTAGTGGGGCGGAGACTGTGCATCCGGGGGCCTGCCATGAGATTTTTCGCGATTCTTGCCGCTTTGGCCGTTCTGGCGTGCGGGCCGGCGCTGGCCCAGGGGGACGCCAAGGCGAAGACACTGGAGGCGCGCGTGGCGGGGCTGGAGGCGAAGCCGGGCTTCCTAGACCTGTATGTCGACAAGGAGAGCGCGCAGGTGTTTGCCGCCCTGCCCGCCCCCGGGGCGGACGGCGTCAACGTGCGGTTCATCTATTCGACCGGGCTGACGGCGGGGCTGGGGTCGAACCCGGTCGGGCTGGACCGGGGGAGTGCGTCCTCGGGCGAGATCGTGCGGCTGCGGCAGATCGGCGGCAAGGTGGTGGCCGAGCAGGAGAACTGGCGCTACCGGGCGACGTCCGGCCGGGCGGCGGAGGCGAAATCCGTGCAGCAGAGCTTTGCGCCGTCGTTCCTCTGGTCGGGAGAGATTGCGGCGACGGCGGCGGACGGGCGGGTGCTGGTCGATCTGACGGGGTTCCTGACGCGGGACGCGGCGGACCTGGCGCCCGCGCTGGCGCACGGCGAGGGCGCGGGCGGCTACAGCCTGGCGGCGGACCGGTCGATGCCGGATCCGGCCAGCGTGCTGTCCTTTCCGGATAATGCGGAGATCGACGCGTTCCTGACGTTCGAGACCTCGAAGCCGAACGGCGAGACGCGGGCGGCGGCGGCGGACGCGCGGGCGGTGACGCTGGTGCTGCATCATTCCTTCGTGCGGCTGCCGGATGACGGGTATGCGCCGCGGGCATTTGATCAGCGTACGGCCAATATCGGGCTCGGCTTCCATGATTTTTCGGCGCCGCTGGGCGACCCGATCGTGACGCGCCTGTCGCAGCGCTTCCGGCTGGAGAAGACCGATCCTTCGGCGGCGGTCAGCCCGGTGAAGAAGCCGATCGTGTTCTATGTCGACAATGGCGCGCCGGCAGAGATCCGCGACGCGCTGATCGAAGGCGCGGGCTGGTGGGCGGCCGGGTTCGAGGCGGCGGGGTTCAAGGATGCCTACCGCGTGGAGGTCCTGCCGGAAGACGCGCATCCGCTGGACGTGCGCTACAACGTGATCAACTGGGTGCACCGGCAGACGCGGGGCTGGTCCTACGGGCAGAGCGTGACCGACCCGCGCACGGGCGAAATCCTGAAGGCGAACGTCATCCTCGGCTCGCAGCGCGTGCGCCAGGACCGGATGATCTTCGAAGGGCTCGCCGGGGCGGCGAAGACGGGGACCGGCGCGGCGGATGATCCGATCGAGATATCGCTGGCGCGCATCCGGCAGCTGTCGGCGCACGAGGTGGGCCATACGCTGGGGATCGCGCACAATTTTGCCGCAAGCGGCAACGGGCGCGCCTCGGTGATGGACTATCCGGCGCCCTGGGTGAGGCCGGCGGCGGATGGGTCGCTGGATTTCTCGCAGGCCTACGGCGTCGGCCTCGGGGCCTGGGACCTGTTCACGATCAAATGGCTGTATACGGAGTTTCCGGAAGGCGGCGATGACCGTGCGGCGCTGGATGCGATGGTGGCGCAGGCTTACGGCTCGGGCCTCAGGTTCGTCTCGGACGATCATGCGCGCAGCGTGGAGACCGCGCACCCTTATGCCTCGGTGTGGGACAACGGGGCAGACCCGGTCGCCGCGCTGGACGAGGTGATGGCGGTGCGGCGAATTGCGCTGGACAATTTCGGGCCGGGCGCGCTGGCGGCGGGGCGGCCGACCTCCGACCTCAACGCGGTGATCGTGCCGATCTATCTCTATCACCGCTACCAGATCGAGGCGGCGGCGAAGTTCATCGGCGGGCTGGATTTCCGCTATGCCCTGACCGGGGATGGCGACGCGGCGGCGGCGCCGGTGCCTGCAGCCGAGCAACGGCGCGCGCTGGCCGCGCTGACGCGTACGCTGGACCCGGCGGCGCTGGACCTGCCGGACGCGCTGCTCAACCAGCTGACGCCCGGCGATGTCGGTTATGCGGGCGGCGGCGAATTGCTGGAAGTGTTCCCGGGCCGGACGGGTCCGGTGTTTGACCTGGCGGGGGCGGCGGACATTGCGGCCGGGCTGACGCTGTCGGCGATCCTGGAGCCGTCACGGGCAGGCCGCGTGGCGGCGTACGAGCAACGCGTGCCGGGCGCGCTGAGCCTTCGCGCGATTCTCGACGAGATCGACGCGGCAGTGTTTGCGCCGGAGGCGGACGCAAGGCTCGCCCCGCTGGCGCGGGTGGTGCAGGCGCGGTTCGTATCCGAGCTGATGGCGCTGGCACGGGCGGAAGGGTCTACGGCGGAGGTCTCGGCGGTGGCGGACGCGAAGCTGGCCGCGCTTAAGGAAGGCTTCGGCAAGAAGCGCAGAGGCCAGAGCGAGACAGACCGGGCGCACCTGGCGGCGCTGAGTGCGCGGATCACCCGGCATCTGGCGGGTGAGGAGGTGCAACTCGCGAAGCCCCTGCCCGCCCTGCTGGCGCCTCCCGGCCCGCCAATCGGCTCGATGGGGCAGACGGAGGAATGCTGGAACTGCGGGAGCTAGGCTTTCAAGCGTCGGCAGACGCGCGCTCGAAATCCATGGTCCAGTTGGTGTCCCAGGTTTCGCCGCCATCAATGGACATGGCCTGCTCCCAGCGCGGTGTGGACGTGTCGGTCTTCAGCCAGAGAAAGCGGACATGGACGGGCCGGGCGCCGGACGTATCCACCGCCGTGAAAGTGCCGACGCCGTACACGAAGCGTCCGATGACGGGTACATCCAGCGCGTGGGGATTGCGGTGATCGAGCCACCAGATGGCCCAGGTCTTCAGGGCAGGATCGAACGACCGGATGGCGAGGCGCGGTAGGTGCCGGTCGAGATGTGAAGGATGTTGTCCTCGATGTTGCCCGAGCCGCCGAGGACCGGGCGCATGGTGCTGGTGCCGGTGAAGATTTCCAAGTCGGTTGAGCCGACGAGGCGTTCGCGCAGACGCCGGTGCGTGACGCGCCAGCTGCCAATCTGGAAATCAAAATCCTGCGACACGGGGCGTCTCTATTTCAGCACGCCGAGCGCGCGGACGGATTGCCAGACGTCGTCGACGGAGAGTTCCTGCAAGGTTGGCGCGGCGTTGACGATGACTGGTTTGGGGCCGCGCGGGGCGGAATGGTCGGGATCGCTTTCTGTGGTGGCGAAGAGGGCGATGCCGGGCGCGCCGGCGAGCGTGGCCATGTGCATCGGGCCGGTATCGTTGCCGACGACGAAGACGGCGGTTTCGGCGAGCGTGACGATCTGGAAAAGGTCCGTACGCGTCACAAGGCTTTTCACGCGCGGCTCGCGCTTGACGATTTCCTGGGCGATCTGGCCTTCGGCGGTGCCGCCGATGATCGCGGGCTGGATGCCGGCGTCGGCGATGCGTTTGGCGAGGGCGGCATAGTTCTCTACCGGCCAGCGCTTGGCCTCGCGGTGCTCCGAGGCGCCGGGGATCAGCAGCATGTAGGGCGGCGTCAGATTGAAGTAGGCGGGGTTCAGGCGCGGCGTGTTGCCGAGCTTGGGGCGCACCCAGCCGAGGTCCGGGAAGGGCGCGCTGCGTCCAAGCCAACGGCCGGAAGGCGCAACGCCCGCGACCTCAAGCTGTTCGGCCAGCCGGTCGATCGAATGCATGCCGCCGCGGGCCGGGTTGTCGTGAAAGAAGGCGGCCTTCTCGTGGTGGCCGGACCAGAGCGGCGGCTTGCCGCCGCGCTGCAGGGCGGTGAAGTAGTTCTTGGTGCGGCCGCTGGTCTGGAAGTCGTAGATGATGTCGTACTTCGCCTTGCGGATGCGCTGGATCAACGCGGCGGTTGGCTTCAGGCCCTCGGGGCGGCCGTCGGTCTCGACGGCGTCCACATACGGGCAGACCTTGGCGAAGTCCTCGAACGGCGGCGTCGTCAGCAGCGTGATACGGGCGGAGGGGTGGAACTCGCGAACCGCCCGCATGGCGCCCAACGCAAGCACAAAGTCTCCGAGGGCGCTGAGCTTGATGACCAGCACGTCCTTTGCCTTTGCGCCCGGGTTTGCCGGACTGGCGGTTTTGGCCCGCGCCGTGTTCAAGTCCTCGAATTCCCCTACTCCAACAGGCGCTTATAGACGCTGAGCGTCGCCGCCTGAAGCCCTCTTTTCGAGAAGTGGCGGATGATGTGGTCCCGGCCCTGCCGTCCCATGGAGGCGCGCGAGGCCGGACCGACCGACAGCATGGCCCTTATCGCGCCTGCGAGGGCCGGCGCGCTGCCGGGTTCGGCGCGGGTGCCGGTTTCGTATTCGATGACCGTTTCGCGGGCGCCGCCATGGTCGGCCACGATCACCGGTCGGGCCATCGCGGAGGCTTCGGCAGCGACCCGGCCGAAGGCTTCGGGCCGTGTGGAGGGGGCCAGGACAAGTCCGGCGGCGAGGTAGGCGGCCGGCATGTCGGTGACGTGGGGCACGATCTGGGCCTGGCCGGTGAGGCCGAGGCGGGTGATCTGATGTTCGAGGTCGGAGACGTAGCTGTCGCGGCCCTGGGCGTCTCCGGCAAGGACGAGCATGAGACCGGCGCGCTCTTCCGGCGCCAGGAGGCCGAGGGCTTCGAGGGCGAGGCCCTGCCCTTTCCAGCTGGTCAGGCGGCCCGGCAGCAGAAGCACGAGGCGGGTGTCGCCTTCGAGGCCCCAGGCCTTGCGCAGGGCCTCGACCCGGGCCGGGGCGACGGCGGCGGGATCAAACGCATCGAGATCCACCCCGCGTGGGATGGTGACGATGCGGGCGGGATCAATCCCGTGCACTTCGGCGATATGGGCGGCGATCCATTCGGAATTGGCGATGACCAGATCGCCCTTCGCCATGACGGAATTGTAAGCCCGCTTGAGGCCCGACGTGCCGGAATAGGCGCCGTGATAGGTGGTGACGAAGGGCACGCCTTCGGCTTTGGCCGCCGCCCAGGCGCTCCAGGCCGGGGCACGGGAGCGGGCGTGGACGAGGTCGACTTTCTGCTCGCGGATGATCTGGCGCAGCCGGCCTTCGTTGACCTTGATCGTGACCGGGTTGCGGCTGTTGGCATCCATGCGGATGAGTTCGCCGCCAAGGCGGGCGAATTCTTCCTCGAGGCGGCCGCCCTTGCTGGCGAGCAGCGCGCGGCCGCCAGCTTCGACAATGGCTTCGGTGACTTCGAGGACCGTGCGCTCCACGCCGCCGGCCGACAGCTCCGGCGCGACCTGCAGGATCGTCTTCCCCTTCAGTTCTGGTAACTCGCCCAATACGCGGCCCGCCCTACTCGCTTGACAGGCGAGAGAGATGGCGGAAGGCAACCTACATGACAACGGAATCTTTCACTTCCCCCGAGGGACGCCGGATCGCGTTCCGCCGCGCCGCTGCGCCGGCGGGCGGGGTGACGTTCGTGTGGCTGTGCGGGTTCAAGTCCGACATGAGCGGCGGCAAGGCGCAGGCGGTGGAGGCCTGGGCGCGGGAGGCCGGGCACGGTACGCTGCTGTTCGATTATTCCGGACACGGGCAATCGGGCGGCGCCTTCGAGGACGGCACGATCAGCGCCTGGCGCGCCGACGCGCTGGCGGCCATTGATGCGCAGACGGAGGGCCCGCTGGTGCTGGTCGGCTCCAGCATGGGCGGCTGGATGGCGCTGCTGGCGGCGATGGCGCGGCCGGAGCGGGTGCGGGGACTGATGCTGATTGCGCCGGCGCCGGACTTTACCGAAACGCTGATGTGGCCGGAGTTTTCCCCGGAGCAACAGGCGGAGATTCTGGACCAAGGCTTCACGCTGCGGCCGTCGGGCTATGGCGCGCCGTATCCGATCACGCGGGCGCTGATCGAGGATGGGCGGCAATGGTCGATCCTGGATGCGCCGATTGCGTTCGAGGGGCCGGTGCGTATCCTGCAGGGCATGCAGGACCCGGACGTGCCCTGGGGCCATGCGCTGGCGCTGGCGGCGAGCCTGACTTCGCTGGACGTGGTGCTGACGCTGATCAAGGACGGCGAGCACCGGCTTTCGCGGGAAGCGGATATTGCGCGGCTGCTGGCGGCCTGCGGCGAACTGGCTGGGCGGGCGGGCGGATGAACATGCCGGTTGCATTTCGGCAACGGCTGAGGGAGGAGTTCGCGGCTTTCTAAGGATTACCCGGCATGCTTGGCACAGGCGACACGATCGTCATCGGCGGACGCAAGACGGCTGCCGAGAAACTGTTCAAGGCGATTGTCCTGCCGGTGAAGGCGCTGATGAATGGCAACCAGGCCGAGCTAGGCATGCTGCAGTCGCTGATTCCCGCGGGCAGCACGACGATCGATGTAGGCGCCAATGTCGGCGACTTCACGCGGCGGCTGCACGAGTTGTCGAAGGGCGGGCTGGTGATTGCGTTCGAGCCGCAGACGATGCCCCGGACGGTGCTGAGCGTGACGGCGTATGTGCGGCGCAAGGCCAACATCATGCTGTTTCCGTTTGCGCTGGGCGCGCCGAAGGCGGGGGCTGACCGGCTGGTCGAACTGAAGGTGCCGATCAAGTCCAAGAGCAAGGTCGGCAGCGGGCTCGCCCATATCGGCGACGAGACCGACCTTGCGACGCGGTTCAAGATCCAGCGGGAACTGGTGCCGCTGTTCTCGCTGGACGAGATCATGGCGCATATCGATTGCCCGCCGGTTTCGCTGATCAAGATCGATGTGGAGGGCGGCGAGCTGGACGTGCTGCGCGGCGCGACCGAGACGCTGCGGAAGCACCGGCCGGCGATCGTGTGCGAGATCGACAACCGCGAGGGCCGCTTCGGGATCGGCAAGGAGGAGCTGACGGAGTTTCTCAAAGGCCTCGGCTATGTGCCGCGCCGGATCACGGATTTTGCCGAGCTTCCCTGGACTGCACTCGACCTGAATACCGTCTTTACACTGAATACCTGACGCGGACGCTACGTGCGCAGCAAGATGGCCGCGGCATCGTCGCGGTTCTTGAGGCGGACACTGTGCGGGGCTGTCTCGTGTTGGCGCAAGGTGTTGATCGAGGCGGCGAGGCCGTCCCTGATCACGCGGGTGAGGAGGCTGGACGGCGTGTCGAGGGCGTAGGGCTCGACGAAGCGGAAAAAGCCGTCGGTCATCAGCAGCACAGTCGTGCCGGGCGGCAAGGTGAGGCGCAGCGTGCTGAGATGCGCAGCGGCGGCCGGATAAAGCGTGATCAGGCCGCGCTCCGGAGCATTGGCTCCGCGGCGCTGGGCCTGCAGGATGGCCCATCTCTCCGCTTGCGACAGGGAGAGCATGCGCGCGGTATCGTGCGTTTCGGCATCGGCCTTCTCCTGCGTGCCGATCAGCCGGGCCTCGCCCGTACCGCTGCCGGCGATGGCAAAGCAATCGCCCGCCCAGACGAATTCGCAGGCGTCCCCATCGCGGCGCAGCCACATGGCGGAGGCGACCGGCATCGCTTCACCGGGCAGGCTGCCCAGAGCGACCTGTGACGTGCGCTCCGCCTCGGCGCGGACATCTGTCAGTACACGGTCGAAATAGGCGCAGGCGCCTTCGCCGGCCCCGGGGCCGGACATCAGGCGCGCCGAGACGGTTTCAGCGAGCCATGCGGCGCCGCTTTCGGCGTTCGGGAAGGGTTTGAGGTCCGTGGCATCTGTGGCCCCGTCAATGACCCAGGCCCGGCCGCCGGCGGCGTCGAAGCCGTACCGGTCATCGCCAGACTTGCCGGGCGTGCCGGGGTCGTTGACGCTGTCGAGAATCTCGATGCCCATCGCAGAGCCCCCGCCCCTCTCAGCCCTTGCTGGCCGCCTTGACGTGGGCGACGATGGCGTTGGCGTGGCCGTGGCCGAGCTTGTGCTCGTTCTTCAGCCAGTTGACGATCTCGGCATGTTTCGCGCCCTTACGGGCGGCGACGAGGTCGAACCAGTGGCTCATCTTCTTGCCATAGGTCTTCTCGATCGACGGGAAGTAGGATGCGGGACCCTTGATGGGTTCGGATGTCGGATCGTCGGCCATGAAAGCCTCCATTGGGGTAAGGCCGCTGACATCAGCGGCCGCATTTCGTCTGCGTCTAGTCGCGCAGCAGTTCGTTGACCGCGGTTTTCTCGCGGGTCTTCGCGTCGACCGTTTTCACGATCACGGCGCAGGCGAGCGAAGGGCCACCCTTGGGATCGGGCAGCGTGCCGGGCACGATGACCGAGAAAGGCGGGACGTGGCCGTAGATGATCTCGCCGGTCTGGCGGTTCACGATCTTGGTGGACTGGGTGATGAAGACGCCCATGGCGAGGACCGAGCCTTCGCCGACGACGACGCCCTCGACGACTTCGGAGCGGGCGCCGATGAAGCAGTTGTCCTCGATGATGGTGGGGTTGGCCTGCAGGGGCTCAAGCACGCCGCCGATGCCGGTGCCGGCGGAGATGTGGCAGTTCTTGCCGACCTGCGCGCAGGAGCCGACCGAGGCCCAGGTGTCGATCATCGTGCCTTCACCGACATGGGCGCCGATATTGACATAGGACGGCATCAGCACGGCGTTCTTCGCGATGTAGGCGCCGCGGCGCACGGCGCACGGCGGCACGGCGCGGAAGCCGGCTTCCTTGAATTCCTTCGCGCCCCAGCCTTCGAACTTCGACGGCACCTTGTCCCACCAGTTGCCGCCGCCGGGCGTGCCGGAGATCGCGCCGTTGGCGTTGAGACGGAACGAGAGCAGCACGGATTTCTTGAGCCATTGGTGCACCGTCCAGAGGCCGTTGGCCTCTTTCGTGGCGACGCGGGCCTCGCCGGAATCGAGCAGGCTGATGGCGGCCTCGACGGCGTCGCGCACTTCGCCGGTGGTCTCGGTGGACAGCGTGTCACGGGCCTCCCAGGCGGCATCGATCACACGGGCAAGGGCTTCAGGCATGGGCTCAGTCTTTCAGTTTGTCAGTCAGGCGCGGAACAGCCTGGTCAAGGAAGCCCGCGAGGTCGCCGGTGATGTAGTCGATGTGCCCGTTCCCGTCACCCCCGAACACATCCCCTGCTCCGGCCGGGCGCGCTTCGATGGGTTCGTGGCTCCAGTCCTTGGCGGATTGAACGAGCACGGTCGTGAAGCCCAAGGATTTAGCGGGCAGCAGATTGCGGGCAAGATCCTCGAAGAAGGCGGCGCCTTGCGGCTCGACCTTGTGGATGCGGCAGAACGATTGGTAGGCGGGCAGATGGGGCTTCGGCGTGTAGGCGCTTTCCTCGATGCCGAAGCTGTCATTGAAGAGGTGCGCGAGCCCCATCTTCTCGATGACGCGCTCGGCATGGCGGCGGGGTCCGTTGGTGTAGATGAACCTGCGCCCGGGCAGTGCGGCGATGGCGGCGCGCAGGTGCGGCAGGTCCGGCAGCGGCGAGAGGTCGATCTCGTGCACGTAGTGCAGGAACTCAGCGGGATCGAGGCCGTGCTCGGCCATCAGTCCGGAGAGCGTCGTGCCATAGGTCGCGTAATAATGTTTCTGGAGCTTGCGGGCCTCAGGGCGCTCGAGGCCGGTGAGGCGCGCGACGAAATCGGTCATCCGCGTGTCGATTTCGGCGAAGAGATCGCACTCGGCCGGATAGAGCGTATTGTCGAGGTCGAACACCCAATCGGTGACGTGTTCCAGCTTCGGCGCAGGCGGCGGGTTAATCGTCATCCTGCTTCGCATCGGTGAAATCGCGTTCGAAGAATTCGAACACCAGCTTGCGCTCGGTCGGCGCCGGCGTGCGCGCGAAGAGGGCCTTGCGGTAGGAGCCGTCCTCGCAGTTTTCACGGCCGGAAATGGCGAACTTGGCACGGCCGACACAGAAGGCTTCGGACGCGCGCGACAAGGTGCGCAGGCCGGTCGGCTCTTCCATTTCGGCATAGACAAAGTGTTCCGAGCCGCGCAGCGGACGGTCGACGACGCGGGCGCAGCCACCGGCTTCGATGCGCCACCAGCCGCGGCTTTCCCAGCCTTCGGTGGCGCGGCGGGCAATCGCGCTCCAGATGCGGTTTTTGGTGCGGTTGCAGAGCGTGAAGCCGACGGCGCGGCTGCGCTCCTCGGCGGCCTGTTCGAGAAAGTCGATCAGGTCCGCATCGGACGTGTCGGCCGGCAGGCCTTTGACCTTCAGGAAGTCGTTTATGGCGGCGCGGGTGCGCCCGCCGATGAAGCCGTCTATATTGCCGGAGACGATGCCGGCCTCGTCCAGCAGGCGCTGCAGGCCGGCATTGCGGGCGTTGTCGAGCGTCCAGTTCTCGATTTCGGTGAAGTTGTTGGTCCATTTGTCGGCGCGGGCGATATTGATCGGGCGGAAACCCTGGGACTCGAGGCCCATGGCGGCACAATCGGGCGGGCTTTCCAGCGAGAAGCCGCCGGTCGGGTCGACGCAGAGTTCGTGGCGCCCGCCCCATTCACGCCCGCCTCCCTGGTGGGCGGTGGAGCCGCGGCCATAGAGATAGTGGGTGCCAGGCGTCAGCGGGCCGGGCAGCGCGGTCTTGCAGGTGCCGGGGGGAAGCTTGGTCCAGCCATCGACCGACACGCCGGTGCCCTGGGTGCGGCCGACTGCGGCCTCGATGATGTAGCTGGTGCGGTTGCACAACTCCCAGCCGTCGCCAGCCTGCGCACGCGCCGGCAGGGCCAGCGCCGTGACGGCGGCAATCGCCAGCGCGGCGATCCTAAGAAACAAGCGTTCCAGCGCCATGTTCGGTGAAAAGCTCCATGAGCAGGGCGTGCGGCGCACGTCCATCGAGGATGACTGCCGCCCCGACGCCATGAATCACGGAATGTGCTGCCGTTTCAAGTTTTGGAATCATGCCGCCAGCAGCTGTGCCATCGGCGATCAGGCCCGGAATGTCCTTGACCTTGATTTCACGGATAAGATTCTTCTGCTTGTCGAGGACGCCGGCGACATCCGTCAGCAGTAGCAGGCGGCTGGCGCCGAGGGCGGCTGCCACGGCGCCGGCGGCGGTGTCGGCATTGATGTTGTAACGGGCGCCGTCCTCGCCGATTCCGACAGGGGCGACAACCGGGATCAGGTCGTCATCGGCGTCGCGCAGGGCCTTGAGCACGGCGATATCGACATGTTCGGGCTCGCCGACATAGCCGAGGTCAACGATGCTCTCGATATTGCTGTCGGGATCCTTGGTCGTCTTGGTGGCCTTGCGGGCGCGGATCAGGTTGCCGTCGGCGCCGGAGAGGCCGACCGCCTTGCCGCCGGCGGCGTTGATGGCGCGCACGATGGATTTGTTGATCGGGCCGGAGAGGACCATCTCGACGACTTCCATGGTCGCGTCATCGGTGACGCGCAGGCCGTCCTTGAACTCGGACTTGATGGCGAGCTTGTCCAGCATCGCGCCGATCTGTGGGCCGCCGCCGTGCACAACGACGGGATGGATGCCGAGCAGTTTCAGCAGGACCACATCGCGGGCGAAGGCCTTGGCGAGTTCGGGGTCGACCATGGCATGGCCGCCATACTTGATGACGATGGTCTGGTTGTCATAACGCTGCAGGTAAGGCAGCGCTTCGGACAGGGTGCGGGCCGTCAGCAGGGCCTGAGTCTGGGCGTCGGTCATGGACCGGGTGTCTAGAGCGTTTCGCGGCCCCCGCGCAATGCCCGATCAGCCGAGCGGAAGGCACATGAACACGCTGTGCGGGTCCTCGGTGTAGTCACCGAAAGGCCCGCAATAATCGAAGCCGTAGGCCTCATACAGACGCCGGGCGGGGATGAAGGCATCCATCGAACCGGTTTCCAGGTAGAGGGCCGAATAGTTGCGGCGGCGGGCTTCGGCGAGGATGTGTTCGAGCATCCGGCGGCCGAGACCCCTGCCCCGCAGGACTTCGCGGGTGTGCATGGACTTGATCTCACCGGTGCCATTGCCAAGGTCCTTCAGGGCGCCGCAGCCGAGCAGGGCGCCCTCTTCCCAAAGGCTCCAGACACTTACCGAAGGCTGGCGCAAACCGTCGATGGGGAGGAAATGGCAGCTCTCGGAGGGAGAGGCGGCGAGCATCGTGCCGGCGTGTATGGCGATCAGTTCGGCAATTTCCGGACCGGTCAGGTCATCGGGTCTTATCTGGATCATGGCGCGGTTCCTCCCGCGCCCGTTCTAGGTAGGTGGCAGGAAGGCGGCAATCTCGGCGCGAAGCTCGGCGATGCCCCAGCCCTTCTCTGATGAAGTTTGCAGCACGACCGGGTGGGCGGCGCCGCGTTTCTTGAGCTTCGCTGCGACCTCCGCAGCGGTCTTCTCGACTTCGGGCTTCGGAACCTTGTCCACCTTGGTCAGGATGATCTGGTAGTTGACGGCGGCCCCGTCCAGCAGGTCCATGATCTCGGTGTCGGTATCCATCAGGCCGCGGCGGGAATCGACCAGCAGGAAGACCCGGCGCAGGCTCGGGCGTCCTCGCAGGTAGGCGCGGATGAGCTTGGTCCAGGCGGCGACCTGGGTTTTCGAGACCTGCGCGTAGCCGAAGCCCGGCAGGTCGACGAGGAAGAGGCGGCCTTCGCCGATGTCGAAATAGTTGAGCTCGCGGGTGCGGCCCGGCTCGGTCGAGGCGCGGGCGAGCTTGGCGCGGCCGGCGAGGGCGTTGATCAGGCTGGACTTGCCGACATTCGAGCGGCCGGCAAAGCAGACTTCGAGACGATCCGCAGGCGGAAGACCTGCAAGGTCAACCACGCCCATGACGAATTCGGCGCTGCCTGAAAAGAGCAGGCGGCCGGCTTCGATCTGGTCGTCGGAGAAGGAGGGCGTGTCCAACTACTTGGCCGGCGCCTTGCGCTGCCCGATGTATTTGGCAACGAACTTGCCCACTTCGGTCTCGGCGCCGTTCATCCGCATGATGGTGTATTGCTGGATGAAGGTGAGCACGTTCGACCAGACCCAGTAGAGCACGAGACCGGCGGCAAATCCTCCGAACACGAACATGAAGACCAGCGGTAGCGCCATGATGATGCGGGCCTGCATCTTGTCAGGCGGCGGCGGCGACAGCGATTGCAGGACAGCCATGGTGGCGCCGTAGAGGATGGGCAGGATGCCAATGCCGATGATGATGCCGATAACCGGGACGGCCTTAATGTCGGCCGCGTCCCAGAAGGACAAGAGGCCGAACAGGTTGCCGATGGCCGTGGGATCGGGGGCCGAGAGGTCCTTCATGTACCAGAAGGGCTCGTGGCGCATGTCGAGGGTAACGTAGAGCGTCTTGTAGAGCGCGTAGAAGATCGGGATCGTCACGAGGATGGGCAGGCAGCCGCCGATCGGGTTGGCGCCGGTTTCCTTGTAGAGCTTCATCATCTCCTGCTGCTTGCGCTGCGGATCGGCGGCGAAGCGTTCGTTGATGTCCTTCATCGGCTCCTGAAGCTTCTTGAGCTTGGCCATGGACTTGAAGCTGGCATTGTAGAGCGGGACGAGCGGCAGCTTGACGAGAACGGTGAAGGCCAGGATCGCCCAGCCGAACGAGCCGACATGACCGTGCAGCCAGTGCAGGACATAGAAGAACGGCTTGGTCAGGAAGAAGGCCCAGCCCCAGTCGATGGCATCGACAAGTTGCGGAATGCCCTGGTTCTGTTCGTAGTCGCGCAGGATCTCGAATTTCTTGGCGCCGGCGAAGATGCGGTTATCGACCGTGACGCTGGCGCCGGGGGCGAGGTCAATGGCGGTGCCTTCGGTGCGCACTTCAAGCGGGCCGCCGCGGGCCAGGCTCGCGCGGTTGACGGAGGCGGTGAAGGCGGCGTCCTGCGCGGGGACGAGCGCGCTCATCCAGTATTTGTCGCTGAGGCCCCACCAGCCACCGGTGGTGGTGGTGAAGTTGCCGTCAGCCGATTCCCCGTCGATCTTCTTGGACTCGACCAGCGGCTTGTACTTCTTGAGACGGAGCGTGCCGTCCATCACACCCATCAGGCCCATATGGGCGAGGCCGTTGGCCTCTGCTGCCACGCCGGGCTCGGTCGCATTGAGGAAACTCTTGTAGTCACCCTGCCGCTCGATCGAGCCGATCGGACGCAGGCTCTTGGCGGCGTCTGATGTGTTGGTGACGGTGTCGCTGAAGGTGAAGAGGTAATTCTCGTCAACGGATACGACGCGGTCGATCGTAACGCCCGGCGCCTCGAGCCGGAGGGTGACCGGCGTGGTGGAACTGAGGGTGCCTTCCCCGACCTGCGTCCAGGGCGAGTTGCGCCCGGCGACCAAGGTGTTGCCGTCAGCCCAGTAATAGGTCGAGAAATATCCGAACTCGGATTCTTCAGGCCGCAGCAGGCGGATTTCTTCGGTCTTCGCGACCGTGACGAAGTGCTGCTTCAGCTGGAGATCATCGAGGCGGGCGCCGGCCAGGCGGATCGACCCGTCGATGGAGGCGGCGTCCAGCTTGACGCGCGGCGCTGCGGCGAGGGCCTCCGGGATCGGCTTCGGACCGGCTGCGACTTCGGCGGCGGTATCGACGGAAGCGGTCTGCTGCTGCGCCGCTTCGATCGCCTGCTGGGCCTGGTAGCGCTTCTGGGCCGGCTCCATGACGAATATCTGATAGAGAAAGACGAACGCGATCATCGCCGCCATGGCGAGCAGGAAATTGCGCTGTTCTTCTTTTTCCATGAGGGTAGTTCCGGTTGTCTGTGGAGTGTGCGCCGGTTGCAGGCGCAGGGGGCATCAAATGCGGGCGAGGCTTATCAGCGCGCTTTCCATATCGTCAAGCAATCGGGACCAGCCAACTTCGAGCGTCGCCTCGCGGGCGATGAACACATAGTCCCAACCCGGACGGCCATGGCGCGCCAGCAGCCGCCGGGACGCCTCGCGCAGGCGGCGTTTGGCCCGGTTGCGCTGGACGGCGCCGCCGATCTTTTTTGTCGCGGTGAAGCCTTCGCCGATCTCGGGGCCGGGCGCCTCGCCAGCCCGCGCCCTGGCCTGGACAACCAAGGATTTGCGCCGCTCGGTGATACCGTCACGCGCAAACGTGAATTCGCGCCGCTTCTTGAGGCGGCGCGTTTCCGGGATTTCTGGGTTTTCGGGGCCGGACATGATCGGCCTCCCGGTCGGCAGGCCGGTCAGGCCCGCTGGGGAAGGATCAGGCGGTCAGGGTCTTGCGGCCCTTGGCGCGGCGGCGTGCCAGCACCTTGCGGCCACTCTTGGTGCCCATGCGCTCACGGAAACCATGGGTGCGCTTGCGGCGGAGGTTGCTCGGCTGGAAAGTGCGTTTCATGGGACTGCTCTGAGGCTTGGAACTTGGAAAACGGGGGCAATACAGGCGGGCGGAGGTATGGTCAAGACGAAACCGGTGCAAAAATTCGCCTCACGGGCCGGGTAAATCACCGCCTCGTGAGATGCAGGGCCGGCAAGCGGCGGCTATGGCAGCTGCATTCCCCCTAAACCGGAGTATCCGTATGCGCGCTGTTGCCCTGAGCCTTGTTGCCCTTGCGGCGTGCCTTTTCCCGGCAGCCGGATTGGCGGATACCGCGCCCAAGCCCCAAGCGGAGACCCAAGTGCCTGCCGAACATGACGACTGGACCCGCCTCCTCAAAACATATGTCAAAGCCAGTTCCGACGGGATCACGCGCGTGGATTATGCCGGGCTGGCGGCCTCGCAGAAGGACCGCGCTGCGCTGGACGCCTATATCGAGCGGTTCGCTGACGCAGACCTTTCGGCGAAAACCGATGCGAACTTCGCGGCCTGGGCGAACCTCTACAACGCTGTCACCGTGCGCCACATCGTGGAGCGCTATCCGGTGAAGTCGATCAAGGATGGTTACCTGACGGGCCCCTGGAAAGAGGTGAAGGTGCTGGCGGGGGGCCGCGATGTGTCGCTGGACGCCATCGAGCACAAGATCCTTCGCAAGACCTGGGGCACGCCCGAGGTGCACTACGCGATCAACTGCGCGTCGTACAGCTGCCCCAACCTTCCCGCCAAGGCCTGGGAGGCGGCGAGCCTGAAGAAGGATCTGGGCGCTGCCGCGCGCGCTTATGTGAACCATCCGCGCGGCGTGACGGTGACGACCCGGGGGCTCAATGTATCGGAGATCTACAACTGGTTCGAAGCCGACTTCGGCGGCTCGAAAGACAAGGCCGTCGCGCACCTGCTCCTATATGCCGAGCCGGAGCTTGCCGCGAAAATCCGCGCCAATCCGAAAATCGTGCGCTACCAGTATGACTGGTCGCTAAACGATGCGGCGAAACTGAAGAAGACCGTGAAACAATGACGTCCAAACCCACCGCTCTCTGGATAAGGCTCTGGCCGGTCTACGTGATCCTCCTTGGTCTCGGACTCGCGTTGTCGCAGGGATGGCATGAGTACCTGACGCTGAACGCGCTGTCGGCCAATGCGGTGTCGCTCGACGCGATGGTGAAGGAGAATTTCCTGATCGTGTTTGCCGCCTACATCCTGATCTATGCGGCGGCGACCACTTTCATGGTTCCGGGCAGCGCGCTGACCATTGCCGGCGGGTTCCTGTTCGGACTGGTCATCGGGACGCCCGCGACCGTGATCGGGGCGACGATCGGGGCGTCGATCCTTTTCTTTGCGTCGAAGACCTCGATCGGCGCGGTCCTTCGGGATGTGGCCGGACCCTTCATCGAGAAGATGCGCGCAGGTTTTGCGGAAAACCCGGTCTCCTACATGTTCGCCTTGCGCCTCATCCCGATCTTCCCGTTTGCCGCGGTCAACATCGCCCCGGGCCTGCTCGGTGCGAAATACCGGGACTATCTGCTGACCACGTTCTTCGGCATCATACCGGGCACACTCGCCTACACCTGGATCGGCGCGGCGGTGAAAGGCACCCTGCTGGAAGGCGGCACGCCGGATATCGGCTCGCTGGCCGCAAACTTTGTGCCGGCCTTCATTGCATTGGGTCTCGTCTCGCTGCTGCCGGTTGCCTACAAGAAACTCTTTTCGAAGAAGGTTCCTGCGTGATGGCGGATGTCCGTACCCTGAAGGCTGATCTGTGCGTCATCGGGGCGGGCTCGGGCGGGCTGTCTGCGGCGGCGGGCGCGGCGATGCTCGGCCTCAAGGTCGTGTTGTTCGAGAAGCACGAGATGGGCGGGGACTGCCTGAACTATGGCTGCGTGCCGTCCAAGGCGCTGCTCTCCTGCGCCAAGGCGGCGCATGCGCCGAGCGAGGCGGCTAAGTATGGTGTGACGCTGGCGCCGGCAACCGTCGACTGGAACGACGTCAAGGCGCACATCCGCAAGACGATCGAGACGATTGCGCCGGTCGACAGCCAGGAGCGGTTCGAGGGGCTTGGCTGCACGGTGATCCGCGAAGCGGCGCGGTTCGAGGACCGCGATACGGTCGTGTCGGAGAGCGCGCGCGTGAAGGCCCGGCGGATTATTGTGGCGACGGGCAGCCGCGCCTTCATTCCGCCGATCCCCGGGCTTGCAGAGCTGCCCTATCTCACCAACGAAACCATCTTCTCCCTGCCGGAGTTTCCGCAGCACCTCGTCGTGCTCGGCGGCGGGCCCATCGGGCTGGAACTGGCGCAGGCCTTCGTGCGCCTCGGCGCGAAGGTCACCGTGCTTGAAATGGGCCGCGCGCTCGCCCGCGCGGATGAAGGGCATGCCAAGCTGGCCGTGAAGACCCTGCGCGGCGAAGGCGTCACCCTTCTCGAAGGGCACAAGGTTACAAGGGTATCCGGTGATCCGGGCCGTGTCACGGTGCATGCCGAAGGACCAGGCGGCGAGACAGCCATACAGGGCTCCCACATTCTCGTAGCGCTGGGCCGCCGTGCGGTGCTGGACGGACTGGACCTCGACAAGGGCGGCGTGGACCACACGCCGGCGGGCCTCACGGTCAGCGAGACGCTCCGATCGAAGAGCAATCCGCGCGTCTGGGCGCTGGGCGACGCGGCCGGGCGTGAACAATTCACGCATGTCGCGGGCTGGCACGCTTCGGTTTTCATCCGCCGCGCCTTCTTCAAGCAGGGCAGCACCGCGGCGAGCCTGCCGGTGCCGGCGGTGACCTATACCTCGCCGGAGATTGCGCAGATCGGGTTGACCGAAGCAGCCGCGCGCAAGAAGTTCGGAGATGGCGTGAAGACGTCGGCCTTCCCGTTCCATGACAATGACCGCGCCATCGCCGAGGGCCGCACGCTGGGCGAGGCCAAGCTGGTGCTGCACAAGGGCAAGCTGGTCGGCGCTTCGATTGCGGGGGATGGCGCCGGCGATATCCTGCAGCTCGTCTCGGTGGCCATGTCGAACGGCCTGAAGCTGACCGCGCTGACGAACTTCATCTCGCCCTATCCGACCCGCGCGGAAGCGGTGAAGCGCGCCGCCTCGGCCTATTTCACGCCGAGTGTTTTCGGCAAACCGGCCCGCACGCTGGTCGGGCTGCTGCAACGGATTCCCTGACCGGCCCCGTTCCCCTACCCGCCGATTTCGCCTAAGCCTCGGCGCGTGACCGCGCCCCCGCCCGCCCCCCTACCGACGCCGCCGCAAGGCCTGCGGCGGTTTGCCGACAGTCTGGCGGCGCGCCTGTTTGCGCTGACGCTCGGGGCGATCCTGTTCACCGAATTCCTGATCTTCATTCCGTCTGTCAGCACCCTGCGCACGCAATGGCTCGAGGAACGCGTGGCGGCGGCGCGGATCGCCGCGCTGGCGCTGGACGCCGCGCCGATGCGGGAAGTGTCGGACGAGCTGTCCGAGAGCCTGCTGATAAAGGCCGAGGTGCTGGCGGTCGCCGAGATCGAAGACGAGATGCACATCCAGCTTCTCGCGCCGCGCGTGGCAATTGACGGACCCATGCGCCTTGTCGACCTCCGGGGCTCGACCGCCATGGGACGCTCCTTCGCCGCACTGAGGGAGTACCTGGCCCCGGAGGGTGAAATCCTGATCGTGGTCGCCGAAGGCTCCGCCGAAGGCCGGGTGCTCGAAATCCTGTTGCCGCAAGCGCCGCTGAAGGCGGGCCTGATCCAGTTTGCCTGGCGGATCGCAGGCCTGTCGCTTATCATCGCGCTGGTCGCCGCTGTGCTGATCTATGCCGTTCTGGACATGTTTGTTGTTCGGCCGATCAAGCGGGTGACGATCAGCGTGGAACAGTTCAGCCGCGATCCGGGCAGCTGGACACGGCGGCTGTCGCCGACGCCCCGGCGGGACGAGATCGGCCGTGCACAGAATGCTTTGTCGGGTATGGAAGAAGCGGTCGCGGATGCCTTCCGGCAGCGCGCCCACCTTGCCGAGCTTGGCAGCGCGGTGGCCAAGATCAACCACGACCTTCGCAACTCGCTGGCTTCGGCGCAGCTGGTCTCCGACGTGCTGGCGAAATCCGATGATCCGCGCGTGAAGCGGGCGGCGCCGCGCCTGGAGCGTGCGTTGGAACGCGCAATCGAGCTGGCGACGGCCACGCTGGACTATGGCAAGGCGGCGCCCCGCCCCCCCAAGCTGCAACCCGTCAGCCTGAGGATGGTGCTGACGGAAGCGGCGGATGAGGCGTTGAACGGCGCTGCAACGCAGCTCGACATTCAAGTGCCTGCGAGCTTCGTCTTCACGAGCGATCCGGACCATCTGCACCGGATTGCCTCCAACCTGCTGCGCAACGCGGCTGACGCCATGGCGCAGGCCGCTACCGCGTTGCCGCACATCCGCATTGCGCTTGAACAGGGCGCGCTGGTGTTCCGGGACAACGGACCCGGACTTCCCGAGAAAGCCAGGGCGAACCTCTTCAAACCTTTTGCCGGCTCGACGCGCGCAAACGGCACCGGTCTCGGGCTCGTGATTGCGCATGAGCTGGCCAGCGCGCTGGGCGGCGAACTGACGCTTATGGAGACCGGCGAAACAGGATCAGCCTTCCGCCTGGCTTTGCCCGGCCTGCCGGCATGATGGCCTACGCCCCGCCGCAGGCGAAGCTCGAAGTCGTCTTCGCGGATGACTTTCTGGTCGTGATCGACAAGCCATCGGGCCTTCTGTCCGTGCCCGGACGAGGTGATGACAAGGCCGATTGCGCCTGGTCGCGCGTTCAGATCTCCTTTCCGGACGCCTTGACCGTACACAGGCTGGACATGGCCACCAGCGGCCTGCTGCTGTTTGCGCGCAGCAAGGAGATGCAGCGCGCGCTCTCCGGCCAGTTCGCACGCGGCGAGGTCTCGAAGGGCTATATTGCAGACGTCTGGGGTGTGCCGGAGGCCGCTTCGGGCGAGATCAACCTGCCGCTGATCACGGACTGGCCGCGTCGGCCCTTGCAGAAGGTGGACTGGGAACTGGGAAAGCCAAGCTGCACTCGGTACGACACTATGTCCGTATACGGATCGTCTGCGCGTCTTGCCCTGAAGCCGTTGACAGGGCGGTCTCACCAGTTGCGCGTCCATCTCGCGGAAATCGGACATCCGATCCTTGGCGATGAGTTCTATGCGCATCCGGCTGCGCTGGGTGCACGCGACCGGCTGTCGCTGCATGCAGCGTCGATCCGTTTCGCACACCCGGCATCAGGCGCTCAGGTGTCCCTGTCATTGCCCTGCCCGTTCTGAAAAGCGTTGACACAGCCTCTCCGGGCATATATTGAATAACGATAACAACTATCTGGCTCTGGAGGCAAGAATGCACGCTGAACTTGTCCGGGTCGCCCTCCATGAAGTGGACATCAAGATCGTTGCCGGCGCGCGTATGCATGTGCTGCAATGGCGTCACAACCTGCTTTGGGATGAGGTCTTGCTGGACGGGAAACGGCAGGCATCCAGTCATGGGCTGTTCAACCGGGAGAAGGTGTACGGGCTGGTGTTCGGCCGTGACGCTGACGGGCGCGGAGGCGACCAGGTCATGCTGATCCTTGATCCCGGATATGGCGCCTATGATTACACACACAACGGCCAGAAGCTGAAGGGCGTGCGGCTGGAAAGCGTGGAGGGAACGCTGGTGTCCTACGGATCGCTCGATCCAAAGGCACTGGAAAAGCCAGCGACCTTTGCCGACTGGATGAAGAAATCCATGGGCATGGATTGGGGCGCCGATCCTACACGCCGCCCCAATTGACCGCTCCTAGTTGGCAGCGGCAATTTCAAGCAGCAACGCATCGATTACAGGGACAACCGGATCGGACTCGGCAGGGCGGTCGTTGGCGATGACCGAGAAGACCAGCGTCTCCCCGCTGGCGGCAATCAGGAATCCGGAGAGCGCGTTGACGCCCTGGACGGTGCCAGTCTTCGCGAAGATGCGACCCTCAAGGGCAGTGCCCCGGAACCGGCGTGCGAGTGATCCTGTCTTTCCGCCAATCGGCAACGTGTCGCGGAACGCGTCGCCCCAAGGCTGCGCAGCGGTCCAGGCCAGGAAGCGCACCGTCGCTTGCGGCGTAACGCGGTTGTAGGGTGACAGGCCCGAGCCATCGAACAGCTCGATCTCGGCCCGTCCGATGCCCGATTGATCCAACAACGTATGGACGGCGTCCAGACCGTCTTCGGCGCCTGCCCCGCCCGCCGCCCGCGCGATGTGGCGCAGCAGCACTTCGGCCGAGAGGTTGTCGCTGTCTTCGGACACGTTGATGACGCTTTGCAGCAGCGGCGGCGCGGCCAGGCGGGCGATCTCCTCGCCCGCCCGTGTTTCGTTCCGTGGGCGGACTTTTGCGGCGCCTTCGACGACGATGCCGCGGGCCGCAAGCAGACGGACAAGCCGCTCGGCGGCGGTTTGCGCGGCGTCCGGAACGCTGAGGAAATAGTTTCGTGCCGCCGCGTCGGCCGGCAGGGTGCCCGAGAGGATGACATCCTCCGATCCAGGCCAGCGCAGGACGCTGAGCAGGTTCTCGCTGCCCAGCGGACCGGTGACCGCTTCATTGCGAACCTGCATCATGTCGTCACCCGGCGCCCAGGCGGCCATGACGGGGGCGCCTTCGGCGGTATCCGGCCCGACGCGCAGCGCGGCGGCGTTGCCGTTCACCGTCAACGCCGAGACCGGCGCGCCGAAATAGAAGGGAAGATTGTTCCAGCTCCATCCCATGCCCCAAGGCTCATACGGGAAGAGCGTATCGTCGCCGTACACATCGGCGATGCGCGTGATGCCGCGCGCCGCCACCGCGTCGGCCAGTTCGTGCAGGCAGTTCGTCACGCAATTGGCGGCGTCGCGCAGGGTCGGATCGCCGGCGCCCACGATGACGAGGGACGGCGGCGCGCCGTTCTCGCCGGGTACGAGTTGCAGGGACGTGCCAAGTGCCAGATCCGGCTGGTCGATCCCTTTCAGGTAATGGAAGCTCGCGGCGGCCGTGAAGAGCTTGGTGTTCGAGGCGGGAATGAACCGCTGACCGGCCTTGTCTGCGAACACCGTTTCGCCGCTGAGGGTTGCGACCATCACGCCGAGGCGCACGCCTTCGGCCGGAATGGTGATAGCCGGTTCGAGCGCAGGTTGAGGCTGCGTGGCACAGCTTGTGGCCAGCAGGGCGAGCGCAAGGGCGGCTTTCCGGATCATCGCGTCTTGTTCCTTCTCCGCCGGCTCAGGTGAGCCGTTTCTTGGTACGCCCCTCATGAGCGCGTGCGTTTGCCGGGTCTTCCGGCCAGTCATGCTTGGGATAGCGCCCGCGCATGTCCTTGGCCATGTCCTTGTAACCGGCGCCCCAGAAGCGCGCGAGGTCCTGCGTGGTGGCCACCGGCTTCATGCCCGGAGACAGGAGTTCCACCGTGACCGGCACGCGTCCGGCCGCCATCTTCGGATGCTCGGTGAGGCCGTAGAAGGCCTGCGCCCGCGCCGAAACGAGAGGCGAGCGTGGATCGAGCCAGTCGACGCGGACCTCCTGGCCGGAGGGCAGATCCAGCGTCAGCGGCGCCTGTTGGCGCAGCGCGTCCTGAACTTTCCAGTCAAACGACTGGACCAGCGCGTCGCGCACTTCATGCGGCGCCGGAACCGACGCGCCCTTGCGGCGCAGCAGCGGGTGAAGCCAGTCGCGCACCGACTCCACCAGTGCGCCGGTGTCCCGCACGGGCGCTTCCAGAAGGGACGCTGTCTCGAGGACCCGCAGACGGTGCAGCGTCTCCTCGACCACCTCTGCGGCGCCGAGCGCTTCGAATCCGCCCGCCTGCACGGCCTCCAGCATCGCGCGGGCCGCGGCGTCCGCCGAAGGCTTCGGAAGCGGCGCTTCGCTCAGCACAATCGCGCCCATTGCTTTCACCCGCCGCGCGGTGAACCGACCGGTCTTTGGATCAAAGGTGGCGCGGTCTTCCGTGACCACCTTCTGGCTCGCCAGTGCTTCGGCTTCTGTGAGCGGCAGGGCGAGCGTGATCCGGGGCTCGCGGGCGGCACCGCCGAGATCGGTGACCACCAGCCACTCGGATTTCGCCAGACCGTCCGTTGGCGGAAGGTTTGCGGCGCGCCCGGATGCCAGCAGATAGGATCCGTCCGATCCGGGCCGCCTGCGCGCGACTTGGTCCGGCCAGGCGGAAGCCAGCAGGCGCGCAAGTTCGCCGCCCGGCTTTGCGCCGCCGCCCCAGCTTGCGGCCTGCGCCTTGAGGCTGCGGGCGCGGGGACTGCCATCATTGCGGAAACGCTGCAGCCGGTCGCGCAGGTCAGCGGACTCGCCGCCGATACCGCGCTCGCCGGCCAGGGCGGCGACTTCAGCGGCCAGCGCCTTCTCCGCCGGGCCAGGCGCGGCCGCGATCAGCGCCGCGAGCCTCGGCGCCATCGGCAGGCGCGCCATCTCGCGGCCCTTGGGCGTCAGGGCGCCCGTCTCGCCCAGCGCGCCAAGGGCGAGGAGTTGCGCCTCGGCGGCGCGGTACTTGCCGGCGGGAGGCGCATCCAGCCAGGTCAGCTTCGCGGGATCGCGCTCGCCCCATTCGGCGAGCGCCAGGACGAGGCCTGAGAGGTCGCTAGACAGGATTTCCGGCGTGGCCGCCGCGATCAGGCCGCGCGTGGCCGCCTCGTCCCAGAGGCGGTAGCAGATGCCCGGCGCGGTGCGCCCGGCCCTGCCCCGGCGCTGGTCGACCGAGGCGCGCGAGGCCCGAACGGTGCTGAGCCGGGTGCCGAGGCCGCCGGCTTCATCTTCGGCGACCCGGGCGAGGCCGGAATCGATGACGATGCGCACGCCTTCGATGGTCAGCGCGCTTTCGGCCAGATCGGTCGCGAGCACGACCTTGCGTTTGCCGCTCGGCGCGGGCGAGACTGCCGCGTCCTGCTCCGCCGGAGACAGCGCGCCGAACAGCGGCGCGATGAGGATGTCCGGCCCGAGACCGGCGAGCGCCTCAGCCGTGCGGTGGATTTCGCGCGCGCCCGGGAGAAAGGCGAGCACCGAGCCCTGCTCCTCGCGCAGCGCCTGGCGGATCGCCTTCGGCATCCGGTCTTCGATCCGGTCCTCGGAGCGGCCGAGATAGCGCGTCTCAACCGGGTGCTGCCGCCCGGCACTTTCGATCACCGGCGCGGCAATGGCTTTCGACACGGCCGCTATGTCCAGCGTGGCCGACATGATCAGCAGGCGGAGGTCTTCGCGCAGCGCGCCCTGTGCCTCCAGCGCGAGGGCGAGGCCGAGATCGGAATTCAGGCGCCGTTCGTGGAATTCGTCGAACAGCACCGCGCCGACATCCTTCATCTCGGGATCGTTCAGGATGCGCCGCGTGAACAGGCCGTCGGTGATTACCTCAATCCGCGTGGCGACCGAGACTTTCCGGTCCACCCGCGTGGTGAGACCCACCGTCTGGCCGAGCCGTTCTCCGAGGGTCGAGGCCATGCGCTCCGCGGCCATCCGCGCCGCGATCCGGCGCGGCTCCAGCATCAGGATGCGGCCGCGGATAACAGCGTCGCCGCCGAGCAGGCCCGCCAGCGCGAGCGGCACGCGCGTCGTTTTTCCAGCGCCCGGCGGCGCGGCGAGGACGAGCCGGTTGCCAGCCGCAAGCGCGCGGAGAATCTCCGGCAACACGTCGTCTATCGGCAAGGGATCCTGCGCAGTGATCATCGCCCACGGAATAGGGTGCCGGGAGCGCATCTGGCAAGCATCGCGCCGCAAAGGTTGTTTTCCGGGGTCCCTGCCCCTACCCTCCTTTCCTTGGCGGAACAAAGAGGCGGCGGATGAAGGCTTGGTTTGAAATCGATCTGTGGAAGCGGGTGATCCTCGGTCTCCTCATCGGCGCCGCCATCGGGCTTGGTCTTCGCTATGGGGCCGGTCCGGAACAGGCATCTGCGATCGTCACCACCTGGTTCAAACCTGTCGGGGATGCCTTCATCAGCCTGATCCAGATGCTGGTCGTGCCGCTGATCTTCACAACCCTGGTATCCGGCATTCTGGCAATGGGAGACCCCAAGCGTCTCGGCAGCCTGGGGGGACGCGCCCTCGGCATGTACATGGTCACGACGGTCATCGCGGTCTGCTTCGGCCTGGCGATGGGCACGATCATCCAGCCGGGCGCCGGTTTTGATCTCTCGGCCGTTTCAACCGCCGACATGGACCAGGCGCGTGAGCGGCTCGCCGCCAATCCGGCCCCTGGCGGCGTGGTGGAGCAGATCATCCGTACGCTGCTGTCCATCATTCCGACCAATCCGATTGATGCAATGGCCAAGGGCGATGTGCTCGCCATCATCTTTTTCGCGATCATGGTCGGCGTGGCAACCCTGATGGCAGGCGAGGCGGGCGGACCGGTTGCGCGCGTCATGAACAGCGCTGCAGAGGTCATGATGAAGCTGACCGTCATCATCATGGAAGTGGCGCCGATCGGCGTGCTCGCGCTGATGGCGTGGGTGCTAGGGACGCGGGGGCTCGTCGTGCTCGAAGTGCTGGGCAAGATGACGCTGGCGCACTATCTCGCCTGCACGCTGCACATGCTGTTCACCTACGGCTTCATCGTCAAGGTGATACTCCGCCTGCCGCTTATCCCCTTCATCCGAGGCGTTGCCGATCCGCAGGCGGTGGCGTTTTCAACGTCTTCGTCCAATGCCACGCTACCGGTCACCATGACGGCGGCCAACAAGAATCTCGGGATCGGCAAACCGATTGCCTCCTCGGTGCTGCCACTCGGCGCCACGATCAACATGTACGGGACCGCGCTGTATCAGGGCCTCATCGCACTGTTCGCCGCGCAGGCGCTCGGCTTCAACATGACGCCCGACATGTATTTCACGATCATCCTGATGGCGGCCCTGGTCTCCATCGGCACGGCCGGCATTCCGTCGGTCAGCCTGTTCCTGGCGGCGACGACCCTCAGCGTGATCGGCGTAACGGCCGAGAACACCATTCTCATCATTGCGATCCTGTTCCCGTTTGACCGGATCCTCGACATGATGCGCACGGTGACCAACGTGACGGGCGATCGCGCGGTGGCAACCGCTGTCGCCAAGTGGGAAGGCGAATTTGACGAAGGGGTCTACCTCGCCCGCGATCCGGCCTGATAAAAGCCTAGAGCGACGCACCTTCCGGATGATGGACAACGCTCTGCGCAGTGATCGAGACCTGCGCCGGCAGCCAGCACATCACTTCCAGCCCGCCGCCATCGACGGGCTTCATGCCGACCGTGCCGCCATGCAGATGGATGAAGTGTTTTACCAGCGCGAGGCCGAGCCCGGCGCCGCGCTGATCGCCTGACACGAAACTGTCGAAGCTGGTCGCCCGCTTGTCGGCTTCGAGGCCGATGCCGTTGTCCCGTACACTGAGCATCACCATGTCGCCGGCGCGCTGCGCAGCCACAACGACCTCTCCGCCTGCTTCCGTGAAGCGGAGCGAGTTCGAGACCAGATTGAACAACACCTGCTTGATGCGCCGGGCATCGCCGCGGATCGTGCCCAGCTTGCCGGTGATTTCCGAGCGCACGGTGACTTCTGTGTCCTCGGCTTTTGAGACGACCATCTCGATCCCTTCGGCAATAAGGTCCTCAAGGTTGACCGTGTCGATGTCGAGATCCATGCGGCCCGCTTCGATCAAGGCCAGATCGAGGATGTTCTCGATCAGCTTGTTGAGATGATCGGAGGCCGAGAGAATGGCGCGGACGTGATCGGTCTGGCGCTCGGTCAGCGCGCCGTTGCGCTGGGTTTCCAGCAGTTCGGCATAGCCGAAGATGGTCGTCAGCGGCGAGCGCAGCTGATAGCTGACGTTGCGCACGAATTCGGTCTTCAGCCGGTCGGCGGCCTCGAAGGCTTCGGCACGGTCACGCAGGGCCGACTCGACGCGGCGGGTGGCGGTTACGTCCGCGAAGGCGATCAGCGTGTTGCCGTCCGGCAGCGGGTTGGTGATGTAGGTGAGCAGCGAGCCGTCCGAGCGGCGCATCTCGCCGGTGGTGGCCTGACGCGAGCTGGCAGACGGATCAGTGATGTGCACCTTGATGGCGTCCCAGATGTCCGCATCGTGGAACAGCGGCACGCAGCCTTTGACCACGTCGTCATAGTCGGGCGTGTCCTTGAGCAGATCCGCCGGCAGGTCCCAGACCCGTTCGAACGCGCGGTTGTGCAACTTGAGCCGGCCGTCGCTGCCGAACACGGTGACCGCCTCGTGCAGGTTGTCGAGGGTGGAGCGCTGCGTCTTGATCAGTGCATTGAAGCGCGTCTGCAGGTCCAGCTGGACGGTGATGTCCTTGAATAGCAGCAACAGGCCGCCCATCGGGTGACGCTGGCGGGTGACCGACAGCGCGCGCCCGTCCGGGAGAGACCACTTGTCCTCTTTCACGCCGTCGAGGTCGAGATAGTAGGAAATCTCCTCGGCGCGCCATTCGGCATAGTTCGGACGGCCGGGAATCTTGCGGCGCTCGCGCAGCCGGTCGAGCAGCTGGCCATGGTTCGGCCGGTCGAGGAGGAAGGCCTCTTCAAGGTCCCACATGTCGCGGAAAGCCTTGTTGTAGAAGGTCAGCTTGCGCTCGGCGCTGAAGATGGCGACGGCGTCGGCCACATGGTTCAGCGTTTCATCATGGGCGCGAACGTGGCGGTTCAGTTCTTCGCGCGCGTTCTCCTGCATCGTGACGTCAAAAGCCATCGCCCCTGCACCGCCGGACAGTGGGAATGTCAGTACACGCATCGACCGGCGATCGCCCTTGACCACGATATGGCGCGTCTCGTCATGCTCCTGGCCGTCGGAAATCGTCTTGCGGGCCTGCTCGGCCACCGCCTGATCGAGCGTCGTCTGCTCCTCCAGGAGCCGGTCTAAGCTGGAGACGTCGACGGCGGCGAGATAGGCGGGGTTTGCCCATTGCAGGCGGCCCATGCCGGACACGCGCCAGGCCGGGAACGGCGCCTTGCGCAGCATGTCCAGGAAGGCGGTCGGATCGCGGGCGATCACCTGGCGCGCTTCCTCGAATTTTCCGCGGGCGGAGCTTTCTTCAAGACCCTTGATCGTGGCGTCGGTGACCCACACGACGGCGCGCGCGCCGGCCGTGCGGCCATCCGCTTCCAGGAAGCGTCCCGAAGGGCCGATGATGGTCAGCGAGAACGGATTTCCCTGCTCGCGCAGTTCGCGCAGCCTGATGCGCAGCGTCGTGTCCTGTCCCGCCGAGTCGCGCGCTTCCAGATCGGCAATGCCTTCCACGATCCGGACAGTCGGATTGTCGGATATGGCGGCGTCCGTGAAACTCAGCAGGCCTGCCAGCGCCACCGACGAGCCGAACACGTCCGGCGGGGTGATTTCGTCGCCTTCGACTTCCAGCGCCTCGCCCTGCCAGACCAGGATCACGCCCGGATGGGCACCTAACACAGATTTAAGGGCAGCGTTTTCGGTTTCCCGGTCGCCGGCCAGATCGCGGTAGCGTTTGGCAGCGCCGCGCGCGCCGTCTGAAACCCGCAAGGCCCAGAGCAGCGCGCCAAGGGCCAGCATTGCGGTACCAACCGCCATGATGATGGGCACTTGTTCTGCGTTCATCGGATGGTCGCCTTTCCAAGCGCGGCATCTCGCGCCTGCCGGGGCGCGACTCTGGCAAGTTTATACTGGTTAACGATTGGCCCCGCGAGCGTTAAGGCAGGGTTAATTCTCGGCCTGCGAAGCATGTCCGGACAGCGCCCCCGTGCTGTAACCGGCTGTTGCATAAACAGCACACCTGCCTAGGGTAACCATGGGCAAGCCTGAGGAGGCACCGATCATGCGCCGCACCCTGCCATCCATTCTTCTGGCTGCCGTCCTGCTGGCCGCCCTCCCGGTCAACGCCCAGGCGGAAGATGACGGGGACGACCTCGTGCGCCTTCCCGGCCAGGGGCTGGTGAAGCCGGATACCGGGCCGGCCCAGCGCAATCTCGGACGCCTGGTCCCCGGCGGCGGCCTGTTTGCCAGCTTTGATGCCAATGGCGATGGCCGCATTTCCGCGGACGAACTGGCCGAAGGCACCCGCGCCGCTTTCCTGCTCGCCGATGCGAACGGCGACGGCGAGCTGGTTGCCCTCGAGCAGCAGGACTGGGCCGCCAGCCTGCCGACCCGGGACGATACCTTGTCCAATCCCGTCCGGTTTGATCCGAACCTCGACCGGATCGTGACGTTCGACGAGTTCCAGGCCGTCATCGCGCAGCTCGCAACCAACTATCAGGACGGCAACGGAGTGATCGAGCTTGCCAAGCTGTCGGCGCCCGATCCCAAGCCGGAGCGGCCGGACCGCCGCCCGCCCGGCGGGCCGACGCCGGACCGGATCGGCGCCAGCAACAACTGAGGCCTCCTTCGCCGCACGCGCCTGCCGCTTGACACCGCCGCTGCGGCGGGTGACCCGCTATCGTCCATGACCCTACCTTCCCTTCCGCCAGCGCGCGGCAAACTGATCGAGGGTGCCGCGCTCGCGCCCTACACCTGGTTTCGCGTGGGCGGCCCGGCCGACGTCCTGTTCCTTCCCGAAGACGAGACGGATCTTGCCGGCTTCCTCGGCGCGCTGGATCCGGCCGTTCCCGTGACCGCGCTGGGGGTTGGCTCAAACCTGATCGTACGCGACGGCGGCATTCCAGGAGTTGTGATCCGCCTGATGGGCCGCGCCTGGGGCGAGGTGATGAAAACCGGCGAACTGGAACTGACGGCTGGGGCCGGCGCGCTCGACCTCGCGGTCGCGAAAGCGGCCGCAAAGCACGGCATGACCGGCCTCGAATTCCTGTCCGGCATACCGGGTTCGCTGGGCGGCGCCACGCGGACCAATGCGGGCTGCTATGGGCGCGAGCTGAAGGACGTGCTGATCCGGCTCGAAGGGGTCACCCGCGCAGGAGAGCGGCGCGTTTTCGGCGAGGGGCATGCGCCTGTGCATTTCAGCTATCGCCATACCGATCTGCCGGAGGACTTCATCGTGACCCGCCTCGTGCTTCGCGGCGCGGGTATGGGCGACGCGGGCGAGATCGCGGCTTCCATCGAGACGCTTCAGGCCCGCCGCGCCGAGACCCAGCCGATCCGCGAGAAAACTTCCGGTTCGACCTTCGCCAACCCCGATCCGCCGGGCACGCCGGACCAGCGCTCTGCCTGGAAGCTGATCGACGCCGCCGGATGCCGCGGCCTGAAGGTCGGTGGCGCGCAGGTCTCGCCGATGCACTGCAATTTCCTGATCAACACGGGCGAGGCCACCGCCGCTGATCTCGAAGCGCTCGGCGAACTGGTGCGCGCCCGCGTGCTGGAGACGTCCGGTGTCAGCCTGCGCTGGGAAGTGCGCCGGATCGGCCGCCTGCAGACGGCCTAGAATTTCCCTTTCAGCTCGATCGTGAAGATCGGACCGAACGCGCGCGCGTATTCTTCCGAGCGCACCACCGCGCCGTTCCGGTCGGGCGCGTAGACTTCCCGCCAGAACGTATCGCGCTGGTTGAACAGGTTGCCCAGCGCGACGGTGCCCGTCATGCCGGCAATGTCCTTGTGTTCGAGATAGACCATAGAAAAGGCGGGGGTATTTCCTTCAAGCGCGATCTGGTTGAGCTGGTAGGATGGCTCGGATTTGAAACCTTCGACAATCGTGCCCCAGGCCCAATCCGTACCCGGAACATCCTGGCGGAGTTCCATTTTCCATTCCCAGATCAGATGGGAGTTGATCGAGCGGCGCTCACCCGTCAACGGGTCATCGACTTCCGTATCATAGTAGCGGCCATTAAAGGTCAGTTCGGCGCCCTTGAAGCCAATCTCTTCAAGCTTGAGTGTCGAATCCGTCTCGATCGCGAACAGTTTTCCGCTGTCGATGTTGCCGGGACCCGCGCCCGTGCCGATGGGCACCTGGTCGATGACATCTTCAAGCTCCACGAAAATGAGCCGCACGGTCGAGGCGCCCCAGGCCTTGAAATCTTTCTGGGCTTCAAGGTTCAGCCGCCAGGACTGGTTGGGGACGATCTCGGGGTTTCCATCGACGCCGTTTTCCTGCTCGAGATTGACTGAAGAAATGAAGTCGAAAAAGTTCAGCTGGCCGACCCGCCGCTCAACCTTGGTGACCAGCTTCAGCGTATCGCTCTGCTGCCAGGACAGGCTGGCGGACCCTTTGGGGCGCATGAACGTGCGCTTGTTCTCGGCGTCGCCGGTCTGGGACAATTCCGAATACTCAGCCCCCGCTGACACCTGCAGGTCGAGTTTCGGACCAAGCTTTCGCCCATGCGTGAGGATCACTTCGCCGCGGCGCTCCTCGACCCGCGAGTTGGCAAGGTCGAGCGGAATTTCCGTGAGCGGACCACCGCCGACGGCTTCCATCAGAGTGCTTTCAGCTTCGAGGAAATTGAAGGCGCCTTCGGCTGAAATCTGCCAGTCGCGGCCCTCCCCTGTCTGCAAGGCGTACTCGCTGCGGAGAATGTACTCGCCTTCATCAATTGTCTGCTCGAAGCGCTGGTCGAACTGGTTGCTTCCGTCGATGTTTGCCGTCTGGAAAACATCGACGAACGGACTGTGCTCGTGGCGCGCGAGGCTGATGAACTTGAGGCGCCCCGGGCCGGCGGCAAATTCGATGTCGCCGCCGATCTCGCCGTTCCATTCGTCTTCGGAGCCGAAAAAGACCCGCCGGCCGTCAGGGCCCCCGACGGGAAAGGTCTTGGAGACCTGTTTCTGGTTGCCTTCGTACAACTCCCCGCTGGCGTTGAGGTTCGCGACGGTGCCGCTCGCCGGCTTCCAGGCAAGTGATCCGGATACGGACACATTGTCCTCGATCGACGTGAAATCCTCATCGCGCCGTTCGATCAGCATCCCTGTGCCGTCCCAGATGTTGCGCCATCCAGCATTTGCACCGCGTCCCGGCTCGCTGCCCGCTTCGAACGTCCAGCTCAGGGCGCCCTCGGCGCCGGACAGCGTCACGTTCATTTCGTCAAAGGTCGGCGGGAGGTTTTCGCGGATGCGCCATTTGTAGCGCCAGGTGCCATCGATCGTCCCCTTGCCGTCGGTCACGACGTTGACGACCTTGCCGGAGAGGCCTGCAATGTCCGTCTGGGCGCCGTCGAGAACTTCGATCCGCACGACCCGCGCCGCAGCGATTCGGCCCAGCGCCGCCTCGGCGCCGTTTGATTTTGCCGAGACCCGCTGCCCGTCGATCAACACATTGCCGCGCGCCTGGCCGAAGCCGCGATTGCCGCTGTCATCGCTGAGAATGGAAAAGCCAGGCACACGGCTCACCATGTCGAGGGCGTTCTGCGGGCTGAACTGGGCGAAATCGGCGGGGGTGAATGCGGTACGATTCGTTTCGCTTGCCGGGGGTGCGGCTTCCGTTTCGGCGATAGCTGCAGGATGGCCGGCCAGAATGATCGTCGCGGCGGTCCCGAACAGGATCCGGTGCAGCAGCATGTCAGTATCTCCCCTTGGGCGCACATCGAGGCTCTCGCGGAGTCGCCCGGGGTGTTTGCCGTTTCTCGTTATCGATTTGTTGCTTATCAATATTGACTACCTATGTAGTCAACCCCCTTTCGCGCGGCACGAGATAATTTTTCTGTAATTCGCCGGAATCTTGCCAGACAGAAGCCCTGCCCTCCTCTTTAAGCTGGTGTTCACCGCAGCGATCCATGACGGACGCGGCGAATGAAGCGCGTCTCAGAAGGAGCAGGCATGAAACGGGTGGCGGTTATTTATGGCGGCTGGTCTTCGGAACGCCCCGTGTCCCTTTCCTCCGGCCGGCAGATGGCGGAGGCCGCGCGAAAGGCCGGCTACGACGTGATTGAAATCGACGCGACGCGTGAGCTGGCCCGGCAGCTGACCGAAGCCAGGCCGGATGCCGTACTGAACGGCCTGCATGGTCCCTGGGGCGAAGACGGCTCTGTGCAGGGCCTGCTGGAAGTCATGGGTCTGCCCTATTCCCATTCCGGCGTGCTCGCCTCGGCCCTCGCCATGGACAAGCTGAAATCCAAGGCCGTGTACAAGCAGGCCGGCCTCGACGTCGCCCAGGACCGCCGCGTGACGCGCGCCGAGGCCGCCGCCGCCCACGCGCTGAAACCGCCTTACGTGATCAAGCCGGTCAACGAAGGCTCCAGCTTCGGTGTACTGATCGTGCGCGAGGGCACGAACGGCCCGCCGCAGGAACTGACTGGGCCGAACTGGCGCTACGGCGATTATCTGATGGCGGAGGAATACATCCCCGGCCGCGAGCTGACCGTCGCTGTGCTGGGTGACCGAGCACTCGCGGTGACCGAGATCACGACCTTAAGAGACTATTACGATTTTGATGCAAAATACGCGGCTGGTGGATCGCAGCATGTGATCCCTGCGGACCTGCCCGCGCATGTGACCAAAGCAGCGATGGATGCATCGCTCACGGCTCACCTCGCTCTGGGATGCCGCGGGGCGACGCGCTCGGACTTCCGATACGATGAGAAGAAGGACCGCCTCGTGATCCTCGAAACCAACACCCAGCCCGGCATGACGCCGACCTCGCTCGTTCCCGAGCAGGCCGCGCATATGGGCATGAGTTTCGTGGACCTCGTCGCCTGGATGATCGAGGACGCCTCATGCCAAAGATAGAGCGTAACCAGACCGTGCCTTCGGGCCGCCGCCGTCCGGCGACGATCATCGACGAGACGACGGGCGAGGAAGTCCGCGTCTCCTCGATCGTTTTCGGCGTCGTGATGCTGGTCGCAATCCTTGTGGCCACCGCTGCTTGGATGGGCGGATCGATGTCCCAGATCGGCGCCCGGTTCGGCGGCTTCATGGACGACACCTCGCGTCTAGTCGGCATCGACGTGAAGGATGTGTCGGTTCTCGGCCTCGAAGATAATCCGGCGCTTGCCGACGAAGTGCGCGCCGCCGCGATGATTGAGCCCGGCGAGAACATGTTCCGCGCCGATCCGCACCTGATCAAGAGCCGCGTCGAAAGCACCAGCAAGGTGCTCAACGTGCGCGTCCACCGCCTGTGGCCCGGCCAGATCGTCATCCTCGCTGACGCTGCTGATCCGGTGGCGCTCTGGCATGATGGCCGCCAGTGGCAGGTCGTCGACGGCCTTGGCCGCCTGCTGCCGGGCGCCCGCGCTGAAGACCACCCGGGCCTCCTGCGCCTCGCTGGCCAGGGCGCCCCCGAAGCCGCCCCGCAGCTCGCCTCCGCGCTGGCCTCGGCGCCGGACATCAATGGCCGCGTTGCGGTCGCCACCCGGATCGGCACGCGCCGCTGGGACATGCGCTTCATCAACGGCGTTACCGTCCGCCTGCCGGAAGACCCGGGCCTTGAGCCCGCCATCCAGCGGCTGGCGAAACTGCAAGTGCGCACCGCGCTCACCCAGCGCCCGCTGGAAATGATCGACCTGCGCAGCCAGGGCCGCGTCTATCTCCGCCTGGCCCAATCCGCTGTTGAACCCGCCCCTGCGCGCGAGGTCGCCGAGAAAACCTGATGTCCGAACTCTCTTCCAAGCGCCTCGCCCGCCTCAACGGCCGCTCCAGCGGCACGGTCGCCGCGCTGGACATCGGCTGCTCGAAAACCACCTGCCTGATAGCTCGTCCGGATACGGACAATCCACGCCGGATGACCATCCTCGGCGCGGGACGTCAGCAGACGCGCGGATTCGCCGGTGGCACGATCACCGACATGGAGGGGCTTGAACGCTCCATCCGTCTTGCGGTCGAAGATGCGGAACGCGAAGCAGGCGAGCCGATCTCGGAAGTCATCCTCGGCATCACGGGCCCGAAACTCACCTCGCGTCTGATCACCGCTAGCCTCGATATCGGCGACCGCGTGGTCACCGCCAAGGATGTGCGCCGCCTTCATAGCCAGGCTCTGACGCGCGCCGCCCAGTCCCCCGCTCACCGCCAGGAGGACATCCTCTCCGCCTGGCCGGTCGTCTATACCATCGACAAGGTGGCTGGCCGCGTGCGCCAGCCCGTCGGCATGATCGCCGGTACGCTGACGGTCAAAATGTCGATCGTCTCTGCCCCGCGCGCCATTGTGAAGAACCTCGTCGAGTGCGTCGGCCGCGCCCATCTCGGTGTGCGCCAACTGGTCCCCTCGGCCATTGCCAGCGGGGCGGGAACCCTGATCGAGGACGAGATCGAGAATGGCGCGGTCTGCATCGATCTCGGCTCCGGCGTCACCGCCGTCTCGGTCTACCTGCATGGCTCGCCTGCCTGGCTGGGCCTTGTGCCGGTCGGCGGCGCGCACGTGACCGCCGATATTGCGCAAGGCATCGGCACGACCTTTGCCGCCGCTGAGCGCCTGAAGAGCGTCTATGGCACTGCCGATCTCGAAGGCCCCGGCCTTGCCGAACGCATCGAGGCCCCGCGCCTCGGCGATGACGGCCGCTTGCATGCGTCCCGGCTGGAGCGCGCCGAACTCGCGCGCATCATTGCGCCGCGGATCGAAGAGATTTTCGAGATGACGCTGGACCTACTTGCGCGGAGCGATGTGAAATCGGTCCTGCCGCAGCGCGTGGTACTCACGGGCGGCGCGAGCCAGCTGCCCGGCGTGCGGGAAGTCGCCAGCCGCATCCTCAAGACTCCAATCCGCCTCGGCCGTCCGGTCCTTGCCGAAACTTTAGGCGAGCAACTGGCCACGCCTGCTTTTTCAACGGCGTCCGGCCTGCTACTTTATCCCGAGTTGGGGTTCACAGACGCTGCGCGGGCTGGCGTATCGCCATTGGAAACTGAGGCGGAGGGCGGCTCGGGAAAACTCAAGAGTGTGCTCTACTGGCTGAAAGAAAATTTCTGACGCCAACAGCGTTCACTTAAGCGTTTTTTAGCGGCAGGCGCGCATTCTGCCCGCTCAAGCCAGCCCCGGCCGACGCAGACGCAGATTGAGGCGCAATGACCCAGGAACTTAAGCCGCGGATCCTCGTTTTTGGCGTGGGCGGAGCCGGCGGCAACGCGATCAACAACATGATCGAGGCAAACCTCCAGGGCGTCGAGTTCATCGTGGCCAATACCGACGCGCAGGCCCTGTCGCGTTCGCGCGCTGAAAACACGCTGCAGCTTGGCCTCGGCACCACCTCCGGTCTCGGCGCCGGCGCGCGCCCCGAGGTTGGTGCGAAAGCAGCTGAAGAATCCCTCGATGATATCCGCGCCCGTCTCGAAGGCGCCCACATGGTGTTCATCGCCGCCGGCATGGGCGGTGGCACCGGCACCGGCGCAGCCCCGATCATCGCCCGCGCAGCGCAAGACATGGGCATCCTGACGATTGCCGTTGTCACCAAGCCGTTTGGCTTCGAAGGCGCGCACCGCATGCGCCTCGCCGAAGAGGGCCTCGCCAAGATTCGTGGCCATGTCGACACGATGATCGTCGTGCCGAACCAGAACCTGTTCCGCATCGCCAACGACAAGACGACTTTCGCCGACGCGTTCCGCATGGCGGACGACGTACTATATTCGGGCGTGCGCGGCATCACCGACCTGATCGTCATGCCCGGCCTGATCAACCTCGACTTTGCCGATGTCAGCGCCATCATGCGCGGCATGGGCACCGCCCTGATGGGCATGGGCGAGGCGACCGGTGAGGCCCGGGCCCTCGAGGCCGCCAAACGCGCCATCGACAATCCGCTGCTCGACGATGTCACCATCAAGGGCGCCAAGGGCGTGCTGGTGCACATCACCGGCGGCTATGACATGACCCTGTTCGAACTGGACGAGGCGGCCAACGAAATCCGCCGCGAAGTCGACCCTAACGCGAACATCATCCTCGGCTCGGCGTTCGACGCGAGCCTCGAAGGCCGCATTCGCGTCTCCGTGGTCGCCGCCGGTCTCGACGCCGCGACGCGCCGCCTGCCTGCTGCGCAGCCGATCGCCCCGCGCACGCTGGGTGCGTCCCCTGTTGCCGCCGCCCCCACCGCCGATGACGAAGCCCACGCCCTGGAAGACGAAGCCATGGCGGACGAGGACGCGGAGATGCTGGCCGCGGCCCCGGCTTACGACCCGGATGCAGACGACCGCCCGAAGATCGTGGCGCCGCCCCGCGTGGCCGTCACGCCGGCCGCTCCGGCGGCCGGAATCTTCTCCGAGCGTACGGACGCCCCTGCCCCCGAGAGGCCCGTCCGTGAGGGCGCAGCGCCGTCCTCCGGCTTCGCGAACCTGTTCGGCTGGCGCCGCCCGGCGCCCCAAGGCCAGAATGATTCCGTCCCCGAACCGCGCGGCGCCGCTGCCAGCCCTCAGATCATCTCGTCGCCGGACGACCATCCCGAACCGGCGGCCTTCGATGACGCCGATCTGGAGATTCCTGCCTTCCTGCGGCGTTCTGCCAATCATTGAGCGCGTGTGTGGCCTTCGGGCGACACATTTCCTGCAGGTTAAAGTCGTTGTTTTTCAACGCTTTATAGCGCGCCCAACCGCCAAACTGTAACAAGCCGAAACATCGCGTGTTTTGAGTGCAGCGGGCCGGCAGGCCATCTAGTGCGTCATGGTTATGCGTTCCGGGCTGAAGGCTGAAACACACATGGCGCACGCGCGGCAGACAACGATTTCGCGCAAGGTCAGCTGCGCCGGGATAGGTGTGCACTCTGGTGCGCGCGCCCGCCTTACGCTGCTTCCCGCAGCGACCAATACCGGTATCCGCTTCGTCCGCATCGACGCTCCGGAGGGCGCCGGCGAAATTCAGGCCCACGCCGACGCGGTCTCCGACACCCAGCTCGGCACCACGCTGTCGAACGCGCATGGGGTCTCTGTCGCTGTGGTCGAGCACCTGCTTGCCGCCATTGCCGGGGTCGGGATCGACAACCTGCGCATCGAAATCGACGGCCCCGAAGTGCCGATCATGGATGGCTCATCCTCCGTGTTCTACGAACTTCTGATGCTGGCCGGCCAGAAAGCGCAAGGCGCGGCCCGCCAGCGCATCCGCATTCTCGAAACCATCGAAGTGCGCGAAGGCCCGAAACGCGCCACGCTGTCGCCTTCGAACGGCGACGTGCTGACGCTGCGCGCCCGTATCGAGTATGACGACCAGCACATTGGCGTGCAGCAGATGGCGATGAAGCTCGCCCCCGGCATGTTCGCCCGCGACCTTGCCTTCGCCCGCACCTATGGCTTTGCCCGCGATGTCGAAATGCTGCGCTCGATGGGCCTCGCCCGGGGCGGCTCGCTCGAGAACGCGGTGGTGATCGGCGAAGACGGCGTGATGAACCCGGAAGGCCTGCGCATCGAGGACGAGTTCGTGCGCCACAAGATGCTGGACGCCGTCGGCGACCTGATGCTCGCCGGCGCTCCGATCGCGGGAGATTATGACGCGGTACAGCCCGGCCATGGCCTCAACAACAAGCTTGTCCGCAAGCTGCTCGCCACGCCGTCCGCCTGGTGCTGGGAAGAGGCCGGCACGCAAGCTGTCCGTGAAGACGTCCGCGCAGCAGTCTGAATTGTCTTGATCGCCGGAAGGGCGCTCAGCCCATCAGGCTTTGGCTGTCGCCGGACAGATCATCCGGCAGCCCTTCTTCATCACCCCGACCGGCGAGTGACCGGACAAGCGCCATCAGATGGGTGCGTACGCGCTCATCCTCGATGCGGGAAAAGTTGCGGACAAGGTCGATGACCGCGCGCGACGACCCGCCGGCGGATTCGGTTTTCTCAGCCGCGCCGAAGAACCAGCCCGGCTGCACCTCCAGCACTTCCGCGATCTGAGCCAAGCGGCCGGCGCTGACCCGGTTTGCACCGGTCTCGTATTTCTGGATCTGCTGGTAGGAAATACCGAGCGCGTCTGCCAACTGGTCCTGTGTCAGGCCAAGCAGGATCCGGCGGCGGCGCATGCGCTCACCGACCTGGCGGTCCACTGTGTTGGCATCGCTCAGTTTGCGGCTGGTCATGACTTCACTCTTCTCGTCCATTTGCCCGGATCAGGGAATGCGTGTCCCGGCTCCTGTCAATCAGAGGCTGACATCAGCATAAAACACGTAGGGCGATTGTGGCACCTGGCAAGCACAATCTTCGTATTTGGGTAATTTGGCCACATCCTGCCTCGCAAACCCTGCCTTTCAGGCCTTGGAAAGGCAGGCGCATTCGCGCTAAGCAAACAGGGTAAACCGCACAAAGTCGCAGATACAGGCCGCCCCCCCATGTCCAGACTGACACCCCTCCCCTTGGCGATTGCTGCCTGCGCGCTGGTGCTTGGCGCCTGCCAGTCCACACGGCGCAACACGGAACTCGCCTATGTCGAGCGCCCCGTCGAACAACTCTACAACCAGGCCGCCGCGGAACTCGATTCCCGCGACTATCAGAATGCCATCCTGCTGTTCGAGGAAGTCGAGCGCCAGCACCCCTATTCCGAGTGGGCCCGCAAATCGATGGTGATGTCGGCCTACGCCTCCTACAAGACGCGCGACTACACGACCGCACTCGCCGCAGCCGAACGCTACCTTGCCCTGCACCCGGGCGGCTCGGAAGCCGAATATGCCTATTACCTGACGGCGCTTTGCCATTTCGACCAGATCGTCGATGTCGGCCGCGACCAGGCGATCACCGAACGCGCCCGCACGGCGCTGAACGACATCATCCGCCGTTTCCCGGAAAGCGAGTATGCCAAGGATGCCCGCGTCAAGCTCGACATGGTCAACGACCAGCTCGCGGGCAAGGAAATGACGGTCGGGCGTTGGTACCTGCGTTCGAACCAAACCCTTTCGGCCGTCAACCGGTTCCGCAACGTGGTGGAAAACTTCCAGACCACCAACCACGCACCCGAAGCGCTGCACCGCCTCGTCGAGGCCTACCTGACGCTCGGCCTCAAGGACCAGGCGCTCGCGGCTGGCGCGACGCTCGGCTACAACTATCCGGACAGCGACTGGTACAAGATGAGCTACCGCCTGCTGACCAACGAAGGCGTTGACCTCGAAGCGATCAGCGCCTCCGAGCGCCGCACGCTTCTGCAGCGGCTCATCCCCGGCGGCAAGTAGTCCGCTCCCGGAGCATCTGGGCGTCAGGCATCGCCGATCAGCTCGAGCCATTCGGCTTCGGTCATCGTGCGCACGCCGAGGCTCTCTGCCTTGGCCAGTTTTGAGCCCGCGCCCGGCCCGGCGACCAGGATATCCGTCTTCGCCGACACCGACCCCGCAACCTTTGCGCCCAGCGCGCCGGCGCGCGCCTTTGCTTCGTCGCGCGTCATCCGCTCCAGCGTACCGGTGAACACGACGGTCTTGCCAGCCACCGGGCTGTCAGTTGCGGCGGGCGTTTCGTCCTCGATCTCGATCTCGGCGAGCAGCGCGTCCAGCATCTCGCGGTTGTGTGGCTCCGCCTGGAACTGGATCAGCGCCTTGGCCGCCGCATCGCCGATGCCGTCGATCCCGGTGAGGTCAAGGTAGCCTTCGCTTCCGGGTCCGCCTTCGGCCGCCCGCTCGACAGCGTCCCAGAACGCCTGCCAGCTGAGAAAGCCGCGGGCGAACTGGCTGGACGTTGTCTGCCCGACATGCCGGATGCCGAGCCCGTTGAGGAAACGGGCGAATTCCGACTTCCGGCGCGCATCGATGGCTGCGTAGAGTTTCTTGGCCGACGCCGCGCCGAACCCGTCCCATTCCTCCAGTGGCGGCAGGCCTGCGGCTTCAATATTCATCCGTAGCCGGAATATATCCTGCGGCGCGCGCAGGACGCCCTTGTCGTGGAACAGCTCGATCTGTTTTGCGCCGAGACCGTCAATGTCGAGCGCCTTGCGCGAGACGAAATGCTTCAGCCGCTCGACTGCCTGCGCCGGGCAGATCAGACCGCCGGTGCAGCGCCGGCGCACATCCACTTCGCCGGCCTCGTCAATCTCCCGCACGGCCGCCGAGCCGCAGGCCGGGCAAACCTCGGGCATGTCCCAAGCCGGCCCCTGCCCCGCCTTCACGACGCGCAGCACCTGCGGGATCACATCGCCCGCGCGCTGGATCTCGACCACGTCCCCCGGCTTGACCCCGAGGCGCGCGATCTCGTCCTCGTTGTGCAGGGTGGCGTTGGAGACCACCACGCCGCCAACCGTCACCGGCTCAAGCCGCGCCACCGGCGTGAGAGAGCCCGTCCGGCCGACCTGGATATCGATGCCGAGCAGGGTTGTCGTCGCCTTCTCGGCCGGGAACTTGTGCGCAATCGCCCAGCGCGGCGCCCGGCTGACAAAGCCCAGCCGCTGCTGCCAGTCGAGCCGGTCGACCTTGTAGACGACCCCGTCGATGTCATAGGGCAGGCCCGCGCGCTGCCCCTCGATCTCCCGGTAGATGGAGAGGATGTCCTCGACCGTCAGTACACGGACCATCATCGGATTGGTGACGAAACCCCATTCGGCCAGCGTCTGCACTGCACCGGACTGCGTGTCGGCGAACGGCTCACTGACCGCCCCCCAAGCATAGGCGAAGAAGCGGAGCAGCCGCGACCTGGTGATCTCGATGTCCAGCTGGCGCAGGCTTCCGGCCGCCGCATTGCGCGGATTGGCAAAGACCTTGCGGCCAGCGGCGGCTTCGCGCGCGTTGAGAGCGGCAAAGTCGTCTTTCGCCATATAGATCTCGCCGCGGATTTCGATCGAGGCCGGCCAATCCTTGCCAGCGAGCCTTGCCGGAATATCGCCCAGCGTGCGCGCATTGGCGGTTACATCCTCGCCGGTCTGCCCGTCGCCGCGCGTCGCCGCACGCACGAGCTTTCCCTTTTCATAGGTGAGGCTCAGCGACAGGCCGTCAATCTTCGGCTCGGCCGTGAAGGCGAGTTCGGCCTCCTCGCCGAGACCGAGGAAGCGCCGGATGCGCGCCGCAAAGTCGGCGACGTCTTCATCCGCAAACGCATTCTCGAGCGACAGCATCGGAATGCCGTGACGCGCCTTGGCGAAGCCGTCGCCCGCCTCTGCGCCGACCTTGAGAGACGGGCTGTCCTCCCGCTTCAGGTGCGGAAACTGCGCCTCGATCTCGGCATTGCGTTGGCGCAGCGCGTCATAAGCGGCGTCGGTCAGTGTGGGCGCATCATTCTGGTAATAGGCGGCGTCCGCCTCGGCGATCTCACGCGCGAGGCGCGCAAGTTCTGCCGCTGCGTCCTGCTCGGTCAGCGCGCTGGCAGGTATTCCGCCGCTCATGCATCCTCCAACAACCTCCCGGCTGCGGCCCGCGCCTCATCGGTGATTTCGGCGCCGGACAGCATGCGGGCAATTTCTTCCTGCCGTGTCCCCGCATCTAGCGTGGTCAGCCGCGTCCCGCCAGCCTTCGCCGACTTTTCAACAAGCCAGTGCGCGTCCGCCGCTGCCGCGACCTGCGGACTGTGCGTGACCGCCAGCACCTGGCGCGAGGCCGAGAGCCGCACCAGCCTTTCGCCGATGGCGGCCGCGACCGCCCCGCCGACGCCCTGGTCCGCCTCGTCGAAGATCAGCGTGCCCGCACTTCCGGCTTCGGCCAGCGCGCATTTCAGCGCCAGCGACACACGGGCAAGCTCGCCGCCGGAGGCGACCTTGCGCAGCGGCCCGAAGCCCGCACCCTTGTTGGTTTCGGCTTCGAATTCGGCGCGCTCGGCGCCCGTCGCCCCGGCCTCCTCCGGAGGTAGAGGTGTCAGCGCCACACGGATGGTAGCCCGTCCGAGTTTCAGCGGCGCCAGCTCTGCCGCAATCGCCGCCTCCAGACGGGATGCGGCAGCGCGGCGCGCTTCGCTCAGGGCATGCGCCGCACTGTGCCAGCGCGCCTCGGCGGCACGTTCCGCCTTGCGGGCCGCAGCAATGCCGAGCTCCCCTGCCTCGACGAGTTCCAGCCGAGCGGCCAGCGCCTCCCATTGCACATTCAGCGCATCCGGATCGCAGGCGAGCTTTCGTCCCATGGCGCGCAGCGCAAACAACCGCGCCTCGACACTGTCGAGATCGCCCGCGTCGATCGGCATCCGCTCCAGCCGCGCAATCGCGCTTTCGGCTTCGCGCATTTCGATCATCGCGCGTTCGATCGCCTCGCACGCCGCCTTCGCCGCCTCCGGCAACGCGCCGGCGCCTTCAAATCCTGGCAGCCGGCAAATCCGTTCCGCCGCGCGCGAGGCCTTCGACAAGGCCGTCTCGGCGTCCGCCGCCGCCAGCGCCGTCGTCGCCTCGGCCACCGCCTCCAGCACGCGTTCCGACTGCATCAGCTGCGCGCGCTCCGCCGTCAGCCGTGTGGCCTCTCCCGGCTGCGGGCCGAGCCTGGCCAGTTCCGCCACTGTCTCCTGCAGCCAGGCCTGCGCCTCGGCCGCCGATTGCGCTTCGGCCTCCAGCGCAGCCCGCGCCTCCCGTGCCTCCACCCGCGCCGCATGCGTTGCCGCGCAGGCCGCGAGCAGCGCGTCATTGCCCGCAAACTGGTCCAGCAGACGCCGGTGTGCCGCCGGCCGCAGCAGGCTCGACGCGGCATGCTGGCCATGTACTTCCACCAAAAGCTCGCCCGCCTCCGCCAGCAGTGCGGCGCTGACCGGCTGGTCATTGATGAACGCCCGCGCCGGCCCTTCCGAGCGCACCAGACGTTTCAGTGTCAGCGTCTCGCCGTCCTCCGCCGCAACACCCTGCGCCGCGAGAAGCGTCCAGACGGGGTGGCCCGCCGGCGGCGCAAATTCCGCAGCGACGCTCGCCTGCGCCGCGCCGTGCCGGATGACCGACCGGTCAGCCTGCCCGCCGAGCGCCAGCGACAGCGCATCCAGAATGATCGATTTGCCTGCACCGGTTTCGCCGGTCAGCGCGGTGAACCCTTCGCCCGGCGAAAGATCGAGCCGGGAAATGAGCACGAAGTCACGGATGGACAGAGACAGCATCATGCGGGGCGTTTTATCACAGGAACAAAAGCGGAACAAATGGAATCTTGCTTGCCACCTGCAACGCGTTGCTTTCTTCTGTCGCCAGCGCGGATTGCGGCCAGGGGAGACGGGGTGGACGCAGCCAGAATCCTGATCACCGGACTTCGCTGGGCCGCCCTCGCGCTCATCGCCGCGTTGATCTGCGCCTTCTGGTATCTGGGCGCGGCCTGGCTGTCGGGCGCGTTGCAGCTTTCCGGCCGGACGGCGCATCTGCCACCCGCCAAGCCCGCCGCCTATCTCTGCGAGGCCGCCTTCCATACCGACATCGCCCTGCCGCTCGACGGCGAAGTGATCAACTGGCGCAAGGAATTCCGCGGCCTGATCCCGGAGTACCTGCCCCGCGACACCTATCTCCTGTTCGGCTGGGGCGACTCGGTCTTCTTCACGAAAGTTCTGTACCCGGAGGACCTGACCCCCTCCCGCGCCCTCACAGCCCTCGCCGGCATGAACCCGGTCGCGATGCGCATCGTGCCGGTCTACGGATCGGATGTTCGCAGCGTCTGCAAGCCCCTGCGCGGCGGGCAAGGCACGAAAGCGGTGCTCATCGACGAAATCCTGAAGAGCCTGAAAAAGGATGCCGACGGCGCCTACCGGCCGATCGAGACGAGCGTGCCCGGCGAGCTGCTGCTCTCCGCCAGAGGCCGCTACAGCCCTTTCAACACCTGCAACCAGTGGACCGCCACCGCACTCGGCAAGGCCGGCCTGCCGCGCGCCGCCTTTGCGCCCTTCGCCTGGAGCGTGACGGAGCCGCTGGACCGAATGGAAGAAAACGACAAGGATGGCTGACAGCGAAACGCGCCCCTGCCCTGAATGGTATGCTAAGCCGCAGCTCGGCATCTTCATCCATTGGGGCATCTTCACGATCCCCGCATGGGCCCCGCGCGGGCGCGCCATCCATGACCTGATCGGCGACGACTATGACATGAGCGCCGTGCTGACCCCGTACTCGGAATGGTACGAGAATGCGATGCGCGTCGAAGGCAGCCCCACGCGCGCGCGGCACAAACAGCTCTACGGCGACAAACCGTTCACGGACTTCCGGCCGGAATTCGATGCCGCCTCCCAGAGTTTCGACGCAGAGGCCTGGGCGGATTTCTTCGTGGCTTGCGGCGCGACCTATGTCGTGTTCGTCACCAAGCATCATGACGGCTACTGCCTCTGGCCGACCGATGTGCCCAATCCCCATCGTCCCGGCTGGAACACGACCCGCGATTTCACCGGCGAACTCGCTGACGCTGTCCGCGCGCGCGGCCTTCGGTTCGGCGTCTATTATTCCGGCGGCCTCGACTGGACCTTTCGCAACACACCGATCGCCAACATCGGCGCCATGTTCGCCTGTGTGCCAACGGAGCAGGACTACCGCGACTATGCCCTGGCGCAGGCCAAGGAACTGATCGACCGCTACAAACCGTCCGTCTTCTGGAACGACATCTGCTGGCCGGACGTGGACGGCGTGATCGCGCTCCATGACTACTACTACGCCGCCGTGCCGGACGGCGTGACCAACGACCGCTGGCTCGCCGCCACCGACTTCTTCAACTCATTGCGCGAGCCCGAATCCCGCGCCAGTTTCAATGCCATGCTGAAGGCGCGCACCGCCGGCGGAAAGCAGGAAGAGACCCCCGCCCCGTTCGGCGATTTCCGCTGCGTCGAATTCGGCCTCGGCGCCATTCCGAAGACGCAGAAGTGGGAGTCCTGCCGCGGCCTCGGTCTCGGCTTCGGCTACAATACCGACGAGCTTCCGGAAGATTTTCTGGATGCGCAGGGGTTGATTGATCTTTACACGGACGTCACCACCAAGCGCGGCAACCTGCTGATCAATATAGGCCCCCGCGCCGATGGCTCGATCCCTGAGCTCCAGTCCGCGCCGCTGCTTGCCCTCGGCAAAATCCTCGGGCGATGACCCGCCTCCAGAAACTCCTGCTCGCCTTCCTGCCAGCGCACCGCCGCGCCGACGCCGAGGCAGAATCGCGCCAATGGAAAATCATCTGCGCCGCCTGCGGCCACGCAACCTCCATCTGGGACATGGGCGGTGTCCGCTATGGCACTTCGGGGAAATCGCTCACCTGGGGCCGCTGCAAGGCTTGCGGAAAGCGCGGCAGGCACACCGTCCGGAAAGACACCGGCAACTGAAAGACACGCCATGATCGACTATGCCAACAAGACAGTCCTCGTCACCGGCGGCGCCTCCGGCATCGGCAAGGCGCTCGCCGAGGCCTTCGTGGCGCGCGGCGCCGAGGTCATCATCGCCGACCGGCAGGCCGAGGCTGCCGAGGCCGTCGCTGCCAGCCTGAACGGCCTCGCCATTGCCTGCGACCTGTCGGACCCGGCCGCGCCGGCGGCGCTCCTTGAACGCGCTTTTGCATGGCGGGGCCGGCTCGATCTGGTCTGCGCCAACGCGGGTTATGGCCGCAACAAGCGGATCATCAAGGACCCCTTCGACGAGGCGGCGATGAACATGTTCGCGGTAAATCTCTTTGCGCCGTTGCGCCTGGCGCAGGCCTACGCTGCCGCGCTCACCGCCGCTGGCCAGAGAGGCCGGTTGATGATCACCGGTTCGGAAAACTCCCTCAGCCTGCCGGGCGGCGTGCGGCGCAACGGCCTGGCCGCCTACGGGGCCACCAAGCACGGCGTGCTGATCATGGCCGAGTGGTTGCACGAGGAACTGCGCGGCGAGACGATGGACGTCCACATCCTCCTGCCGGGCGGTGTCTACACGCCGCTGATCGCAAAGCACATCCCGGACCCGAAGGACCTGCCCCCCGAGATGCACATCATCCTGCCGGAGCGCTGCGCCGAGATCGCCCTGAAGGGCATGGACCTCGGCCTGTTCTACATCCCGACGCACGCCCATATCGCCGACGATATGCGCCCACGCACGGACGGTGTGGCAGATGCCCTCAAGGCGCTTGGCCTCGCGCCCTAGCCAGCCCGCTTGGTCTCCGGAATCCGCTCGACCACCACTGCCACCGGCTTGCGGCGCGCGCCATGCCGGCCCTTGAAGCGGACTGGCTCGCCCACGCGCGGCGCGCGTTTGAAGTCGGCCGCCTGGAAGCGGACGTGTCCTTTGACCCGGTCGCAGCGGATGTAGCCGAAGTCGCGCTGGCGGTCATAGTGGATCACGTTGCCGGAGACCCATTCCTCCGGATCCAGATCCGGCGCCGCGCCGGCTGCCACTTTCGCCTGCGGTTTGCCGGCGGTCGGCTGGCCCGCGACCGGTTTGGACGCCGCCGCCTTCGGCGCGCGTTTCTTGCCGAACGCCGCCAGCATCATCACGACCGGCACGACGAAGCAGACGACGACCACGCCAGCCAGCACCGCCAGCTTCGCGCCATCGCCCCAGTCCGCCGGAAACAGATCCAGTGCCCGGCCAAGCATCGTTTCAAGTTCCAAGAAAGCCTCCCTCAAAGCTGCCTTTGCTTAGGAGACTCGCGCCCGGCCACCTAGCCTGCCGCGCGCATCTGCCTTGGGGAAATCAGCCACTGCCTTAAATTCGGGCACACGCCGCCTTGAGCCAGTCCTTGACCTCGCCTTCGAGCTTGCGGTTCAGCAATTTCCAGACGCGCTTGTGGTAGTCGTTGACATAGGCCCGCTCCTCTTTCGAGAGCAGTTTCACGTCGATCAACCGCCGCGCCAGCGGCGCGAAGGTGAGGCATTCGAAGCCCAGCATCGGGATTTCGCCGCCGGGAATGTCGGCGGCCGGTGTCACGTATTGCAGGTTCTCGATCCGGATGCCGTACTCGCCCGCCTTGTAGAAGCCCGGCTCGTTGGAGACGATCATGCCCGGCATCAGCGGCACCGCGTTCCACACTTTCGCGATTCTGTGCGGGCCTTCGTGCACGCCGAGATACACGCCTACGCCGTGGCCCGTGCCATGCTGGTAATCCAGCCCCGCCTGATACAGTGCATGGCGCGCGAGGATATCGAGATGCGTGCCGGTCGTGCCCGCGGGGAAGCGGACGGCGGCCAGCGCGATATGCCCCTTCAGCACCAGCGTATAATGCCGGATCATGTCCTTCGAAGGCTCTCCGATCGGCACCGTGCGCGTCACGTCGGTCGTCCCGTCGAGATACTGCCCGCCGCTATCGATCAGGAACAGCGAGCCGCGCGCCAGTTTCCGGTTGGACGCCGTCGAGACGCGATAGTGCGGCAGCGCGCCGTTCGGCCCTGCCCCGGAGATCGACGGGAAGGAGAGGTCATTCAGGTTGCCGAGGTCCTCGCGGAAGGCCTCGAGCTTCATCACCGTATCGATCTCGGTGACCTCGCCCGACTGCGCCTCGGTATCCAGCCAGTGCAGGAAACGCGTCAGCGCCACGCCGTCGCGCGCATGTGCCGCCGTCGTGCCCTTGATCTCCGCCGCGTTCTTGCACGCGCGCGGCAGCGCCACGGGATCCCGCTGACGCAGGATTTTCGCGCCCGAAGATGCGAGCCGGTCAAAGAACCAGGCCGACGCCACATCGGGGTCGAGGCTCACCGTCTTTCCCGAAAGCGACGACAACCCGTCCTCCAGCTGCGACAGCGGCCGCAGGGTGACTGTATTGCCAAGATGCCGGCGCAGCGCGCCGTCGGTCTTCGCCTCGTCGATGAAAAGTTCTGCCGAACCATCCGCATACAGAATGGCACGGCCCAGCGGCAGCGGCGTGCAGCTTACGTCCCCGCCCCGGATGTTGAAGGCCCAGGCGAGCGAGGCCGGCGAAGTCAGCACCGCCGCGTCCGCGCCGTCCTTTGCCAGCTGCACGCCCACAGCTTCCAGCTTGTCGGTGTGCGCAGCGCCCGCATGTTTCACGGCGTGCGGCACGACCTTTTCCATCGGCTGCGGCGGGCGGCCCTTCCAGGCCTTGTCGATCGGGTTCTCGGTCACCGCGACCAGAACGCAGCCAGACTTGGCCGCCGCCACGCCCAGCGCCGCCACATCGTTCGGACTCATCAGGCGCGGATCATAGCCGACGCGCTTGCCCATCAGGTTCTGCTTCGCCAGCCATCCAAACGCGCCGGGATCAGGAATCCCTTCGACGTCTACCAGTGCCGCATCGGTCTGGTCCGCCGCCTGCAGCGTGTAGCGCCCGTCGGCAAACAGCACCGCCTTGTCGGTGAACACGAAGGCCGCGCCGAACGAGCCGGTAAACCCGGTCGCCCAGGCGAGGCGCTCGTTGGCGTCCGGCAGGTACTCGTTCTGGTATTCGTCGTCATGCGGCACGTAGAGGCCATCCAGGCCTTGCGCGGCGAGTTCACGGCGGAGGAGCGGAAGATGGGTCCGACCGTCTTGCGGCCCACCCTTGATGTCGAATGTCTGTCTCATGCCCCTCTCTTAACGCGCTGCGGCGCTGCCGGAAAGCAAGTGAGCTATGCAATGTTTCATGGCAAATCCCCGTCTGCCATACTGTTTTGTTTACGCGCCACCCTATATAGGGGGCACACGGATTAATGCTGCACCGCAGCAATTCAAGGTAAACAAGGTATTAACATGAAATTCGACTTCAGCATCCGCCCCGCCGCCGAAATCCCGGCGCGTGAAGCGCTTCGCCCGGTCCCTGCCACTGAAGGGGCGGCTTCGCCCGTCGCTCAAGGCGCACCGGTTTCGGAAATCAGCTTGCTGGCCCGCCGCCAGTCCCGCCTCGCCCGCCGCGCCACGCGGTAAGCCTTCCACTCGCTGTCCCGGAGCGTCCGGGCCAGCCACCTGCATCGCAGACCGGCGCGCCTCCCCCTCCCACCGCACCGGTACGATCCCCTCGCCGCCCATCCCCCTCCCGGGATGCGGCGGGGAGGGTTTACCCCTTCTTCGCGAACACCAGCGTCGACCAGCCGTCGCGCTTGATCTTGCGCTGGAACAGCATGCCGTGCCCCTCGAACGCCGCGCGGACAGGGCCTGCCTGATGGTGAAGAAGGCCTGAGAGAATGATCGCCGCGCCCGGCGCCGACAGGCGCTGGATTTCCGGCGCGAGGCCGATCAGCGGCTTCATGAGGATGTTCGCGAACACCGTGTCGTACGGCCCGAGACGTCGCATGTTCGGCGTGTTCGCGCCGCGCACATGGTGAACGAAAAACCGGCTCACCTTGTTCTTGCGCGCGTTCTCCCGCGCGACGAACACCGAGTCCCGGTCGATGTCGCTGCCTGTTGCCAGCTCCGCGCCCACCTTAAGCGCCGCAATCGCCAGCACGCCCGATCCGGTGCCGAGATCCAGCACCCGGCCGACCTTGCGCCGGCGCCGCACGTCCGCCAGCGCCAGCAGGCAGCCGAGCGTCGTGCCATGATGTCCGGTGCCGAACGCGGGGCCGGCCTCGATCAGCACGGCAGTTTTTCCCGGTGAGGTCGCGGCCAGCGCATGGCTGCCGACGACGACAAACCGGCCGGCATTCACCGGCGGCAGGCCCTCCAGCGACAGGGTCACCCAGTCGCGCTCGACGATCTCCTCGATCCGCGCGGTCAGCTCCGGCACGGTCTCCTCGATCAGCGCGACGCACGCCTCGGCGTCCTCCAGCGTTTCGGCGAACGCATCAAGGCGCCAGGCGCCGCGCGAATCTTCCTTCGCATCCACGGCGCCGGCCGGTGACGGGTCGGCCCAGGCGAGGGCTTCCCAGGCGGTTTCAATCGGCCCGCGCGGGCCCTTTGCGGTGATCTGATACATGGCGCGGGGCGTTAGCAGGGCAGCGCCCGTAAGGAAAGGGCGCGGCAAAACTGAAGCAGAATTAACGCAACCCCTGCGCGCCTGCGGCGTTGCTTGTGTATCTGTAACTCAAGCATCGGAGAAATCTCATGGTCACCCAAACCGGACACACCACCGCCATCCGCGCCAGCCGCACGATCGGCACCAGCGTGTACAACACGCAGGGCGAGAAGATCGGCAAGGTCGAAGACATCGTGCTGAACAAGACGGACAACTCGATCATGTTTGCGGTCGTCGGCTTCGGCGGCTTTCTCGGCATGGGCGAGAAGTATCACCCGGTCCCCTGGTCGGCGCTCGACTATAGCAACGACCGCGATGGCTATGTTGTTCCCTACACCAAGGAACAGCTGCAAGCGGCTCCGGCCGACGACATCCAGGAACTGACCCGCAATGACGGTCAGGCCACCCGGGATTCGACCTACAAATACTACAAGGTCGCGCCTTACTGGATGTAATGTCCAATCAAGGCCTGCGCGGAAGGCGGGAGCTCCCAGGGCTCCCGCCTTTTCGTTGTCCGGTGACCTAACCCGGATACCCGGTTTCATGCCGCAGCCGAGCCTGGAACCATGCGACCGCCCCTTCATGCCGGGGCGACAAGGGCCCGGCCTTGTAAACGCCGCCCGTGATGTTCCGGTGCACGATCTCGCACATCTCGAGATCCTCCGCCGTCACCGCATCGGACAGTTTCAGCATGTCTTCGAGCTCTGCGCCGCGCGCCGGATCGAAGAAGTAGAGATAGTCGAGCCGCGTCTCTTCCGGCCCCACCGGCGAGATGCGCTCCATCATCACGCCGTGCTCGTAGACATTGATGCCGAGCCACGGCCAGGCCCAGGCCCAGTAGCCCGAATACACATTGTCCGCCTTGCGGGACGGCGCCCGGTGCACGGCGATCTCGCCTTCCATGTGCACCGTGTATTTCGCCGAATCGATCTCCGCATCGAGCCCCGGATGGATCAGCGGGACGTGGTAGCCCTCGAGGTAGTTCTCGACATAAGCCTTCCAGTCACACCGAATCGTATGTGAACGCCGCAGCGCGAAGGGCTGAACCGTTTCATCCGTCCACGATGCATCGACCGGTGCCATCATCTGCGCAATAGGCGGCGCAGCCTCGCTGAGCGTGACGAACAGGAATCCCCGCCAGATCTCCATCCGCACCGGCGTCAGCCCATGCTCGCGCGGATCAAACCCTTCCGCCGCGCCGAAATCCCGCGCCGATTGCAACCGCCCTTCGAACGTGAACCGCCAGCCATGATAGGCGCAGGTGATCGCCCCGTCGCAATGCCCGTCCGGCGTGGTCGCCAGCGGCCCTGCCCGGTGCGGGCACACGTTGTGGAACGCGCGCACCGCGCCGTCCTTGCCGCGCACCGCCAGCACGGAACGCCCGGCAATGTCGTCGGTCAGGAAATCGCCGGCCGCCTTCAGCATGTTCTCATGCCCGATCAGCCGCCAGGCCTTGGCGAATATCGTCTCCCGCTCCAGCGCAAAGATCTCCACCCGCCCATAGAGCGATGGCTCCAGCGCCCGCACCGGCGGCTTGCCCGGCCCGTCCGCCATCAGGGCACCACGCCCTCGACGACCATCAGCCGCGACACGGTGTTGTCCGTCCGCAGATGAATGATCGCTGCGTATTCAGGCGATTCCAGGAACGCCTTGGCCGCGTCGAAACTGGGATATTCAAGGATCACCACACGTCCCTGCGGCGGCGCGCCTTCGCGGCCTTCAGCCTTGCCGCCCCTTACCAGATATCTTCCGCCTGCCGCGGCCACCATTGGCGCAACGGCGGCCTTGTAGCCTTCGTAGGCTTCCGGGTTGGTGACGTCGATTTCGACGATGACATAGCCCTTGGGCGGTGTCGCTGCTTCCGGCGCCGGCGCGGTGGCGCAGCCAGTTGCCAGAACAAACGCCGCGATCGCGGCCAATCCTGCTTTCATGATCTTGTCCTCCCTGCCCGCAAACAGGCCCCATTCCGGCCTCCGGCGCAATTGGCCAGAGGGCCCGCGTGCCGATTTTTCAGGGTCAGGCCTTTAAATGGCTGACAAAAAGGACTATCTGTTTATCGATAAGAACGAGGAGCCCCACCGGGACCGCCATGTATACGACCGAAGACCAGATCCTGATCGAAAGCCGCGTTGCGAACGAGAAAAAGAGCGCAGGCGCTGCCTATTTCCTCTGGTTCTTCCTCGGTTTCGTCTCGGCGCACCGCTTTTATTTGGGCAAACCGGTCACAGCCATTCTGCAAATCCTCTCATATTTTATCGTTATCGGCTTCGTCTGGTGGCTCGTGGACCTTTTCCTGATCCCCGGCATCATCCGCGACAAGATGGATGAAACCCGCGGCCGCATGACCCGGGAGATGCGCCGTTACGCGTACTGATCCGGACCGCAAGCAAGGCAGGAGTGCGCATGATATCTCCCGACCATGTCCGCCTCATGGCGCGCTACAATGCCTGGCAGAACAGGAACCTCTATGACGCGGCGACCACGCTGGACGATGTCGCCCGCCGGCTCGACCGGGGCGCCTTCTTCAAGTCGATCCACGGCACGCTTTGCCACATCCTCTGGGCCGACCAGATCTGGATGAGCCGGCTCGCCGCCTCGCCGAAGCCGGCCGTTCCCCAGTCTGAATCGTCCAGCATGATTGCGGATTGGACCACCCTGAAAAATGAACGCACTGACTTCGACGCCTTCATCGTCGGTTGGGCCGATGCGCTCTCGGCAGACGCCCTGCGCGGGCCGCTCCACTGGTATTCCGGCGCGATGAAAGCCGACGTTTCAATGCCGCTCTGGGTCTGCGTCACCCACCTGTTCAACCACCAGACCCATCATCGCGGTCAGGCGCATGCTCTGCTGACCGCGGCCGGTGCGTGCCCGGACGATACTGACCTTTTCATGATGCCGGAGGCGATGAACGCCTCCGCATGAGCTTCGCCTGAAAGTCTTGCGCCGCGTTCAGTCTACACGTGCTTGACTATATATTTCTACGATAATAGAAATATTTCTGTCTACCGAAAGGAATATCCGATGTCAGAATTTGACCGCCCCAAGGGCCTTGCCAGCGCGCTGTGCTATGTCGATCCGAATGCGGCTTTCCTCTGGCTGGAAGAGGCGTTCGGGTTTGAGCCCTACATGGTGCTGCTCGACGAGAATGACAAAATCGCCCATTCGGAAATGTCGTTCGGGACCGGCTTCATCATGGTCGGCAGCGAATGGTCCGCAGATCACAAGAGCCCCCGGAATCTCGGGGGCAAGAACACGCAGACGGTTCACGTTCAGCTCGGCAAAGGCGAGGACATTGACGCCCATTGCGCCCGTGCCCGCAAGGCCGGGGCCGAGATCCTGCAGGAGCCGGACACCCAGTTCTACGGCGACCGCACCTACCGCGCCCGCGATCCCGAAGGCCATATCTGGACCTTCGGCGTCACCGTCATGGACATTTCCTCCGCCGACTGGGACAAGGCCTCCGGCGGATCCCTCCGTACACAGACGCGCCTGTGAAGGCCCGCCCGAATCTTGACGCCGCGCTGACCGCTCTCGCTGATCCCGACCGGCGGCGGGCCATCGAACTCCTCGGCAAGGCGCCGCGCCGGGCGGGCGAGCTCGCTGAGGCCCTCGGCCTGCCCGCCCCCGCCATGAGCCGCCACCTGCGTATCCTGAAGCAGGGCGGACTCGTCGAGGAGACGCATCCCGAATTCGATGCGCGGGTGCGCATCTATACGCTCAAGGAGGGCGGCATGGCCGATCTCAAACTCTGGCTGGCCGAAACCGAAAAGGTCTGGGCTGCGCAGCTGACCTCCTTCAAGGCGCACATGGAGAAGAAGCGCCCGTGAGCGCTGTCCTTGTCGCCGTCCGCGTTCCCGCCACGCCGGAAGACGCCTTCGATGCGTTTACGGATGATATCGGCCTCTGGTGGCGCCCCAGCGCCCTGTTCCAGCTGACCCCGCGCGGCGACGGGACGCTGAGCTTCGAGAACCGCGAGCGCCTGATCACCACGCTTGCGAATGGCAAGGTGTTCGAAATCGGCCGCGTCACCGCCTGGGAGCGCGGCGCCCGCCTCGCCTTCACCTGGCGACAGGCGACCTTCACGCCGGATCAAATCACTTCCGTCGAAGTCACCTTTCAGGCTGTGGGCGAAGACACCCGCGTCACCGTCACCCATCGCGGCTGGGATACTATTCCGCAGGCGCATGTCGCCCGCCACGGCTTCCCGCTTCAGGCGACGCAAGGCCACCTCGCCAATGCCTGGCGCGCCGGTCTCGCGGCACTGGCTGCGCGGCTCACACCTCGATGAAGCGCGGCGCGTAGGAAACCGGGAAGTTCACCGACCGCGCGATGAAACAGACCTTGTGGATCTGGTGGTGAATATCCTCGGCCTTCACAAGGTCCGCCCCGCGCGCCACCTTGATCACGGGCCTGAGTGTCGCCGAAAGAAAACGCCCCGCGCCGCCCGGCCCCGCCTCTCCCACGCCGACAGGCTCGTCCCGGTAGTCATGCACCACGATGCCCGCATCGCTGGCATAGTGCAGGTACCAGAGCATGTGACACGCCGAGAGCGAGGACAGCAGCATGTCCTCCGGATTGGGGCGCGACGGGTCGCCGCCAAGCAGCGGATCATTCGAGCACGCGATCACCGGCTTGCCGGGCGTCTCCACCTGCCAGGTCCGGTCATAGGCCTTGTAGTGCGCCGTGCCCTCGCCCCGGTTTCCGGTCCAGGCGACCGTGGCTGTATAGTCATGCGTTTTCATGTGGGGTCTCCTTCGGCGCCTGCCGGATAAATCTCGCTGAACCGCACCCACAGCGCGGGCCGCGTCGTCTGGAAGCTTTCCACCACCAGCGCGTCCTCCGCCGCCACCGCGTCGGCGGCTGCAAACTCAGTCCAGATATGCGAGGTCGCAATCGCCCAGGTGCTGTCGTCCAGCGTGCCCGCGCAGAGGATGACAAGGTCCGGTGCCACTTCGGGCAGGTGCCACATCCGCGTGCCGCACGCCGCGCAGCGTTCGATGTTGATCCCGTTTCCGCTGCCGCCCGTCCGCCGGAACGTGTCACGGGCGCCGCCGCTGATCTCCAGCGCGTCTTTCGCCACGTGCAGGAACAGGCCGAACGGTCCGCCCGAGAGGCGCTTGCAATCATCGCAATGGCAGGCGTTCACAGCCTTGGGCTTCGCCGTCACGGCGTAGCGCACGGCGCCGCAATGGCACCCGCCCTGTATCGGCAGCTTCGGCAAGGGCGGGCGGGTGACGGCGATGCGTTGCATGCCCCGCCTTCTGCCCGCTCTTCCGTAGACGCACAACCGGCAAACCCGCATGCCTCAATTGTGCCGGCATGCGGCGTGACCTTCGCAATCTGCGGAGCCGGGAGTGCCCATGAGATACCAGAGCAATCCCTGCCGTCTACCGAAGCTCTGGGACCTCGTATACGGTTGCCTCGAACGCTGTGGAGAATTGCCCTCCGAACGGGTGATCTCGAATACGCGCCATCTCATTCACGAGATCGCGGGCATCGGCGCCGACTGGAAACAGGCAGTTTGTTATCTCTACGTCACACCCGACAACACCGCCGGGTTCCTCAAGGAGTGGAGCGACGGAGAGATTTTTCTGCTGTGGCATGGCCACATACTGGCGTCTTGTCCTGGCGGCGAACCGACGCCGGACGTGATGGATCTGATGAAACGGCGTTACGGCTATGAATCTCCACTCGCCACGACCCGCCTGAATTGTGCCGTGATCGTCAGTCACCGTGTTAGCGTCACATCTCCGGACGCACGCTCCATGGATCAACCTGAAGCCCAATCCCATGCCGCCCGTTTCGCCAAGCATAAATCCGATACGCCGTCCAAACCCCGCAGCCATGCCGACCAGCTGATCGCCCGCAACGGTCATCAGGTCCACATGCTGAAAGCCAAGGACACGACCGGACGCTGGGCCTGTTATTTCGTGTATGTCGAGCCCGTCAGGGAGGCGGCTTTTCTAGCCGCCATCAAGGGCGACGGCATCATTGAACTCGACGGCTATGGACGCGTCATAGCCTTCTCCTATGGCGAGGAGCCGACCGATGAAATTCGCCGTTTCCTCAAGAAACAATACGGCTTTGACGTCTGACGCCGCGTCCTTGACGCCCCTGCCTGCCTCGCCGAAGGTCTGAACATGAAACGCGCCCTTGCCCTGACTGCTCTCGCCCTCGCTGCCTGTACCAGCGTGCCCGCCTCAATCGCCGAGGCGCCTGCAGCGCCGGCCGGCGAAGCCGCTCCCGCCTGGCGCCCGGTCGATCCGGACAACCTGATCATAATGGAAGTGCCGACCGGCACGGTCGCCATCGAACTTTTCCCCGAGGCTGCCCCGGCGCATGTCGCGCGCCTGCGCGAGCTCCTCGCCGAAGGCTTCTATGACGGCGAATTCTTCTACCGCGTCATCGACGGCCATGTCGCGCAGGCCGGCCGCGAATTCGCGATGGCCTCGAAGGCCTGGACGCCAGTGCCCTTCGAAGCCGAACGGGCCGTCTCCGCCGAAGGCTTCACGCCGCTCGGCAGCGCGGACCTGTTCGCGCCGGAGGCTGGCCACCGTGCCGGCTTTGCCCTGGGCCGCGACGGCGGGCAGGAATGGCTGATGAATTGCCCCGGCGCCCTCGGCATGGCGCGCGACGATGCGCCGGAGACCGGCAACACCGAAATTTACATCCCGCTCCAGCCGCGCCGGTACCTCGACCGGAACTATACGATCTTCGGCCGCGTCATCGCCGGCATGGAACATGTCCACCGCCTGCCCCGCGTCGATCCGTTCACGGAAGAAGAGATGAACGCGCTGTTCGGCGAGGATGAACCCCTCGCCCAGCAGATGGCGCAATACCGCCGCTCGAAGAACGAGTACAATATCATCACCTCCGCAAAGCTCGCCTCTGCGATTCCCGAGGCCGAGCGCCCGGCCTACGAAGTGATGGACACTGCCTCGGCCGACTGGGCCGCCCTCAAGGAGTCCAAGCGCGACTATTCCGCGATTCCCGCCTTCATCGCCCCGCCGGTCAACAAGCTCGACATCTGCTCGCTGCCGGTTCCGGCGAGAAAAGTCGGCGAGTAACGCACCTCCTCCAACCTTACGCATTTATAATCTGCCCCATTTCCTACAGGATTCAGGGAGTTAGCCCTGTCTGCCGCGCGCCTGCGCGCAAAGCCGCGAGCGCCCGCCTTGCCAGTTTCAAGGCGCCATAGTTTCGTCAGATTTCGGCGAGGCGGAAGGCTGCGGGGCAAGTGACAATGGCGTTCGAAGGCAAGGCACAGGTCGCGGAGAAGCCCGCGGAATTTGAAGCGCGTCAGACCGGGCGGCGCTGTTTCGTCATCCTGCCCTATGCGGCGCCGAGCACGCCGAACGGGCCGGTGATCGACTTCGACGCGGTGTTCCACGAGATCATCCAGCCGGTCGCCGAGGACCTGGACCTCGACTGCATCCGCTCCGACCGGGTCAGCCGGTCCGGCCTGATCCACCGCGAAATGGTCGAGAACATCATCGATTCCGATGTCGTCATCGCCGACATCTCGCTCGGCTCACCCGACATCTTCTTCGAGCTCGGCATCCGCCAGGCCGCGCGGCGCGCCGGCACGGTCGTCATGTGCCACTCCGGCACCGGCGAGGATTTCAACATCACCGGCGTGCGCGCGCTCGACTATGAGCTGCCGCCCGAAGGCGCGCCTGCGCGGGCGCAGATCCTTGCCGATTGCCGCGCCCTGCTGCGCACCCACATCAAGAACAGCCTCGACAACCGGGCGACGGATTCGATCGTCCACTCGCTGATCCCCGGCATCAACATCCGCCTGCCGGATCGTCCGCTCCCGGAGCGCCGGTACCATATCTACAAGCTAGGCCTTGCCGGCATGACCGGGCCGAAGGCGGCGCGGCAGATCGAGATCGTCACCGGCGACATTGCCGACGTGGATGATATCGACGTGTGGGTGAACCCCGAAAACAGCCGGATGGAACTCGCGCGGCTGCACGACAGCTCCATCTCCGCCACGATCCGCTATCTCGGCTCGCGCCGCGACCGGCACGGCTTCGTGCGCGATGATGCGATCACGCGCCTCCTGCGCAGCAAGGTAGGCCAGAATCACCGCACCGGCATCGAGCCGGCGACCACGATGCTGACCAGCGCCGGCGCGCTCGCCCGCAACAACAAGGTGAAGCTGCTCGTCCACGTCGCCGCCCACCAGGGCGAGCCGGGACGCGGCTACCAGCTGATCGGCGCCTACCGCAAATGCGTCACCAACGCGCTGGCCGCCGTGGACGCCCACAATACCGGCTTCGGCGCCAAGATGAACGCCAAGTCGATGCTCAAGTCGGTGCTGATCCCCCTCTTCGGCACACGTTCGGCCGGCGAGTCGCCGCACGAGCGCGTGCAGGGCCTGATTCATGCCGCGCACCAGTACCTGCTCCACTCGGCCGACACGAAAATCGAGCGCGTCGCTTTCCTCGCCTGGACCCAGGTCGACCTCGAACTCTGCCAGGCCGCCCTCCACCGCCTCGGCCTGAAGCCCGCCGGCGCGCCAAGGGGCCCCGGAAAGGCCTGAAAAGCGCGGCAAATTCCCTCCACAGGCGACGTCTTGTTGTGCAATTCGCGGGTGCGGCATTGCGCACATCTTGCGGCGTTAACGAATTTTAAGCACTATATGTGGTGTCTAAGCGCTATACGCAGCGCCCGCATTTGAAGGAGTTTCCCATGGCTGATGGCAACGCGAACATTCCCGGCCTGCTCACCCCGAGCCATGCCTACAAGCCGTTCCGCTATCCCTGGGCCTACGAGTTCTGGAAGAAGCAGCAGCAGGTTCACTGGATGCCGGAGGAGGTTCCCCTCGGCGAGGATTGCAAGGACTGGGCGGTCAAGCTGTCCAACGAGGAGCGCAATCTCCTGACCCAGATCTTCCGCTTCTTCACCCAGTCGGATGTCGAAGTCGGCGCCAATTACATGACCAACTACATGCCGCGCTTCAAGCCGGTGGAAGTGTCGATGATGCTGGCTTCGTTCTCCAACATGGAGACGATCCACGTGGCGGCGTATGCGCTGCTGCTCGAGACGATCGGCATGCCGGATTCGGAATTCTCCGCCTTCATGGAGTACAAGGAGATGTCGGCCAAGCACGACTATCTCGGCCAGTTCGGCTGCGAGACGAACGAAGACATCGCGGTCTCGATGGCTGTGTTTGGTGCGTTCACGGAAGGTCTGCAGCTGTTTGCTTCCTTCGCGATGCTGATGAACTTCCCGCGCTTCAACAAGATGAAGGGCATGGGCCAGATCGTCACCTGGTCGATCCGCGACGAGAGCCTGCACTGCGAAGGCATGATCAAGCTGTTCCACACCTTCTGCGCTGAAACGAACGTGATGACGGACGAGCTGCGCGAGAAGATCCGCGAATGCTGCCGCACCGTGGTCGCGCTGGAAGACAAGTTCATCGACCTCGCCTTCGAGATGGGCCCGGTGGAAGGCATGACGCCGGCCGACATCAAGAACTACATCCGCTACATCGCCGACTGGCGCCTCGGCCAGCTGAAGCTCGAGCCGATCTACGGCATCGACAAGCACCCGCTGCCCTGGCTGTCGGAAATCCTCAACGGCGTCGAGCACGCCAACTTCTTCGAACAGCGCGCCACCGAATACTCAAAGGGCGCCACGAAGGGCGACTGGCACGGCGATGACGGCGTCTGGGGCCGCTTCGACGAACGCCGGAAAAAGGCCGCCGAGAGCGTTCCGGCGCAGTAGGCGCGCAAACCCGTCATCCCGGCTCGCGCGCTGCGCGCTGGCCGGGATGAGCGGGCCTCCTGGTGCCATCCGTTTTGTCGCCGCCCTCCCCATTTGCCCCCGCGGCCTTGCCCGGCTAGTGTCCGGCCCGAGATGAGCGCTGACGATTCCTCCACAGGCGATGACGCCTCCGCCTCCCTGTTCGGGGACGCGGCGCATGCGCGCGCCGGGGCTTATGAGGTGCTGGCCCGGAAATACCGCCCGCGCCGGTTCGAGGACCTGATCGGCCAGGAAGCGATGGTGCGCACGCTCTCGAACGCGTTCGAGACCGGCCGCATCGCCCACGGCTTCATGCTGACCGGCGTGCGCGGCGTCGGCAAGACGACCACCGCCCGCCTCCTCGCCCGCGCGCTGAACTTCGAGCCGAAAGGCAAGAAAGCGAAAGGCGAGTCCGGCCCCTCGATCCATCTTGATCCTCCGGGCGTGCACTGCGAAGCGATCATGGCGAGCCGGCACCCGGACGTGCTGGAGCTCGACGCGGCCTCCCGCACCGGTGTGGCCGACATGCGCGACCTGCTGGATTCGTCCCGGTACGGACCGGTTTCGGCGCGCTACAAGGTCTACATCATCGACGAAGTGCACATGCTGTCGACCGCGAGCTTCAACGCGCTCCTGAAGACGCTGGAAGAGCCGCCGCCGCACCTGAAGTTCATTTTCGCGACGACCGAAATTCGCAAGGTGCCGGTCACCGTCCTCTCGCGCTGCCAGCGGTTTGACCTGAAGCGCCTCGACACGCCGCTGCTGGCGCAGCACCTCGCCGGGATCGCAAAGCAGGAAAAGGCGAAGGTTTCGGAAGAGGCGCTCGCCCTTGTCGCCCGCGCCGCCGAAGGCTCGGTGCGCGATGCGCTCTCGCTGCTTGACCAGGCGATTGTCCAGACGCCGGACGGTGAAGTCTCCGGCGCCGCCGTGCGCGACATGCTGGGACTGGGCGACCGGACGCGTCTGTATGACGTGTTCGAAAAGGCGATCACCTCCGACCCCAAGGGCGCGCTGGCGGAACTGAAAGACCAGGTTGCGGGCGGCGCCGATCCGGCGGTCGTGCTGAAGGACCTGATGGACATTGCCGCTGATGTCTCGATCGCGCAGGCGACCGGCGACGGCTGGGTGCCGGCCGGGCCTGCGGACTGGGCCAATCGTACGCGCGCCCTGGCGCAGCGCCTGACGCCGGCGCAGGCGGCGCGGACCTGGCAGCTGCTGCTCGCCGGTTACGGCGACCTTCAGGTGGCGCCTGATCCGGCGACCGCCCTGAACATGGTTGTGCTGCGCCTCGCCGCCGCATCCAGCCTTCCGTCCCCGGAGGAAGCGGCCCGGATGATTGCCGAGGGCGCCCGTTCGCCGGGAAAGCCTGAAGCGCCCCTTGAGCCTGCGCCGGGCGCGGCCGGCGGGATCGCCAGCTTTGCCGATATCGTCCGTGCCCTGACCGAAGCGCGCGAAGTGGCGCTGCAGGTGGACACCGAGCGCTACATCCGGTTTGCCTCTGTCAGCGCCGGCCGCCTCAGCTACGCCCTCGCGCCCGGCGCGCCGACAGGACTGGCCGGCCGGCTCAAGACTTTCCTCGACAACGAGACCAGTCTCGACTGGCAGGTCACCGAATCCGAGACCGACGCCGAGTCGCTGCGCGAGCGCGAACGGCGCGAGAAGGCCGAGCGGATTGCGGCGGCGAAGGAACATCCCTTCATCGCCGCGACGCTGAATGCCATTCCCGGCGCGGTGATCCTCGACGTGACCGATGACACGCTGCCGCTTGAAAATCCCGCCCCCGAGGGCAATGTGATCGACATCAGAACGCGCCGCCCGGCGTGACGGAGTGACCCGATGAAAGACCTTGCCCAGATCATGCAGCAGGCCCAGGCCATGCAGGCAAAGATGGCCGAGGTTCAGGCCAAGATCGAGGCGACTGAGGCCGACGGCGTCTCCGGCGCAGGCCTCGTCCGGGTCAAGCTGAAGGGCAAGGGCGAACTCGTCTCGGTGAGCATCGACCGGAGCCTGATGGGCGATGACCCGGAAATCGTCGAAGACCTGATCAAGGCCGCGCATTCCGACGCCCGCCGCCGTCTCGACCAGGCCATGGAAGACGCGATGCGCAGCGCGACCGCCGGATTTGGCGGCCTGATGCCGGGCTTCAAGCTGCCCTTCTAAGGCGCGTGACTTGGCGCGGGGCGGCCTTATAGTTCACCCCTGATGACCCAGGCGCCCTACACCCCTCCCCTTCGCCCGCCGGAACCGCGCGGACTTTGCACCGATTGCGGCGTCTCGCGGATGGCGGATGCCAAAGCCTGCGGGCGCGCCTGCCAGTTCATCCAGCCCGATTACCCTGCCCAGGAACTGCGCCTGCATGGCCGCGCCCGGAATGATCAGACGGCGGACGAAACACATTTCGGCGTATTCCGCCGGATGCTACGGGCCCGGCTGTCTCCCGCGAAGGACGGCGCCCAGTGGACCGGGATTGCGACGACGCTCGGCGAGCGCCTGTTGGCGACGGGCAAGGTCGACGCGGTGCTGGCGGTGGCGCCCGATCCGGAAGACCGGTGGAAGCCGAAGCCGGTGATCGTGACGCGGGCCGAGGACATGGCCCAGTGCCGGGGCATGCGGATGGGCTATTCGCCGCTGATTGCCCTGATGGAAGAGGTGGCCGCGCGCGGCTTCAAGCGGATCGCGCTGATCGGCATTCCCTGCCAGGTATACGCCTTGCGCGCGCTGGAAGCCGAGTTCGGCCTCGAGAAGCTCTACGTCATCGGCACGCCCTGCTCCGATAATACGACCACGGAGAATTTCCACGATTTCCTCAAGCTGCTGGATCCCGCGCCGGAGACGATCTCCTATCTCGAGTTCCGCGCCGATTTCCGGGTCGAGCTGCGCTTTGATGATGGCCGGCAGAGGCTGATCCCGTTTCTCTCGCTGCCGATTTCCAAGCTGCCGCGGGATTTCTTTCCCCTCACCTGCCGCACCTGCGTCGACTACACGAATGCCCTCAGTGATCTGACGGTCGGCTATATGGGCGGCGAAGGCGAGCAGTGGCTGATCGTGCGCAACGAGCGCGGTGAGGAGCTCGTGAGCCTTCTCGGCGACGCGCTGGTCACCGCCGAGCCCGGATCGAAGGGCAAACGGGCGCCGCATGTGGCGGCCTTCATCAAGAATGTCGAGCTGGCGGCGGGCGGATTGCCGCTGCGCTCGATGCCGAACTGGGTGCGGCCGCTCGTCTCCTTCCTGCAGCCGCGCATCGGGCCGAAGGGGCTGGAGTTCGCGCGCACGCGGCTTGAGATGAAGGCGGCCGAGACGGTGATCCACCTGCGGCGCGAAGAGCCCGCGAAACTGAAGAACATGGTGCCGGCGCACGTGTGGAAACTGCTGGAGGCCTATGGGATTTCCCCAAGCGAGGGGGAGCGGAAGTAGTCGGGTGCTGCGGGTCAATCGCTGCGCTTTGCCCGGGTGACACATTCCATGGACTCACGCATATAGCCGCCATGTCCCAACGTTCCGCCGGCCCTGAACTCCTGCGACTGATCGAACTGATCGCGAAGCTGCCGGGTCTTGGGCCGCGTTCGGCGCGCCGAGTCGCGCTGCACCTGCTGAAGCGCAACGAGCAGCTTCTGAAACCGCTGGCCGAAGCGATGGCGGAGGCGGGCGCCAAGATCCAGAAATGCGAGATCTGCGGCAACTATGATACCGTGCAGCCCTGCGCCGTGTGCCAATTGCCGGGGCGTGACGACGCGCTGATCTGCGTGGTCGAGGACGTGCCGGACCTCTGGGCGCTGGAGCGCGGCGGCGCGTACCGGGGCCGCTATCATGTGCTCGGCGGCGTGCTCTCGGCGATTGACGGCATCGGGCCGGGCGACCTGGGCATCGCGGCGCTGGTGCGCCGGATCGAGGCGGGCGGCGTGCGCGAAGTGATTCTCGGGCTGAACGCCACGGTGGATGGGCAGACGACCGCGCATTACATCGCCGACCAGCTGGAGGGCAAAGGCGTGGAGGTGACGCGCCTGGCGCACGGGATGCCGATCGGCGGGGAGCTCGACCATCTCGACGATGGTACGCTGGCAGCGGCGCTGAGGTCGCGGCGCGGGGTCTGATGCGTGCACTGGCCTCCCAACTGGCATAGCGGAAGATTATTCTCGGAAATCAGCGATATGCGGCATGAGTGGGGGCGTGAGGCCAGACCTTGCGCAACGCTGCACGCCCGTTTTGACCGCACATGAGGCAGGGCTGCCCAAGCGGCGGGCAATTCGCGGCTGAGACGAAAAATTCAACAAGTGTCCAAGGATCGCGGCTTGTAATACTGCGACTGCGAGGTAATTGTTGCGATGCAGCATGAACCTCTGCCGCACTGGGAAGGCCACATTGCCCGAGGGGGGCGGTGTCCCGGGAGACGGCGAGATAGGGTGTCCTCGTGCTGCGGGAGGAGTTTCCGGCCCGGCCATGATGGCAGGGCCTCTAACTCTGAAGGAACTGCCCCATGTTCAAGTCCACCGTTTCGGTCCTCGTGGCCGCTGTTCTCCTGTCGCCGGCCGCATTTGCGGAAGGCAAGAAGGAGGTCACCCTCTCGCATGACTACGACGCCGCCCTGCTCGCCAGCGACGAGGGCGCCAGCGTCCTGCTCGCTGAACTGACCAAGGCCGCCAAGCGCACCTGCACGTCGCGCATTCCGGCCTATGGCGGCATCTATACCGATACTGCCTGCGCCGATTCGCTGGTGATGGCGGCCGTGAAGGAGATCCACGCGGCGCAGACGGCTGCCGGCGTCGATATCGCGCCGAGCTTCGAGCGCATCGCCCTGACGCAGCTGGCCTCGGCCGACTGATAGCTTTTTCCCGGAACAGCGCCTGGCCACGTTTCCTCCCGGTCACCGGCGCTGGAGGGGCCATCCCCGGCCAGGGATGGCCCCTCATTTCGGGCCTGCTTGCCGTTGACGGCGCACAGCTTTACGCTACGTTAAGCTCATGGACGCTACGGCGCCCTGCCCTGGTCCATTCGGACCCGAGGAACGGCCCATGACGCTGAATCTTGCTTCTTTCCCGCGACGGCTCACCGTGTCGGCCCTGCTGGCCGCATCGCTGCTCTATCTGCTGGTGCAGGGCTGGACAGCCCTCTCGCAGGTGGAGGAAAGCCTGGTCACAGACTGGTGGGAGGCCCCGGCCGAGGCGGGCGCGGCAGGCGTGGCCGCGCCGTGAAGCGCGACTGCACGGCAAGGAAACGCGCGAGGCCCCCGGGGTCAGGCGGCCTGCGGCGCCTGCCCGGGATAACCTTTACGCCTTAGGCGTCCGCGCTGGCTTTCGACTGGCGCTTGCGCACGTTCGGGTCGAGGTGGACCTTCCGCAGGCGGATCGATTTCGGCGTGACTTCGACCAGCTCGTCGTCGGCAATATAGGCGAGCGATTTTTCCAGCGTCATCTGCAGCGGCGTGGTGAGGCGGACCGCTTCATCCGTGCCCGAGGCGCGCATGTTGGTGAGCTTCTTGCCCTTGAGCACGTTCACTTCGAGATCGTTGTCGCGGTTGTGCTCGCCGATGATCATGCCGCCATAAACCTTGGCGCCGGGATGGATCATCATCGGGCCGCGGTCTTCGAGGTTCCAGAGCGCGAAGGCCACCGCCTCGCCCTGCTCCATCGCGATCAGCACGCCGGTGTGGCGGCCGGTGATACGGCCCTTGTGCGGCGCGTATTGGTGGAAGATGCGGTTCATGATCGCCGTGCCGCGCGTGTCGGACAGCAGTTCGCCCTGGTAGCCGATCAGGCCGCGCGTCGGCGCATGGAAGACGAGGCGCGTGCGGCCGACGCCCGAAGGACGCATGTCGAGCATCTCGGCTTTGCGCTCGGCCATTTTCTGGACGACGATGCCGGAATGTTCGTCATCGACGTCGATGATGACTTCCTCGATCGGCTCGAGCTTTTCGCCCTTTTCATTGGTCTGCATGAGAACCTGCGGGCGCGAGACGCCCAGCTCGAAGCCTTCGCGGCGCATGGTTTCGATCAGCACGGCGAGCTGGAGTTCGCCCCGGCCGGAAACAGTGAACGCTTCGGCATCGGTGGCGCGCTCGACTTTCAGCGCAACGTTGCCTTCGGCCTCTTTCTCGAGGCGGGCCCAGATCATCCGTGACGTGACTTTCGTGCCTTCGGTGCCGGCGAGCGGCGAATCGTTGACGCGGAAAGTCATCGAGATGGTCGGCGGGTCGATCGGGCGCGCTTCGAGCGGCGCGGTGACCGACGGGTCACAGAAAGTGTCAGCCACGTTCGCCTTGGTCATGCCGGCGAGCGAGACGATGTCACCGGCGAGGCCTTCATCGACCGGAATACGCTCGAGGCCGCGGAAGGCGAGGACTTTCGAGACGCGTCCCTGCTCCACGAGCTGGCCGTCCCGCGAGAGGACCTTGATCGACTGGTTCGGTTTGACCGAGCCGGAGAGGATGCGGCCCGTGAGGATACGGCCGAGGAAAGGGTCTGCCGAAATCGTGGTGGCGAGGAAGCGGAACGGGCCTTCCTCGACGCGCGGGACCGGCACGTGATCGACGACCAGCTGGAAAAGCTCATCCATGCTGGCGGTCGGGTTTTCATACTGTTTCGACATCCAGCCATTCTTCGCCGAGCCGTAGAGGATCGGGAAATCGAGCTGCTCGTCGGTGGCATCGAGGTTGGCGAAAAGGTCGAAACACTCGTTGACCACTTCGTCCGGACGGCGCTCCGGCTTGTCGATCTTGTTGACGGCGACGATCGGCTTCAGGCCGACCTTCAGCGCCTTGGAAACCACGAACTTGGTCTGCGGCATGGGGCCTTCGGAGGAGTCCACGAGCACGATGGCGCCGTCCACCATGTCGAGGATACGCTCCACTTCGCCGCCGAAATCGGCGTGGCCGGGCGTGTCCACGATGTTGATACGGTAGCCGTTCCACTCGACCGAGGTGGTCTTGGCGAGGATGGTGATGCCGCGCTCGCGCTCGAGATCGTTGGAATCCATCATCCGTTCGGCGGTCTTCTCGTTCTGGCGGAAGGTTCCGGCCTGTTTGAGAAGCTCGTCCACCAGCGTGGTCTTGCCGTGGTCAACGTGGGCGATGATGGCAATGTTGCGCATCTTTTCGATCGGCGTGGTCATAGAGAGGGCTTTCCGGCGGGCGGCGTTCGGGAGGGGAACAGGTGGATTTTCCGCGCACGTAGCAGAGGCCGGATGATTTGACCATGCCGATGCGGCAGGCTTCTTCGCGGACGCGATATGCTTGACGCCGGCGCCCGGCGCAGCCAGCAAGGAAGCGCATGCTTGCGCCCTTCACCACCTCCCCCGCGTTGACCGGCATTTCCGGGGTATCCCATGGTTTCTTCGGCCGCCGGGGCGGGGTCTCTGCGGGCGACTATGACAGCCTGAATGTGGGCGAAGGCTCCGCCGACAGCCCCCGGCATATCGCCGAGAACCGGGCGCGCGTCTCGGGGTCGATCGGCGCACGCTGGCTGCTCTCCTGCTACCAGGTGCATTCGCCGGACGTCGTGCGCGTGACCGGGCCCTGGACCGAGCGGCCCAAGGCCGACGCCATGGTCACCGACCGGCCGGAACTGGGACTCTGCGTCCTCTCGGCGGATTGTACTCCGGTCCTCTTTACAGACCCAGACAAGGGCATCATCGGCGCGGCGCATGCCGGCTGGAAAGGCGCGCTGGCGGGCGTACTGCTGCGCACCGTGGAGGCCATGGAGGCGCTGGGGGCAGACCGCAGCCGCATCCGGGCCGCCATCGGCCCCACGATCCAGCAGGCAAGCTATGAAGTGGGGCCCGAGTTCCGGGACGCGTTCCTCGCCGCGCATCCGGCCAGCGCAGACCTGTTCATCGCCGGCAAGGGCGACCGGTTGCACTTCGACCTGCCGGGTTTCTGCGCGCGCCAGCTGACCGGCGCCGGGCTGGGCGAAGTGGGCAATCTCGGCCACGATACCTGCGCCATGGAGGATATCTATTTCTCCAACCGGCGGCGCAACCTCCGCGGTGAGGCAGATTATGGCCGGAATGCCTCAGTGATCGCGATTTCTGGGTAAGCCGGGGCGAATCCAGTTTTACGTGGCTTGCGACTCGGCATGGCCTGTTACAAAAGCGTCGCGAGCCGGGCAGCAGAGGGTCAGCGCGCCATGAAACTTATTTCCTGCAACGCCAACCGGCCCCTCTCCGAAGCCATCGCCGATTATCTCGACATGCGGCTGACGCGCTCGGAGGTGAAAACCTTCGCCGACCAGGAAATCTTCGTGCGCATCGACGAGAACGTGCGCGGCGAGGATGTGTTCGTCATCCAGTCGACCTCCTACCCCGCCAACGACAACCTGATGCAACTGCTGATCATGATGGACGCGCTGCGGCGCGCCTCGGCCCGGCGCATCACGGCGGTGATCCCCTATTTCGGCTACGCCCGGCAGGACCGGAAGACGGACGGCCGCACACCGATCTCGGCGAAGCTGGTAGCCAACCTCATCTCCGCCTCCGGCGCCGACCGCGTGCTGACGGTTGACCTGCACGCCGGCCAGATCCAGGGCTTCTTCGATATCCCGACCGACAACCTGTTCGGCGGTCCGGTGATGATCGACGATATCAAGGAACGCTTCGGCAAGGACAAGATCGTGATGGTCTCGCCGGATGTTGGCGGCGTGGTGCGGGCCCGCGCGCTCGCCAACAAGCTGAACGCCGACCTTGCGATCGTCGACAAGCGGCGACCGGAAGCGGGCAAGTCCGAAGTGATGAACATCATCGGCGATGTAAACGGCAAGGCCTGCATCATGCTGGACGATATCTGCGATAGCGGCGGCACGCTGGCGAATGCAGCCGCAGCGTTGAAGGAGCAGGGCGCGGTGTCAGTCTCGGCCTATGTCACGCACGGCGTGCTTTCGGGCAACGCGGTGCAACGTATCGAGAAATCCGTGCTGGACGAGTTGGTGATGACCGACACGATCCAACCTTCCGAAGGCGCCCTGAAATCCAAAAAGATCCGCGTGCTGCCGATGTCGCCCCTGCTGGGCGAGGCGATCCGCCGGATTGCGAACGAAGAGAGTGTGTCGAAGCTGTTCGACCGGTAAACCTTCGCGCCGGCCTCAAACCGGGCGCGGCTTGTGCAACAAGATCCGCCCCCTCCCGGAAAAAATCCGTAAACGTATCAAGCCCCTGAAAGATTTCTCCGGAAAGCTTGCGCCACACCCCCGCGCACGGGGTTATACTCCGCATATCCCCACACCGTAGGTCGGATAGAGGCCGCAGGCCGAAATCCGACACCCCCCGAGAGCCAGCGATAAGGACTCGATGAAAAGTGATAAAAAATGAGAATCAATGAGAAGAAATCGACATACGGAATGCAAAGCCTGCAACCGGATGAGACCCTCTGCCGACGGAATGGGAGGAGCTATGCCACCAAGGAACGAGGCTGGGACAGAATAAAATCTATTCCCGTCAGCCCGTTACGCAATCCGCCTCCAAACCTTGCGCAACACCTCCGTCCTCGTATTCGCAGAAAACGCCCGGATTCAGAACGTTCACCCCAAGTCGTGCAGGGCCATCATATGCGATGGCCCTGACCGTGAACGTGAGAGGTGTCAGGTGGATCAGGCGACAGCGCGGGCGAGCGCGCAGTGGGACCACAGTTCCGACAGCGCGCTGACGAGATCTTCGATATCCTGATCGGTGTGGACGGGCGACGGCGTGATGCGCAGGCGCTCGGTGCCCTTCGGGACTGTCGGATAATTGATCGGCTGCACGTAGATGCCGTTGCGCTCCATCAGCCAGTCCGAGATCATCTTGCACTTGACCGGATCGCCGACCATCACCGGCACGATATGGCTCGGGTTTTCCATCGCCGGAATGCCGATCTCGCGCAGACGGATACGGACTTTCTCGACGCGGTCGCGCTGGCGCATCCGCTCCCAGTTGCTCTGCTTGAGGTGCTGGATCGAAGCGCGGGCGCCGGCTGCGATGTGCGGTGGGAGCGCCGTGGTGAAGATGAAGCCGGACGCGAAGCTGCGGACGAAATCCACGAGGGCCGACGAGGCCGCGATGTAGCCGCCGACGACGCCGAAGGCCTTGCCGAGCGTGCCTTCGATGACCGTCAGCCGATCCATCAGGCCTTCGCGCTCGGCGATCCCACCGCCATGGTCGCCATAGAGGCCTACAGCGTGGACTTCGTCGAGATAGGTCATCGCGCCGTATTCATCGGCGATGTCGCAGAATTCCTTGATAGGCGCGATGTCGCCGTCCATCGAATAGACGGATTCAAAGGCGATCAGCTTCGGCGCAGCAGGATCGAGCGCGGCAATCTTCTCGCGCAGGTCGCGCGGGTCATTGTGGCGGAAGACGACGCACTTGGCGCGGGAATGCCGGATGCCTTCGATCATCGAGGCGTGGTTCAGCGCGTCCGACAGGATGATCAGTCCCGGGATCTTGGCGCCGAGCGTGCCGAGGCCCGCCCAGTTGGAGACATAGCCGGAGGTGAAGAGCAGCGCGGCTTCCTTGTTGTGAAGGCTCGCCAGTTCCTGCTCGAGCAGGACGTGGTGGTGGTTGGTGCCGGAAATGTTCCGTGTACCGCCGGCCCCTGCCCCGCAGCTGTCGAGCACTTCATGCATGGCGGCGAGCACTTTCGGGTGCTGGCCCATGCCGAGATAGTCGTTCGAGCACCAAACCTTGACCGGCTTCTGGCCGTCCGGGCCATGGAAGACGGCCTTCGGGAAGGCGCCCTTCTCACGCTCGATATCGGCGAAGACGCGGTAGTTGCCCTCCTCCTTGAGTTTCGTCAGCTCGTTCTCGAAGTAAGCTTCGAAGTTCATGGGTCAGGCCCTCCAGTCCGTTTTCGTTTTTGTTGTCGTGTTTGCCTGGGGTGCAGGCTTCATGGCCCAGCCCCAGAGTGATGGATCGCGTACCGGCAGGATGAGCACCCAATGCTCGATGACGGCGAGAATGGCGAGCGCGGTGAGCAGCAGGAAGCCCGCCGAAGCATGGCTGCCGGCGGGGTGGCCGAACGCGGTGAACGCGAGCAGCACCGACACCGTGGTGATCGTGACGAGCGCGGCGGCGAAGACGCTGCCCGGCGCGCGGCGCGAGAAATAAGATTTCATATAGTCGAGATGGCGCGGCATGAACTGGTCGACGAGGTTGGGCGCGCCGGTGAAGACGACCAGTTTGGCGCTGATGCGCATGCCCCAGAGGATGAGGAAGGTCCAAAGCGCGAATTGGTTTGCCGCGCCCCAGCTGAGCCAGACGATGAGCCCGGCATGCGCGATGATCGCGAGCTCGTGGTGCAGGACCGCAGCTACGCCGGCACGGAAACGGGCGAAACCCGTCAGACCTTCCGGACACGGAACACGCGACGGGCCGGTGATGAAGCCGGTGAGGAACATGACCTCATGCCAGGCCCAGAGCGCGAGGCCGGCCGCAAAGCCCGCATAGGCGCCCGTGACGCTGGTATCCGCGCGCAGGGACACGAGCATGAAGGTCGCGCCCACGAGGATGGCCGTAGCGCCGAGCGCCGTCCACTTGAACGTCGCGCGAGGCCGCCCGATGAGCCAGAAAATCGCCCCCGTGCTCAGCCACCAGGCGAGCGCAGCAAAGATGATCGGGGGCGCGTAGTCGGCCATCGGGTGCGTGTCGCCTCTACCCTACCAGGCTGGCTGGAGCCGGACTTTCGCCGGCAGCTGGTTCTTGCGAACCGGCATGAGGTAGAGCTTCAGGAAGGTCAGGCCGTTGGAGAGGACATATCCCTTCTTCTGCAGCCAGGCGACAGGGCCCTTCCCCTTGATCGCTTCCATCTTGTCCGTGTTTTGACGGATCTTCTCAAGGCCTGCGCGGAACTCCGGCGCATCGATGTTGAGCTCAAGCGGGTAGACCTGGCGCGCGATCTCGTTGGTGACGCGGAAGACTTCATAGTCATACGCCGTCGGGTCCACGCCGAGCGCAGCATGGAAGGCCGGGCGGCGATGGTCACGTACATACATCGTGGCGTAAACGGCCAGCAGGAAGAAGCGGATCCAGTATTTGTTTCCGCCTTCGAGCAGGTGCGGGTTCGCGCGCAGGATCATCGCGAAGGCTTCGCCGTGGCGGAACTCGTCATTGCACCACTGTTCGAACCATTTGAAGATCGGGTGGAAGCGGAATTCCGGATGCTTTTCCAGCTGGCGGAAGATCGTGATGTAGCGCGCGTAGCCGATCTTCTCGGAGAGATAGACCGAGTACCAGATGTATTTCGGCTTGAAGAACGTGTACTTCTTCTTGCGCGTCAGGAAGCCCAGATCGACGCCGATGCCGAAATCCTTGAGCACGAAATTAATGAAACCGGCATGCCGGGCCTCGTCGCGCGCCATCAGGCGGAACAGGGCTTTCATGTCGGGGTTCTCAACCTGGCGCGTGATCTCGCGGTAGAGCACGCAGCCCGAGAACTCGGATGTCAGTGAGCTGACGAGGAAGTCCACGAACTCGGTACGCAGTTCCGGTGAAAGCGTGCCGAGGATATTGTCGAATTCGTCGGTGCGCTTGAAGTGGTTGCGGTTCGGATCGGATTCCATCTCGGCAATCAGCGCGTCCCATTCTTCCCGCACGCCGGAGACATCGACCTTGTCGACCTCGGCGAAATCGGTGGTGTAGAAGCGCGGCGAGAGCATCGTCTCCTGCATCGCCAACCTGTTCGTATCGAACGCTGGCGGCGCTTCGAGTATGCGCATCTCATCGTCCGTCATCACGGCCATGGTCATGGTTCACACTCTCCCATCGGTGAAGCTCACTTCGTAGAGTTCGGTGAGCTCAAACATTGACTGAAAGCGCACCAGCGCCTTCTCGAAAAAATTGGCGCGGGTCACGGTCGCCTCGCGGCGCAGCACGAGGCTGCGGCCGAAAGGCACGCTGACGGGCGCGCCGTGGACGAGCACCTTGTCGCCGATGCCCGGCTCGATGCCGCCATCGAGTTCGACATGCGCCTCAAGCGAATCGTAAGTGTGTTCGACACGAATGGTGCAAGGCACCGTGAAGCTGCGTCTGGTCATGGGGCAGTCTCCACCGGTGAAAGCAGCTTACGGAACTCTGCAACATTGTCACCGCCAAAAGCGTCGAGACTCACCCATTCCGAGGTCTGAGGATCCTCGATGATGAGTTTTCCGTTCTCTGTGCGGTGCAGCACGAAAGCCGGGCCCGATCCGATGCCCATCTGCCGGCGCTGGAGCGCGAGGGAGCGCATCGCCGTGCGCACGAAGCCGCCGGTTTCCGGCGCCCAGGTCCGCAGCACATTGCCGGTCTCCGCGTCACGCACGACGATGCTGCCATCGGCGCCGTCCTCGAAGACGAGCGGCAGGGACTCGACCGACAGGGCCCGCCAGTTAGAGACATGTCCCGCGCCCGAGAACTGCGTGAACCCCACGCCGACCAGCGTGAACAGGATCAGCGCGCCGATGGCCATCAGCAGCCCGCGCGGCGGGTGCAGATCGTGGCTATGGGCCGGGTTCGGAAGGGGCGCGTGGGTCATGGGTCTGGTCCTCAGGTCGCGCTTGCGGCAAGGCCGGGCGCTGTCAGGGTCGGTCTCGCCGGTGCCGCAACGGTGGCTTGCGTCACGCGGTTCGGCGCGTGCGCCGTGATCGCGGAAGCGAGTGTCCGCGCGACGGCGTCAACGCCGGTCAGACCACGGAACATCGGCTGCGGACGATTGATGCGCAGCGGGCGCACGTGCGGCCAGAGGCGCATGTATCCTAGGCCGCCGGCCGAGGCGAGCGACAGGACGATGTCGCCCTTGTCCTTGCCGTAACGGCGCATATCCGCAGAGGCAATCTGGTCAAACGGCAGGTTCACATATTTGCGGATCGCCACACCGTAGCGCAGGACGACACGTTTGGACGTGACGGAGTAGACTGTGGCGCGGGCCATCGCCCAGGCGATAAGCACGAGCAGGCCGATCCCGGAGGCAGCGCCGATGCCGGAATTGATCGCCACGCGGGTCATCTCGAGTCCGGTCGCCCCGGCTGTTTCCAGGTTGGCAAGGCGCCAGCTGGTCGCGAGCACGAAATAGGCGAGCACGAACCGGATGTGGAAGGCATGGATGGCGAAGGCGAGCGTGCCCGGGCTGCCCTGCCAGAGGAGCTGCTCGCCCTCCGGCAATGCCTGGGGGAGCCCGCGAACGGGCTCGCCCCCACCCTCTTCTTCATCGTGCAGCTTGATCACAGCCAGGGCTCCTGGCGCTGCGGCGTGGCGTACAGGGTGCCGCCGCCGTAATAGCCACTGATCATGTCTTCCTCGAGCCGGGTCACGCGGTCAGGTGACTTGGTGCGCGGCACATTTGCGAAATGCTCAGCCTTGACGGCCGCCACTTCAACCCGCTTGCGGGCCTTCGAGATGTTCGCGAATGGAACCGGAAGCAGGACGTGCGCGCCCGAGCCATCCAGCTTGACTTCCAGGTAGCGGATGATCGCCTCGGCGCGGTCGACCCAGAGGTCGGTGACGACGCCGGCCACCTTGCTGTCGAGTCCGACCACTGGCAAGCCGCGCGGGTCAATGTCCTTCGCCGAAACCGTATAGTCCGGGTTTAGACGGTAAGGCGAGATCCGGTCCTGGCCATCCCAGTTGAGATCCGGCACATCGGCGCGCATCGCGTAGGAGGCAGGGCCGACGCCGTCCTTCATGCCATCGCCCGACGGCACGAAGGGCGAGCCGGCCCAGGGCGCGGTCCGGTTCAGCGCGAGTTCGCGCGTATCGGCCTTGCCATAGGTCATCTCGATCGTGCCACGGCCGTTCGGAAGGTTGAAGGATTTCGGCGGCGGAACAAACACAAGCCCCGGGGCTTCCTGGCGGCCGCTAGGATCTTCCTCCAGCGGATAGCCTTCCCGCATGCCTTCGCGCTGCAGATAGTAGATCAGCCAGACGAAGAAGATCATGAACGCCCAAAGGCAGACATCCACGAGATCTATTCCGTTGACGAACTCTCCACTGAAAATCATGACCGTTCTCCTTGAGGGTCGTATCAGCCTGGGTATGCAGCCAGGCCGAACTTGGTGGATGGGGTGGTGGCAGGTGTCGCAAGTGTGTGACGGGCCAGCGGGCCGATCACGATAAGCGTGGCAAACAGAAGCAGGATTTCGAAATGGTAGACCGCGCCATAGCCGGGTGCGGGACCGGTGAGCGCGGGGCCGAGCTGGCCGCTTTCGGCGAGCCCCGAGACGACATCGCGCACCGCGCCGCCGACGGCGACGGCAACCCCGGTCGCGGTCGCGGTGACCGCGCCCCAGGCGCCAAGGGCGATGCCGCCATCATGATGGCGCGCGATGGCCATCACGGCCGTAAGTGTGCCGACAGCGAAGAGGCCGCCGCCAAATCCGATGAGGAAGGCGCCCAGGCAGAACGCGGCAACCGACCCTGCCGGATAGGCAAAGACGACCAGCGCGAAGGCGAAGACGCCGGCGACAGCGCCAGTGCCTGCCAGCCGGTGCGGCTCGCCGCCCTCGCTGAGCTGGCCCGAGCAATAGGCAAAACCCATCAGCGAGCCGAAGGCTGAAAGTGCCGTGAGGCGGGTGGTTTCAGCGACGCTCATGCCGAGCACTTCGGCGCCATACGGCTCCAGCAGTACATCCTGCATGCTGAAGGCCGCAGCGCCGAGGCCTGCCGCGATCAGCAGGCGGACGGTCCTGCCATCCTGAACCAATCGGGCCCAGGTGTCTGAAAAGCTGGGCGTTTCGCGGTCGGCGCACGTCAGCGCCGGATTACGGGCCTCCTGCTTCCAAAGCGCGATGACGTTGAGCACCATCGTCACGACGGCGGCGCCCTGAATCACCTTGATCAGGATCAGCGTGTTGAAATCGCTGAGCAGCCAGCCGAACATCAGTGAGCTGACGACCATCCCGGCGAGCAACATGACATAGAGCAGCACGACCACGCGCGGACGCGTCTCATCGGTGGCGAGATCACTGGCGAGTGCAAGACCGGCGGTCTGCGTCGTGTGGATGCCGGCGCCGACCAGTAGGAAGGCAACCGCCGCGCCGGCATGGCCGATCCAGGCCGGGCCGGTCGAGTCGCCGGACAGCAGGATCAGCGCGAACGGCATCAGCGCGAGACCGCCGAACTGGAACATCGAGCCGAACCAGATGAATGGAACGCGGCGCCAGCCGAGCACGGATTTGTGGGTGTCCGACTTGTGACCGATCAGGGCGCGGAGCGGCGCGAACACCAGCGGCAACGCCACCATTAGCGCGACAAGCCAGGCGGACACGCCGAGCTCAACGATCATCACGCGGTTCAGCGTGCCGGTCAGCAGCACCATCGCCATGCCGACCGAGACCTGGAACAATGACAGACGCAGCAGGCGGCCAAGCGGTAGCTGCGCACTCGCGGCGTCGGCAAACGGCAGGAACTTCGTTCCGACCGTCATCCACATGCCTGCAAAGGTGCGCCGCTCAGGGGTCATCTACGAATGACCTCGCGGGCTTCGGAGATGTAGAACGTCGAATTGACGCGGTGCTTGAGGCCCGGCTGCCAGGCGTCGTTCGTCTCGGCGGCGAGAAGGTCCATCAGGCGCGAGCCCGAGACCGGCACGATGGCCGGCGCGCGGTCGCTGCGCGGGAAGAACTTGCCGGCAGCATGCATCGCCAGCAGCAGCGGCGTGCGCGGGGCGTAGGTGAAGATGGCCGAACGGCGGACGCGCGGCAAGATCTTGGCCACCATCGCTGCCATGTCCGAGGCTTCATAATGGATGATCGAATCCATCGCGACCATGTGGTCGAACTCGCCGAGATCCATCCGTGTCATGTCGCCCACGCGCCAGGTGATCCGGTTACGGAGCACCGGGTCGAGCAGGCGCTCGGCGGCGGTTTCCACCAGCGAGCGGGCAATGTCGATCGCCACAACTTCGGCGCCGCGCTTGGCGGCGGCCACCGCAAACGTGCCCGTGCCGCAACCGGCATCCAGCACCCGCAGGCCGCCCATGTCGTCCGGCAACCAGGAGAGGACTTCGTTATGCATTGCGTCGCGGCCCGCGCGCACGGTGGCGCGAATGCCGCTGACGGGCGCATTCGAGGTCAGCTTCTGCCACGTGACCGAAGCGGTCTCGTCGAAATAGGTCTGCAGCTCGGCGCGGCGGGCCTGATAGGTGTTGTCCATCAATCGAACCCCAGGAAGTCAAAGATTTCGCGGTCCTTCATCGGCACCGCTTCGACCGGGTCGCCGCCAAGCCAAAGCGCGGCGGCGAGGCGCAGGTATTCCTTCTGCACCGCTTCCAGTTCCGGCGAGGGCTCCATCTCGAAGATGGTCGATTTCTTGAGGCGCGAGCGGCGGATGACATCGAGGTCCGGGAAGTGCGCGATGCGCTGCATGCCGGTTGCGTCGCAATAGCGGTCGATCTCGTCGGTGGCTTTCGAGCGGTTGGCGATCACGCCGCCGAGGCGGACGGCGTAGTTCTGGGACTTCGCCTTGATGGCGGCCACGATGCGGTTCATCGCAAAGATCGAGTCGAAATCATTGGCCGTGACGATGATGCCGCGTTCGGCATGCTGGAGCGGCGAGGCAAAGCCTCCGCAGACCACATCGCCCAGCACGTCGAAGATCACGACATCGGAGTCTTCCAGCAACCGGTGCTCTTTCAGCAGTTTCACTGTCTGGCCGACAACATAGCCGCCGCAACCGGTGCCGGCCGGCGGGCCGCCCGCTTCGACGCACATCACGCCGTTATAGCCTTCGAACACGAAGTCTTCGGTGCGCAGTTCCTCGGAGTGGAACTCTACCGATTCCAGCACGTCGATGACCGTCGGCATCAGCTTCTTGGTCAGCGTGAACGTGGAGTCATGTTTCGGGTCGCAGCCGATCTGCAGCACGCGTTTGCCGATCTTGGAGAAAGCGGCCGACAGGTTCGACGAAGTGGTCGACTTGCCGATGCCACCTTTTCCGTACACGGCGAATACTTTGGCGGTGCCGGCTTCGAAGCGGGTGTCGAGCTTCACTTGCACGCTGCCCTCCCCGTCTGGACGGCGGCTACCAGGGCGATTGAGGGCGAGCGACGTCATGCGGCGGCTCCTTGCAGGGGGATGATGCCTTCGAGACGGTCTTCGATTTCCGCGCTGGCCGCTCGAAGGGCCGCCAGCGTTTCGGGGTCGGGCGACCAGTAACGGCGTTCCGAGGCTTCGATCAGCCGGTTCGCCACATTGGCGGTCGCGGCAGGGTTGAGATCTGTGAGACGGCGGCGCAGGGCCTCGTCCAGCACGAAGGTTTCAGTCATCTGCTGGTAGACCCAGGGCTGGACCTGGCCGGTCGTGGCCGACCAGCCCATTGTGTTGGTCACTTGGGCCTCGATCTGGCGCACGCCTTCATAGCCATGGCGCAGCATGCCTTCGAACCATTTCGGGTTCAGCGTGCGCGTGCGGGTCTCGAGCGCAACCTGCTCGGCCAGTGTCCGGACAATGCCGTCACCGCGCGTCTGGTCGCCGATATAGACCGCGGGCTGCTCGCCGCGCACTTTTGCCGCCGCGCGCGAGATACCGCCGAGCGTGTCGAAATAGTGGTCAATCGTCGTCAGGCCCGTCTCGACCGATTCAAGGTTCTGGTAGGCCATCTCGACGGTCGACAGGATGTTGTTGAAGAGGGCCGGCTGCGCCGAGGGGCGGCCATCCCGTCCGTAGGCGAAGCATTTGCGCTTGGCATAGGCATCGCCGAGTTCGTCCTCGTCATCCCAGGTTCCGGAATTGACGAGATAGTTGACGTTCGCACCATAGGCGCCGTCGGCGTTCGAGAAGACGCGCAAGGCGGCGGTTTCGAGGTCGGCGCCGGACTCGGCCATCCACAGAACGGCATGCTTGCGGGCGAAGTTCATGTCGTGCGGCTCGTCGGCGCTGGCCGCGGCATAGGCCGCATCGGCCAACATACGCGTCTGCAGCGGCAGCAGGTCGCGGAAGATGCCGGACAGCGTGACCATGACATCGACGCGGGGGCGGCCCAACTGCTGCAGCGGGATAAGATCCGCGCCGGCAAGGCGGCCATAGGAGTCGAAACGCGGCACCGCGCCAAGCAGCGCCATCGCCTGCGCGATCTGGGCGCCTTCGCTCTTCAGGTTATCGGTGCCCCAGAGGATGATCGCCATCGTCTCGGGATGACGGCCGGTATCTTCCTTGTGGCGGGCCAGCAGACGGTCGGCCTGGCGGCGGCCATCGGCAACGGCAAACGCGCTCGGCAGGCGGAAGGGGTCGAAGCCGTGGATGTTGCGGCCGGACGGCAGGATTTCCGGCGTGCGGATCAGGTCACCGCCCGGCACGGGCGGCGTGTAGCCGGCGTCCAGCGCATGAATCAGCGCCGCCATCTCATGGTCTTCGCCGAGCAGCGCGTTGGTGCGAACCAGGCTCGTGATTTCTTCGGCGCGCGCTTCCAGTTTCAGGGTACGGACGATATCGGCAGGCGTCCCGCCCGCAACGATCGCATCGAAGGCGGCGGCGGGCAGAACGTCCTGGCCCTGCGCCGGCGGCATCAGGGCAATCATCTCGCGGCGATCTTCCGGGCCAAGGCCCTTGCCCGCAATGTGCAGGCCGTTCGGGATCAGCGAGGTTTCGACTTCGGCGAGTTTCACGCGGATAGCCTCGATCCGGTCACGCGGGCGGTCGAACGGGGCGGCAGGCTGGATGTCCAGCTCGCCAGCCTGAACCACGATCATCTCTTCAAGGTCCGCGCGCTCGGCTTCGGCATCCGGCGCCAGGCGGCGCCAACGGGCGATGGTGGCCGAGAGGTCCGACAGGCCGCGGTAGAGGCCCGCTTCGGTAACCGGCGGCGTCAGGTAGCTGACGATGGTCGCGTTGCCGCGGCGCTTGGCAATCGTCGCTTCGGACGGATTGTTGGCGGCATAGAAATAGATGTTCGGCAGGTCGCCCAAGAGGTAGTCCGGCCAGCAATCGCCCGACAGGCCGGACTGTTTGCCCGGCATGAATTCCAGCGCGCCATGCGTGCCGAAATGCACGACGGCATCTGCGGCGAAGGCTTCGCGCAGGTAGGTGTAGTAGGCCGAGAAGGCGTGGGTCGGCGCAAAGCCCTTTTCGAAGAGCAGGCGCATCGGGTCGCCTTCATAGCCGAAGCCCGGCTGCAGGCCGACGAGCACATTGCCGAACCGAGCACCAAGCACGAAGAGCGAGCGGCCATCCGTCAGCACACGGCCAGGCGCAGGGCCCCAGGCGGCTTCGATATCCTTGAGGCGGCGCTCGCGGCGGACATGATCCGACACCGGAATTTCGGCGACCACGTTGGCCTCGGTGCCGTAACGGTCCTTGTTGCCTTCGAGCAGCATGTCCTTGAGGTCATCGACCGAAGCCGGAACCTTGACGCCGTAGCCTTCAGACTCAAGGCGCTTCAGGAAATTGAACAGCGATTCGAAGACCGAAAGGTAAGCGGCGGTGCCGACGCTGCCGGAGTTGGGGGGGAAGTTGAACAGCGTGATTGCTAGCTTGCGGCTGGCGCGCGCGGAGCGCTTCAACCTGACCAGCTTGTCGACCCGTGCGGCGAGTTGCTCGGCCCGCTCGGGGCAGGCCTGCATGCGTCTGTTGTCATCGGCGAATGTGCAACGGCGGGCGCATCCGGTACACGTCGTGCCATAGTCGGCGCGCCCGCCGATGACAATGGATCCCGTCGCGCCGTCCAGTTCTGGAAGAGCGACCATGATGGTCGTCTCGATCGGCGTCAGCCCGCGCGCATTCGCGCCCCAGTCCGACAGGGACTGGAACTCCGAAGCCAATGCGCAGACATAGGGAATATCGAGGGCTTTTAGCATCTCGACGGCGCCGTCCGCATCATTGAAGGCGGGGCCGCCGACGAGCGAGAAGCCGGTCAGGGAAACAAGGGCGTCGATGGTGGGCGTCTCGCCGCGCATGAAGTAGCGGCGGATCGCGGACCGGGCATCGAGACCGCTCGCAAAGGCGGGGATGACGCGCAGGCCGCGCGCCTCGAGGGCGGCGATGACGCCGTCATAATGGCCGGCATCGCCGGAGGTGATGTAGGAGCGCAGCACGAGCAGGCCGACCGTCGGACGATCGCCCGCCGATTTCGGCAGCGCTTCAAGCCGCTCTGCCACGGTCGGCTTCATCTGCGGATGGTAGAGCCCGGTCTCCGGGAATTCTTCCGGCGGCAGAGGATTCATCTTGCCGCGCAGGTGGGCTCGCGGGCCGGCCGCATAACGGTCGACCAGGAAGCGCACGGCGTTGGCGATGTTCTTTTCCGAGCCTGCCAACAGGTACTGCATGGTCACGAAATAGGCGCGCACGTCCTGGGCCATGCCCGGAATGTAGCGCAGGATTTTCGGCAGGCGGCGCAGCGTCTTCATCTGCTGCTCGCCGGATTTGGCCTTGTCGCCGGTACCGCCGCGCAAGCGCTTCATCAGCGCAATCGGGCCGCTGGCCGGCTTAGACATGTCGAAACGGTCCAGCCGCGTCAGCTGCACGACTTCGGACGCAGACATGGCGCCAACGATGGCATCAAAGGAATCGCGGCGCGCCTGCAGGGCCGGCAGCACCGCCTTGATATGGTCCTCGAGGAACAGCATCGAGGCGAGCACGAAATCCGCCTTGCCGATATCCTCGATGGCGCGGGCGAGCGCCTTCGGCTGGCGATCAAACTCCGAGGCCGGATGAAACGCGAGCGACAGGTTCGGATGCGTCCGGCGCAGTTCCGTCTCGGCGGCGCGGATGGCCGTGCCGAGATGGGAATCGAGCGACAGGATGACGACCCGGACGGGCGTCATGTCGACCAGGGTTGCGCGCTTAGCGGCCATAGCTCGCCTTTGCGTCATAGAGGGTTTCGAGCGTGATCGTCTCGAGATGCTTGTCGCGGGCGAAGGCTTCGGTGTTGCGCTTCGCCTTGCCGCGCACGAAGAACGGGATTTTCTTCAGTTCGTTCTCGGCTTCCGGCGCCCAGTGCAGGACAGCGATGGCCCCTTCCCCGGTCTGCGCGGAGGCCGCTACGGCCTCGGAGACTTTTTCGGCCGCGCCATGTCCGCCCAGATGCGAGGCCCCGGCCGAATCGTTGAACTCGAAATCTTCGCGGAACATGCCGAGCAGGTGCTCTTCCAGCCCCATGATCAGCGGGTGGACCCAGGTATCGAAGAGCACGTTGGCGCCTTCGAACCCCATTTGCGGCGCGTAGCGCGCCGGGAAGTCCTGCACGTGCACCGGCGCGGAAATGACCGCACACGGAATGCCGAGCCGCTTGGCGATATGCCGCTCCATCTGCGTGCCGAGAATCAGTTCCGGCTGCAGGCGGGCGATGGCCGCTTCGACTTCGAGATAATCCTCGGTGATCAGCGCTTCGAGGCCAAGCTCCGTCGCCGCTTCGCGCACGGGGCGCGCAAACTCGCGGTTGTAGCAGCCAAGGCCAACCACGGTGAACGCCAGCTCATCCGCCGCAACGCGGGCCGCGGCCAGTGCATGCGTGCCATCACCGAAGATGAACACGCGCTTGCCGGTCAGGTAGTTGGAATCCACCGAGCGCGACCACCAGGGCATGTTGCTTGCGAACGCCGAGAGATCAGGCACTTCGATACCGGCCAAGCCGCAGACTTCGACGATGAAATCATTGGTCGCGCCCACGCCGATCGGAATCGTTTTCGTGTAGGGCTGGCCGAATTCCTTCTCGAGGAAACGGACGGCCACATCGGCGATTTCCGGATAGAGCGAGACGTTGAAATCCGCCGCCGGAAGGCGCGTCAGGTCGTGTGGGGTCGCGCCGAGCGGGGCGACCACGTTCACATCAATGCCGAGCTGGAACAGCAGGCCCGTGATCTCGCGTACGTCATCGCGGTGGCGGAAGCCCAGCGCCGTCGGGCCCAGCACGTTGCAGATGGGCCGCGTCAGACGATTCGGCGCGCGCTTCGGCTGCTCGGTCGCAAGGCCGCGCACGAGGCGGTAGAAGGTTTCCGACGCGCCCCAGTTTTCCTTCTTGGAATAGGACGGCAGCTCCAGCGCGATTACCGGGATCGGCAGGTCCAGCGCCTTGGTCAGGCCGCCCGGATCATCCTGGATCAGTTCGGCCGTGCAGGACGCGCCAACGATCATCGCCTGCGGCTGGAAGCGCTCGTAGGCGCCGCGCGCCGCGCTCTTGAAGATCTCGGCGGTATCCGAGCCGAGGTCGCGCGCCTCAAACGTGGTGTAGGTCACCGGCGGGCGCTTGGCGCGCCGCTCGATCATCGTGAATAGAAGGTCCGCATACGTATCACCCTGCGGCGCATGCAGCACATAGTGGAGGCCTTCCATGGCGGTGGCGATACGCATCGCGCCGACATGCGGGGGGCCTTCATAAGTCCAGACGGTCAGTTGCATCAGACTGCGAGCCTCGTGCGCCGGTTAAGCGGGCGCGCAAACAGCTCGGCGAGGTCACCGCACTGTTCGTATCCCTGGATGGGGGTGAAAACGAGCTCGATCGACCATTTGGTCGTCAGCCCTTCCTGCTCGAGCGGATTGGCGAGGCCAAGCCCGCAGAGCGTGATATCGGGGCGCGCATCGCGGCAGCGGTCGAGCTGCAGGTCGACGTCCTGGCCTTCGCTGATGCGCACATCGGCCGGCAGCAGCGCCAGCTCATCGGCCATGTGGACACTGTGCAGGTAAGGCGTGCCGACTTCTTCCAGCGTCATGCCGAGTTCGCGCGACAGGAAGCGGGCCAGCGGAATTTCCAGCTGCGAATCGGGGAAGCAGAACAGCGACTTTCCGGCCAGCGTGTCATTGTAACGGGCGAGCGCACGGGTCGCGCGGGCACGCGGCATCTCGGTGACGGCATGGAAGCGCTCTGCCGAAACGCCGAACGCATCGGCGGCAGCCTTCAGCCAGGAGGTCGTCCCTTCCGCGCCAAGCGGAAACAGCGCCGGCAAGTGCGTTGCGCCGCGCGCTTCCAGCGTGCGGGCGGTGTCGCGCAGCCAGGGCTGGGCGAGCAGGAATTTCGTGTTCGGGCCGACCGGGACCGCCGTGCCCGCCTTGCGGCTCGGCAGGAAGTGCACCGGGCCAATGCCGAGCGCCTCGAAGATGCGCGCGAACTGGTCCTCGACCACATCTGCCAGCGCGCCGACGACCACCAGTCCGGCCTCGTCCGTTGCGGGCAGTTCAGGCACCATCGCGGTCAGGCAGGCATCTTCGCCCTGCGTGAACGTCGTCTCGATGCCGCTGCCGGAGTAGTTGAGGATCCGCACCCGCGGCGAATAGGTCATCGACAGGCGCTCGGCGGCGCGGCCAAGGTCCAGCTTGATCACTTCCGAGGGGCACGAGCCCACCAGGAAGAGCAGCTTGATCTCCGGCCGGCGCTCAAGGAGGCGCGAAACCGTCTTGTTCAGCTCTTCATTGATGTCCGCCATCCCGGCAAGATCGCGTTCCTCGATGATCGCGGTCGCAAAGCGTGGCTCGGCGAAGATCATCACGCCGGCCGCCGATTGCATCAGGTGGGCGCAGGTCCGCGAGCCGACAATCAGGAAGAAGGCATCCTGCATCTTGCGGTGCAGCCACATGATGGAGGTGAGCCCGCAGAATACCTCGCGCTGGCCGCGCTCCCGCAACACTACCCGGGCGGGTGGCGGCGCGGCGCAGTCGGCGAGAGCCTTGGCAGCGAGCGGGGGAATCAGTTGGGTCAAGCGGCAGCCCCTTGGGTGTGGGCTGTTTCAAGCCGGGCGAGACGCAGCTTCCAGATGAACTGGGCGGCGTTGATGACGTAGGCGGCGTAGCCCGCGAGCGCGACGGTGATCTGGAGAACCGGCGAGCCGATGCCGCCCAGCAGCATCACGAGATAGAACGTGTGCAGAGCAATCACGATCATCGAGAAAGCGTCTTCCCAGAAGAAGGCATCGGCAAAAAGATACTTGCCGAAAACGTCCTTCTCCCAGATCGCGCCGGTCACCATGATCGCGTAAAGTACGAATGTTTTCAGGACGATAGAGGCGGTGGCGATGGCAAGCCCCTCGCCGGTCATCAGATAACGGATGACCAGGAAAACGCTTGCGGCAAATACAAGAAACTGGAGCGGGGCAAGCACACCCTGGACGAGTGTCCAGGGAGAGGAGTCGCGGCGCGCGCGCTGCTCGGCTGTATACAGCGGCGCCCTCCTCCCTGCCTTGATGGGTTCGTCAAACATCGCCACGAAACGCGACACTCCCACTTCTCGTTCAGGCCCAACGATAGCGTCCGGGATGGTTATGTCAATCTTTGTTGACGACTATCTAGATTGACACTTTTCGCGCGTTCCAGCGAGTTTTTTGTCAAAATACTCGGATTTGGATAGATTTGGCCAAAAACACATGCTACCAATACGAGTGAAATGGCGGAAAGCGTTAACAACTAAGGCGTTGTGAAGGCAGGCCGGCCACCTGAAGATACACGGCCCTGTGCGCTCCCGAGCACATCCGTCACATGGCTTACATCCGGGTGCGGATGATCGGGTCAGCGAGAAGTTCTGCCGGAAACCAAAAAGGTACGGCACAGAGGAAGATCAACAAAGCCGGGCTTCGGGCACGCAGCTTATGCGTGTGCTCGGGACATGGCCAGGAGGAGGACGCGCATGGCACTCAACCAGGAGATGGGCCGCAGGCCCCGAGATGGTTCAGACCCCGATTTCGTCGTCCGGCCCATTCCCTTCCTCGTCGGCCTCTGGCGCCAGCTCGGCGCCGATACCGTGCTGAAGCGCCCTGCCTCCGAAGAACCCGAGCTCTTCGCGGCCCTGCAGTCCGAGATCATTCCGCGCCTGGTGATCGCCAACCGGATGCCGGAAAGCCATCTCACACTCGTGCGCACGGCGCCGGGCGACGAGCATGCCACCTTCTCCCCGCCGGAACGCCATGCCTTCATCACGGCGCTGCTGTCGGATGACGGCGCGTTGGCCGGCGACCTGGCCGATGCCTATCTCGCTCATGGGCGCGCGCCGGAAACCATCCTGATGGAACTGTTCGCCTGGTCTGCCCGCGAGCTGGGCGAACTGTGGAGCGATGACCAGGTCAGCTTCGTCGATGTCACCATCGGCCTCTGCCGCCTGCACGAGGCGCTGCACCGGATTTCCGAACAATCCGACGCGCAGGGCAAGCCGGAAGCGGTTGAAGCCCCGAGCATCCTGATCGCCGTCGCGCCGGGCGAACAGCATGTCTTCGGCGTCCTGATGGCGGGCGAACTTTTCCGCAAGCAGGGCTGGTCGGTGACGACCGAAACGAGCGGCGACGCCGCCACGATCACCGCGCTGATGGCCTCGCGCCGGTTCGACATGGCCGGCCTCTCCATTTCGCATGACGGCGCAACAGACGGCGTCACGCGACTCATCAAGGCGATGCGCAAGGCGTCAAAAAATCCGGCCGTCAAACTGGTGGTAGGCGGACAGATTTTCGAACAGTCGCCGCACATCGCGCACGAAATCGGTGCAGACGGCATTGCCGGGCGCGGCGTGGACGCTCCGGAACTTGCAAGGAAAATGTTGGCAATGTGATTGCCGTACTGCTAGGGCCTCAACAGGTAGCTCGCAGTCTGTTTGGATCGATAATGGATGCTTCGTCACACTCGTCGCCCCCTAGATCCTCGTTCCGGGAAGCGGAGAAACATCTGTCGGGCCTTGATGCGCAGACAGTTGCCAGCCTCATCGAACAATCCTCGGATATCGCCGTCATCATCGAGAATGGCCTCGTAAAAGACGTTGCCATTGCCTCGGAAGACCTGCGCCGCAGCGGCTTTGCCAATGGCTGGATCGGCCGGCCCTGGATCGACACTGTCTCCTCCGACAGCCGCACAAAAATCGAAGCATTGCTGAGCGCCGGCGACAATGCGGCGCCGGTTCGCCCCCGCCAGGTGAACCACCCGTCGGGCGGTGTGCGCGATGTCCCGGTCTCCTATCGCACCGTGAAAACACCGGCCCGCGGCCCCGTGATCGCGCTCGGCCGGGACCTGCGTGAAATCTCGGAACTCCAGCAGCGCCTTGTCAAGGCGCAGCAGGATATCGAGCGCGACTATGCGCGCCTGCGCAAGGCCGAAGGCCGCTACAAGATGATCTTCGAAGCGGTCGCCGATCCGATCCTGATCGTGACCGCCGAAGAGCTTCTGGTTGAAGCCGCCAACCGCGCTGCGGGAAAGGCCCTCGGCATCGACGCCGATCGCCTGGCGCGCGCCGACTTCCCCGGCCTCTTCGCGCCGCGCGCCGCGCGCGTGGTGGAGCGAATGGCCGCGAAGGCGCTCGCGACCGGCAATTCGGCATCCGAAAAGACCGAGCTTGCGAACGGCAAGAAGGTCGACCTGACAGCGTCCGTATTCGGACAAGGCCTTGATGCCCGTCTCGTGATCAAGATCGGCGGCGAGGGAATCGGCGCGCTCCAGAGCGATGGCGACCGCGCCCAGGTGCTGCGCGCGCTTGAAGAACTTCCGGATGCGTTCGTCGTCACCGATGAAGATCTGCGCATCCTCGCCGCGAATCGCGCCTTCCTCGAGATGGCGCACCTCAGCGAGGAAGAGCACGCAACAGGTGCGCGCCTGTCGCAATATCTCGGCCGTTCGACCACGGATCTCAACGTGCTGATCTCGACGCTGAAAACGAATGGCACGGCGCGCAATTTCGCAACCATCCTGCGCGACCGGTTCAATGCCGAAGAACAGGTCGAAGTTTCGGCCGTCTCCACCAGCATCGCGCGGCCGGGCTTTTACGCCTTCTCGGTCCGGATCGTTACACGCCGCTTCGCCACCGAGCCGCCGCCGGGCGAGGAATTGCCGCGCTCGGTCGACCACCTCACGAACCTTGTCGGCCGCATGCCGCTGAAGGACATCGTGCGCGATTCCACCACGCTGATCGAACGGCTCTGCGTGGAGGCCGCCCTTAAGCTGACCGACGACAACCGCGCCTCTGCCGCCGAGATTCTTGGTCTCAGCCGGCAGGGTCTTTATTCCAAGCTCAAGCGCTTCGGAATCGATGACAAGGCCTGATCTGCCTGCCTTTTCGCAGGAGTTGATGCGCCCACGGAGCGGCCGAAAAACAGGTCGCTGAAGCGTCAATCTGCGTTGACACTCCATGCTGTCAACATTAGCGTACAGACATGCTTCATACGCCCATCCCGGTTCAGTCCCACCAGCTTCCAAAGCCGGCTGCGGTGCTGGAACTTTTCAAGCCGGTCACCTGGTTTGCGGCGATGTGGGCCTTCATGTGCGGCGCCGTTTCGAGTGGCCAACCTTTCTTCGGAAACATGCATCTCCTGCTCGGCGGCATGCTGCTGGCCGGGCCAATGGTGTGCGCCTCCAGCCAGGCTGTGAACGACTGGTATGACCGGCATGTCGACGCGATCAACGAGCCGAACCGGCCGATTCCGTCGGGCCGGATTCCCGGCCAGTGGGGTCTGTATCTCGCGATCATCTGGTCGGGCCTTTCGCTGCTCCTTGGACTCGCGCTGGGTATCTGGGCCTTCGCGGCCACCCTTGTCGGCGTCTTCTTCGCATGGGCGTACAGTGCGCCTCCGCTGCGGCTGAAACTGAATGGCTGGTGGGGCAATGCGGCGGTCGGGATTTCGTATGAAGGCATCTCCTGGTTTACCGGCGCCGCCGTCATGCTGGGCGCGTTTCCGCATCCGCTGATCATCTTCCTGGCGCTCGCATATTCGGTGGGTGCGCACGGGATCATGACGCTCAACGATTTCAAGTCGATCGAAGGCGACCGCTTGATGGGCGTGCGCTCCCTGCCCGCGCAGCTTGGTCCGGACCAGGCGGCGCTGGTCGCCTGTGTGATCATGGCCGTCTCGCAGGTTGCGGTGATCTTAATGCTCGCCTGGATCGGCAAACCCTTCCATGCGGTCGCGATCATCGGCCTGCTTTGCGCGCAATTGCTGCTGATGATCGACCTGCTCAGCGATCCGCGCGGCAAGGCGATCTGGTATAGTGCAACCGGCGTCACATTGTTCGTACTCGGAATGCTTGTCAGCGCCTTCGCCGTCCAGCCCTGGTCGGTCGCCGGATGACCGCGGGCGCCTCCCATTCGTTTGGCTGGCTCGGCATCATCCGCCTCGGCCTCGTGCAGACGTCGCTCGGCGCCATCGTCATCCTGATGACCTCCACGCTGAACCGCGTGATGGTTGTCGAGCTCGGCCTTGCCGCCGCGATACCCGGACTGCTCGTCGGCTGGCACTATGCCGTGCAGATGTCGCGTCCCCGTTGGGGCTACGGCGCCGATGCCGGCGGGCGCCGCGCGCCGTGGATTCTGGGCGGCATGGCGGTGCTCGCGTTCGGCGCGATCAGTGCTGCCTTCGCGGCATCGCTGATCCCCGCGAACTTCTGGGCCGGCTTCGGGCTTTCTGTCCTCGCCTATGCGCTGATCGGCGCAGGCGTTGGCGCGGCGGGCACAAACCTCCTCGCCTTGCTCGCGATCCGGACCGAACCGTCGCGCAAGGCGGCCGCAGCGGCGATTGTCTGGATCATGATGATCATGGGCTTCGTGCTGACCGCCGGTATCGGTGGCGGCTTCCTGAAACCTTTCAGCTTTGACCGGTTGATTCTCGTCACCTCCGTTGTCTCGGCGATTGCGCTGGTCGTCACCTTCCTGGCCTTGCACGGACTCGAACCTGCATCGGCGCATCAGGCCGCGCCCGCGCCCTCCGCCAATGATGGCCAGGCTTTCCGCGCCGCGCTGCGCGAGACCTGGGACGATCCGCAGGCGCGCCGGTTCACGATCTTCGTGTTTGTCTCGATGCTTGCCTACAGCGCGCAGGACCTGATTCTCGAACCCTTTGCCGGTCTGGTGCATGGCTATGATGCCGGCAGTTCGACGCAGCTGGCAGGCATGCAGAACATGGGCACGCTGGTGGGGATGGCTCTCACTGCTTTTGCCGGCACCGTGATCGGCAAGTCCCGCGCTGGATTCATGCGGGGATGGACCGTAGGCGGATGTATTGCCTCGGCCGCGGCGCTGCTCGCGCTCGGGCTTGGCACGCAGGCGATGGGCACGGACTGGCCATTGGTGGTGAACGTGATTGCTCTCGGTGTCGCCAACGGTGCCTTTGCGGTCGCCGCCATCGGCTCGATGATGACACTCGCGAGCGCCGGGCCGAAACAGCGCGAAGGCACGAGGATGGGCGTCTGGGGCGCCGCGCAGGCGGTGGCCTTTGGCCTTGGCGGCTTCATCGGCGCCGCCGCCGTGGATGTCGCCCGCGCCCTGATGGAGGCGCCTGCCCCGGCTTTTGCTCTCGTCTTTGCGGTTGAAGGCCTGACCTTTCTGGTCGCCGCCGCCCTTGCCCTTCGCGTCGGCCAGACCGGCGCAGATGCTCTTCGACTGCCGGTATTGCCCAGCAGCGAATTCCTAACCGTACGATCCGGAGAAGCGACATGACCCCTCAGTCCACTGATGACATCTATGACTGCGTGATTGTCGGCGGCGGACCGGCCGGTGCCACGGCGGCGCATGATCTGGCAAGGACCGGACACCGCGTGCTGCTGCTCGACAAGGCCGGACGCATCAAGCCCTGCGGCGGCGCCATTCCGCCGCGCCTGATCCAGGATTTCGACATTCCCGAAAGCGTCATCGTGGCACGCGCCCGGGCCGCGCGGATGATTGCGCCTTCGGGCCGGGTGGTGGACATGCCGGTTGAAGGCGGAGCGGTCGGCATGGTGGACCGCGAACATTTCGACGAATGGCTGCGCGCCCGCGCGGCAAAGGCCGGCTGCGAACGCCGCGCCGGAAGTTTCACCGGCATCGAGCGCGAAGCGGATGGCCTCGCCAATATTATCTACAAGCCGAAGGATGACAGCGCGGAGACGGTCAAGATCCGCACCCGTACGGTCATCGGCGCGGACGGCGCCAAGTCCCGCGTGGCGGCCGAGGCGATTCCAGGCGGCGGCGAGACGAAATGCGTGTTCGCCTATCACGAGATCATCAAGTCGCCGGAGCCGACCGAAGGTTTCGATCCGGCGCGCTGCGACATCTACTATCAGGGCCGCCTGTCGCCGGATTTCTATGCCTGGGTGTTCCCGCATGGCGAGACGACAAGCGTCGGCGTCGGCAGCGCCAACAAGGGCTTCTCGCTGCGCGATGCGATTCGCACGCTGCGCAAGGATATCGGGCTCGACGACGCTGAGCTCGTCCGCAAGGAAGGCGCGCCGATTCCGCTGAAACCGCTTAAGCGCTGGGACAATGGCCGCGATGTAATTCTCGCCGGCGACGCCGCCGGTGTGGTCGCACCGGCCTCCGGAGAGGGCATCTACTACGCCATGCTGGGCGGACGTGAGGCGGCGACCGCCATCCGTGAACTGATCGAAACGGGCGATGTGAAAGCGCTGGCCGCGACCCGCAAGCGCTACATGAAGGCGCATGGGCAGGTATTCATGATCCTCGGGATCATGCAGCATTTCTGGTACCGCAGCGACAAGCGCCGCGAGGGCTTTGTCGCGATGTGCAATGACAAGGACGTGCAGCGCCTGACCTGGGACGCGTATCTCAACAAACGCCTCGGCAAGCCGGATCACATGGCGCATCTCAGGATCTTCCTGAAGGATACCGCGCACCTTCTCGGCCTCTCCCCTGCCCGGCCAAAACAGACGTGATTCCGCGGCGTCCGCTGCTGATCGCGGCGGGCGCCGCACTCGCCACCGCGATCGCAGGCGGCGCGATGACGCGTATCGATGCCTGGTATACCGGACTCGAGAAATCCGCGCTCAATCCGCCGGACTGGGCCTTTGCGCCCGGATGGACGATCATCTTTGCATTGGCCGCGCTGGCGGCCACGATCGGCTGGCGGGACGCAAAAACGCAGCGGGACCGGTTCCTGCTAGTGATCTTCTTTTTCATCAACGCCGTGCTGAACATTGCCTGGAGCGCGGTGTTCTTCACGCTGCGCCGGCCCGACTGGGCGCTGGCGGAGGTCTCGACCCTCTGGATCTCGGTGGCGGTGATTGCGGTGTTCCTCGAGAGGTTTTCGAGGCCCGCGAGCCTGTTGATGCTGCCCTATCTCGGCTGGGTGTCGTTTGCAGCCTGGCTCAATTACAAGGTCGTCGAGCTCAACGGCCCGTTCGGCTGAGCCTGTTGCGGACACTATCAGATGACCCTTGAACCCTGGATGTTTGATCTCGTGCTGGTTGGCGTGGCGGCAGAGTTTGCCCTGCTGGCCTTCCTGCTGGCGCGCAGCGGGCACAGGCCCTGGGCCTGGCCGCTGATGTGGTTTCTGATTTCCGGCGCGCTGCTGATGGCAGCGGTGCGCAGTGTGGTGGCCGAGGCGCCGGATATGGTCGTCGCCGGCGTGCTGCTCGTGAGCCTGCTGACGCATGCGGCGTGTTTGTGGAGCGCGTGGCGGCTGGTGCGGGCGCGGTAGGGCTGGGTACCCCTCGGCTTGGGTGTTGAGAGGTTTGAGGATTGGAAATTTCTTCCGTGATCATGCCCGGAGTATAACTCCGTGGGCGGAGGTGTAGCGGAAGAATGGGGGATGTATTTTTCAGTCGCTTGAGGGGACTGGATTTTTTCTTTCCGGATGCGCGGTTCTTGTAGGCGTAAGTGTTGCGCCTGAGCTCGCCTGACCTGCTTCAGCCTGCTTCATACCGTAGACAGGCGATGTCGATCGTCTCTCAGATTTTCTCACTTATTCTCATTTTTTCTCACGCCGTGACGGTTCTCTATCGTTCCGTATCGCTGCCGGCGAAGACCGCCCGTCCAACAAAATAGACCGGACCCGGAGGAACCGGGCCCGGTCTTTGAGGCTGGGAGGCACCAGCTCAGTTAGACTGTGCAGCGGGCGGGCGGTTGTCCGCCTGCCCTTGGTGCTGCCTCAGAAGCGGGCGAACCCGTTGTCAGCGCCCCAGAGGAACCAGTTGTCCACGACCGTGCCGGTCAGGAGGACACCGATACCGCCCGTGATCGGGCAGAGGATGGCGAACCACCAGGCCCAGCGGTGGATGGATTCCATCGAGGCATTGAAGCCCATCGTCCAGCGCCAGAAGAGAGCGGCGCGTTCGGAGGCGGTTCCCCGATCCGTGATCTGCTCGATCTCGCGTTCACCGCCATAACGGCCGACCGCGAGGATCGTCGCGCCATGCATGGCGAACAGGAGGGCCGACCCGTAGAGGAAGGCAATCGAGAGCATGTGGAAGGGGTTGTAGAAGAAGTTGCCGTAGACGAGCGAGAGATTGTTCGTCCAGTCGAGGTGGCTGAAGATGCCGAACGGCACCGCTTCGTTCCAGCTGCCCATCATCACGGGACGGATGAGTCCCAGGACAAGGTAGAGCCAGATCGCTGCGGCAAACGCCCAGGAGACGTGCGTGCCCATGCCGAGCGAGACGGCCCGCCGGTAGGAGCGCACCCACCAGAGGAGGATGGAGGCGGTCAGGAACATGCCCGCCATCAGCCACCAGCCGCCTTCGTTGAGCGGCATGAAGAGTTTCAGGCCATGTTCCGGCAGGGGGGCATCAAGCGACAGCCAGGGCAGCTGGCCGAAGAACTTGATGGGATCCCAGCCGACACTGGCCCACATGTTGAGACCGATGATCTCGATGGCGATGAAGCCGCAGATCAGCGAAGCGACACCGGACCAGCCGAGATAGAGCGGCCCGAGCTGAGCATCCCCGATTCGGCCGAGGAGGTGGCTTGTCGTGGTCAGGTTGTAGCGCGGTTCGGAGTTGGTGCCTTCGGTCACACCGTAATCGGTGTGGCCGCGGACCTGAACCTGGGTGAAGATATTCTGATAGTCAGCCATGGTCTGATCCTCCTACACGCGCCAAATGGCGAGGTTTTTCCAGCCATTCCACCAGTCGATCCACGAGCCCTCATAGAGCGGGCCGGAGATGACGATGCAGATGGCGCTCCAGATCCCGGCCGAGAGGGCGAGGAACAGGCCGAGCCGGTGGATGCCGAGCGTGCCGACGGAGTAGCCGATGAAATCGCGGAAGAAGACGTTCTCGTGTTCCGGGGTCTTCACCGTCTTGCCGCGGCCGGGGTTGACGGCCGACAGGACCAGGCCGCCATGCATGGAGAGCGCGAGCGTCGTCGTGAAGAAGAACGTGATCGCGACCATGTGGGCCGGGTTGTAGTGAAAGTTGCCGTATTTGTAGCCGGTGTTCGACACCCAATCGAGGTGGCTCATGATCCCGTACGGGAATCCGTGACCCCAGGCGCCCATCAGGAACGGGCGGATAACCACGAGAGTGACATAGGCAAACACCGCAACGCCAAACGCGATGGGCACGTGAAGGCCCATACCGAGCTTGCGGGAAATCTCGACTTCCCGGAGGGCCCAGGAGCCGAAGGCACCGATCGCGCAGATGGTCACCAGCTGCCAGATGCCACCATCGGCCATCGGGGCGAGCTGCAATCCATATTCGATCGGGGGCGGATCAATACTGATCAGCCAGGGATTCCAGGTGCCTTCCATCGAAGCGCCCAGGAAGATGAGCGCCGTGCCGAGAAAGGCGAAGAACAGCGCCGTTACGCCGAAGAAGCCGACATAGAACGGGCCGATCCAGAAATCGAACAGGTCACCGCCGACAAGCGTGCCACCTCGAATCCGGTATTTTCTTTCAAAATTGAGTAGCGCCATCGCCGGGGCTCCTTCATATGGCGTGCGTCCGGGACATCCGGTATCTGCGCGCCGCTAATTCCTTCATGCGTGAGACAGGTGGCGGACGGGCTCTGCCCATCCGCCATCCGCCGTTGGTTCAGGCAGTCTGGACCGTATCAACCGTCAGCTCCGCAACAGCGGCCGGCGTGGTGCCGAGCCAGTTGTAGCGGGGTGAGCTGAGCAGGATGAAATGGATCAGAATTGCCAGCACGAACAGGAAAGCCGCCATGGCCACCAGGACGCGCCGGGGATCGAAAAGAAGCCAAATTCTCCACATAGGTCAGTCTCCTTATGCTTTGAAGCTTACGAGCGCGCTCGCGAGCCTCAGTGTGTCTTCAACCATCGCATAGCCGTTGGGGCCTGGTACCCAGGGCCGCCACGACCAGACGAGGAAGTGGGCGCCAACTGCGATCAACGTGAAGATGATGAAGCTCAGCATAAAGAGTTTGTGAAACGCTTGAGCTTCGGACGCTGTCAATCCTGTCAGCGACCCAGTCCTTTCATTTGCATTATCGGCCATTTAGTTTTCTCCGTTCGGGCCTAAGTCTGCGACCGCACCAGCGCCCTGCTGCGGCCCAATTGGCATCCGGGTCTCCCCCTCCACCAAAAGCTTGTATGTTCGTCCACAGATGAGGGATGAGCCCTACCTGTGTACGAAAAACCATGGGACGACGCTTTGCGTCCGGTCTGCCGCCTCGGCAAAAGCGGACGGGCGGACCCGCGCTTTCGAACCGGAGCGCGGCAGGAGCCGACCCAGCATCGCAACAATCAGGAAAACCGGGTAAATCAGCGCCTCGTACGCGATCATCGACTGGCGGTCACGGTCGCGCACGTCTGCGGATGCATTCATCTTCACGAGTGCCATGGTATTCCTCCTGTTTACTTCGTTTCCCGTGCGCCCCTTCCCCCGAAGGTTCAGGCGGCACGGCTTCCTTCGATTTCGGTCTGGCTGCGCCGGACCATGTCCTGTGTCACCCGTCCTGTGCCTTCGCGGCTGGCAAGGGCTTCCGCGTGGTCGCGAAGCCGCTTGGCCGCAGAGATCCGTGTCAGGACGGAATGTCTTGAAATGTAGGTTTCGAGCGCGTCGTTGGCGGCTTCGTCCCAGGTGACCTGGACCGCGCTGCGCGCGGGCGTGGCTTCGGCCTTGTCCATCGTCGCGGCGAGCGGGAGAATGTGGAACAGCGCATCGAACAGCGCGTTGCAGTATTCCTGCACGACGTAGGTGGCGCCGGAATAGCCCATGAACGGTGTGCCGGTATGGCGCCGGATGATGGCGCCGGGGAAGGAGGCCGGAATCCAGACCGAGCGGGCGCCGGTTTCCTGCATGTACATGCGTTCGTTGAAGCTGCCGAACAGCACAAAGGGTGCGTTGGTCTTGATCATCTCGCGCACGGCGTCGTTGTCGGTTTTCTTGCCGGCGACGCGGGTGACGGCGAAATTGCACGGGATGCCGAGATCGTTCTCGAGGAAATTGCGCAGGCCGCGGGCATGGGTTTCGTTGGCGACGATGCCGAAGCTGGCGGTGGCAAAGAAGTCCTGCGTGACCGAGCGCCAGAGATCCCAGAGGGGTTTCAGCGTCGAGTGTTTCTCGGTCTCGATGAAGGGCTCGGGGTCAAGTCCAGTCAGCTCGCCGAGGGCGCGCAGGAACTTGGTGGTCGAATGCAGGCCGATGGGGGCCTGGAGATAGGGCTGGCCGAGGGCTTCGCAGAGATTGCGGCCGTATTCTCGGTACATGCAGACGTTGACATCGGCATCGATCAGCCTGCGGACATCTGCCAGATGGCTGCCGAGCGGGAAGGCGAGATTGATCTCGGCGCCGATGCCTTCGATGAGGCGGCGGATTTCGGCCAGATCCGACGGGCCGTTGAACATGCCATAGGCGGGGCCGATGATGTTGACCTTGGGCTTGGCGCCTTCGACCTTCTTCGCCGGTTTCGGATTGCGGCCCTTGGTCTGGCCATATTCTGTCCAGAGCCAGAGCATGGCGCGGTCCGCCGTTTGCCACTGGTCTTCGTCGATCGTGCGCGGGAGGAAACGCTGGATGTTCGAGCCTTCCGGCGTGACGCCGCCGCCGATCATCTCGGCGATGGAACCGGTCACGACGACGGCGGGAAGTTCAGGATCGAGCACGGCGCGGGCGCGTTTCATCGCAGCCTCGGTGCCATGCTGGCCGAGTTCTTCCTCGCCGAGGCCGGTCACCACGATGGGCAGCTCATGCGGGGGCAGAGCGTCCGTGTAATGAAGAACGGAAGTAACAGGAAGATTCTCGCAGCCGACGGGGCCGTCGATGACGACCTGCAGGCCCTTGATGGCGGTGAAGACGTAGACGGCGCCCCAATAGCCGCCTGCCCGGTCATGATCCTGGATCAGCATCCTGTGGGTGCCTCCAGGTTGGCGGCGGCCTTGGCCTTGGCGGCGAGCTTGCGGCGCTGGTGTTCGCGGAATTCTTTCTGGATGACCGGCTGGCCTTCCCAGACACCGGCGGTGTCACCCGTGCCGACGCCTTCGAAGAAACCCTTCATCACATCGAAGCGGTCCTTGCCGGCGATGGCGGCGTTGATCACGTCGGCGAGCGAGCCGGCGCCGGCGGGGCCCATCAGGGGACGCGCGGAGATCAGGTTGGTGAAATAGAGGCCGGGGATGGCGCGTTCCTTCGCGGCCTGAACGACCGGCGTGGTGCCGATGGCGAGGTCCGGCGTGAATTCGCGCATCGCGGCGATGTCCTGCTCCAGCGAGGCGCGGAACTGGACATGGACGCCTTTGGATTCGAGCCATTCGCGGTCGGGATCGGACCAGCGGGTGCGCGGCAGGGCGGTGCCGACATAGCGCAGGTCTGCACCGCTTTCGACCAGCAGGCGGGCGACGAGCAGCTCCGAGCCTTCATAGCCGGACAGCGTGATCCGTCCACGGATGGGCTTGGAGGCGAGCGCGCCGGCGATGGCGCCGCCGAACATGTTGCGGGCGGCGTCGATTTTCGAGACGGGGACGTTCGCGGCGTCGCCGATGGCTTTCAGCCAGGCATCGGTGCCGTCAAGGCCGACGGGGGCGGAGCCGACAATCGGGCGACCGGCGGCTTCGAACTCGCGGATCGAGGCGGTATAGAACGGGTGGACAGCGGCGACGACGGCGCCGTCGAGCGCGGTGTAGAGCTCGCGCCATTCGCGGGTCGGCACGACGGCGCCGGCGGCGAGGCCGAGCGGCTCCAGCATGCGGCCGATGATGACCGGGTCGGCGGGGAACATCTCGCCGAGCAGCGTGACTTTCGGCAGCTGGGCGGTGTCGTTGGCGGCGCGCTGGACGGGGCCGGAGAGTGCTTCCTTGCGGGCATAGGCGAGCATGGCGCCGGCGAGCACGTCTTTCGCCTCGGCGTGCGTCGGGATGCCGAAGCCGGGGACATCGATGCCGATGATGCGGACGCCGTTGATTTCGTCCGGCAGCAGGCGGAGCGGGACTCCGGAGGCGGTGGGCACGCAGAGATTGGTGATGACGATCGTGTCGTAGAGGGCGGGATCGGCGGTTTTCTCGACCGCTTCCTTGATGTCCTCGAACAGCTTGCCGGTGACGAGCGTCTCGGAATTGAACGGCACATAGCCGACCGAGCGCTTTGCGCCGTAGAAGTGGGACGTGAAGGTCAGGCCGTAGACGCAGCAGGCCGAGCCCGAGAGGATGGTCGCCGTGCGGCGCATGCGCAGGCCGACGCGGAGCGAGCCGAAGGCAGGGCACATGCTTTGCGGCTGGTCGTGCGGGCCTTGCGGATAATCCTTCGCGTACTGATCAAGCACTTCGCTCTTGCCGGCGGCTTTGGCGGCTTTCAGCATTTCTTCCTTGCCGCCATGGCAGCCAGAGGCCTCGGCCACGGGCGCTTCGGCGGCTTTGCGTTGCGTCATCGGTAGAACGACCGGCGTAGCGGGACGTTCACGATGCTCAAGGAGGGTGCGCTTGGAAGCCATCGTGGATCAGATCGCCTCGTACACGACTTCAAGGGTGCGCTTCTCGGCTTCGGCAATGCCGCACATGTCGGCGACGGTGGCGGGCTCGAGGACGATGTCGCCGCCGGTATCCTTCGACGAGAAGAGGCCAAGGAGACCGTCCGAGGTCAGAGGATTCGGGCGGTTGGGGACCGAGCCGTGGATATTGGCGGCAAGCTCCGAGAAGAGCGCGCCCCATTCGGAGGCTTCAGTGCCGACGATCTGGTAATTGGCAGACTTGCGGCGGATGTCGTCGTTGGCCGGGATGGTCGCGAGGACCGGGATGCCGACGGCGTTGGCAAACGCGGCGGCTTCGCCGGTGCCGTCATCGCGATTGATGACCATGCCGGCGACGCCGACATTGCCGCCCATCTTGCGGAAGTATTCGACCGCCGAGCAGACGTTGTTGGCGACGTAGAGCGATTGCAGGTCGTTGGAGCCGACGACGATGACCTTCTGGCACATGTCGCGGGCGATCGGCAGGCCGAAGCCGCCGCAGACCACGTCGCCCAGGAAGTCGAGCAGCACATAGTCGAAATCCCACTCATGGAAGCCGAGCTTCTCGAGCAGTTCGAAGCCGTGGATGATGCCGCGTCCGCCGCAGCCGCGGCCAACTTCCGGGCCGCCGAGTTCCATGGCGAAGACGCCGTAGCGCTTGAAGCAGACATCGCCGATGGCGACTTCCTCGCCGGCGAGTTTTTTCTTGGACGAGGTCTCGATGATCGTCGGACAAGCCTTGCCGCCGAAGAGCAGCGACGTCGTGTCGGATTTCGGATCACAGCCGATCAGCAGGACCTTCTTGCCCTGCTCCGCCATCATGCAGGAGAGGTTGGCGAGCGTGAAGCTCTTGCCGATGCCGCCCTTGCCGTAGATGGCGATGATCTGGGTGTCTTTCTTGACCGGGCCGGTGGCGACCGGATCGGGCTCGACCGAAGCTTCGTCGCGCAGGGCGCTCGTGTAGTCTTCGTTGCCATGGCGGCTTGTCAGGCGGAGTTCGTCAGACATCAGAGGATTCCCAATCAATGATCATTTTCAGGCAAGCCGGATCGCTGAAGGCCTGGGCGTAAGCGCCGGCAGCCTGGGCAGCCGGCGAAGTGTGCGTGATGAGGCCCGAGAGCGGCAGGCGGCCGGACTGTACGAGCGCGGCGACGGCGGTGAGGTCCGACGGGCGCCATTCGGCGGCGACGCGCAGGCGCATTTCCTTGCGGAACGCGAGCGGGAAGCTGAAAGACGGGCGCACCGAATAGAAACCGGCGAGGCAGATTTCGGCCCCGTGCGCAGCGTGCGGCAGCACCTTGTCGATAATGTTCGCGTCGCCGCTCATGTCACAGATCGAGGTATAGTCGCGGCGCGTATCCTCTTCCGGCGCGATGACCGGATAGTCGGCGGTGCTGCGGCGGGCGGGGTTCAGTTCCCAGACGACCGGATTGCCGCCGAGGGCGATCACGATGCGGGCGGTGAGGCGGCCGAGGACGCCGTAGCCGATAATGAGATCCGGCAGCGCGCCGCCAATGATGGCGTGGTGCGCGGTGGCGGCGAGCGCCAGCAGCACCCCTTCCCGCGGCTCTGCAAAGTTGATCCGGTGGGCCTTGTCGGCGGCGATCACGAGGCGCGAAGCCGACGCGCCGAACAGGCCGTGGGCGCCTTCGAAGCAGCGCGCGCCGGGGACAAAGACGAGTTCGCCGACCCTGTGCGGCGCGGCGTTTGACTGGATGATGCGGCCGACCGCTTCATAGCCGGGCACCAGCGGATAGCCCATGCCGGGGAAGGACGGCATCTCGCCGGACCACATCAGACGCTCGGTCCCGGTGCTGATGCCGGACCAGAGAACATCGACGACAACATCGTCCGCCTGCGGAGCAGTCAGGGCGAGTGAGCCGACGGTGGCGGAGCGGGCGCCGTCAAACAGGACGGCGAAAGCGCGCAGTTCGAGTTCCTCGCGCGCAGGAGCGCGATGGGCCCTTTTGGGCAGGCCGGGGTGCGCCCCCTGCGACTCGATGACGCCCGTTTTCATGCATGTCACTTTAGTTTGACAGTTGAATGTGTCAATGTGGATTTACGATAAATGCCCGAAATACGGGCATTCGCCGGAATCGTCAGCTCGCGATGATTGCGCTCACGAGCAGGGGCTGCGCGGTTTTCAGCTGCCGGATGTGCCGGAATCCTGCGTCCTGCAGCAGTTTCTGCAGGTCTGCGGGCGTTCGGGGCACCCCGCGCCCCATCGCCCAGAGGTAAAACCCGAAATAGCCGTCGGCCATCGCTTCGGCGCCCGGAATGCCCGCCATCGGCTCCGCGATCAGCAGTTTGCCGCCCGGCGCGAGGGCTTTTCGGGCCGAGGCGAGCAGCTGGCGGACGGGGCCGTCGTCATGGTCATGGACCACGCGGATCAGGGTGATCAGGTCGGCGCCTTGCGGCAGGGGATCGTTCAGCATGTCGCGCGGCTCGATCCGGAAACGCGGCCAGAGCGGCGTCGCCGACAGCTTCGCTTCGGCGAGCCTGGCCACCGGAGGCAGGTCGACCAGCACGAGGTTCAGACTGTCATGCGCGGCGCCGACAGCGGTCAGGAAGGCGCCGAGGCCGCCGCCGACATCCATCACGGTGAGGCGGCGGCGGAAGTCATAGGCCGCGAGAACGTTCTGCGCGATCAGCGCCTGGGTTTCGGCCATCAGGGCGGAATAGGCGGCAGCGTCCGTATCGCTGGCAGAGGCGGTGTAGGCCCAGAAGCGGGACAGTTCGGTGTCAGGTGTGCGGGCGCGCAGCAGGGCGAGCGGATCGGCGATGTCGCGGTAGAAGGCCTTGTGGTGGCGGATCATCGCGAAGACGGCGGGGTTGCCGAGCAGCGCGGCGCCGGCTTCGCCGAGGGAGAAGCGGCCATCGGCGCGCACCCGGAGCAGGTCCAGCGCCGCGGCGGCGCGCAAGAGACGCAGTGCGCCGTCTTCCGGCAGGCCGGACCGGGCGGCGAAGTCTGCTGCGGTGACGGGCGCCGTGCGGACCGCTTCGAGCAGGCCGCTTTCGACCGTTGCCGAGAGCACCTGCGAATAGACAAAGCCCGCGACGAGATCGAACGTGGCTTTGGTTTTCTGGCGGGCAACGCCGCGCGTGAACGGGTTGCGGACAGCCCAGGACTGGAAATCCTGATTTGCAATCAAGCGGTTACGCCAATCCGCGAACCGGTCGGCGAGGCTCATGGCAGCGCCCTCCCCGGCCCGTGCATATGGGCTTCAGGCCACGTTGCGCAGCAGGCTTTGCGGCATCAGGCGCGCGGCCTGGCCGTGCACGATCTCGCGCAGCATCGGGGCGCCGGCGCAGTCCGGGATCGAGTCCGAGGCGTCCGCGATGAGGCCCTTGAGGCGCGCGATGGCGCCGGCGACGCCGAAATTCTGGACCGCGTTCGGCCGCAGGTGCGAGGCATCCTGCCCGGCCGGCTTGCCGAGTTCTTCCTCGTCCAGCAGCACATCGCGCAGGTCGTCGGCGACCTGATAGGCCTCGCCGAGACGTTCGCCGAGCGCGCGCCAGGGCGCGGGATCGAGGCCCGCTGCCGCGGCGCCGGACATCGAGGCGGCGACGAAGAGTGCGCCGGTTTTAGCCTGGTGATAGGCGCTGAGATCGATGACGGGTTCGCTTTCCCAGGCCTGGCCCGCCACGATTCCGCGCGGGGTGCCGACGGCGTTGATCAAGATCGACATCAGCGGGGCGAGGGCTTCAGGCGAGGCGCGGCACTCGCGCAGCAGCGTATCAAAAGCCATGACGATCAGGGCGTCGCCCGCGAGGACGGCGATGGCTTCGCCGTAAGCGGCATGCACGGACGGCTTGCCCCGGCGGATCGCGGCGCCGTCAAAGGCGGGCAGATCATCATGGACAAGTGAGGCGCAATGCATCAGTTCGAGCGCTGCGCCGGCGCCGGACGCCGCTTCGATACCCCGGCCTTCGCCGCAGGCGGCCGCCACCGCGACGCAGAGCTTCGGCCGGACCCGGGCGCCGCCCGGAAAAACGGAATGGCGCAGGGCGCGGCCCAGCAACGGGGGTGCGCCGGGACCCTCAGCGCTCGCAACGGAGCGCTCGAGTACGCGTTCGATCAAAGTGTCTACGTCCATGCGTCCTCCGATATGTCATCTTATGTTGTCATTCTTGACTGTCAAACTGAATTGACGTTTTCTGTTTCAAGAGGGAATGCGGATGGCCAATGCGAAATTAGCGCCCGCGCCGCTGCCTCGCCTGTTCGACACGGCGACGCCGCCGGGCGGGTACACGTGGTGGTATGCCGACGGCCTGAGCCAGGACGGCAATTTTGGCTTCACCGTGATTGCCTTCATCGGCAGCGTGTTTTCGCCCTACTATGCCTGGTCCGGCCGGGGCGACCCGTACAATCACTGCGCAGTGAATGTCGCGCTGTATGGCCGGGACCGCAGCCGCTGGGCGATGACCGAGCGCGGGCGCGGTGATCTGCAGGCGGACGATTCCAGCCTGCGCATCGGGCCGTCCTCGCTGCACTGGGACGGGACGACGCTGACCATCGACATCGCCGAACGGGGCATGCCGGTGCCCCTGCCCGTGCGCGGGCAGATCCGGATCACGCCGCGCGCACTGAACACCCATGTGTTCCAGCTGGACACGGCCGGCGCCCATTCCTGGCAACCGGTTGCGCCGTCTGCAGATGTGGAAGTTGACTTCAGCGCACCGGGTCTGCGCTGGCGCGGAGACGCCTACTTCGACACCAACCGCGGCCAGTCGCCGGTCGAGGACGCGTTCCGCTACTGGGACTGGTCGCGCGTGCAGTCTGCCGACGGGCGCACGGCGATCCTCTACAATACGGTCGAGCGCAGCGGGACCGAGCGCGGCCTCGCGTTGATGTTTGCACCGGACGGCAGCTGGCAGACGTTCGATCCGCCGCCGAAGGCGCGGCTTGCCTCGACGCCGATTTTTCGGATCAAGCGGACGACGCGGGCGGGCAGCGGCACGCGCGTCCGCCTCGGGCGCACACTTGAGGACTCGCCGTTTTACAGCCGCTCGATCATCGAGAGCGACCTGCTCGGGGCGCGCGCGGCGGGTGTGCACGAGAGTTTTGACGGCGACCGGCTGGCGATGGGACTGGTCAAGCTGATGCTGCCTTTCCGCATGCCGCGGCGGCCCATCAACACCTAGGTGTCAGGCCTTGGTTTCCGCGGCTGCGGCGGCGGCGGCCTCTTCAGCCTCGCGTTTCTTGATGGTGCGGTTGGTGCTCCAGAGTTCCCAGAAGCCCCAGGCGAGCGCCGAGCCGCTGAAGATCACGAGTTCGAGCAGGAAGAGGCTGTGCATGGGTCAACCCTGTCCGGGATAGAGATCGCGTTGTTCCAGTCTCAGAAATAGATCGATCGCCCAGGGCGCCGAGCCTGCCTTTGGCACGTCCGCGAAAACCGGCGGCGGCGCGGGCGCAGCCTCGACGGCGTCGATCAGGAATTGGCATTCGGGCGCGGGCGGCGCGTCCAGGTTGGCGGCGCCGGGGCGGCCCGGGATGAAGGAGCCGGCGGCGAGCGCGATCTTGCGGCGTTTCGAGACGACGGCCCGCTGGGCGATGCTGTCGTGTCCGGCGCGGGCAATCTCGGCGCCGATTTCCGCATAGATCGCGGCGGCGGCGCGGATGGCGGGGCGGCAGGCCTCGGGCAGAAGGGCAATGCCGCTGATACCGGAGGCGTAGAGCGGGCGGGCGGCGTCCAGCATCCGCTCGGTGAGCAGGCGCACGCGGTCATCGGCTTCGCTGAGGGCGCCGAGGCCTTCTGCGGTGAGGCCCGCGTCGCGCAGCCATTCGGTGGGGAGGTAGCAGCGGCCGGCCCGCGCATCCTCGCCGATATCGCGCGCGATATTGGTGAGCTGCATCGCGAGGCCGAGATCGCAGGCGCGGGCGAGCGCCACCGGGCTGCGCACGCCCATCACCAGCGTCATCATCACGCCGACGGTGGCGGCAACGCGCGCGGCATAGGATTTCACGTCTCCCAGCGTCTCGAACCGGCGGCCCTGCGCGTCCCATTCGAAGCCTTCGACCAGCGCGGCGGGGACGGCGAAGGGAATGCCGTAAGCCTTCAGCACCCAGGCGAAGGCACGGTCCACACTTGCGGGATCGGGCTGGCCCGCATCGGCGAGTTTCAAGCGGCGGCTGACATCCTGCAGCGCGGCTTCGGGATGGGCGCCCTCGTCCACGGCGTCATCCGACACGCGGCAGAAAGCATAGAGGGCGTAGGCGGCGGCGCGAACATCGCGCGGCAGCAGAAGGGAGGCGGCGTGAAAACTCTTGGAGCCATCCCGGATGATGAGCCCGCAAGCGGCCAGATCAGAAGCCAGTTCAGCTGCGTTGTCGGTGCCTGAAACCCTCATCCAGAATTTCTCTTTCCCGCGGCACACAAAACGCCGTCCACAACCAACTCTAGCGCCAATCGAACTGAATCCAAGCCATATGGCCAGCCCGAAAGAATTGGGGCACACTATATTTTACACTTACTTGTGTCATCCCTGATGGACGGCACGCTGCGGACGCAAGAGATGCCCAAGACGGTACTTCTCACACTTGGGCGATTGCCAAAGGCCCTCGAACTCGCCCGCGCCTTGCACCAGGCTGGTGCCCGCGTGATCGTGGCCGAACCCTTCGGATTGCATGTTTGCCGGGCCTCCCGCTCGGTGGCCAAATCGATCCGGGTGCCAGCGCCGAATACTGATCCGGCGGCCTACCTCGATGCCCTGGAGGCGATCGTCCGGCAGGAAGACGTCGATATCGTTGTCCCGGTTTCGGAAGAGGCCCTGCATGCCGCAAGCCTTGCCGGGCGTCTGCCCGCGCGATCCCGGCTTTATTGTCCGCCGCAGCAGAAGCTGGCACGCCTGCATGACAAGCTCGCTTTCAACCGCGCCGCAGACCTGATCGGCCTGACAGTTCCGGAAACCCATGAAGGCCACACGCCGGCCGCGCTCGCGCTCGCAGCGGCGCAGGACTACATCGTAAAGCCTGCGCATGGTTGTTCCGGCATCGGCGTGGCCTTGCGGCGCAAGGGCGACCCGCTGACCCCGGCGGACCGCCAGCCGGGAATGCTTGTACAGGCACGATTGCCGGGCCGGCATGTCAGCTCGTTCAGCGTAGCCCGTGACGGAGAAGTCCTGGCCACCGCGCTCTACCAGGGCCGGATTTATTCGGGAACCGTATCGGTCTCGTTCGAGCGCGTCGATGATTGCCCTGCCGCAGCCAGCTGGATCCGCCGTTTTGTCGAAGCTGAAGCCTATACGGGTTTTATCTCGTTTGACTTCATCGAAGACGCTCAAGGTGTTCCGTGTGCCATCGAATGCAATCCGCGCCTGACAAGCGGCGTTCATTTCCTCGACCCAGACGGACTTGCCCAAGCGGTGCTGAACCTTCCCGAAGCGCGGCCGATCGCCATGCGGCCGGTCCGGGCTTTCCAGGAAGGACATACCGCCCTTCTCGAGGTTTATGGCGCCCTGTTCCGGCCCCGGGAGTTCTTCCGTAGACTGAGGGCCTTTCTGACCTCAGAGGATGTGCTTTTTCGGCTAAACGATCCCCTGCCCTTTTTCCTGTTCACGCCGATGTCCTGGCCCGTGTTGCGTCAGGCGATGTTCGAGAAGGTTTCTCTTGGCGAAGCCGCCACGCGCGACATCACCTGGGTGCCTTCCGAAGGCCGGCCCGGCGTCCCTTTCGACTCAGAGGTCAGACATGGCGCAGCCGTACCCGGCACATGATCTCACGGGCCGGCCGTGTCGTCAGGCGCGCAACCGGGCGCACGCCGCGGGCCTCGCTGACATCAAAGTCGAACCGGCGCGCAAGCCGCGCGAGAACAAGAATGCCTTCAGCTGTGGCGAAGCCGGCCCCGACGCAGGTATGCGGCCCGGCCCCGAACGGAATGAAGGCGCCGGGCGTCTGCGCCGCTTCGCCCTCGGGCAGGAAACGGTCCGGGTCAAACCTGTCGGGTTCCTGCCAGTAGGACTTGTGCCGGTGAAGGGTCCAGGGCGCGATCATCACCAGGGCGCCCCGCCGCAGGGTCCGGCCGCCAATCCGGGCGGGCTTGAGCGCCACTCGCGGCATGAAGGTGATGGGCGGATAGAGGCGAAGGGTCTCGCGAAAAACAGCGCGCGCAAACGGCATGCGCCGGGTGTGTTCGAAACTCACCGGCCCGCCTTCGGCAACCGCATCGACCTCCGCCCGCAAGCGGGCGAGGATGTCGGGACGGCTGGCGAGCATGTAAACCGCCCAGGTGAGGGCGCTGGCGGTCGTCTCATGTCCGGCGAGAAAGAAGACGCCCAGCTGGTCGATAAGCTCATCCCTCGAAAAGCCCTCGCCCGTGGAAGCATCCCGGGCGGCCATGACCGCGCCGGCAATATCATCCGTACCCGTATGTCCGTCGATCAGCGCGCCGAGATGCGACCGGATCCGGGCGCAGGCGGCAAGCACGCCGGGCTTTTGCGGAACGCGCGTCCAGGCCGGATCCGAAATCAACCGCGCAATCCGCACCTGCGCAACATCACGTTCGAAGACAATGAAATCGTCGAACACATCCCGGGCGACACCAACATCCAGCGATACCGAAAAGACCGTCCGGCAGATGATATCGGCGGTCAGATGGCTCATCGCCAGATCGAGCGACAGCGGCTCGCCGGAGGCCGCGAGTTGATCGAGGCGCGCTTCCTGATCGGCGACGGCCTCGCTCATGGCCTTGAAGGCAATCGACAAGCGCATGTGCGAGAAAGCCGGATCGATCATGGCGCGTTGCCGGCGCCAGGTCTCTCCGTCCGTCACGAAGATCGATTCACCGATCAGCGCCTCGAGCGCGCCGACCATCAGGTCACTCTTCGGAAAGATGCCGTCCTCGTCTTCGAGAATTTGCCGGACGACCGCCGGATCGTTGAACAGGATGATCGACCGGCGCGAATAGCCGAGCGCGCCCGCGGCGACGCGATAGGCCGAGGCCGGAAGCAACGCCAGGAGATTGCCCTCCCCCTGCCAGAGCGTGCGGGCCAGCGCGGCGACTGGCCAGAGAGGGCGAGGGCGCGGGGGATCAATCGCAGGGCCCTGCTTTTGCGCCATTCACCATTGTCCTCTGCTGTTTCTCCTGCCACGGACTAGCATATTCATGTCGATGCACCATGCCTTCGAATTGCTGATCGCCGCGCACATCACCACCGGTGCGCCCGGCCTTGCAGGCTTCTGGGTACCCATCGCCGCACGCAAGGGCAGCCGCCTTCACCGGCTGTCGGGCAAGGTATTCGTCGGGCTGATGCTGGCCACCGCCAGCTTCGCCGCGATGATGGCAACACTGACCCTACTCGATCCGCTCGCAACCCATCCCAAACTTGCAGGGCACGAGATCTTTGGACACCCGGAGATCATCCGGGGCATCTTCGGCTGGATGATGCTGTTCCTGGCGATCCTGACGATCAACCTCGCCTGGTATGGCCGCGCCTGCATCCTGAACCGCGCCGATCACCCACGCCACCGGGCCCCGCTCAACATCGCCTTGCAGGTTGCGCTGACGGCCGCTGCCTTGAACTGCGCCGTGCAGGGTATCCTGATCGGCCAGTGGATGATGGTCGGCATTTCGGTCGTCGGATTTGCCACGGTTGGCACCAATCTCTGGTTCATGCTCCGCTCCCGGCCGCAGCCGCTCGAATGGCTGACCGAACATATCAAGGCGCTCGTGGGCACGGGCATATCTGTCTACACCGCCTTCCTCGCCTTCGGCGCGGTCCGCTACGTGCCGGAGCTTGCGCTGTCTCCGATACTCTGGAGCATTCCGCTGATCACGGGCGTGTCTCTCATTTTGTATCATCAGCGCGCCGCGACTGCGCCGCTGCGCCGTGCGCGGACGAAGGCGGCCGCGTGACCTCCCGGGGAAGCGTCGTCGTGATCGGCGCGGGTGCCGGGGGCCTTGCGGCAGCGAGTGACCTCGCGCATGCCGGGCTCGACGTCACGGTGCTCGACAAGGCGGCCTGCGAAGGCGGCAAGATGCGGCAGGTCGAAGCTGGCGGAACCCTCATCGATGCCGGCCCGACGGTGTTCACGATGCGCTGGGTGTTCGAAGCGCTGTTCGAAACCGGGGGGCAGACTTTCGGCACGTCACTGGGATTGACGCCCGCCTCGGTGCTCGCGCGCCACGCCTGGCGCGAGACCGGCGTGCTGGACCTGCATGCCGACATAGACGCATCAGCCGACGCGATCGGCGCCTTTGCAGGCCGCCGCGAGGGCGAGGCTTACCGGGGCTTCATTTCCGAGTGCCGCGACATTCACACGACCCTGAAGGACACCTTCATGGCGGCCCAGAAGCCGACCCCGGCCAGCCTGATGCTTAGGGTTGGAGACCTCGGCGCAATGTGGCGCACCCGGCCTTTCGATACCTACTGGTCGCGCCTGCGCCAACGGTTCACGGATCCTCGCCTGCGCCAGCTTTTTGGCCGGTATTCAACCTATGTCGGCTCTTCCCCTTTCCGCGCGCCGGCCACCCTGATGCTGATCGCGCATGTCGAGCAGGACGGCGTCTGGCTTCTGGATGGCGGGATGCGCGCGCTGGCCGGAGCGGTGCGGCGTCTCGCCGAGGCAGGCGGCGCCAAATTCCGCTTTGGCGAAGAGGCCGAGCGCATCCTCGTCAGCCGGGGCGCGGTGTGCGGCGTGCGGCTCAAGTCCGGCGAGGAGATCCCCGCTGGCGCGGTGGTCTTCAACGGCGATGCGTCGGCGCTTTCGGCGGGCCTGCTCGGAGGTGATGTGCGCGGGTCAGTGCCCGGCGTGCCCCGCCGCGCGCGATCCCTGTCGGCGATCACCTGGTGTGTAGCGGCGCAGACCCGGGGCTTGCCGCTCGCTTATCACAATGTGTTCTTCTCGGACGACTACAAGGATGAGTTCGATTCGGTCTTCCGTGACCGGACGATCACGCAGCGGCCAACGGTCTATATCTGCGCCCAGGATCGCCGCGGGGATGCGGTGCCGGACGGACCCGAGCGGCTGCTGCTGCTCATAAACGCGCCTCCCGACGGGGACCTGGACCAATCGCCGATCCTTGATGCAGGCAGTTTCTCCAGCCGCGTGCTGGAACAGCTCGCCTCTTGCGGGCTTATCCTCGATGGCGGCCTGTCAGAGGGCGCCGCGACGACCCCGCAGGGTTTTGCAAATCTCTTTCCGGCTACCGGCGGCGCGCTGTATGGCCAGGCCAATCATGGCCCGATGGCGAGTTTTGCGCGGCCTGGAAGTGCTGCCCGCATTCCCGGCCTCTACCTCGCTGGCGGTTCAGCCCATCCGGGGCCGGGCGTGCCGATGGCGACGCTGTCCGGCCGCCTTGCTGCAGCCCGCATCCTGTCGGATCTCGGGCGCGGCAAGAGCCATTAGCAATCTCACGCGCGCTGGCTTGCCCGCCAAAGCGCGGCCTCTGGAACCAGCTTGTCGACGACCTTTGCTGACGACAGCACGCTTGGCACACCGGCGCCCGGATGCGTGCTGGCGCCCGCAAGATAGAGGCCTTTCACGTCGGCGCTGATATTGTGCGGACGGAACCAGGCGCTTTGCAGGAGTTTCGGCTCCAATCCGAAAGCCGCACCTTTTGTCGACAGCAGTCGGTCGCGGAAATCGAGGGGCGTCATCAACCGCTCACTGACGATTTCCTGCCGCAGGCCTGGCAACACGGTTGCTTCCAGTCTCTCGGCAACCTGCTCCCGGAACGGGCCCGCCATCGCTTTCCAATCCGTGCCGGAGTCGAGGTGCGGAACCGGCGCAAGGACATAGAAACTGTCGCAGCCTGGCGGCGCCAGCGACGGATCGTTTGCCGTCGGACGATGAAGATACAGGCTGAAGTCTTCCGCAAGAATCTTGTTGCGGAAAATGTCTTTCAGCAGGCCGCGATAGCGTGGACCGAGAACAATCGTGTGTTGGTAGCAGTCCTCATACTGCCGGCGTGTTCCAAAATACCAGACGAACAGACTCATCGAATAGTCCGCCTTTTCGATTTTCCGGTCTGTCCAGACGCGCCGCTTGGTGTTGCGCAGCAGCTTCGAATAGGTCCAGCCGATTTCGGCATTGGAGACCACCAGGTCGCAGTCGATCACTTCGCCGTTTGCAAGACGCACACCTGTCGCACAGCCATCCCGCGTGAGAATCTCATCCACTTCGGAGTTGAGGCACAGCGTATTGCCCTGCCCTTCGATCAGGCTGACAAGCCCCCTGACCAGTTCGCCCGTGCCGCCGATGGCGTAATGGACGCCCCATATCCTCTCGAGATGAGATATCAGGCAGTAATAGGATGTCGCCGCGAAGGGATCTCCGCCAATGAACAGGGGATGGAAGGAAAAGGCGATGCGCAGCTTTTCGTTCGAAAAGTAGTCGGAGACCTTGGCATAAACCGAGCGAACGCCGCCAAGGCGGACCATGTCCGGCGCCGCCTTCAGCAGTGTCGAGACCTGATGAAAAGGTTCTTCCGCAAGTTGGGTATAGGCTGCGTCGAATATGGCTTCGCTGGCTTTCAGGAAGCGGTCAAATCCGGCCACATCTTCCGGGGCAAACTTGGCAATTTCCGCGCGGGTCTTGTCTGCATCGGCATGCGCCTCGAACACGGAGCCATCATCAAAGCGGATGCGGTAGAACGGATTGATCGCCTTGAGGGTGATGTCATCTTCCAGCCGGCGGCCGCATAGCGCCCAGAGCTCGTTGAAGAGATGCGGCGCTGTCAGGATCGTCGGCCCTGCATCGAAGGTGAACCCGTCCTGCCGGAACGTGTAGGCCCGGCCTCCCGCGGCATCAAGCTTGTCAAAGACCGTGACGCGGTAGCCTTTCGCACCCAGCCGGACGGCAGCGGCCAAGCCGCCAAAGCCCGCGCCGACGACAATCGCATGCGGGGCTTCGTTGTCTGACTCGATAGGCTGGGTCATTCCGTCCATGGTGCTGGCCTTCCTCCATTCTTCGTGTCCGGTGCACAGACGCTCTCTTGCAGCGGACAATCTGCAAATCCTTCAGGAAGGCATGACATGGAGCGCGCCGCGCATTCGTCACGCATTTTCATGTGCCGGACTTTCGGGCCGGCATTGCGGCGTCCGCGAAGGCTGAAAAGATCGATGCGGCGACGCGGGCGGCGTCTTCCTCGTGCGCGAGATGGCCGAGGCCTGGCAGGCGATCGAGGCTCGCGCCGGTGTAGCGCCGCGTCAGCTCTTCGGCATGCTCGGGCGGCACGGCGCGGTCGTTGAGACCGATGATCTGGTGCAGGCTGAGGCCCGCGCGTTCGAACGGCGCCATCACGCCGGACACATTCCAGTTCGCCATCATCGACAGGGTCCCGGCGACATGGCGCGGATTGGCGAACAGGCGGCCATAGAACTCGAGATAGTCCGCCCCCGGACGGGAGCCTGTGCCTTCGATCAGACGCGCGACGCGGGACTGATCGCGCCCGCCTCTTGCGAGCGCGCGCGACACGAACGGGTTGATCGCCAGCGCTTTCGCCATCACCGGCGCAATCAGCGCGGCGGGACCGCCGAACGGCTTCAGCGCGCCATTGATTGACACCGTGCCGCGAGGGCGCGGATCGAGTTCCGGCGCGAGCCGCACGGCGATGGCGGCGCCGGCGGAATGGCCGATGATCAGCGAAGGCCTGAACGATTCCTTCGCCAGCAAGGCCTTCAGGGCACGCACCATTCCGGGCAGCGAAGAATCGAGATGCCTCAGGCTTTGCGTGAAGCCGTGGCCGGGAAGGTCCACCGCCAGCGTGTCGAAACGGGCGGCAAGCAGCGGGAAGAGGCCGGCCCAGGAATGCGTCGAGGCGCCGGTGCCATGAAGCAGCAGGACGTGCTCCCCCTTCCCCGCGCGCTGCACGTGCCAGCGGGTCGTGGCCGCCTCGACGAAGCGACTGTGCGCGCGGTTCGGCCAGTCCCTGCCGTCTGTTGCCCAGTCCAGTCCCTTGGCCACGGGCGCTACTCCAGCAGCAGGCTGCGCACATCGCGCGAGACGCGGGCGGCGTCGGCGACGGGCAGCGGGCGGTAGATGGCGCCCATCTCGGTACTGATCATTTCGGCCTGCGCGCTCGGGCGCTTGGAAATGTCGAAGAACAGCACGGGCTCCTGCAGGGATTTCAGCCGGCGGGCCATGTCGCGCGCATCCTCGGCGGCGCGCTCGCGGCCCGGGCTGCCGTCCAGCGCGATATTGCCCTGCCCGTCCGACAGGAACACAACATGCGGCGCCTTGCGCTTGCGACGCTCGATGCGCACCAGCTGCGCCGCGGCGGCAATCCCCGCCGCGAGCGGCGTGCCGCCGCCGCCCGGCAGGCGCGAGAGCGAGCGCTTGACGCGCGTCAGCGAGCGCGTCGGCGGGAGCAGCAGGTCGGCGCCCTCCTTGCGGAAGGCGATCAGCGCGACGGATTCGCGGCGCGAATAGCAACCGCTGAGCAGAAGTTCGATCGCGCCTTTCGCGTCAGCGAGACGGTTCATCGCCGAGGAGCCGGACGCATCGACGACGAAGATCACCACCGCTTCGCTGCGATGGCGGAAGCGTTTTACGCGGAAATCGCTGGCGCGTACGGAAATCACGGCGCCGCCAGAGGGCGCTTCGCGGATACGTTGCCAGGGGGCGGCGGTGCGCAGTGTCGAGAGAAGATCGAGGCGGCCATCGCGGCGCGGGTCGCCGGCGCGCGCGCCGATGCGGCTGCCCCGCCGGCGGGAGTCCACCATGTCGCCGGATTTTCCGGGTGGCACTTCCTGGCGGCTGCGCTGACGCGTGGTACGTGCGCGGGCGGCCATGTCGAGCGAGACGCGCACGCGCACCGCCTCGACCAGGAGTTCGGTCAGCTCGTCCGGCTCCGGCTGCGGGCGCGAGGCATCGTCGGTGTTCTCGTTGTCCGGCTCCGGCGGTTCCGGCGGCGGCGGCGCGGGCGGTTCGCTCCGGTCGATCAGCACATTCGCGCGGCTTGCATAGACGAGTTCGGCGGCCAGCGAGGCGTCTGCGTCGGTCACCTCATCGCGCCCGGCCAGCGCGGCGATGCCGCGCGCGGCGGCGAGGCAGAAGGCGGGCGCGCGCAGCGAGCGGATACCGAGGCGCAAGGCGGCATCGATCAGCCCGTCCATGATCTCGTCCGGCACCGAGACCCAGCGCAGCTTCGCGCGGGCCGCGTCGACCATCGCCGGGCTCAGCGTCTCCGGCCGTGTGCGCGCAGGCGATACGCCGTGTAGGGACAATCCGAAGGCCAGCCGGTCTCCGAGGCCTGCGGGAAGCAGTTCGCCCGGCTCATCCGGATCGGCAAAGGCGAGCGTCACGAAGTTTGCGGGCGCGCGCAAGGACAGACCGTCGCGTTCGGTTTCCACTTCGCCGGTATCGATGACGCGGGCGAGTTGGGCAGCGGCGCGGCCGGGCAGACGCTCCGCCATCGGAACAATCAGCACGCCGCCATCGGCGCGCGCGAGCAAGCCTGTTTCGGCAATCGGGCGGCCCGCGGCGAGTGTTGCGGCCAGATCGAGCCCGCCGATCAGGCGGTCGTCGGTGATCGAGACCGGCATCCGGTGCAGCAAGGCGCCATTGCCGAGGCGCTGGGTCAGCCGGTCCTGCAGCAGGCCCGCAAGTTCGGGCGCCGCGCCGTCAAACACGGCGCCTTTCAGACGCAGCGGCATCAGCGCCAGCAGTGCAACAGCGAGGTCAGCCTGTCCCCAACGCGCCGCGTCCATCCGCTCGAAAGCGTCCCGGCTGGCTTGCCGGTCCGGGGGCGGCGCGGCGGCGGGGTTCAAGACACGAACACCTCCGAGACCGCCCGCTCGACGCGGATGCCCGCATCGGTATCATCCAGCGGATCTTTGCGCAGCCGGTGTCGCAGCGCGAGCGGCGCAACCGATTTCAGCGTCTCCATCGAAACCTCCGCTTCGCCGGACAGTGCCGCGCGGGCCCTTGCAGCGCGCATCAGGGTGAGCTCGCCGCGCAGGCCGTCGGCGCCGAGCGTCAGGCAGAGCTCGACGGCTTTCGCCAGCACCGCGTCCGGCAGCGTGACCGTGTGCACGCGGGCGCGCGCCTCGACGACGCGCTTGCGCAGCGCAGAGGTCTTGCGCGACCATTCCTTGATGAAGGCGGCCGGATCCTGCTCGAAGGTGTCGCGGCGGCGGACTATTTCCATCCGCTCGGCCAGGTCGGTCGAGGTGCGCACGTCCACGCAGAGGCCGAACCGGTCGAGCAGTTGCGGGCGCAGGTCCCCCTCCTCCGGGTTGCCGCTGCCGACCAGCACGAACTTCGCCGGGTGGCGGACGGAGAGGCCTTCGCGCTCGACCACGTTCTCGCCGGATGCGGCCACATCGAGCAGCAGGTCCACGAGATGGTCGTCGAGCAGGTTCACTTCGTCGATATAGAGGAAGCCGCGATTGGCGCGGGCGAGCAGGCCCGGCTCAAAGCGCTTCTCGCCCTTGGAGAGCGCGCGTTCGAGATCCAGCGCGCCGACCACACGGTCTTCGGTCGCGCCGAGCGGCAGGTCGACGACCGGCGCCGCGATCTTCTCGGAGACTTGCGCTTCCTTGCGGTCGCACACGCCGCACAGCCCGGCCGGGGCAGAGGGCAGGCAGCGGTAAGGGCAGCCGCGCACGACTTCGATTTCGGGCAGCAGGGCCGCGAGGGCCCGGATCGCGGTCGACTTGCCCGTGCCCCTGTCGCCCAGTGCCAGCACGCCGCCGATCGAGGGCTCGACCGCTGACATCAGCAGGGCGTCTTTCAGGGATTCCTGGCCAACAATTGCAACGAAGGGGAAGATGGCCAAGACGCAGGTCCGATGCGAAAAGTGTAAACGACGGTAGACACAAACCTATGTCAAACCTTTGCATAAGAAAAGCCGCCAGAGGAAATCCTCTGGCGGCTCTTTGTTTTCTACAAACTCGCCCGTGAGGCGAGCTGGATCAGGTCGGGTTCTTCAGGTAGGCGATCACGTCCGCGCGGTCTTGCGGGTTGCGCAGGCCCGGGAAGGCCATGATCGTGCCCGGGATGAAGTCCGTGGGCTTTTCGAGATAGGTGAAGAGGTTTTCTTCGGTCCAGATCACGTTCGAGTTCAGGTTGGCATCGGAATATTTGAAGTCTGCCACGGTGCCCGACTCGCGGCCGACGATATTGTGGAGCGACGGGCCGACATTGTTGCGGCCTTCGGCAACGGCGTGGCAGGTCATGCACTGCGCGAACACGCGTTTACCCTTGGCGGCGTCGCCGGTGTAGGACGCATAGTCCGTGCCGCCGGCTGCAGGTGCTGCAGCCTCGGTCGGTGCAGGCGTTTCAGCCGGGGGCGCCTCGACGGGCGCGGCCTCGACCGGGGCCGGCTCGGCGGCTGGAGCGGCCGCAGGTGCGGGCGCAGACGTATCAGAGCCGCCGCAAGCTGCGAGGGCGAGAGCGAGGCCGGAAGCCATCGCCAGAGAAAGACGCTTGGTGTCGAATCGCATTTGTTTCCTCCACAGAATGCTGGATGGGACATTATAGACCGGGGCGCGGCAACGCCAAGGCTTACTCCACCGGAATTATGCAGCCATCAAACCTGGCTGCGCCAGTCGGCGAGTTCAGCCGGGTGTGCCTCGATGTAATGACGCAGCCAGGCTGCATATCGTTCCGGGGCGTGCGCGATATCTTTTGCGAGCGCTTCGAGGGTGATCCATTTCACTGCCTGGACCTCTTCCGGGTTCAGCACCGGCGCTGCATCGGTGCGGCCGAAATAGAGGTGGGGGATCTCGTTCTCGATCATGTCATTGTCGAGATAGGCGACGTAGCGGCTCTTGAACCCGAAGGTCAGCGGCACGCGCAGGCCCACTTCCTCTTCGAGGCGACGCGCGGCTGCGACGCTGGTGGCCTCACCGGGCCGGGGATGGCCGCAACAGGAGTTCGCCCACTTGCCGGCGGAGTGGTACTTGCCGTCCGCGCGCTGCTGGATCAGGCACTCGCCCGCGGCATTGAACACGAAAATCGAGAAGGCGCGGTGCAGCAGGCCGTCCTGATGGATCTGCCACTTGTCGCCGTCGCGGAGCGCTTCATCCGCCTCGTCGACCAGGATCACTTGCTCGAATTCGTCTGTCACGCGGGATGCTCCTCAGCGGACAAACCTAGTGCCACCCGGCGAGAGGGTCAAACACCGGCGGGCTATCGGAAAGAACGCTACTCGACCGTCCAGCCGCGCGGCGTGCGGCGGGCCTGCAGGGTCACCGGGGCATCCTTGACCCGTACCGGGATTGGCTGGCGCACCGCGGCGTAGCGCAGCAGCAGCGCGGCTCCGGCGATCATCAGCCCGGCAAAGGCGGTCATCATGGCCACCGCGCTCGCCACGAAGATCAGCAGGGCGCCGATCAGCAGCTGCGCCACGAATCCGAGCCCCGCGCGAAGCGCAGCCAGCAAGCCGGGCGAACGGGAAGGAGGAAGGGACTGGTCCATTGGGCCTCACGATCAGGTATCAAGATGGCTGCATCATGGCGGCGCGTCAACGCCGCTGACTGCGACAGGCGTTCACGATTCCTCGTTGAACAAGGACTGGTCAGTCCTGGCGCACAAGCAGGCCGCGCTCGGCCCGGATGCGCGCGTAAGCGGCCGTGATCGCCGCCGCCTTGGTATGGGCAGCGTCTTCGAACTCGCGCGGGGCGCCCATCTGGATGATCCGGTCCGGGTGGTGGTCGGCCATCAGGCGGCGGTAGGCGGTGCGGATGTCCGGGAACTCGGCGTCGTGGGCGACACCGAGGATATGGTACGGATCGTCGCGTTCCGGACCGAGATGGGTGGCGCGGATACGGCGAAAGGTCGTGCGATCAAACCCGAAGGCATCCGAGACATTCTGCAGGTAAACGAGTTCTGAATCGGTCACGACGCCGTCGGCGCCTGCGATCTGGAACAGGCCGTCCAGCACGCCTTCGAGCAGGCAGGGCCGGTCATGGTAGCGCTTGCCGATCCGGCGGGCATAGGCCTCGTAGCCGCGCACCGTCTGGCGCGCGAGGGTGAAGACGCGGCGTACGTTTTCGGCCTCCTCGGGCGGGGCCCGGAAGACGCGCGCGAAGGTCATGATTTCCTGGTCGCTGACCAGACCGTCAGCCGCGGCCATCTTTGCGCCGAGTCCGACCACCGCAGCGGTAAAGCCCAAATCGTTGGGATCCGGCGCGCAACCGTCCGCCCCGGCGCTATCGATATCGGGCTCGGGTCCGCTTTCGAAAAGGCGCCGGCCACTGCTGAGAAGGTTGGTCCAGAGGCTCATGGTCTTGTCTTCTATAGCAGGTTGCCCGCCCGTTTGGACAGCGCTCCCCTTTCAAAGACGCGTGAGCAAAGCTCAACGCGCCTTCCCGCAGATTAAACCTTGTTCACTCGCCGGGCGGTTGCGTGTCGCGCGCCCCATACAAAACGAGGCGTTTAGCTGCCGCGCGCCGCCAGCATCGCCTTGAGGGACTGGATCTCGCCGCGCATCTCAAGCAGCAGTTTCATCATCTCCACCCGGTCCGTTTCAGCATCCTCAAGCCCCTCTTCCACGTGCTCCAACTGATCCTCGATCAGCTCGTCGCGGGCGCGGATCTCCTCGATGGCGCCGGTCACCTCGGCCGAGACGGGCGCATCCTGCAGCCGTTCTTCCATCGCGACGCCGAGATTCTCGATCTGCTCGCCCAGCGCAGCTTTCTGCTCGGCAGTCAGCGCTTCGACAATCAGCGCGATGAACAGGTTGAGGATGGCGAAGCTGCCGACGAAGATGAAAACGAGGAAAAAGATCCAGGCATAGGGGTGACCATCTTCGGTGACCGCGTCGAGGAGATCCGACCAGCCATCCATCGTCATCAGCTGGAACAGCGTCAGCGCGGAGTCGGGCAGCGTGCCGAACATCTCGTGCACCTCCGCATTGACCGTGTTGCCATAAAGGTTGGTGGCCATCACGGCGCCGACATAGATCACCAGCAGGATCACCGCGAGGATGGCGCCCATGCCGGGGATCGACTTCAGCAGCGCCTCGGTGATCCGCTTCATCATCGGCACGAAGCGCAGGAGGCGCAGCACCCTCAGCACACGGAGCGCCCGCAGCACGGTCAGGGCCGACGCACCCGGGATCAGAGAGACGCCGATGACCAGGAAGTCGAACACGTTCCAGCCTTCCTTGAAGAACTGGAACCTATAGACGTAGAGCTTCAGCGCCAGTTCGGCGACGAACAGCCAGGTGATGGCGGCGTCGAGAAACTCGAACAGCGACACCATTCCGGGCATCATGGTCTCGCGGTAGGTGAGGGCGCCCAGTACGGCGGCGTTGAAGATGATCAGCGAGGTGATCGTCGTGCGAACCCATGGAAGCTCGAGGAAGGCTTCAACGGCGGAGTTGCTTGTTTCGTAGTCCAGTGTTGCGCGCGCCATTCGGGCGGTTTCCTTTTCCAGGGCAAGGCTGCCGGGCGAGGTTTGCCCTGAGCCGCCGCGCCTGCCAACCCGGCATTTGGCGGTGTGTTACTCGGACGAGGTGGTCGTATCCGAAACGATCAGCCACTGCCCGTCCATCTTGCGCAGCACCAGCGTATAGAGACCGTCCGAGCTGCCCTCTGCGGTCGTCACTTTCCAGCTGCCATGGGCGATCGCGGCGTCGTCGGACAGGATGTCGATTTCGTAATCCGAGGTCGAAAGCTCACCCATCCCTTCCCGGCCGGGATAGCGGACCTTGTAGCGCGCCAGTGTCGCCTCGTACCCGCGCACGACATTGCCGCCGGAAGCAAAGCGCAGCTCTTCGGACGGCCAGTAGCCGTTCATGAAACCTTCGATGTCGCCCTTGTTCCAGGCCGCGTCCTGCGCCTGCAGCAGCGCCGTGATGGTGGCGGCCTCGGATGCTTCCTGCTGCGCGGTCAGCGCGTCCGGCGCGCTGGCGCAAGCGGAGGCGAACAGGAACACGGCGCCTGCCAGAAACGGACGGATCATGGGCGGAAACTCCTTCGCACGGACATCTTCAGGAAGAGGCCGAGTCAGGCCGGCGCGCAAGATGCGCCGGCCTGTCAGTTCGGCGTCTTGGGCGCGTCGCCTACTGCTTCCGGGCTGAGGTCGATCACCTCGGGTTCCGGCGGGCGGGGCGGCGGGGCCGGCGTATAGGCGGGCGCCTCCGGGGCTGCCTCGGCGAGATCGGCTTCCTCGAGCGCCGGTGCCGGTTCGGCGGCGGGCTTCTTGCGGAAACCGAAGAAACCGCGCGGCTTGTCGTTCTCTGCGGCGTCCTCGGCGGCCTCTTCCAGTTCGTCTTCGGCTTGCTCCGCCTGCTTCACGCGGCGCTGCTCGGCCCGCGCCTTGCGGTCGGCGTGCCGGTCATAGCTCATGTTGTAGTATTCCCATGCGGTGTGGGTCAGCGGCTTCGGCGTCAGTTCGAGGCCGTACATCCGCAGGCGCTCGACCACTTCATCGCGCAGATGCATGCCGGGGAAGGCGTCGGCCTTGAAGCCATGCGCCTTCATCCAGTCGCGCACATCCCAGCTGCGCACACGGCCAATCTCGGCCGGCAGGGCGCCGTGGTGCACTTCCCAGAAATACAGGGCCGCAATGCCGTTGATGGCCGCGTCCATCGCATCGTCCAGCACATTCCCGGGCGCATTGCCCTGCGCCAGCTGCGCGCGCAGCGACAGCTTGCGGGCTTCCAGTTCCTGGTAGGTGACACCGATCACGGCGATGCCGTTGCGGTTGGCATTGATCAGGGACGCGTTAACGCCGTCGAGCTGGGGATGGCGGATCGGCAGCAGGACATCCGGGCCGATGACCGGATTGGCCGCGACCTGCGAGAGCTCGCTGACCATCCGCTGCAGGTTGATGCGCAGCTCGTGGCTGACCCCGCCGAGCGCCGAAAGCCGGCCGGCGCGGGTGTCTTCGCGCATCCGCCACAGGTGCCAGGCGACAAGTGTCATCAGGGCGGTCAGGAGGCCGAGGCCACCGGTCAGGAAGGTGTAGAATTGTGCTTCGCTCATTCTGAGATCCCCCGATGCAGGCCGGAGCAAGCAATGTATGCGCCAGTTCAGTGACGGTAATGCGAGTCTTAGCTGCCGAGGACGCGGCCCGCAATCACCTGCAACTTATCAAGAAATTCAGGATCGCGCGCTTCAGGCGCCGTGATCAGTGCGAAATCCAGGCAGGATTCAATGCCTTGGGGAGACGGAGTCCGCGGAGACTCGTTCAACACGCCCGCCAGATGGACAATCGCCCGGCGGGCGAGTGCGCTGTTCTGGTGCATCACTTCCAGCACGTTGGTGACCGTCACCGCCTCGGTTTCAGCCCGCCAGCAGTCATAGTCGGTGACCATCGCGAGGGTGGCATAGGGCAGTTCCGCCTCGCGGGCGAGCTTGGCTTCCGGCATGTTGGTCATGCCGATCACATGGCAGCCCCAGCTGCGGTAGAGCCGGGATTCGGCCAGCGAGGAGAATTGCGGACCCTCCATCGCCAGGTAGGTCCCGCCATGGTGGACCTTGCCGCCGACCGCCGAGACAGCATCCGCTGCAAGACCGGACAGGCGCGCGCAGACCGGCTGCGCCATCGAGACATGCGCGACCATGCCGGGCCCGAAGAAGGTTTTCTCGCGCGCGAAGGTCCGGTCGATGAACTGATCCACGGCGACGAAATCGCCGGGGGCGTATTGTTCCTGCAAGGAGCCGCAGGCGGAGATCGACAGCACGTCGGTGCAGCCGGCGGCTTTCAGGGCGGCAATGTTGGCGCGGTAGGGCACATCGGTCGGCGTCAGCCGGTGCCCCTTCCCGTGGCGCGGCAGGAAGACGAGTTCGACCTTGCCGATCCGCCCCCGCACCAGCGTATCCGACGGCGCGCCCCAGGCAGTGTCCACCTGCTCCTCGCGCCGGTCCTCCAGCCCGTCGATGGCATAGAGCCCCGAGCCGCCGATGATGCCGAGTGTCCAATGGGTCATCTTGTTTCGTCCTCGAAAATCTTGCGCATGCCGAACGGCGGCGGGGAAAGCAGGTTGACCGTCGTCAGCTCGACATCTTCAGCCCGGACATAGCCAAGACCCGCATAGAAATCGATCAGTCGTGGTTGGTCGGCGCGGATGGCGAGCTGCGCGCCCTGCTTTCCGGCCGCGCGGCCATCCGCTTCCAGCGCGGCGAGGATCATCGCGCCCAAGCCTTGCTTCTGATACTCCGGCAGCACGCCGATCCGTTTGACTTCCATCCAAGCGCCCTGCCCGCCCGGCCCCGGCACCGCCACCCAGCGGCCCGAACCGATCGCGGTCTCACCGCGCAGAAGGATCGCGCCGCCGCCTTTGGCAATCTGCGCGGCGACGCTTTCAGGCGTTTCGCGGAACACGGTGGATTCGGCGGAGACACGCCCGGTCCAGATGCGCCGCGTCAGGGCCTCAACGAGAAAGCCATCCGCCGGGGTTACCCAGCGGATGGCTGTTTCCGTCTTCAGGCTTTCGGCCAGAGCCTAGTGCTCCACTTTCCGCCAGATGCGCTTGTAGGAGAACCAGAGCAGGATCGTCAGGATGCCGAGATAGACCATCGTGGCGAGGCCGACTTCCTTGCGGGCCTGCATCTTCGGATCGCCGGCCCAGGCGAGGAACTGCGCCACGTCGTGTGCCATCTGGTCCACGGTGGCTTCGGTACCGTCGGTGTACTCGACGCGGCCATCGGTGAGCTGCGGGCCCATCGCGAGGAAGCCGCCCGGCGGGGCATGGCGCGGATCACCGAGATAGTTCGGCTTGGTGTCGCCCGCCATGTACGGGTTGTAGTACTGGCCGGTCGGCTGGATCAGGTAGGCCGGACCATGGTGCGGCATGTCTTCGCCGAGCTTCTCGAACTTCGCCATGTCGATGACGGTCGTGTAGACGGTCTCGCCGTTCTCTTCGGTGATCCGGTCCTCATAGAGGGCGAAGTCCGGATAGCCGGTGAGCAGGCTGTACACATAGGAGGCGCCGCCGTGGCGGGCCTTGGTGATGACCGACAGGTCGGGCGGCAGGGCGCCGCCGTTCGCCGCGCGCGCGGCCGCCGTGTTCGGGAACGGGGAGCGGAAATGGTCCGCCGGCGTGGCCGGGCGCAGGTCGAATTCACCCACATCGTTCGGCGTCGGGCTGACGATCTCGTTCTCGGCAGCGAGCGCTTTCACGAACGGGTTGTCGTTCGGGTTCGGATAGGCCGAATCGTAGAACGGGCCGCCCTTTTCACCGAGGTTGCGGTAGCTCAGCAGCTTCATCGAGTGGCAGCTGGAACAGACCTGCTTGTAGACTTGGTAGCCGCGCTGGACGGATGCCTTGTCATATTCGCCGGTCGCGCCTTCGAACGGCCAGCCGCCTTCGGGGGCGTGCGGGTGCTTGGCGCCGCCGGCGGCATGGGCGAGGCCCGCGAAGGCGAGGCCTGCAAGGCTGACAGCAAGGATGCGGAAGGTTTTCATCGTCTCTCTCCTCACCTGGCTCATTCAGCCGGAACAGCGGTGCCGGTCTTCGGCTTGTGGGCCTTCAGTACCGATTTGTGGATCGACTCCGGCAGCGGCTTGGTCTTCTCGCTCAGGCCGAGGAAGAACAGCAGCACGAAGTAGCCGAAGTACATGAAGGTCAGGATCAGCGACAGGTGCCGGAACAGGAAGGTCGGTGCAGGCACCGCTTCCAGGCTGGCGCCCGCCGTGGCCGGCAGCGTGGCCATGAAGGCTTCCGCCGCCTCGTAGGCTTCGTCGCCGCCTGCGTAGGTGGAGGAGGCCACCGCGCCGGCTGCATCGGTATAGGTGACCACAAGGCTTGCCTCGCCGCGCAGCGCCGGGATCACGGCGTCATCCGGGTTGGCCGCGCCGCACCAGCCGAGCAGCAGACAGACCGCCACGAAGCCGAGGAAGAACTGACGGGCCACCGGACGGTAGCGCATCGACTTCACCTTCGACGTGTCGAGCCAGGGCACCACGAACAGGATGGCGATGGCGGCGAACATGAAGATCACGCCGAGCAGTTTCGCCTCGATCGGACCGATGTCGAACGTGATAGCGCGCAGGATCGCGTAGAAAGGCAGCATGTACCACTCGGGCACGATGTGCGACGGCGTCACGAGCGGGTTCGCCTCGACATAGTTGTCGGCATGGCCCAGCACGTTCGGCGCATAGAACACGAACACTGCGAACATGATCAGGAAGACCGCGATCGCGAAGCCGTCCTTCACCGTGTAGTACGGGTGGAACGGCACGGTGTCCTTCTCGACATCCTGGACTTCCACGCCGGTCGGGTTGTTGTTGCCCGGAACGTGCAGTGCCCAGATGTGCAGGATCACGACGGCCGCGATCATGAACGGCAGCAGATAGTGCAGCGAGAAGAAGCGCTGGAGCGTCTGGTTGCCGATCGACGGGCCGCCGAGGATCCAGGTCTGCAGGCTCTCGCCAACCAGCGGGATCGCACCGAACAGGCCGGTGATCACGTTCGCGCCGTGATAGGACATCTGGCCCCAGGGCAGCATGTAGCCGAGGAACGCGGTCGCCATCATCAAGAGGTAGATGATGCAGCCGAGGATCCAGAGCACTTCGCGCGGCGCCTTGTACGACCCGTAATAGAGGCCGCGGAACATGTGAATGTAGACGGCGAGGAAGAACATCGAGGCGCCGTTGGCGTGGATGTAGCGCAGCAGCCAGCCGAACGGAACGTCGCGCATGATGCGCTCGACCGAGGCGAAGGCGCCGTCGACGCTGGCTTCGTAGTGCATCGCGAGGATGACACCAGTGATGATCTGGATGGCGAGGCAGACGGCGAGGATGCCGCCGAAGACGTACCAGTAGTTCAGGTTCTTCGGCGTCGGGAACGAGATCGCCGTATCGTTGGCAAACCGGATGATCGGCAGGCGCTTGTCGAGCCAGCGCTCGAAGGCCGAGTTCGGTGTGTAGGTGGATTCATGTCCGCTCATCTAAAGGTGTCCTTCTCAGAGGGAGATGTTGACGACCGAGTCAGAGACCCAGCGGTAATTGGGGACGGGAAGGTTCTTCGGCGCAGGGCCTTTGCGGATGCGGCCGGACGTATCGTAGTGCGAGCCGTGGCACGGGCAGTACCAGCCGCCGAAGTCGCCGGTGTTGCCCTGCGACGGGCCGACGGGCACGCAGCCGAGGTGGGTGCACGAACCGGAGGTGACGAGGATCGTCTTGTTGAACGTCCCGTCCGCCTTGGCGCGCAGGCGCGAATCATCGGTGGCGGGATCCGGCAGCACGGCGAGGTTGACCGTTTCGGCGGCGACGATCTCGGACTCGGTGCGGTGGCGGATGAAGAAGGGCTTGCCGCCGATCAGGACGCGGATCTCGCCGCCCATCGGGACTTTCGACACATCGACATCGAGCGACGAAGCGGCCTTGGTGTCGGCAGCGGGGCTCCACTGGTCGACAGCCGCCCAGGCGAACATGCCTGCGCCGCCCAGCGCGACAGCGCCGGTCGCGATGTGGATGAAGTTGCGGCGGTCGTCATCGACCGTCTCTGTAGTTGGATGAGTGGTCTCAGCGGTCACGCGTGACTCCGTTCCCTGATGCAAGGCGAATATCGCCTGTCCTTACTAGAGGTGTCTTCCCGGCACATTGCGGCAAGTGGGCGCGGGCGCGGCAATTCTGCACGCGCGTCAGCCCCCCTGCCGGACGCGCGTTAGCGCGCCCTGACGAATGTGACAACAGGCCTCTTGCGAAACCGGCGCCCGGCGGTCCAGTGTCCGCCCATGGCCACGAAAACGAAAACCGACCCGCTCACCGACCAGAAAGCCCGTGCCAGCGCATGGTTCAAAGCTTTGCAAGCCGATATCTGCGCCCGGTTCGAAGCCCTTGAGGACGCGGCCGGTCCGCCGCTCTACAAGGGCCCCGCCGGGCGATTCGAACTGACCGAATGGTCGCGCGGCGACGGCAAGGAAGATCTGGGCGGCGGCCGGATGGGCCTGATGCGCGGCCGGGTGTTCGAAAAGGTGGGCGTGCATTTCTCGCAGGTCCACGGGACGTTTTCGGAAGCCTTCGCGGCGCAGATCCCGGGCGCCGACAAGTCTGACGGCAAATTCTGGGCGAGCGGCGTCTCGTTGATCGCGCACCCGCGCAATCCGCGCGTGCCAGCGGCGCACATGAACACGCGGATGCTGGTGACCAGCGAAGTCTGGTTCGGCGGCGGCGGCGACCTCAATCCTCTGCTCGGCTACCAGCGCAACCGGGACTACCCGGACACGGTGGATTTCCACGCCGCGATGAAGGCCGCCTGCGACACGCATGACGGCGTCGATTACCCGCACCTCAAGGACTATTGCGACACCTACTTCCACCTGCCGCACCGCAACGAACCGCGCGGCACCGGCGGCATCTTCTATGATCGCTACAACTCCGGCGACTGGGAAAAGGACTTCGCGTTCACACAGGAAGTCGGCCGGCAGTTCGCGGGCATCTACCCTTCCCTCGTCGCCCGCCGGATGAACGAGCCATGGAGCGAAGCCGAGCGCGAGCAGCAGCTGATCCAGCGCGGACGCTATGTCGAATACAACCTGCTGTACGACCGGGGCACGACCTTCGGCCTGAAGACCGGCGGCAATGTCGAGAGCATCCTCTCGAGCATGCCGCCTGTCGTGAAATGGCCCTGAAAATCCGTCCAGAAACTGTCCACACGGACGTGTGGACGATTCAGGCTGGTTCGCAGCTCCGGCGGAGCCAGTCCGCATAGATTTTTTCGTCGATTTCGCTCGCGGCAAGCTGCAGCGTGAAGGCGAGTCTTTCCGCCATCGGCGCGGCCATCTTCCAGCCATTCGCTTCCAGAAAGAGCAACGCCGACAGGAAGCCGATCCGCTTGTTTCCATCAAGGAACGGATGATTGCGGATCAGCCCCGCCGCATAAAGTGATGCGAGCGTGAACAGATCCTCCTCGTCATAGGACCAGGCGTTCAGTGGCCGAGCTATGGCGCTTTCGAGGAGGCCCGGATCGCGTGTGCCGGCGAGTCCCCCGTGCAGGTCAATCTGCCGGTCGTGAAGTCGAATGATAAGATCCAGCGGCAGCCAGACGGGCTCGCTCATTTCGCGAGCGCCCGCAGGACCTCACGATTCTCGTCCATGATCCGCTCTGCCATCTCCATCAGCCGGTCGACTTCGTCATCGGAGACCGAGAGGGTCACGCCTGTAGGAACAGCCACGACGTTCAACGTGTCGCCCTCTTTGACCTTCAGCTGTTCGAGCACATCCTTCGGCAGCACGACGCCGAGCGAATTGCCGATCTTGCGGATTTTCAGACGGGTCATGGGCGGGCTCCTGTAGCTACGTGTGTTATAACATGGGTGGAGGCCCGGGGGAAGACAAGCGGCCCCGGCGCTGCCCAAAGCCTGATCACCGGGGGCCCGCGAGGCTCCCTCCCTGAGGACGGCTTTTATCCGGAGCGCCGGACGGCCTATCTTATGGACGATGGGGACGACATCGCGATCTTTCGACTGGCCAGGCGCTGCGCTGGTAGCGGCAGCGACGCTTGCCGCGCTGGCGCTGGGCGGGTTCCTGAGCCCCGGCACCGACGACCCCTGGTACGCCGCGCTGCGCAAGGCGCCGCTGAACCCGCCCGACATCGCCTTCGCTTTTATCTGGCCGGCACTGTTCGCGTTGATGCTGGCTGGCGCGCTGATGGTCCTTCACACGGCGGGCAGCTTCAAGCGGGCGAGCGCCGAGATGGGCCTCTACTTCACCATGCTCGCGGCCAACGTCTGCTGGAGCCTGTTCTTCTTCGGCTTCCGCGACCCGGCGATTGCCCTCGGCGTGCTGATCGCGCTGTGGCTGCTGATTGCGACGATGATGCTGCGCTTTGCGGTTCACTCCCCGCGCGCGGCGTTGCTGCAGGTGCCGTACCTGCTGTGGGTGACCTTTGCGGCCTACCTCAACTTCTATGTCTGGGCGTTCAATCCGGCGCCTTGAGCCGCGCGACGAGCGCGGCGCGGGCGAGCGTAAAGCCGGACGCGATCCAGGCTTCCTCCAGCGCGCCGAGCGCCTTGCCGATGTCCGGCCCCGCGAGGCCAGCCGCGAGCGCGTCGCTGCCGCCGACCGGAAATTTCGGACGGCTCCAGGCGGCCGCGCTTGCGGCGAGCGCGGCGAGATCGCCGCCCGCCCCGGACGCGGCCTCGATGACCGCGCGGTCCAGCACCGCCGGCGCGCCGAACCGGTAGAAGGCTTCGGCGACCGCCGCCTCCCCCGCGCCCAGAACATGCGGCACAGCCGGATCCGCCCAGGCGGAGAGACGCAGGGATTCCTCGTTCGAGACCTTGAGCCGCGCACACAAATCACCCGCCTCGCGCAGGCGGCGCGGGATCAGCGCCATCAGGCGGCGCATCGGATCGGGCGCGAGACCAGCGTCTGTTTCAGCGGCCACGAGGCCGGGCAGCAGGGCTGTGCCGGCGCCCGGCAGGGCGGCGCCGAGCACGCCCGCATCTTCCATCGCCAGCATCGCTTCCGCCGGGTCCGGCGCGGCAAGCGTGCGCTTCAACTCTTTCCAGATCCGCTCGGCCGCAATCTTCGACAGGCCGTCGCGCTGGCGCGCGCAGGCCGCCTGCCCGTCCGCATCAATGCCGGCGCCGTACCAGGCATTGAAGCGGTAGAAGCGCAGGATGCGCAGATAGTCTTCGCGCAGACGCTGGTCGGCGTCGCCGATGAAGATGACCCGGCCGGCGAGCGCGTCGGCGATCGACTCCTCGATCACTTCGAACAGCGTGCCATCGGCGCCGGCATAAATGGCGTTGAGGCGGAAATCGCGGCGGGCGGCGTCTTCGCTCCAGTCCTCGGTGAAGGCAACGACGGCGCGGCGGCCATCGGTTTCGACATCCCGGCGCAGCGTGGTGATCTCGACCGGCTTGCTGTCATGCACCGCCGTGATGGTGCCGTGTTCAAGCCCTGTGGGCACGGCGCGGATGGAGGCCGCTTCCAGCGCCGCGATGACTTCGGGGGGTGTCAGCTGGGTCGCGACATCAAAGTCGTCCGACGGCAGGCCGCGCAACGTATTGCGCACGCAGCCGCCGACATAGCGCGCGCAGCCGGGACGCGCGGCGTCCAGCGCGCGCATCACCGCGAGGTTGGCCGGCGCAGTGAGCCAGGCGGCTTTCAGTCGGTCAGTTGGGCGCATCGCTCGGCGGCGCCTCCGGGCGCGGACGCGGAACGCCGACATCCTGCGGCCGGTGCTCGCACGGATAGGAACGGGCCGGAATGACGACGCCGTTCTCGACGCGCTCCGGCTCGATGCACATGCCGCGGTCGCGCGGCTCCAGCGCGATCATCACGAACCAGGCAATGGTGGCGAGCCCGAGACCGATGGCGAACAGCAGCTGCACCGGCCATTTGCGCTGGCCGGCGTCCACCGCCGAACGGGTCGCCAGCAGGTAAAGGCCGAACACAAGGAAGGGCAGCGAGAAGATGAAGAGTTCGAAGAGCAGGCGTCCAGCCACGTCGGCGCTTCCTTGTGATCAACGGGTTACAGGTCCTACATAAGGCGCGCGCAGGGGTTCAGGAACCCTGAAAGCACCGCAGGCTCAATCGCTTTCATAGAGGGTCTGGTAAAGGCGGCGGATGATGCCGGCGGTGACCCCCCAGATGCGGTAGCCGTTATGGGGCATCTCGTAATAGCGCCGGTTCTTGCCCTTGTAGAAGGTTTCGGCGGCGGTGTGGTTGGCCGTGTTCATCAGGAATGCGAGCGGGGTTTCGAACACGGCGGCGACCTCGCCCGGCTCCGGCACGGCGACGAAATCATGCGGCAGGAGGCCGATGACCGGCGTGATCCGGTAGCGCGTGCCGGTGATGTAGGGCGCGCCCTTGCCGAGGACGTCGACATCCTGCGGGGCGATGCCGACCTCTTCATGGGCTTCGCGCAGGGCGGCGGCGACCTCGTCGAGATCGATCGGGTCGACCTTGCCGCCGGGCAGCGCGACCTGGCCGGCATGGTCGGCCATCGTCGTGGGTCGCAGGGTGAGGAGCGCCGTGGCCCCTTCCCGGCGGGGGATGACGCCGAACAGGACAGCCGCAGGGCGGATGATCGCGACTTCGTCGGGCGTCAGGAAATCCATGTCGCCGCTCTCGATCAGCCGGCCGTTGCCGAGCGGCGGGTCGAGGCGCGCGCGCACGCGCTCAATGAAATCGTCGAGGGTGGAATAGGACATGGACTGCCTCAGGCCGCCAATCAGGATTCGGGGCCGAGAGGGAAGAAGACGCCGCGGCTCCAGACGCCGAGACGGTCCGTCCCGTCCGTCGCCGGCACGGCCAGGTCCACGAGTTCGTAGAAGACGGGGCGCGTGAGCTTCGCCTCGAGGCGTCCGCGCACGAGGACGTAGGGCGACGGCTCGCCGGTAGCCGGATCGGTCTCGACGCGGAGGGGCGCCTCGGGGCCGGCGGTGGTCTGGTAGTCGAGGTTGGTGAGAAAGGTCAGGGTCTGGTCCGGGCCGGGCTCGCCCGTCCGGTCGACCCGTATGGCGAGGAACGGGGCGTCTTCGACCTTTACAGTCACCCTCTCGTAGGGCGTGACGAGGTAGGTGACGCCGTCCTCGTCCTTGCGCAGGATGCGGGAGAAGAGTTTCACCAGCCGCTCGCGCGTAATCCGGCCGCCTTCGTGCCACCAGCTGCCATCGGCGCGGATTTCCATGCCGATATCGCCGCACTTTTCCGGATTCCATAGGTGAACCGGCGGCAGCGGGCCCGCGAACTTGCCTTCCGGCAGGATGGCCTTAAGCGTGTCTTCGAGGCCAAAACTGCTGCCGGGGCTGGATGTCACATCTTTCTCCGCCAAAATCACGCCTTACAAATAGGCTTGTAACGAGACGACGTGAAGCCGGAGAACCGAGGCGAAATGGCCGATACAACATTAAGTCCTGAAACCGCCGTGGCGGACGCCGATGCGGCGACCGAAGCGCTGGCCCGCGTGAAGTCCGAAATCGGCCGGGCCATCTTTGGCCAGGAGCGGGTGATCGAGCTGGCGCTGGCGGCGGTTCTGGCCGGCGGCCATGCGCTGCTGATCGGCGCGCCGGGCCTCGCCAAGACGCGCCTCGTGGAAGCGATGGGCACGGCCCTCGGCCTTGCCAACCAGCGCATCCAGTTCACGCCGGACCTGATGCCCTCCGACATCCTCGGCTCCGAGGTGCTGGACGAGAGCCCGGGCGGACAGCGATCTTTCCGCTTCCTGAAAGGCCCGGTGTTCACGCAGCTGCTGATGGCCGACGAGATCAACCGCGCCTCGCCCCGCACCCAGTCTGCCCTCTTGCAGGCCATGCAGGAGAAGCATGTCACCGTGGCCGGTGTGCGCCATGACCTGCCGGCGCCGTTCCATGTGCTCGCCACGCAAAACCCGATCGAGCAGGAAGGCACCTATCCGCTGCCCGAAGCGCAGCTCGACCGGTTCCTGCTGAAAGTCGACGTGACCTATCCGGATCTCGACACCGAGCGCCGTATCCTGATCGAGACGACGCGCGGCGCCGACGCGCCGGTGCGCCCGGCCCTCGACGCCGGACGCCTGATGGCGATCCAGGCGCTGGTGCGCCAGATGCCGGTCGGCGAGAAGATCGTCGGCGCGATCCTGAACCTGATCCGAGAAGCGCGGCCCGAGCAGACGAGCGATGCACGCGTGAAGCGTCTCGTGGACTGGGGGCCGTCTCCGCGCGCCGGTCAGGCGTTGATGCTGGCGGCGCGCTCGCGCGCCTTGCTGCGCGGTCGGCTCGCCCCGTCGATGGAAGATGTCGAGGCCCTCGCCGAGCCCTGCCTCGGCCACCGGATGGCGATGCGGTACGATCCGACGGGCGAGGCGCCGAAGCTCAGTGATCTGATCAATGACCTTGCGAGGAAAGCGGGATGATCATGCGCCTGTTGATGGGGGCTGTCCTGCTTGCGGCGGCGGCCTGCGCGACGCCTGAAACACCTCTGCCCGCGCCGGAAGCGCCTGCCGGAAACGTAACCGCGTGCCGCGACATTGTCCGCAGCGCCGGGCTGCAGGCCTATTCCCTGGCGCGGCACCGGGATGACCAGCGCGCGGTGATCCTGCTGCCGGCCGGAAAGGCGGTGGCAGACTATGAGGCCGAGACGAAGCGGCTGCGCGATGAAGGCGCGCGGCTGATGGCAGCGTTGGATGCCACTTGGCCGGTGACCGGCCCAACGCCGGCCGTGCCACCGGGTTCGGTGACCGAGGCGCAGGTGGCGGGGCGGATTGCCGAGGCGGATACCTGCCTGGCCAGCACGGCCGGATGACCCCCGCCGCTGATCTCCGCGCTGAAGCCGAACGCCTCGCCCGGCAGTTGCCGGGGCTGAACTTCAAGGCCGAGGCCTCGGAGGCGGCGCATATCGGCTCTGCGGGACGGCGGCGCGCGGGCGGCGGGGAGACTTTCTGGCAGTACCGGCGCTATGCGCAGGAAGACGATGCCGGCCGGATCGACTGGCGCCGCTCAGCCAAGGGCGACGACCTTTATGTGCGCGAGACCGAACTGGAAACCGCCCGCACCGTGATGTTCTGGGCGGACGATCACCCCGGCTTCCGCTGGAAAGGTGAGGGCGACCTGCGCACCAAGGCGGAGGAAGCGATCCTGCTGATGCTGACGATGGCGATTCCCATGTCCCGCGAAGGCGAGCGGATCGGCTCGCTCGGCACCGGGCGGCGGCCGAGCTTTGGCAAGCGCGCCGTGGACCGGCTGGCGAACGACCTGCTGCGCGGCACCGGCGGGAACTTTCCCGCGCCCCCGCGCGCGGCGGCCACCCTGATCATCGCGTCCGATTTCTATGATCCGATCCCGGAATGGACGGCGCGTCTGGCGCCGCTGGCGGGCAAATGCCCGGAAGGTGTTCTGCTGGCGGTCTCGGCCCCGGCCGAAGTCGACTTTCCCTATGAAGGCCGCGTCAAGCTCTCGCGCCCCGGCGCCGCGATCGACCGCATCCTGGGCCGCGCCGAGACGATGCGCGAGGAATACCAGCGCCGTTTCGCCGCGCAGCGCGCCGGCCTTGAAGACCTCGCGCGCCGCATGGGTTGGGGCTATGTTTCGCACGTGACCGGCGCGCCGGGACTCGAAAGCGCAGCGCGGCTGAAGGCGGAACTCGAACGCTTCGGGGCCGCGCGGTGACAGCCCTTGGCCCTTTCCTCCTCGGCGCGCCCTGGGCGCTTGCGGCGCTCGTCGCCCTGCCCCTGATCTGGTGGGTGCTGCGCGCGACGCCGCCGGCGCCGAAGAATGTGGAGCTGCCGTCATTGCGCCTGCTGGACGGCGCGGTGCCGGTGGAAGAGACGCCGTCGCGCACACCCTGGTGGGTCTGGCTTATCCGTACACTGGCGGTTCTCGCCGCCATCCTCGGCCTGTCGCAGCCGGTCTATGCGCCCGGCGCGCGCAGTGGCGAGACAGCGGAGCAGGGCCCGATCCTGATCGTCGTCGACAATGGCTGGCCCGCCGCGCCGCGCTGGAACGAGCTGACCAATGCGGCGAGCGCCACGCTGGACGCAGGCGACCGCGACACCGCCGTGCACATGCTGCTGACGGCGCCGCAGCAGCTCAATCCCGATCCGGCCGTGCGCCTCTCGAAAGCCGATCTCGGCAAGCGGATCGGCACGCTACAGCCGCAGCCCTGGGGCAGCGACCGGGCAGACGCGCTGAAGCGGCTCGACGCGTCCGGCCTGAAACCCGCACGCATCTTCTGGGCGAGTGACGGGCTTGAGGATGGCGGCGGCACCGCCTTCGCCGCCGACCTCGCTGCGCGCGCGCCGCTGACCGTGTTCGCCGCGCCCGCCGAAGGTCCCGTGGCGATCACCGGCCTTTCCGCCGAAACCGACGCGGTCACGGTGCGCCTCGCGCGCGCCGATGCACGGGGAATGGCGCGCGCCTTCGTCTCGGCGCAAACGCGTGACGGCTCGGCCATCGCATCCGGCGAAGTGGTGTTTGCGGCCGGCGAAACGCAGGCCGCTGCCGAGTTCGAGATTCCGGCCGCGGCGCTCGCCCGCGTCGCGCGGTTCAACGTCACGGGGCGCTCCGGCGCGGGCACGGTCTGGCTTTGGGATTCGGTGGACCGGACGCAGCGCGCAGGCCTCGTCGACGCCGGCACAGCGGCGCAGCCTCTGCTGTCCGACATGCACTATATCCGCAAGGCGCTGGAGCCCTTCGCTTCGATTTCGAGCGGCGATATCGAGACGGTGGTGGCGACCTCCCCGGATGCGATCATCCTGTCAGACGTCGGACAGATTCCGGCAGCGGATGTCGAGATCCTCACCAAATGGGTGGAAGACGGCGGCGCGCTGATCCGCTTTGCCGGGCCGCGCCTCGCCGCGCAGGGCGACGAGTTGTTGCCGGTGGGCCTGCGCCGCTCATCGCGCGCGCTGGGCGGCACGCTCGCCTGGGAAGAGCCGCAAGGGCTGGCGGCGTTTGCGGAGACTTCACCCTTCTTCGGACTGCCCATTCCGGAAGATGTCCGTGTACGACAGCAGGTACTGGCGACACCGGATCCGGAGCTCTCGCTCAAGACATGGGCGCGGCTTTCCGATGGCTCGCCGCTGGTGACCGCGGATGCGCGCGGCAGCGGCATGCTGATCCTGTTCCATGTCACCGCCGGGCCGGACTGGGCAGACCTTGCCTATTCGGGCTTGTTCGAACAGATGTTGCGCCGCGCGATCACCGCCGGGCGCGGCGAGGCCATCGAAGACACCGAAGGCACCTATATGCCGCAGCTGACGCTCGACGGATTTGGCCGCCTCGCCGGTGCGAGCGCGAACGCCGCGCCGATCAAGGCGACGGAGTTCAACACGACCGTGCCCTCCGAGATCCACCCGCCTGGACTCTACCAAGGGCCTGCGGGCACGCGCGCGCTGAATGCCGGCGCGGGCGCAGAGCCGGAACTGATCCGCGAATGGCCGGCCTCGGCGCGCCTGCTGGGCGACGCCGAGGCGCGATCGCTGCGGCTGGCGGGCCCCCTGCTCGGCTTTGCCGCGGCGCTGCTGGCGCTGGACCTGTTCATCGCCTTGTTCGTGGCCGGACGGCTGCGCGCCTTCCTGCCGAAGCGGCGCGCGGCGAATATTGCGCTCGGCTTTGCGGCGCTGGCAGCCGTCTCCCTCGCCGTGCCCGAGCGCGCGCTGGCGCAGTATGATTACCAGCTGATGCCGGATGGCAGCTACCGCTCGGTCTCCACCGAGTCCCTCGTGGTGCCCCTGCCCGGCAATGGCGCGCCGCAGAAGCATGTGGCAGCGGCGCTCGAGATGCGGCTCGCTTATGTCGAGACCGCCGACAATTCCTTGAACGCGCGCACGCGCGCCGGGCTGATCGGCATTTCGAACATCCTCCTGATGCGGACGTCCGTGGAGCCGGCCGAGCCGCACGCGCTGAACCTCGAGACGGACGCGCTGGAACTCTATCCGCTGATCTATTTCAACGTGCCGGGCAATGCCGCGCCGCTGTCGGACAAGTCCGTGCAGCGGCTCAACGCCTACCTGCGCTCCGGCGGCGCCCTGCTGATCGACACCCGCGCTGGCGAGACGGCGGGATCGCAAACGGATGTGACGAGCCTCGAGACGCTGCTGGAAGGCCTCGACGTGCCGCCGCTGCAGCCTGTGCCGCAGAACCATGTGCTGTCGCGCAGCTTCTACCTGATCAACGATTTCCCCGGCCGGTTTGCCGGACGCCGGCTGTGGATCGAGCAGGTCGGCGACGCGGCTGCGCCGCGCGGCGACGGCGTCTCGCGCCTGTTCATCGGCGATGCCGACTGGGCCTCGGCCTGGGCGGTGGACGAGACCGGCCGCGATCTTTATTCCGTGGACGGAGGGTCAGAGCAGCGCGAGACGGCGCGGCGGTTCGGCGTGAACCTCGTGATGTATGTGCTCACGGGAAGCTACAAGGACGACCAGGTGCACATTCCAGCTTTGCTGGAACGCTTGGGGGAAGATGAGGGCAATGCGCGCGATCCGCGCCTGCCCGTCCGCATTCCGGACGGAGGCCCGCAATGAACGAGGCCGTCCGCCTCAGTTTCGAGCCGTTCCTTGGCTGGCCGCTGTTCTGGGCCATCGCGGGGCTGACGGCACTCGCCTGGCTTGCCTATCTGACCCTGCGCGGGCGGGCCTGGCTGACGCGGGCGCTCGGCCTCGTGCTGCTGTCGGCGGCGCTGCTCAATCCGTCGCTGGTGCACGAGGAGCGCGAGCCGCTGCCCTCGGTCGCCGCCGTGATCCTTGACCGCTCCGAAAGCATGCAGTTCGGCGACCGCACGAAAGCCGCCGAAGCCGCCTATGCAGCGCTGACGGCCCGGCTCGCCGAGGACAAGACGCTGGAAGTGCGCACGCTGGAGACCAGCCCCGGCGATGACGGCACCTATCTGCACGGCGCGCTGGAAGGCCTGATGTCCGACGTGCCGCGCGACCGGATCGCGGGCGCGATCTTCATCACCGACGGCCAGATCCACGACCTTCCGGACCCGGAGTTTATCGAGAACCTGATCGGCCCGCTGCACGGCCTGATCGCGGGCGATGAGGACCGGGGCGACCGCAGCGTGCGGATCGTCAACGCGCCGAACTTCGGCATCGTCGGCGAGAGCGCCAACCTCATCGTGCGCGTCGAAGACCCGCGCGGCGGCGACGTGGAACTGCAGGTCTCGCTGAATGGCGGCGCGCCGGAGCGCATCCGCGTCAAGGCGGGCGAGGACACGCCCCTGCCCGTCGAGATCGAGCGGCGCGGCGAGAACATGGTGGTTGTCGAAGCCGCACCCGGGCCGGAAGAGTTGACCCTCGCCAACAACCGCACCGCAATGACCATCGCCGGCGTGCGCGACCGGCTGCGCGTGCTGCTGGTCACCGGCAAGCCGAACCAGGCCGGCCGCGTCTGGCGCGACCTTCTGAAATCCGATCCTTCGGTGGACCTCGTCCATTTCACGATTCTGCGGCCGCCGTTCAAGACCGACTATGCGCGCCCCGAGGAACTCGCCCTCATCGCCTTCCCGACAGAGGAACTGTTCGAGGAAAAGCTGACCGAGTTCGATCTGATCATCTTCGACCAGTATGAGCGCCAGGGCGTCATCACGCAGGCTTACCTCGCCAATATGTCGCGCTATGTGGCCGATGGCGGCGCGCTTCTGATCGTCGCGGGCGAGCAGTTTGCAGGCCCCGCGAGCCTCGCGCGCTCGCCGCTCGCCTCCGTGCTGCCCGCCACCCCGACCGGTGTGATCCGTACCGGGAGCTTCAAGCCGCAGCTGACCGGGCCCGGCAAGCGCCACTCGGTCACCGCGCCGCTGGACGATACGCAGTGGGGCGAGTGGATGCGCTATATCGAGGCGGACGCCGTGGCCGGAGATGTGCTGATCGCCGGGCCGGAAGGGCGCCCGCTGCTGATCGTGGACCGGGTCGACAAGGGCCGCGTCGGCATGCTGATGTCCGACCAGATCTGGCTCTGGGCGAGCGGGCACGATGGCGGCGGACCCTTTGCCGAACTGATCCGGCGCATGGTGCACTGGATGATGAAAGAGCCGGAACTGGAAGAGCGCCGCCTCTCCATCCAGGCCGAAGGCGGCAAGGCGACGGTGGAGCTGCGCACGCTGCTCGACTCCGCGCCGCCGCTGGAAATCGAGACGCCGGAAGGCGGCACCCTGCGCCCCGACTGGGTGAACCGGGGCCCGGGCACCTTCGCGGCGGAAACACCGATCGACGAGCTGGGAATCTACCGCGCCCGCTCCGGCGGGCTCGAGGCGATTGCGCTGAACGGCCCGGCCAATCCCCGGGAATATGCGGACCTGACCTCCACGGCGGACATCCTGGAGCAAGTCTCGCGCGCCACCGGCGGCGGCGTGCTGCGCCTCAACGCCGCGGGCACCAACCTTCCGGAAATCCGCCGCATCGGCAACCAGCGCACCGCCGCCGGCAATGACTGGATCGGCCTGCGCGAGCGCGATGCCTATGCCGTGCGCTCATCCACCAGCCAGCCGCTGCTGCCGGGTATTCTGGCCGCCGCCGCGCTCATCCTGATGCTGCTGCTCGCCTGGCGCCGTGAAGGCCGCTAGGCCGGAACCGGTTTCGTCCGCTGACTGACGAGCCAGATCAGGATCAGCGGTGGGATCGCGGCGAACGGCGTGATCGAGAACCAGGTGGCGAAGCCGCCCATCGCCGAGCCGCTGCGGGCCTGCAAGGCCTCAACAGCGATTCCTGCAAAGCCGCCCAGGAAACCGGCCACCAGCGTCATCAGGGATGAAAGCAGCGCAAACTGCGCCGCTGTCGCGATGGGGTTCGTCAACCGGCTCGCCCAGGCGACCATCGCCGCCGTCGCCATGCCACCGCTGAAGCCTTCGAACATCGAGGCCGCGATCCAGACCAGCTTGTTGCCGACCGACAGCGCGAGCGCCGCAAAGCCCGCATTCGAGACCGCTGCAAGGATGACGGCAATCGCCATGGCCGGAATCGTGCCGAAACGCAGTCCGATCAAGCCCGCAATGATCACACCCGCCAGCGTCGCCGGAAAACCAAACACGGTGCGCACGCCCGCGATCTGCGGCCCGGTGAACCCGAGGTCGATATAAAGCGGCCCGACCATCGAGGTGATCAGACCATCCGGCACGAAGAACAAGGCGACCAGCGGCAGGAAGATGAAATTGTCCCGGCCATGATCCTGCCAGAAAACCTTCAGGGGGCGGAACAGTGCGGACAGCACGCTGCCGATCCCGGTGGCGGGCGCAAAATCCCGCGCCTTGTCCGGCTCTCGCGCCATCAGCAATCCGGCAAGGCCGGCAATGCCGCCGACGGATGCCGCGGCATAGGCGAGGCTCCAGCCGATCACGGCGGACGCCGCAAGGATCGGCACGTTGCCGAGGAAGTATCCCGATCGCAGGCCGAAGATATAGGCCGAGGCCATCAGATCCTGCTCCGCGTCCTCCGCGCTCTCAATCCGCCAGGCATCGACGGCGATATCCTGCGTCGCGGCAGCAAAGGAGGTGAGCATGGCGAAGGCGATGAACACGCCCAATCCTCCGGACGATCCCGTGAACGCCATACCGAGGATGCCAAGGGTGACGAAGATCTGCCCAAGCAGCATCCAGGAACGGCGATGCCCGAGGCGCTTGCCGATCCAGGGCGGCCGGATCCAGTCCACGAAAGGCGCCCAGAGAAACTTGGTGGAGATGAAGATGCCGACCCAGCTCACGAAGCCGATGGCGCTGAGCGCGACGCCTTCCGAGCGGAGCCAGAAACCCAGCGTCACCGTGACCAGAACCGGCGGCATGCCGGTCGCGATTCCAAAGATTACGGCCAGCGCGACCTTGGGCTGGTTCAGCGAGGCCAGAACCTGCCGCATGCTCGCGCGCGGGCGCTGCGGCTCGTCCTGGCCGGTGACGATGTCGGCCATTCTTCCTCCGGTGCCGCAAGAGACCCCGCCTCCCCTCTTGGCGGGGGAGCTGCAACCGGGAGGACTGCGAACCAGAGAATGGTGCCAGCCGATTTCCGCATGGGCAAGCGAAAGCGGCGCGTCAGGGCGCAGTCACGAGGCCTTCGAGCTGCGAGGCATCGCCGGCCAGGTCACGCACCATCACGCGGCCCTGGTCCTGCGGGCCGGGAAAGGTCAGCCGGTGTTTCGGCGCGACCACGAAGCCCGCCTTGCCGAACAGGCTGTGCGCGCCGATCAGGATGGCGGCGGGCCAGCCGGCCGCCTTGCCGGCGTCGAGCGCGGCTTCAGTGATGCGCAGGCTGAGGAACTGGCCGCGATAGGCGGGGTCCACCGCAACCGGTCCGTAGAACAGCGCCGGCGCGCGCGCCTCGCCCACCACCAGCGGCCAGACGCGGCAGACGCCGATCACCTTTCCGCCGTCCAACGCCACGCGGTTGATCGCCGGTAGCGAGGCCGAATACTCGCGCAGCCGCTCTGCCGTCTTGGCAAAGTGGCCGGGGCCGAAGGTGCGGTCGAACAGGTCTTCGATCGCATCGGCATGCAGCGCAGGGGTTTCGGGGACGATCTCGATCATGGCGCGCGCGTCTAGGGCGCATTCGCCTGCCCCGCAAGCATCCCTCGCCTGTCAGGGGCGGAAGGGGGCGTCGGGGTCCGTCAGAAGCGCGTAGGAGACGTGCTGCTTCAGCTTCTCGGTGACAGCGGCCGGCTCGCCGTGCAGCAGGTCCGGATGGATCATCTCGCCGAAAGTCATGCGGATCTTCGAGCCGCGCTTGTTCAGCAGCTCATGGAACAGCGTGATGTCGCGCAGCTCGTTCGAGAGATCGCAGAAGAGATAGTAGAGCGCCGAATTGCGGGCATCGAGATTGAGCGGCACGACCGGCGCGCCCTGCTTGCGGGCGAGGCCGACGACCGTCGGGAACCAGTCCTTCTCCTCCATCCGCCCCTCGACCTTCCGCGCGAGGCGCCCTGACGGGAAGATCACGACGCATTTCTCCTGCGCGAAGGCATCTGCCGCCCGCTTCAGCGTCTCGCGCGCCTTGGCCGGGGAGCGCTTGGCGACGACCCATTCGACCGGGATGATCACATCCTCGAAGCGCGGATTGACGCGCACCGCATCGGCATTGGCAAAAAAGATGATGTCGTCGCGTTTTTTTTTCAGAAGGTCCCAGACGGCGACCCCGTCGGCGAGGCCGGTCGGGTGATTCGCGGCGACGATGCAGCGCCCGGTGGCCGGCAAGCGGTCGATTCCCGACACCGTCATGTCGAAGGCCAGCTGCTGGGACAGCCGGTCGAAAGATTGCCGCCCGGTCAGCTGGACCAGCTCGTCCGCCATCGCCCGCGCCTTGCCATAGCCGAGCAGGGAATACAGCAACGGCCGGGCAACCGGCCAGGCCGGGCTGGCGCGCAGCTTGGGGCAGCGCTCCTCGATCAGCACGTCCACGATATGCGCGTCGGTGCGCTCCCCGGCCGGCAGGAAGGCGTCCAGCGACCGGGCTTTGGCGGCGGGGGCGGCGATATCGTCGGTCATGGGCCTCTCATGTGACACCCCGCCAGCATAGGGCCGGGGAGCTGGCCTGCAAAGAGAGGGGATAAATCCAGGAAGGCGGCAAAAAAGATGCGATTGGAGCGATTTTAAAGACTTCAGAAAGCTTCGATTTACCAAGGTGCAAGACGGGCGTGGCAAGGTGAACTCATCACGGGGCACCGCTTAACGCTTCAGCCCCCCAGCCAGTGTCCTGATCGAGGTAGTTGTAGATGAAAGTTCTGTGGGTTGAGGATCATGAGCCGGTGCGCGACATGCTGGCGATTGCGGCTGACAAGGCTGCGCGCGCACGCGTTCAGGTTGACCTCGTGATGGCACCAACGCTGATGGCGGCAGAGATGCGCCTGCGTCTGGAGCGCTTCGATCTCGTTGTGCTCGACCTTGGCCTGCCCGACAGCATAGACGCCGACATGACGATCGCCCGCGTCGCCAACATGGGCAAGTACCGGATCGCCGTCGTCTCCTCGATGGAAAACCGTGACCAGGCCGTCGCGTCCGCCGTCCGCTGCGGCGCCAACATCCACCCGCACGCGGTGTTTAAGGCGAACCTGCCCTTCAACCGCTTCATCCAGAGGCCGGAGTCCTTCGAGGACTTCTTCATGGAACTGATGCCCGCCGCCGGCGCGGCCGTTCCGGCCCGCCCTGCCCGCGCCGCCTGACCGCTGCGGCTTGCAGGCCACTGCCTCTGATTGCTAAGCCGCCCGGGAGACTGCTTCCGGGCGGCTTGTCGTTTCGGCCCACGCGCAGCAAGGTAACCCCATGGACAGCCTCCTCGCCTCGCCCGTGACGCTGGGCCTTCTCATTCTCAACGTGATCGCCAGCCTGATCGCGTTTCGCAGCGAAGCGTTCATGCAGCAGAACATCCTCTGGGTCGGCCCGATGCGCGAGCGGGGCGAATGGTACCGGGGGATCAGCTCCGGCTTCCTTCACGTCAACGGGCCGCACCTTCTGCTCAACATGTACGGCCTCTGGCTGTTCGGGCCGATCTGCGAATATGTGCTCGGCGGTGTGGGCTTCGCCATCGTCTACTTTGCCTCGCTCGTGGGCGGCAGCGTGTGGGCCTATATCCACAACCGGAACTCGCCGGACTACCGAGCAGCGGGCGCCTCGGGCGCCCTGTCCGGCATCGTGCTCGCCTTCTGCCTGTTCGAGCCGTTCGCCATTCTGCTCGCCTTTTTCGTGATCCCGATGTGGGGCATCGTCTTCGGCGTCCTCTATGTCGCGGTCAGCTACGCCTTCTCGATGCGCGAGAACCGCATCATCGGCCACGAGGCGCACCTCGGCGGCGCGGTGGCGGGCGTAATCGCCACGCTGCTCGTGCGCCCGGAAACCTTCAGCGAATTCGTGGCGCAGGCCGCGGCCCGTTTTGGCTGAGGCGCGGATGGGAGCTGTCCGGGCACGCTATGACGAGCGGGTGGCCTCCGGCGCGCTGACCGGCGACGCCGCACAGGCGGAAGCCGCGAGCCGCCTCGACGAACTCGCCCAGGCCCTGTCGGCGCCGCAGAAGCGCGGCCTGTTCAGCAAGCCGCCGGAACCGGTGCGCGGCGTCTACCTCTGGGGCGGCGTCGGGCGCGGCAAGTCGATGCTGATGGACATGTTCTTCGCCGAGGCGAAAATCTCGCCCAAGCGGCGTGTCCACTTTCACGAGTTCATGGCCGAGGTGCACGAGCGTCTCGATGTCTGGCGCAAGATGGGCGAGGCCGACCGCAAGCGCTCGCCCTGGCGCGTCAAGGACGCCGGCGACGATCCGATCGCGCCGGTAGCGAAGCAGATTGCGACCGAGGCACGCCTCCTCTGCTTCGACGAGTTCCAAGTGACCCAGATCGCCGACGCGATGATCCTGGCGCGCCTGTTCGACGCCGTCTTCGCCCACGGCGTGACGGTGGTTGCGACCTCCAACCGCCAGCCGGATGATCTGTACAAGGACGGCATCAACCGTGCGCTGTTCCTGCCCTTCATCCAGCACCTGAAGGAGCGCTGCGACGTGGTCGAGCTCGCCTCGGCGCGCGACTACCGGCTGGACCGGCTGGTCGAGGCGCCGGTCTGGTACGCGCCGCTCGGCGCCGGCAGCGCGGCTGCGCTCGACATGGCCTGGACCCGCCTGACCCTCGGCGCCGAGCCGCAGCACTGCGTGCTGACCGTCAAGGGCCGCAAGCTCGAGGTCACCCGCGAAGCGGCCGGCGTGGCGCGCTTCACCTTCGAGGAACTGTGCGCCCGCCCGCTCGGCTCCATCGACTATCTGGCAATTGCCGCCACCTTCCACACCCTCATCCTGGAAGGCATCCCCCTGCTCACGCCGGACCGGCGCAACGAGGCCGCCCGCTTCGTCAGCCTGATCGACGCGCTCTACGAAGCCCGCGTCAAACTCATCGCCAGCGCCGCCGCCCAGCCCGACCGCCTTTATACCGACGGCGACGGCGCTTTCGAATTCCAACGCACCGCCAGCCGCCTGTTCGAGATGCGCTCGGCTTCCTATATGGCAGAGGAGAGGCGCAGCCTCCCCGAAAGCTGACCTGAAAGGTGACCGGCCGCATAAAATTGCGTTGCCCGGGCCTCTTCCACACCCTCGCCCCATTTCCTATTTATGCAGAAGCGCGATGAATGAATTGCGCCTCTCCGGCGGCGACGTTGCTGCCAGGCAGGACTAAGGTGCCGGGGAAGATCCAGGATCAAGAGGTGGGCCGCCGCAAACGGGACCCGCCCAGTACAGGAGGACGAACCATGGCGAATACGCCAATCAAAGCGGGCTCGGGCGCCCTTAGTCCAGAACAGGGACTGAGCCGGTATCTGAGCGAGATCCGCAAGTTCCCGATGCTCGAGAAGAACGAGGAATTCATGCTGGCGCGCCAATGGCGCGACCAGGAAGACACCGAGGCCGCCGAAAGGATGGTCACTTCGCACCTTCGTCTCGTGGCGAAGATCGCCATGGGCTATCGCGGCTACGGCCTGCCGATGGCCGAAGTGATCTCCGAGGGCAACGTGGGCCTGATGCAGGCCGTCAAGAAATTCGACCCCGAGAAGGGCTTCCGCCTCGCCACCTACGCGATGTGGTGGATCCGTGCCGCGATCCAGGAATACATCCTACGCAGCTGGAGCCTCGTGAAGCTCGGCACCACCGCCGCGCAGAAAAAGCTGTTCTTCAACCTGCGCCGCCTGAAGGGCGAGATGCAGGCGCTCGACGAGGGCGACCTGAAGCCGGAACAGGCCCGCCTGATCGCCGAGAAGCTGAATGTCACCGACGCCGAAGTCTATTCCATGAACGGGCGCATGTCCGGCTCCGACGCCTCGCTCAACGTGCCGATGGGCGCGGACGGCGACATGGAATGGCAGGACTGGCTGGCCGATGACGAACCCGGCACGGCCGAGACCTTCGCCAACCGCCAGGAACTCGACAGCCGGATGGAGCTGCTGACCCGCTCGATGGAAGACCTGTCCGAGCGCGAACGCCACATCCTGACCGAGCGCCGCCTGATCGACGAGCCGAAGACGCTGGAAGAACTCTCCGACCAGTACGGCGTCAGCCGCGAGCGCATCCGCCAGATCGAGGTCCGCGCCTTCGAAAAGCTTCAGAAGACGATGACGCGGCTGGCGAAAGAGCAGGGCCTGCCGGTCGGGGACTGAACGGGAACCAGGTTGCCGCCGCTGCGTTGAATCACGCAGGAACGGAAGGCACCTGGCCATGTTGCTCAAACTCGCTGCGCTGTCGCTCGCCGCCGCCCTTTGCGGCGCAGCTCCGGCCTTTGCAGACCCGCCGGCCTTCCCGGATGGCGAGACCCACCCGGTCGCCCTGTCCACCCAGGAGGCCGGGACGCTCCCGTCCGGCAAAACCCTTTGGGGAAAGGGCCAGATCCTGCCGCCCGAATACCGCAGGGCCAATCTGAGAGACTGGGACCGCTACGGCCTGCCGCCCGCCCCGACGGGCCACCAGTGGGTCTCGGTCGGCCAGAACGCCTACCTGGTGGACCTCGCCAGCGGCGAGATCGCCGGCGCGTTCATCGGCGTGCTGACAAACTGAGATCCCCGCGATTGAAGCGCCCTGCGTAAGCGGGCATGGGTTCGCCATGCCCGATCTCAATATCACCGACCCCGGCGACCTGCGCCTTGCGCCCTATCTTTCGATCCGCGAGCGCGACCTGACGAACGGGCATGGCGGGCGCTTCATTGTCGAGGGCAAAGTGACGCTGGAGACGCTGCTGACGCGCAGCCGTTTCGAAGTGGAGAGCCTGTTCCTTTGCGAGACGCGGCTGGAGCCGCTGGCGGACCTGCTCGCGCGCGTGCCGGCGGATGTGCCGGTCTATGTCGCATCTCAAGGCGTGATGGACTCTGTGGCGGGATTCCCGATGCACCGCGGCGTGCTCGCCTGCGGCCTCAAGGGCGCGCCCCGCGCAGGAGCAGATATTCTGCCTGCGGACGGTCCCTCCACAGCGCTGCTGCTCGCCGGACTGTCGAACCACGACAATGTCGGCGCCTGCTTCCGCAACGCGGCGGCGTTCGGCGCGGGCGCTGTGTTGCTGGATTCGGAATCCTGTGACCCGCTCTACCGCAAGGCCATCCGCGTCTCCTCCGGCACCACGCTCTGGCTGCCCTTCGCGCACGGCGGCACGAGCGCCTCGCTGATCGAGACCGCCGAAGCGGCCGGCCATGAAGTCTGGGCCCTGACACCCCGCGCCGATGCCGAGCCCCTGCCCGCGATACGGGTGCCGGCGCGCGTCGCGCTCCTGCTCGGCGCCGAAGGCCCCGGCCTGCCGCGCGACCTGATCGCCCGGGCCCGGCCGGTGCGTATTCCGATGACGAGCGGTTTCGACAGCGTCAACGTGGCCACGGCAGCGGCGATTGCGCTGGCGCACATCTTCAACTCACACAAGTGAACTCAGAAAACCCGCGGGCGCTCGTTGCGCTCGACGTGCAGGCCGCACTCGGTCTTGTCCTGGCCAGCCCAGCGGCCGGCGCGCGGGTTGTTCGGATCATCCGCCGGCTGCGTGCACGGCCAGCAGCCGATCGAGGGATAGCCCTGCGCCACCAGCGGATGGGCCGGCAGGTTGCGCTGCTCGATGAACAGCTCGACGTCCTCCGGCGTCCAGCTGGCCAGCGGGTTCACCTTGTAGCGGCCCGAGGCATACTCGAACACCGGCAGGCTCATGCGGGCGCCGCCATGGAAGCGTTTGCGGCCCGTGATCCAGGCCGAATAGCCGTTCAGGGCAGGTTCCAGCGGGCGCACCTTGCGCAGGTCGCAGCAGGCGTCCGGATTGGATTTCCAGAGCATCGATTTGGGATCTTCGACCCGGCGCTCGCCTTCGTTCGGCACCAGCGTGCGCACACCGGTCAGGCCGAGCTTTTCGATCAGCTCGTCGCGGTAATCCAGCGTCTGCGGGAAATGCATGCCGGTGTCGATGAACTGGATCGGCAGCGCGGGATCGACATCGGCGATCAGCGCCAGCATCACGGCGCTCTCGGCGCCGAAGCTCGACACATAGGTCAGGTCGCCCACCCATTCGCGCACGATGGCAGCGCGCAGGATGGTCTGCGCCGAGGCCTGACACAGCTCGCCGTTGAGGCGCGCAAGCCGGACCGCAGGATCGGTCGCCGGGCTTTCAATCAGGGTATCGAAGGGCATGCGCCTCAGGCTCCGGTTCTCTTTCGGAAGGCGGCTCCCGGGCCGTCGGCTGCAGGCTGGTAGGCCTCAGTGAACTCGGCAAGCGCTTCCAGTACCTCAGATACGGTGGCGCGGCGGGTTTCGTAAGCAGTGAAGCCTGAACGGTGCATGTAGAATATCTGATCGCGCAGGACATGGCCGACCGCCCGGATCTCGCCGGAATAGCCGTAGCGGCGGCGAAGCAGCTGCGCCTGGCTGAAGCCGCGCCCGTCGGTATAGCGCGGGAAATCGACCTCGATCAGCGCCAGATCCGGCAGGAAAGGCTCAAGCTGGGCCGGATCATCGACCGGGGCGAGGCGTACCCCATCCGGCAGGGGGCCGTTCTCCTGACCCAGTTTCAGCCCCAGGAACCGGGTGAACGAGACGGAAAAACGTCCCGCTTCCGGCAGCGCCGCGCCGTCCGGTACGAAGGTCCAGTCATTGGCGATCTCGGCGCCCACCTTAACCAGCGGCATAGAGGGCCTCCTGGAAGCGCGCATGGCCAAGGCGTTCCAGCGTGTCGATGAACTTCTCGGCGGGCGACGTACGCTCCGCCCGGTAGAACTCGACCACGCGGTGGATGGCGGCCGGCACATCATCGGCCTTCAGGCCGGGACCGACGATCTCGCCCAGCGCAGCCTTCTCGTCGGCGCGCCCGCCGAGCAGGATCTGGTAGAATTCCTCGCCCTTCTTGTCGACGCCGAGGATGCCGATATGGCCGACATGGTGGTGCCCGCACGCATTGATGCAGCCGGACACGTTGATGTGCAGCTTGCCGATGTCTTCCTCATACGCGGGGTCGGCGAACACCTTCTGCACGGCCAGCGCCACGGGAATCGAGCGCGCATTGGCCAGGTTGCAATAATCGAGACCGGGGCAGACGATCATGTCGGTGATCCGGCTCTCGTTGGCCGCGCCGAGGCCCGCCGCATCGAGCGCGGCATAGACCGCCGGCAGGTCGTCCAGCGCAACATGCGGCAGGATCAGGTTCTGCGCATGGCTGACGCGGATATCTCCGTACCCGTACTTTTCGCCAAGATCGGCCACAAGCATCATCTGCGCGTCGGTCGCATCCCCCGGCGCCACGCCGAGCGGTTTCAGGCTGACCGTGACGGACGCATAGCCCGCCACCTTGTGGGGATGAAGGTTCGCCCGCGTCCAGCGCGCGAACGCCGGGTCCGCCGCCTTGGCCGCTTCCAGCGTCTTCGAGAGCGCAGGCCGCGCGGCCAAAGCGGGCGGCGCGAAATAGGCATGGATACGCGCCACTTCAGACGCTGGCAGGTCAATCTTCTCGCCCGGCCGCTGCGCCGCGAACTCTTCCTCGACCTGGCGGATATATTCCGCCTCGCCGAGCTCCGAGACGAGGATCTTGATACGCGCCTTGTATTTGTTGTCGCGCCGGCCATAGCGATTATAGACCCGCATGATCGCCTCGAGATAATCGAGGATCTGCGCCTCCGGCACGAACGGGTTCACCAGCGCCGCAATATGCGGCGTGCGCCCCTGCCCGCCGCCGACATGCACTTCAAAGCCAACCTGTCCATCCTTCTGGCGGATATGCAGCCCCACATCATGCACGCGGATCGCCGCGCGGTCATGCTCGGCCGCCGTCACCGCAATCTTGAACTTGCGCGGCAGGAAGGCGAATTCCGGATGGAAGGTCGACCATTGCCGGATGATCTCGCACCAGGCGCGCGGGTCGAGCACCTCGTCCTGCGCCGCGCCCGCGAAATGATCCGTGGTCGTATTGCGGATACAGTTGCCGGACGTCTGGATCGCATGCATCTCGACTTCAGCGAGCTTGTCCAGCACATCCGGAATGTCCTTCAGCGCCACCCAGTTGAACTGGATGTTCTGGCGCGTCGTGAAGTGGCCGAAGCCGCGGTCATAATCGCGCGCGATCTCGGCAAGGCGCCGCAGCTGCACCGGCGAGAGCTGGCCATAGGGAATCGCGATGCGCAGCATGTAGGCGTGCAGCTGCAGGTACACGCCGTTCTGCAGGCGCAGCGGCTTGAACTCGTCCTCAAGCAGCTCGCCCGACAGACGCCGCGCCACCTGCCCGCGAAACTGCGCCACGCGCTCCTGCACGATGCGCGCATCAAACTGGTCATATCTATACATGCGCAGCCTCATGCACGTGCGGCAGGCGAAGCTCAAGCTCGCAGCGCGCGACCCAGGCATGCACCGCCGGGAAATCACCGAGATCAAACCCGCCCTCATGCGACAGCCGCGTATAGGCGAGCAGCGCAATATCGGCCAGCGTCAGCGCCGCGCCGCCCGCAATGAAATCACTCGAAATCAGCGCCATCTCCATCCGCCCGAGCGCCCGGCGGCCCTTGGCCATCAGGTCGGCATCGATCGCGTCATCGGATTTCTTCAGGTAGTGTTTCTGGAACCGGCGCACCGCAATCGTCGGCTCGTGCGAATACTGTTCCCAGAACATCCATTCCAGCATCTTGGCCCGCTCGAACGCGTTCGCCGGCACCAGGTCCGAGCCTTCGGCGAAATGCAGGATGATGGCGTTCGACTGCGACAGCGTCCGCCCGTCATCCAGCTTCACCACCGGCACCTGCCCGAACGGGTTCAGCGCGAGGAACGCATCGGTGCGCGTCTCGCCCTTCAGGATATCGATCTCGATCCACTCATGCGCAATGCCGAGCCGCCCGGCGACCCATTTCACCTTCAGGCAATTGCCCGAAATGCTGTCTCCAAAAATCCGGATCATGCGCCGCCCCCGAAGGACAGCGCCGGCTCGGCCCGCATCGACTCGCGCAGCGTCTCGCGCCCCGTGATCTTGCCGTCGGCGGTCACTTCCATGAAATAGGGATCGGTCACGACGCCCTCCTGCTTCAGCGCCGCCGCGAGGCGCGCCTCGGCCTCGTCACCAGTGAACACGCCCAGCCCGGACGCATCCTCCGTCCACGCACCATCGGCCGTGAGCCAGACCGACAGGCCGGTCGCGGTCGCCCAGCCGGTCACGGCCTTCGGCGTCTCGGGTTTCAGTTTGGGGCGTACCGACGACATTTGGGTTACTCCTCGAAGGCCAGGGCGTCATGCCGCGCCGGCCCTGCAAATTCGGGCGGCAGGAACTGGCCGATCTGGATGCCGGTCAGCGGGATGCCGGCCACTTCGCCGATGATCAGCAGCGCAGGCCCGGTAATCCCCTCTTCCTCGATCAGGAAGGGCAGCTCGGAGAGCTCGCCATAGACGCGCACCTCTTCCGGCCGCGTCCCGTTCTCTATAACGGCAATCGGCGTGCGCCCGTCGCGGCCCGCCGCAATCAGCCGCTCGGCAATGATCGGCGCGGTATCGACGCCCATGAAGACGACCACGGTCTGCGCCGGTCTCGCCAGCGCCGCCCAGTCGAGATCCGGCACGCCGCCAGCCTTGGCATGGCCGGTCACGAAGGTCAGCGTCTGCGCATGGTCGCGGTGGGTCAGCGGAATGCCGGCCGAGGCCGCACATCCGAGGGCGGACGATATGCCGGGCACCACATGCACGGCCACGCCTTCGGCGCGCACCGCTTCCAGCTCTTCGCCGCCGCGTCCGAAGATGAACGGGTCGCCGCCCTTCAGCCGCACGACGCGCAGGCCCTCGCGCGCCGAGGCCACCAGCCGGTGATGGATTTCCGGCTGCGGCACGGAATGATCGCCCTTCGATTTGCCGACCGGCACGCGCGCCGCATCCCGGCGGATGAGCCCGAGGATTTCGGGGCTGACCAGCCGGTCATAATACACAACGTCCGCTTCCTGCAGGACGCGAAGCGCTTTCAGCGTCAGCAGTTCCGGATCGCCCGGCCCGGCCCCCACGATGTGCACGACGCCCGCCGCGCGGCCCGTCGCCAGCGCCGCAGATTTCAGAAGCGCTTCAGCTTTTTCCAGATCGCCCCCATAGGCGGCTTCGGCAGCCGGCCCTGTCAGCGCGCGCTCCCAGAACCGGCGGCGCGCGGTCTTGTCCGGCACTGTTTCGGTAACAAACGGACGCAGGCGCCGCGCCAATGCGGCGAGCTCCCCGATCCGGGCCGGCAGCAAGGCCTCAAGCTTCGCGCGCACGGCCTTCGCCAGCACGGGGGCTGCGCCGCCCGAACCGATCGCGGCCACGATTTCGTCCCGGTCGAGGATCGACGGCACGGTGAAGTCGCAGTCTTCGGGAAAGTCGACCACGTTGACCGGAATGTTGCGGGCCCGGACCGCGGCCAGCGCATCGGAACGGTGCGTCTCGTCCGCCTCGGCGATAATCGCCAGGCGCGCGCCGTCCAGCGCGGTCTCGCGCGCGGCGCGGCCGACCACCGTCACGCGGCCCTCGAACTCGGCTGCCAGCGCCGCGTCGGTAAATCCGCCGGCCAGCACAAGCTCAGCAGGCGAGGAGACCAGCAGGCGCAGCTTGCGCGCCGCCTCGTCGCCGTCACCGAACACGACGATCCGGGCGCCCTCGAGATTGAAAAAGGCTGGAAACTGGCGCATGGCCGCAACTCTCTCGTTTAGCAGGACTGGAGGGATACATGCCCAGATCGCGCTTGACGAGCCTGCAACAACGGGCAACCCCTAAGTCTATCTTTTAGAGAAACTATCCATGTCCGATCCCGCCGACCGCCTCCCGCCCCTGAACGCCCTGCGCGCCTTCGAAGCCGCCGCACGCCGCCTCTCGTTCACGCAGGCCGCCGAGGAGCTGAACGTCACGCCGGGCGCGATTTCGCAGCAGATAAGGCAGCTGGAAGACTTCGCGGGCACCCCGCTGTTCAAGCGTACGGGCCGTTCCGTCCTGCTGACCGACGCGGCGCAGGCCTCCCTCCCCCTCGTGCGCGAAGCGTTCGACCGGATTTCCGAGGCCGGCCGCATCATGCAGGCCCCGGCCCGCAAGGGCCGCGTGATGGTTTCCTGCGCGCCGTCCTTTGCCGCCAAATGGCTCGCCCCCCGGCTCGAGAAATTCCACCGCACCAACGAGGGCACCGAGGCCTGGATCTCGGCCGACATGTCGCTGACCGATTTCAACACCGCCGATGCCGACCTCGCGATCCGCTATGGGCGCGGCAATTACGAAGGCCTGAAATCCGAGAAGCTGCTGGACGAAACCGTGCTGCCCGTCTGCTCGCCGCGCCTTCTGGAAGGCCCGGACGCGATCCGCAAGCCCGAAGACCTGAAGCATCACACGCTGCTGCATGACGAAAGCTCCGAGAACGACCCCTCCTGCCCGGACTGGGCCAGCTGGCTGCGCGCGCATGGCGTGACCGGCGTCGATGGCAGCAAGGGCCCGCGCTTCAACCAGGGCATCCTGGTCATCGAATCGGCCGCCGCCGGCCGAGGCGTCGCCCTCGCCAAGCAAGCCATCGCCGCCAACGACATCGCGGCCGGCCGCCTCGCGGCCCCCTTCGCCAACGGCTCGATCCCGATCGATTTCGGCTACTGGCTCGTCTGGCCCAAAGGCCGCCACCTCTCCCCCGACGTGCGCGCCTTCATCAAATGGATCAAGGACGAAGCCTCCGACAGCGAGATCATCGGCGTCTGACGCGCAGGGTCCGTTGCACAAGTTTTCACTTGCGCCGACATCCACCCCAAAAACCCAACTCCGTTGGTCGTCATCCCGGAATTTGCGCAGCAAATGTCCGGGACCCAGACTTTCTTGTTTCGCAAAGAGTACTGGGTCCCGGTTTTCGCCTGCGGCGAAACCGGGATGACGACCAACTGCAGTGTTTTCAGCGCCCCCAATCCAGTAGGGTCCGCCGCGGTGTTATCCTCGCCGCCTTACCCGGTTACGCCATCACGTCCCGCCCCGCCTGCGTCAAAGCCGGGATGCGAAACAAATCGATACAGAGTGATAAAAAATGAGAATGAATGAGAATGGATGAGAGAGAAACGACACCCGATAGGCACCGATTGCTACAGCCTGAGGCAGTTTGAACGAGGCGGAGACGGAACTTGCGCCTACAGGAAATGGCCCGTCCGGAAAACAAAACACATCCGGATCAAGCGCCTGGAGACTACGGCCCCGGTTCTTCTGCAACACGTCCGCTCACGGAATTTCGCGCCGAACCCGCCAAAACTGCCGCAGCAAAGGCTAAAGCGCGGCGTCGACCAGCAGGAAAGCCGCTAGGCGGGCACTGGCATTGCGGCTGGTGCTCTGCGTCTGCTCCAGAGCAGCCAGCGCGTCGGCCTGTTCCAGCAGGGCGAACTGGCGGGCCATGTCCATCAGTTTGGAATCGCCGCGCAGGCGGTGCGAGACACGCTCGACTTCCTTGCCGGCCTGTTCGCGGATCGCTTCGCGGCGCGGGCCGTTGCCCTTCGTGTTCGCCGCAGCGATGCGCTTTTTTGAGCGCGGGCGGAACACGTCGCCGAGCGGGATGCCCGAGGACTGGAGCCGCGAGACCAGCGATTCGGCCAGCTGCTCGCGGTCATCCGGCGCGCCGGATTCCTCGCGCGAGATATCCGAGATGATGTCGCGCAGCGCTGACCCGTTGGAGGACGGGCCCGTCAGCTGGTCGCTGGCGCGGCGGCGCGGCAGTTCCGGCGGCGGGGCCTGCTGGTCTTCATGGCGGCGGCGCAGCATCAGCGGCTCGCCTTCGCGCGAAGTCACATCACGGCCCAGCACCAGCGGCGCACTCGGGGTGGGCGTCACCGCGCTCGCCGCGATCACCGCGTCGGCGCTGGCATCAAACAGGTCATCATCCATCGAGGCCCGGCTGGCGGACAGCCGGCCATTGCCGTTCGAATAGGACGGCGCGTGGCCGTTACCATTGCCATTGGCATGGCCGTTGCCGTTCGGCGCATGACCGTTCGTACCCTGACCATTGGCATAGGAAGCCTGCGGCGCCGAAAGGCTCTGGCGCAGCGGCGGCGGCGCCAGCGACGGCGCGGGCTCAGGCGCGGCAATGCCGGTGCGGCGCTCAAGATTTTCGCCTTCGATCCGCGCGGCGTAGCTCGCGGTGCGTAGCGCATAGGCCGCCTGCTCGCCCGCTTCGCGCAGGCGGGCCAGCGCGCGGGCGGCCTCTTCGGCGGCGCCGCGCGTTGCGGAATTGATCTCGGCATTCGCCTGGCGCGCGCCGTCAAGCGCGGAGGCCACAGCGCCTTTCAGCGCGTCGCCGGTTGTGGCCGCGGCGGCGGCAGCGACTTCGCTCGCGCGCACGGCGGCGTCCACGGTGCGGCGGGAGTGTTCAAGCTTGTCCTCGATCCGGGTGATCGAGAAGGTCAGCGCTTCGGTGCGCGTCGCCGCTTCGCGGGCGAGGCCATCGAGGGACTCAAGCCGGCGGGAGAGATCTTCGCCGGCGCGCGACATCGAGCCGAGCCGGTTCTCCAGCGCGCTGTCGGCGCGGCCGACCTCGTCGCTCGCCTGGCGCGCGGCAGAGATCATCATCTGGGCCTGGCGCGGGATGGCCTCGCTCATCGTGCTGATCTGGCTGCGCAACTCGCGGGCCAGCGCCTCAAGCGCCTGACGCTCTGCGGCCAGCCGCGTGGCGAGATCGCGCGCATTGTCGGAAGTTGCGTAGGAAACCGATTCCAGCCGCTGACGCTCGTCGCCGATTTCACCGGCCATGGCTTTCATCGCCGTCAGCGCATGCGCCATGGCGAGGTCCACTTCGGCAGCGGCCTGTTTCATCTGCTCGGCAAAGGCGATGCCTTCGGTGCCCGCTTCCCGCGCCGGCATCATCAGGCGCGAGGTCGCTTCCAGCACCAGCGCATTGGCAGCGGCGGCGCGGCGGGTCGAGCGGCCCATGAAGCCGGCCATGATGATCAGGAAGGCGGGAATGAACGCGGCGATGCCGCCGGCCGTCAGCAGCATCGGGGAAATCTGCTCGGCCAGCGCCATGCCGCCAAGGCCGAAAAATCCGAGAAGGACACCCAGAGTCCAGAGCGCCGCCACCGCAAATGCGGCAGCTACCATCCACCCGCCACCATGCTGGGCCATCTCAAAGTCCTGAGAGGCCTGGTGACGTGCAAGGTCGTCCCGGCCCGAAGGGCGCACGGAGGAAGCGTCTGTCATGTCCACTGTATAACTCGCCTTGCATTCGCCTGCGAGGGCAGAATGCACGCCGGTAGGTTAAGGCTTTGCAGGATTTCTCAGCCGAGGCGGGCGAGCACGGACGACTTCTCGGCCGGCTTGTCGTCGCGGTCGGGCGTGCTCGGCGCAAATTCGAGGCCCAGCCAGGCGAGAATGGTGGCCAGCACCACGTTACGGATCAAGATGAGCAGGTCGGTCATCGCTCGTTCCCCAGTGAGTGGCCAGTATCGGGCGCGTCTAACGAATGAGGCTCAGCCTTAAGCCTGGATAGGAAAAGTAACAGAATTGAAGTTTTTCGACAATCGATAAAACGTGAATTTTTTGCGCCGTTCACATCGTTAAGAGGATGCTAATGGCCCTCGTCCACGCTTTCGGGGCACAGGAGACCCCGGATGACCGACCCGCGCCCTTCCCTTCCGGTGATGGACCTCGACCATCTCTCTGCCATGACCGGCGGCGACCATGATCTCGCCGTCGAAGTGATCGAGATCTTTCAGCATCAGGCCCAGCTCTGGTCTCGCCTGCTGGACCCGCGGCTGGAAGCGCGCGAATGGTCTGACGCTGCGCATACGCTGAAAGGCGCCAGCCTCGGCATTGGCGCGCTGAAACTCGCGGCCGCCTGCGAGCGCGCCGAAAAGGCGGGCCGCAGCGAGGCCGCGCCAAGCACAGCCCATGCGGCGGTTCTGTTGGGAGACGTTAAGGACGCGCTCGGCGAAGCCCTGGAAGCGGCCGCCCGGGCGGCCTACGACTTGACCTTGGTGGGCAAGCGCAGCACGTCATAGCGCGCAAATTCATAGGCGATGCAACGGTCGATCATCGTACGCCAGACCGGCTCGGCAATCGCCGGTGACAGGCCATGCTTCGGGCATTCGGCTTTCACCTTGGTGACGACATCCTCGATCCGGGCCCGGTCATGCACGATATTCCGGTCGCCCTTGATGCGCGCGGCGGCGTCCATAAAGGATTGGCGCTCGGCGATGATCTCGACCAGCAGCCGGTCGATCCGGTCGATCTCGTAGCGCACATCAGTCATCGAAGTCGCCGTCTCGGCCGTGTGGCGGCGCTCGTCGCTGGTATAAGTCGTCATGGGGCTGCCGCCTCTTTTGCCGTTCTGCCGGGTTATATAGGCGGCGCGCCCCGCGCAAGGGACAGGGCGCGTCGCCGCAGCGCAGGCCTATCGCTTCGGAAGGCCCAGTTCCCTGTGCAGTTTCGCCAAAAATCCCGGCACATTGCCCCCGGCGAAGTAGCCCCACGGAACGGCCGCGGGCGCCTCAAGGGCGGCGAGGTGATGCTTCAGGCGCGGGCGGTCGACAAACGCGACGAACAGGACGGCGAACTGGTTGCGGGCAAAATGCGCTTCGGCGGCGGAGAGGGCCGGGCCGGTTTTCAGGAGATAAAGGAAGCGGTCATCGAGATCGGCCAGCGATTGCCGGAACGCCGGAGTGGCCGATTTTGCCGCGAACGCTGCTGCGGCCCCCGGCGCCTCGCTCATGCCGGTTTCGTAGAGCCATTCCTCGATGCAGGCCCGCGCCTTCAAGGCGAGGAAGGCCGCGTTCGGTGCCCGCGCGATCGCGGCGTCGGCAAAGGCGTGCATCTCGTTCACGCTGCCATGCCATTTCGGCGCCAGATAGTTCAGCCGGGCGAGGCTTGCGAGGACATTGGGTTCGCCGGCCGCGTCCAGATCGCGAAATACCGCCTCAACGCCGCCTTCAATGCCGCGCGCGAGCATTTCTGCGCGTATACGGAAGGCATGCACCGCGCTGTCCTGCGGCGTGAGGCGTGCCGCCTCGTCCAGTGCCGCGTGTGCCTCGTCCGCCATGTCGTACATGTTGAAGGCCTGGGCATCGCTCGTCAGGTCTGCCGTGGCGAAGCCACGCAGGCGGTGTGCCCAGACGTATCCCAGCCCGCCCTCAATGGCGGCCAGCGACGGGTCGCCGCCTCTCGCTGGCAGAGCGGTTCCAATATCGCTCAGAAGACCGACGCCATCGAGAAAATGTACACGGTCAGCCGGCGGCAAACCCGCGTAGAGCCTGCCAAGGGCGGCGCCGTTGCCGACTTTCAGAAGCGTCAGGCCCTGCGAAACAAAGGCATTGCCTTCCGCCACATCAAAGGTGGGCGCTTTCTTGTTGAACAAGCCGAACAGGGTCAGGATCCTGACTGTGCTTCGAGCTTGTCCTGCGTTTTCGTCTCGAAATCGCTGGCGTCATGGCGTTCGCGCAGCTGGTTCTCGGGCTTGCCATTGGTCGAGTTGACCATCCGGCCGCGCTTCACCGCCGGGCGTTCGCCGATCTGTTTGGTCCAGCGCAGGACGTTCTTGTACTCGTGGACCGAGAGGAACTCGCCGGCGTTATAGACGACGCCGAGCACGACCGCGCCGTACCACGGCCAGATCGCCATGTCGGCGATCGAGTATTCGTCGCCCGCCATGTACTCGTTTTCTGCCAGGTGGCGGTCGAGCACGTCGAGCTGGCGTTTCACTTCCATGGCGTAGCGGTCGATGGCGTATTCGATCTTGATCGGGGCGTAGGCGTAGAAGTGGCCGAAGCCGCCGCCGAGCAGCGGGGCGGAGCCCATTTGCCAGAACAGCCAGGAGATCGCCTCGGTGCGCTTGCGCGGATCCTTCGGCAGAAACTCGCCGAATTTTTCGGCAAGATAGAGCAGGATCGAGGCGGACTCGAAGACGCGCTGCGGCGGGCTGACCGAATAGTCCATCAGCGCCGGGATCTTGGAGTTGGGGTTGGCGGCGACGAAGCCGGAGGAGAACTGCGTGCCCTCCATGATGTTGATCAGCCAGGCATCATACTCGGCGCCCGCGTGGCCCTTGGCCAGAAGTTCCTCGAGCAGGATTGTGACTTTCACGCCGTTCGGCGTTCCCAGCGAATAGAGCTGCAGCGGATGTTTGCCGACCGGCATGTCCTTGTCATGCGTCGGCCCGGCGATCGGGCGGTTGATCGCCGCGAAGCGTCCGGCGCTTTCCTTGTTCCAGGTCCAGACCTTGGGCGGTTCGTATTCTTTATCGGCCATCGCGCTTTTCTCCCGGGGATGCGTCGCTAGTCCCATAGGTCGGGCCATGCCGCACAATTGCAAGAGGCGCCGCTCCGGAATGATCCGCTCCACAGAAAAGTGTATTGGCAGAAAGGCTAAAGAGTGGTGTTATAATATAACAAACGGGAGATGCCCATGTCCGCCGCCCCTTCATCCGTCCCGATGCAATTCGATGCTGAACGCGCTGAGGTCTATGACAAGCAGTTCGCGGCGATGCAGCCAATCAAGGACGCCGTTCACCTGCTGATCCAGATCCAGTTCGCCGATCTGCCTGCCGACGCGCGGATCCTGATGGCCGGCGCGGGGACCGGCGCCGAGGCGCGCTACCTCGCCGCGCGCTTCCCGGGCTGGCGCTTCACCCTGATCGATCCGTCGGCGCCGATGCTGAATGTCGCCCGGCGCCATGCCGAGGCGGACGGCTTTGCGGAGCGCTGCACCTTCCTGGCGGACTATGTCTCGGGGGCGCCGGTGGACGCGCACGACGCCGCCACCAGCCTGTTCGTCTCGCATTTCCTGACGGAGACCAGCGCGCGCCAGTCCTTCTTTGCGGACATCGCGGCGCGGCTGAAGCCGGGCGGGCTGCTCTTCAATCTGGACCTTTGCGCCGACCGGCAGGCGGCCACCTTCCCGGAAGCGCTGCACCTCTGGCTGGGCCTGATGCGCCAGAGCGGCGTGCCGGAGCAGATGCGCGCAGGCTGGGTGAGCAGCTTCGGGCGCGTTTTCGGCGTACACGGACCATCGGAGCTGGAGGCGTTGATCGCAGCGGCCGGATTCACCCCGCCTGCCCCGGTGTTCCAGGCCGCGATGATGCGGGGATGGACCGCCTCGAAGCGCTAGACTTCCAGCAGCATCCGTTCCGGATCTTCCAGCGCGTCCTTGACGCGGACGAGGAAGGTGACCGCTTCCTTGCCGTCGACGATGCGGTGGTCGTAGCTGAGGGCGAGGTACATCATCGGCTTGATGACGATCTGGCCATTGCGGACGATCGGGCGGTCCTCGATCCGGTGCATGCCGAGCACGCCGGACTGGGGCGGGTTGAGGATCGGCGTGGACATCAGCGAGCCGTAGATGCCGCCGTTGGAGATGGTGAAGGTGCCGCCCTGCAGGTCGCCGATGGTCAGCTGGCCGTCGCGTGCCTTCTTGCCGAGTCCGGCAATGGCTTTCTCGATATCGGCAAGGGACATTTCGTCCGTACCCCGAACAACCGGGACGACGAGGCCCTTGTCGGTGCCGACGGCGACGCCAATGTCATAATAGTTCTTGTAGATGACGTCCTGGCCGTCGATCTCGGCGTTGACGGCCGGCACATCCTTCAGCGCGCTGGTCACCGCCTTCACGAAGAAGCTCATGAAGCCGAGCTTGATGCCGTGGCGGGCGACGAACGCGTCCTGGTGCTTCTTGCGCAGGTCCATGATGGCGGACATGTCGACATCGTTGAACGTCGTCAGCATCGCGGCCGTATCCTGCGCCTCTTTCAGGCGGCGGGCGATGGTCTGGCGCAGGCGGGTCATCCGTACACGTTCTTCACGTGGACCGGTTTCGCGGGGTGGGCGGGCCTCTGTATCGGGCATCTTCGTCACTTTCGGCTGGTTCACATAGGCAAGGGCATCGGCTTTGGTGGCGCGGCCATCACGGCCCGAGCCCGGAATGCTGGCAGGCGCGACATTCGCTTCGGCAGCGATTCGGCGTACGGACGGGGCAACGGGGCGCTCGCCGGTTCCGGTGGCCGCAGGCGTGGCCGGCGCTGAGACGGTTTTCGCAGGCGCCGCTTCCGCCGCAGCCTTCGCGGGCGCTGCCATCGAGGCACCGATGCGCGCGATCACGGAGCCTGGCGCGACGCTCGCACCAGGCGCGACCAGCAGCTCGACGATCACGCCGTCGGCCGGCGACGGCACTTCGAGCGCCACCTTGTCGGTTTCGATCTCGGCGATGGTCTCGTCCTTCTTGACCTTGTCACCGACCTTCTTGCTGAACGAGGCGATCGTGCCTTCGGCGACGCTCTCGCCCATCACGGGGACTTTTACATCGGTGGTGCCGCCGGCGGCCATCGGCGCGGGCGCAGCCGGTGCGGGTGCTGGTGCCGGCGCGGGGGCCGCGGCCGGCTTGGCAGCGGGCGCGGGCTTTGCCGCAGCAGCCCCTGCCCCGTTGATCCGTCCAAGGAGGGCGCCGATGCCGACCGTCTCGCCTTCCGGCACGGAGATGTCCGACAACACACCGTCCTCGCTGGCAGAAACTTCGACCGACACCTTGTCGGTTTCGAGTTCGACCAGCACGTCATCTTTCTTCACCGCCTCGCCCTTGGCCTTCAGCCAGCGGCCGACAGTGGCTTCCGTGACGCTTTCACCGAGTGTGGGTACAACAATGTCTGTCATGGGCTTGGTCCGAAGGGATTGCTGGAGGAAGGTCAGGCCGCAGGGTTGCGGTCATCCACCGGATCGGGCGACAGCGCGATCTTGATGAGCGAAGCCTGCTCGGCCTGGTGCTTGGAGAGAAGGCCGGTGGCGGTAGCGGCGCTGGGCGGGCGGCCCGAATATTTCGGGCGCGGAGTGGCGTAGCCAGCCTGCGCGGCGCACCATTCGATCTCGTCACGGATGAAGGTCCAGCCGCCCATGTTGCGCGGCTCTTCCTGGCACCAGACGATCTCGGCCTGGGTGAAGCGTTTCAGCTCGGTGATCAGCGACTTGCGCGGCACCGGGTAGAACTGCTCGACGCGCAGCAGATAGACATCGTCCGTACCCGCCGCTTCGCGCGCCTCGAAGAGATCGTAATAGACCTTGCCCGAGCAGAGCACGACCCGCCGGATCTTCTTGTCGGCGACGAGCTTGACCTTGCCTTCGCGGCCCGGCGTCTCGGCATCGTCCCAGAGGATGCGGTGGAAGGTCGACTTGGCATTCATGTCGTCGATGGTCGAGGTGGCCAGCTTGTGGCGCAGCAGCGACTTCGGCGTCATGATCACCAGCGGCTTGCGGAACTCGCGGTGGATCTGGCGTCGCAGCGCATGGAAATAGTTCGACGGCGTCGTCAGGTTGCAGACCTGCATGTTGTCTTCCGCGCACATCTGCAGGAAGCGCTCCATGCGGGCCGAGGAATGCTCCGGGCCCTGACCTTCATAGCCGTGCGGCAGCAGCATCACGAGGCCCGACATGCGCAGCCATTTGCGCTCGGCGCTCGAGATGAACTGGTCGAAATAGACCTGCGCGCCGTTGCAGAAGTCCCCGAACTGGGCCTCCCACAGGGTCAGCGTGTTGGGGTCGGCGAGCGAGTAGCCATACTCGTAGCCGAGCACCGCTTCCTCGGAGAGCAGCGAGTCGATCACCTCGTAGGGCGCCTGACCTTTGCGGATATTGTTCAGCGGCGTGTGGCGCTCGCCGGTGGTCTGGTCGACCATGTGGCTGTGGCGCTGCACGAAGGTGCCGCGTCCCACGTCCTGGCCGGACAGGCGCACGGGGAAGCCTTCGTCGAGCAGGCTGGCGAACGCGAGATGTTCGGCGCCGCCCCAGTCGATTTCCTTGCCGGTCTCGTAGCTCTCGCGGCGGCGGGCGAGCACGCGCTCGACCGTCTTGTGGATGTCGACGCCCTCCGGCACGCGGGTGATCGCGTCGCCGAGTTCCTTGAGCTTGGCTTTCGCGACGCCGGTCTTGCCGCGCCGGTCGTCATCGATCGGCAGGCTGAAGCCGGACCAGTGACCTTCCAGCCAGTCGGCCTTGTTGGTCTTCAGGTCCTTGGCGGCGGTGAAGGCCTTCTCGAGGAATTCCTCGAACTCCTTGACCTGCGCCTCGACCTGTTCGGCGGTCAGCAGGCCTTCGGAAACGAGGCGCTTGCCATAGATCTCGCGGGTCGACGGAAGGTCCTTGATGACCTTGTACATGACCGGCTGGGTCATCGTCGGATCGTCGCCCTCGTTGTGACCGAAGCGGCGATAGCAGAACATGTCGATGACCACGTCCTTCGAGAACTTCTGGCGGTACTCGGTCGCGACCTTGGCAGCGTAGACGACGGCTTCCGGATCATCGCCGTTGACGTGGAAGATCGGTGCCTGGACCATCAGCGCCACATCCGACGGATAGGGCGAGGAGCGCGAATACATCGGGCTCGTGGTGAAGCCGATCTGGTTGTTGACGATGAAGTGAATGGTGCCACCCGTGCGGTAGCCCTGCAGGCCTGAGAGGGCGAAGCATTCGGCGACGACGCCCTGCCCCGCGAAGGCTGCATCCCCGTGCAGCAGGAGGGGGAGTTTCTTGGTACGGTCGAGTTTGCCGGTCTGGCGCGATTCCGTGAACTGCTTGGCGCGCGTGCGGCCGAGGACGACGGGGTTGACCGCTTCAAGGTGCGAGGGGTTGGCGTTCATGGTGAGGTGGACGGTGTTGCCGTCAAACTCACGGTCCGACGAGGCACCGAGGTGGTATTTCACATCGCCGGAGCCGAACGTGCCGGCGCCCTGCGTGGAGCCGCCCTGGAACTCGTGGAAGATCTTGTCATAGCCCTTGCCCATCACGGCGGCGAGCATGTTGAGGCGGCCGCGGTGGGGCATGCCGACGACGATCTCGTTGACGCCGAGGGCGCCGCCGCGCTTGATGATCTGCTCCAGCGCCGGCACGGCCGCTTCGCCGCCATCGAGGCCGAAGCGTTTGGTGCCCGGGAAGCGCTTGTGCAGGAAGCGTTCGAAGCTTTCGGCTTCAATCAGCTTGCGGAGGATCGCGAACTTGCCTTCACGCGTGAAGGCCACGCCCTTGTCGGGGCCCTCGATACGTTCCTGCAGCCAGGCCTTCTCCTCGGGATCGGAGATGTGCATGAACTCGATGCCCATGGTCGAGCAATAGGTCCGCTTCAGGATCTCGAGCATCTGGTTGACGGTAGCGCGCTCGAGGCCGAGCACGTTGTCGATGAAAATCGGGCGGTCACGGTCTTCCGGCTTGAAGCCGTACGAGGCGGGGTCGAGTTCGGGCTGTTCGCCGAAGCCCGACAGGCGCAGCGGGTCGAGCTGGGCGGCGAGGTGGCCGCGGATACGGTAGGCGCGGATCATCATGATCGCGCGGATCGAATCCTTCACCGATTGAGAAATGTCGGCCGGCGCTGCTGCCGGATTGGAGGCCTTGATCTTCTTCTCGAGCTTCGGCTCCAGCGCAGCCCAGTTGCCGTCGAAGGCGGCGACGTCATCGCCGGATTTCGCCTGCGGCCAGCCTTCGCGCTTCCAGCTGGCGCCCTTGGCATTGGTGGTGGCGCTGGCGGCGTCATCGCCGAGTTCGGCAAAGAAGGCGCGCCAGCTTTCCGGCACCGACGAGGGGTCCTTCGCATAGGCAGCCTGCATCTGCTCGATCCAGAGCGCCGAGCCCCCGTAGAGGAACGCGGTTTCCAGCATCGCAGTGTTGCCGGAGCTGCGAGGGCCGTTCACCGGGCTGCCATCGTCTGCCATTGCAAAATCATCCTTCCAGAGCTGCCGCCCCCGGCAAGCATATGGGGGCGGATGATGCCGCCTGCAGGTTCCGGGGTGCAGAGCCCCGCCCGCCGCCGCATCGCCTTCAGGCGTCTGTGGCGGCAAGCTATACCCTAGGGTCTTCTAACCCTTTAACACTTCGACCAGCGTCGTACCAAGACGCGCCGGGCTTGGGCTTACACGGATTCCCGCAGCTTCCATCGCTGCAATCTTTGACTCTGCATCGCCCTTCCCGCCAGACACGATTGCGCCAGCATGGCCCATCGTGCGGCCTTTCGGCGCCGTGCGGCCGGCAATGAAGCCCGCCATCGGTTTCTTGCGGCCGCGCTTGGCCTCGTCGATCAGGAACTGCGCGGCTTCTTCTTCGGCAGAGCCGCCGATCTCGCCGATCATGATGATCGACTTGGTCTCGTCGTCGGCCAGGAACATTTCCAGCATGTCGATGAACTCGGTGCCCTTGACCGGGTCGCCGCCGATGCCGACGGCCGTGGTCTGGCCGAGGCCGGCATTGGTGGTCTGGAACACGGCTTCATAGGTCAGCGTTCCGGAGCGCGAGACGATGCCGACCGAGCCCTTCTTGAAGATGGAGCCCGGCATGATGCCGATCTTGCACTCGTTGGCCGTGATGATGCCCGGGCAGTTCGGCCCAATCAGGCGCGACTTGGATTTCAGCAGCTTCGCCTTGACGCGGACCATGTCCATGACCGGCACGCCTTCGGTGATGCAGACGATCAGCGGGATTTCCGCGTCGATCGCTTCCTCGATGGCGGCCGCAGCGCCGGCGGGCGGCACGTAGACCACAGACGCGGTGGCGCCGGTCTTGGCCTTGCCTTCGGCGACGGACGCGAAGATCGGCAATTCCTTGCCGTTCGCCGCCGTCCACATCTCACCGCCCTTCTTGGGGTGTATGCCGCCGACCATCTGGGTGCCGTAATATTCAAGCGCCTGGCTGGTATGGAACGAGCCGGTATTGCCGGTCATGCCTTGCGTCAGGACTTTCGTGTTCTTGTCGATCAGAATGGACATGACGCTTAACCCCGTACCGCTTTGACAATTTTCTGGGCCGCATCATCGAGATCGTCTGCGGAGATGACGTTGAGACCGCTTTCGCGGATGATCTTCTTGCCGAGTTCGACGTTCGTGCCTTCGAGGCGCACGACCAGCGGAACGGAGAGGTTCGTTTCCTTCACGGCTGCGATCACGCCTTCGGCGATGACATCGCATTTCATGATGCCGCCGAAGATGTTCACGAGGATGCCCTTCACGTTGGGGTCCTTCATGATGATCTTGAAGGCGGCTGCCACCTTCTCCTTGCCGGCGCCGCCGCCGACGTCGCAGAAGTTCGCGGGTTCTTCGCCGTAGAGCTTGATGATGTCCATCGTCGCCATCGCGAGGCCGGCGCCGTTGACCATGCAGCCGATCGTGCCATCGAGCGCGATATAGGCGAGGTCCCATTCAGCCGCTTCGAGTTCCTTGGCGTCCTGTTCGGTTTCGTCCTTCAGGGCGGCGACATCCGGGTGGCGGAAGATTGCGTTGCCATCGAACGAGACTTTCGCGTCGAGCACGCGCAGGTGGCCGTCCTTCATGACGATGAGGGGGTTCACCTCCAGCATCGCCATGTCCTTCTCGGTGAAGGCCTTGTAGAGGATCGGGAAGAGCTTGAGGCCATCGGCTGCGGCGGTGCCCGTGAGGTGCAGCGCGGCGTTGAGCTTCTGGGCGTCCGCAGGTGTCACGCCGACCAGCGGGTCGATCTGTACCGTGAGGATTTTCTCCGGCGTGTCATGTGCGACCGCCTCGATGTCCATGCCGCCCTCGGTCGAGACGACGAAAGCGACGTTTGAGGTCGACCGGTCGACGAGGATCGACAGGTAGAGTTCTTTCTCGATGTCGGCGCCGTCTTCCACATAGAGGCGGTTCACCTGCTTGCCGGCGGCAGAGGTCTGCGCGGTCACGAGGTGTTTGCCGAGCATCGCTTCGGCGTGCTTCTTCACGTCGTCCTTGGAGAAGGCGAGGCGGACGCCGCCCTTCTCGCCGGCTTCCTTCTCGATGAACTTGCCCTTGCCGCGCCCGCCGGCGTGGATCTGGCTTTTCACGACCCAGAGCGGGCCGGGCAGCGTGTCGACTGCCTTCTGCACATCGGCCAGCGACAGGACCGGCACGCCTTCAGCAACCGGCGCACCGAAGGACTTCAGCAGCGCCTTGGCCTGGTATTCGTGAATGTTCATGGAGTTTTCCCTGTTGGATGCAAAGTCTGGTCGCCCTTCGCCAGCCCGTCATCCCTGTGGTTCGCGCCGCTGTATACCAACAAAGACAGGCCCTGCAACACGCTGGGTATCAATTCTCAAACTCAGGAAACCGGATTGCCGCGAGGTGATCCCGCCGGCGGTCAATCCCTCCCCCGGCTATCGCGTGGGGCGAATTCTGCTGCCTGCTGCTCAACCGGCTCACGTCGGCCCCGCTGCGCCCGGGCCCGGGACGGGCAGCCCGCCGGATGGGGCTTCAGTTGGCCGGAAGGCCTCGGTGACCACCGGCGGCGGGCGGACGCGGCTGCGCACCAGCATGATCCCGGCCAGCAGGAACAGGCCGGCGGCGGCGAGGCCGAACAGGGCCTGCGGCCCGCCGAGGCTCATCGCGACGCCGGACATCACCGGCCCGGCCACCGAACCTGCGGCCCAGACGAACAGGATGCCGCTCATCACCTGCGGAATCCGGCCCGGTCCCGCCCGGTCGATCGCATGGGCGGCGCAGACGCCGTAGAACGCGAACGCGCCCGCGCCCCAGAGGCACAGCAGCGCCAGCACGACCGGTTCGCTGAACCGCGTCGCCCCCGCCGCCAGCGCCAGCGCTGCAGCGCCCGAGAACAGGGACAGGCCGGCAACCACGAGACGCCGCTCCACCCGGTCCGACATCCGCCCGGCGGGCCATTGCACCAGCAGCGCGCCCGCCGCGGCAGCCGCTGCCGCCCAGGCCGCTGCACTGGTCCCGCCCCCGCCGATCTCGAACGTGCTGGTCCAGGTCGGCAGCAGGGCCAGCGTGCCGGTGTTGAGCAGGCCCGCAAGGAAGCAGCCGGTCACCGCAGACGGGGCCAGCCGGAAGAGGTCCGGAAGGCGCATAACCTCGCGGGCCGGGGGCGCCGGCTCCTCCCGCCGGGTCAGACACAGGGTGGTGAGCGACAGGCAGAGCAGGATCGACACCCAGTTGAGGCCGCGCGGATCGAGCGCCGACAGACCGAAGGCGAGGAACGGCGCGAGCAATCCGGCAATCCGCGAGAGGAAATAGTAAAATCCCATCATGTCGCCGCGGCGGTCTGTGGGGACTGCCTGGCCCAGCCAGCTTTCGGCGCTCGCGAAGAGCAGACCGAAGCCGATGCCCTGCAGCACGCGCGCGGCGCCCCATGCAGCGATGCCGGGCACCATGCCCATCGCCAGCGCGCAGACCGCCGTGATCGCGGCCGCGGCGGCATAAAGGCGGATGGTGCCATAGCGGCCAATCAAGGCGGGCCCGGCCCAGGCCCCGGCCATGAACCCCGTCGAGTAAATCGCGCCGATCAGCCCGGTGAGGGTCTCACCGGACTTGAGTTCGGTCAGCCCGACCGGCGTGATCACGCCAAGAAAACTTGCGGCCGCCTGCATGAGGCAGATCGCAAGGATCAGGATGATCACATTCCTGTAGCCAGACATGCGCGTCCTGGATCAGCGGAAGGCGGCCGTCACCTGGCGCTTCGTCTCGCCGGTGTTGGACTTGATCTCGAGGCTGACCATTCCGGCCGTCCAGTCGATTCCGATCGCGCCGAAGTTTTCCGGCGGATACCCTTCCCCGACCTGCGCGCGGTCCATCTCGGTCGTGGTCTCCGCAAAGGCGACGTTCAGGGACGAGGCGGTGATCTCGTGCACCGGGTAGGGCAGCGCGGCATCGTCCTTGTACAGAAAACCGGTATGCCGGTCGCCCGAGACGAACACCACGCCCTTGGCGCCGGTCTCGCGCACGAGGCGGTAGAGGCGTTGCTGTTCCAGCGGCATCGTCGCCCAGGCTTCAAAGCCGTGGCCATCGGTCGGCAGGACCTGGATCGAGGAAACAATCAGGCGCAGGTCGGCCGGGTCCTGCAACCGGTTTTCCAGCCAGGTCCACTGGTCATTGCCCAGCATGTCCTGTTCCGGATCGGCGGAGGGAATGTAGCGTTCCTTGCCCTTCTTGTTCCATTCATCGGTCGGCGTCAGCGCCGAGCGGAAAAAGCGCGTGTCGAGCATGATGATCTGGGTGCGCTGGCCTTCGGGGCCGAAGGTGCGCGCGTAGTAGGTGCCGGGATAGGCGCCGACATCCTCGTTCTCGAGGCCCCAGAAACGCTCGTGGATGCGCTCTGCGAGGCGGCGGAACGGGAATTCCCGGCCGGCATCGTTGGCGCCGTAATCATGATCGTCCCAGGCCACCATCATCGGGAACTTCGCCCGCACGGCCTTGAAATCCTCGCGCGCGGCAAGGTCGGCGTAGCTGGCGCGAACTTCGTTCAGTTCGGGCTGATTGTTGATGTAAGCCGGGCCGTCGCGGTCGCCGTAAACGTTGTCGCCGATCATCAGGAATAGGTCGGCGCTTTCGGCAGCGACCGAGCGCATCGACGCGCTGTCGGGTTTTTCTTCATCGAGGCACGAGGCGACGAGGATGCGGGTCAGCGGCTTCCCTGCGTCCGGCAGCGCGAGGCCGGCCGGCGCGCGCGGATAGAAGTCTTCCGGCAGCGAGCGGTAATACGGCTCGAGCGCTTCATCGGCGGATTTCGGGGCGACCACGCCGGCGGCGAGCGGCAGTTCGGCCGGAGACTGGCAGGCCGCCAGCACAGACAGGATTGCGAGTGATGTGATCTTTTTCATGTTTGCCTCCTCAGCGCCTGACCGGCCCTGAGGAGACTCCTAGCGGTGTTCTGCGACAGCCGTAAGGCTTCAATCCACGCTCCGGTACGATCACACCGTGAAGAACAGATCCCACATCAGACGGCCCGGGAGGAAGGTGAACAGCCCGGCGATCAGCATGCCGCCGGTGAACATGCCGGTCATGTGCCGGGCATGGGCGCGTATCTTGCCGCCGCGTGCCGCAGCGATGCCCATCGGCAGGCCAATCAGGGTCCAGGCTGACAAGGCGTGAATGAGGCTGAGGTAGCTGCCGATAGGACCGAAGAGCATGAACGAGCTGATCGCCGTGGCCGCCATGGCCACCACCCAACCGTACCCGAGGGTACGGTGAATCAGGTTGCCCTTGACGCCGGCGAGGAGAATGAGGCCGGTGAAGAAGGCGGTGACGGCCGCCAGGACGTGCACCTTGATCATGGCCGGGGCCGACAGGAACGGACTGGCATCAAGCCGGAACCGGACGGGCGGCATGTCCTTCAATATCACCAAGCTGATGGCCACAAAAACGCTGGCGCCGATGGCCAGGTTGATCTTGTTCACATTGCGCGAGCGCCACCCGTTCAGGGAGAAGCGGCGGGCCGGAAAGGCATCGGGCGAAACGGCGGTCATCGGTGTGGACTCCTGGGTTCTTGTGGACAGTTTCTGGACGGTGTCTCGTCCGGCCCGGTCAACATCGCCGCCCCTTCCCGCCTCCGCCACCGGCCCTACGTGTTCGGGCTGGAATCCTTCGCGAAATGCCGTCATTACCGTCCGCGAAGCGTCAAATGCAGGGGTGAAGCCGGTGACTTCCCAGTTGCGAAGCCTACTGCAGAACGCGGCCATCGTCGTCGTGCTGGCCGGCGCCTTCACCTGGTTCGGGATCTATGGCGTCACCGGCCCGCTCTGGCTGCGCTTTTCGATGTGGCTGATCACGATCGGCACCGGAACGGCGTCGGCCGCCTTCATCATCCCGTTCATCTTCGGCACCCGCTTCGAGCGCTGGCCGCTGCCAGTACGGATCGCCGCGGGTGCGGCCCTGATCGCCGTCCCGGTCACCCTCTCCCTCTACGCGTATTCCGCCGTGCTGGGGGGCGCGATGTCGTTCGGGGCGGTGCCCGTGCAGTACCTCTACGTCTTCGCGGTCTGCGTGGTCATGGTGGTGGGGGGGTATGTCCTGTCCCTCGCCTCCCAGAAGCCGGCGGGATCGTCCGATCTGACGGCGCCGGACGCAGCCCGCGCCTTTCTGGCGCGCCTCCCCCTCAAATTCCGGCAGGCGGAACTGCATGCCGTGTCGTCCGAGGACCATTACCTGCGTGTGCACACGAGCCTCGGCGAGGAATTGATCCTGATGCGGCTCGCCGACGCGGTCCGCGAACTGGACGGCAGCGGCGGGCTGCAGGTGCACCGGTCCTGGTGGGTGGCGAAAGCAGCGGTGCGGGACGTGAAGCGGCAGGGCGGAAAGGTCTCGCTGGTGCTGCCGTCCGGCAAGGAGGCGCCGGTGTCGCGCACCTTTACGGCTGAGGTGAAAGCCGCTGGCCTGCTTTAGGTAATCTGCACCGACGAAGCCGGGCCGGCCGGGCCGAGCAACTGCCTGACGAACTCGACATGGCTGCGCAGGCGGTAGAGGTCGTCATTGTAGGAGAGCGGCACGTCCAGCTTGCCGATGTCGGCCTGCAGGCGTTCCAGCCGGCTGATGACCGATTTGCGCGGCTCGCCCGGCGGCGTAGCCCGCCCCTCTTCCTCGAGCGCGCGCAGGTCCCTGTACCAGATGTAGATCCGGCGGCGGACGCGCCAGCGGTAGATCGGCGGCGCGGCGCGCACTAGCGGGAAGGCCAGCGTCAGCAGCGGAATGGCGAGCACCCAGGCGCGGTCCAGGAAGTTGGCCACGCTGAACGGAAAGTACCGTCTGAGAAAGGACGGCCCGTCGCGGTAATAGCGTGTGGTCTGCTTGCTGACAGGAAGGTCGGTATTGTTGGCGTTCGGGAAGCGTCCGGCGGGCGAGAACAGGCTTTTGTCCGAGTGGATCGCCAGTGCCGCGTCCAGCAAAACGGCTTCGATGGCGGGATGTACGTCATCGCGCACCACAAGCTGCGAGACCGCTGCGATGAGCGGAACGTCGCGTTCCGGAATGTCCGCGCCGATATCGGCCACACCGCGCAAGAGGATAACCGAGGAGAGCCCGTCCTCGCGCCGGGCAATCGCCTCGGCCCGGTCAAACGGCAGCAAGCGGATGCCCTCGGCGTGCAGCAGCGCCTGGACATAGGCCGCGTCCGGCGAAGCCGCGAAGGCGGCCGCATCAATGTCCCCGGCGCGCAGGGCGGCTTCCGCCTCGCGGGTCGACATCGCCAGCCGGGCACCGTTGGTCCAGTCGCCTCCATATGCGCGCTGCAGGGACGTTGCGAGGGCGCGGGTGCCGGAGCCTTCCGGGCCGATCGAGACGCGCAGGTCCTTCAGGTCGCCGAAATCGGTGGCCGGGACGCCCTCACGGACGAACACCCAGAACGGTTCCTCGAACAGGCCGCCGAGAGAGCGCAGCGTCTTTTCCTCCGAAACGCCGGTCAGGCCGCCCTGCACCAGCGCGACATCGATGAAATCCTCTTCGAGCAGGCGGAGATTGTCGATCGAGCCGGCGGTATCGACCAGTTCGACCTCCACACCCTGCTCGGCGAGCAGGCGTTGGTAGCGTTCGGCATAGGCGTGATAGGCGCCGCCCGGCGCGCCGGCGCCGAAGCGGATGGTCTTCGGCGGCGCCGGATCCATAAGGAACAGGGCGATCACGAAGCCCAGGATGGCGACGGCGATCACCGGTCCGTAAATGCGCCACATAGCCCCGCCCCGCATGGCACCTGCCTCCAGCTTCAGCCCCTTCCTTAAAGGGCCTCGCCCCCGGACGGCAACCGCTGCAAAAAAATGCACGCGGAGTGACCCAGTTTCGCCCCGCCGCGTAGAAAGCGCATGATGAAGCAGGCAGCCGGCCTTCGGGCACGCGCCACTTGTGCAGCTACGGGCCCCGGTTTTCCTCCCCCCTGACCGCCGGTGCCCACCCCTCCCCCTTGAAGGATGAACGTCAGGCCTTGTGGTAGGGCGTGCCGGCGAGGATCGTCATGGCGCGGTAGATCTGCTCGGTCAGCATCGCGCGGACCAGGCGGTGCGGCCAGGTCTGGGCGCCGAAGGCCAGCGTCTTGGGAACCACACGGCGGACTTCGGGCGAGAAGCCTTCTGCGCCGCCGATGAAGAAAACCGTGTCGCGCAGGCCTTCGTCGCGCCAGAGGGCGAGGCGGCGGGCGAGTTCGGTGGAGGTGAGGTTTTCGCCCGCTTCATCGAGGCGCAGGCATTTGGCGCCATCCGGTATGCGGGAGATCAGGCGGGCGCCTTCGGCGTCGACGCCGCCTCCGCTGGCGACTTCATGTTCTTCGAGGGCGCGGAAACCGAGTTGGCGGGCGAGCGGCTGGGTGCGGGCCAGATAGTCATCGGTCAGGCTGCGTTCGGGGCCGTCTTTCAGGCGCCCCACCCCGACAATCTGCAGCCGCATGGATCAGGAGGAGGCGCGCTGCGCCCGGTGGGCCGAATTGTCCGACATCCAGATTTTTTCGAGATTGTAGAATTCGCGCACTTCAGGCCGGAAGAGGTGGACGATGACGTCTCCGGTATCGATCAGCACCCAGTCAGCATTGGCCATGCCTTCGACGCTGGCCGGGCGGCCGGTCAGCCGTTTGGCTTCCTGAGCGACGTGTTCGGCAAGCGCCGCCACGTGCCGTCCGGAACGGCCCGATGCGATGATCATGAAATCGGCGAGAGAGGATTTGCCCTGAAGCTCAATGAAGGCAAGGTCTTCGGCCTTGTCGTCTTCGAGGACTTTCGAGAGGGCCTCGGCCAGCACCTTGATGTCGGCAAGCGAGACGTTTTTTGGGGGCTCAACCCGGGATTTGGCGGATGACAGGGCAAGGGCTCCTTTTTGCGACTGTGACCAAATCCTAACACGCGGCGCCTCCCGCAACCAGCAAAAAGGCGCAGATGAACGCAGGCGCGCCTTTCGTTCATAAGCTATACAGGGTTTCATTTGGAGAATGCCCCCGTTTAGCCCTATCCTCCGTTTAATGAAGTTTCCTCCACCGTGACTTCCAGGACACCCCCTCATGCGTAACGTTTTCGTGCTGCCTTGCCTGCTCGCCACCCTCGCCTTGCCCGGCTGCGCCGCCGCCGTGATCGGGACAGCCGGCGCGGTTGGCCTGACTTCCGTGCAAGAAAAGACGATGGGCGAGGCGCTCGATGATGCGACCAACTCCAATGAGATCAAGGCGAAGCTGCTGAACGAGAGCGGAGCCCGGTTTGCCGAGGTCGATGTGGAAGTCGCCAACGGTCTGGTACTGCTCTCCGGCCGGGTGAATGAGCCGGAAGACCGCACCTTTGCCGAAGGGATCGCCTGGAGTTCATCGCGCACGGTGGACGTGGCGAACGAAGTGCGGATCGAGCCGCCGGGCGGATTCATGTCGAACGTCTCGGACGAGATCATCACCGGCCGGGTGCGCGCGCGCCTGATCGGCTCCAGCAAGGTCAAGAGCGTCAATTTTAATATCGAGACCTATGGCGGCGTCGTCTACCTTATGGGCATCGCCCGGGACACCGAAGAACTGCGCGCGGCGGCCGAAGAGGCCAGCGTTGTCGGCGGCGTCGCGCAGGTCGTCTCGTATGTCCGCATCCGGGACGCATCTGGACGGCCGGCTGCGCCGGCCACAACCGAAGCGCCCCCGCCCCCCACTTATCAACCGGCCCCCGACGCGTCATATACGACCGAGCCGCTGAGCGAACTGCACGGCGCCAATTACGAACCAGGAAGCCGCTGAGACCGCGCGCCTTCCGTAACAACGGGGGCGATACACCGCGTGACATTGCGCATAGCCATTCAGATGGATCCGCTGGAGCGGGTCAATATCGACGGTGACACGAGCTTTGCGCTCGCAGAAACGGCGCAGGCGCGCGGGTATGGGTTGTTCGTCTATGGCCCGGGCGACCTCGCCTGGACCGAAGGCCGCGTGACCGCCCGGGCCCGCCCGGCGCGCGTGCAGCGAGTGCGCGAAACCCCTGGCCTGTTCGGCGAGCCGGTGACGCTGGACCTCAAGGAGGACGTCGACGTCATCCTGATGCGCCAGGATCCGCCATTCGACATGGGCTACATCACCGCCTGCCACCTGCTGGAGGAAGTCTCCGGCGAGACGCTGGTGCTGAACGATCCGGCCGGCGTGCGTTCCAGCCCCGAGAAGATCTTTCCGCTGATGTTCCCGGACATCATGCCGGCGACGCTGGTGACGCGTGACCGGGCAGTCATCGACGCCTTCCGGTCGAAGCATCACGACATCATCGTCAAGCCGCTTTACGGGCATGGCGGCGCAGGCGTCTTCCGGCTGACCGAAGCCGATTCCAATCTGGACTCATTGCTGGAACTATTCCTCGGCCGGTCCGGCGAACCGGTGATGGTGCAGGCCTTCCTGCCGGCGGTGTCCGAAGGCGACAAGCGCGTGATCCTGATCGACGGCGAAGCGGTGGGCGCGATCAACCGCCGGCCCAAGGCCGGACAGGTTCGCTCCAACCTCGTCGTCGGCGGCACGGCCGAAGCGACCGAGCTGTCTGAAGCCGACAAGCTTATCTGCGCGCGCATCGGCCCGGAACTGAAAAGGCGGGGCCTGGTGCTGACCGGGATCGATGTGATCGGCGGGCGGCTGACCGAAGTGAACGTCACCTCGCCCACCGGACTCCAGGCGCTGAAGCGGCTGTCGGGCATTGATGCAACTGCCAAATTCTGGGACGTTGTGGAAAGGAAGCTTGCGGCAAGGTCGCTGGAGCGTCATGCTTGAGGAATGTGGATGAAACCGATCACTGCCCTTCTCCTGTTGTCGCTCGCCGGTGTCGGCGCCGGCTGCTCCCTCACAACGCCGGCCGCAACCGCAGAAGCAGCGCCGGCTGAAGCTGCGCCCGCCGCGGAAGTGACCCAGACCGCCGAAGTACAAGGCACGCTGAACCTCAACATCGGCCGGACGAACGACGCGCCCGGCGGGCTGAAGATCGGTGCCGGCCCGTCCAGCAACGGCGGCGGGCTGATCGTCGGCCCCGGCGGCGCGGGCGGCGATTTCGAGGATGTTGAAGGTCTCGGCATCGATCTGGAAGACGCTCCCGAAGCGCTGCTCCAGCCGGAACCGGCCTCCGACGAAGATGAAATCGTCCGGCTTCCTCCGGAAAACTGACCGGTCAGCCTGCGAGGCTTTCTTCTTTCATCCAGTCTGAGCAAACCTTGACGGCTTCCGGCAGCAAGTCGGGCCGCTCAATGTAATAATGATCCGCCCCCTGAATATCGCGGTAGGCCTTGCGGGCATGGCCGACGGCATCGTACAGGCGCCGCGCATGGCTGGGGGTGCAGGCCAGGTCGGCGCTATTGTTTATCACCAGGACGGGGCAGGAAATGCGCGCAGCATTGCCGAGCCCGTCTGCATTGGTCGTGTCATATCCCCATTGCGAGAGCCAGGAACGCAGCGTGGTGAAGCGGGCGAGGCCCACGGGTCCGTCATTCGCAATACGCGGCTCGCCGAGGTAACAGGTATAGGGCCTGCGGTCTGACGGCTCCTGCGTGGGATCTGTCCAGCAGACGCTTGCCATTGTTCCGTGTACGGTAAAGGCGCGCTCTGCGTTGTCTTCCCCTCGCCGGCGAAGGTCTGCCAGGGTCTCCTGCGCCCAGGAGGTGATCCGGCGGTTGCGGGCAACCTGCGCCGCGCGGAAGCGGGCAACGAATGCATCTGTGTAGGGAGGCTGCGCCGGACAGGCCGGATCGTAGATGTTGAGCGCCGGATCGCGGTCGAAGGGGCGGGTCTCGTCGGTGATCGACGGGTCCATCCATTCGGTCAGCGTGATCGCACGGCTGACATGTGCGGCGAGCAGCATGATGCCGTCGGCGGGGGGCAGGGTCTTTTTCGTCAGGTCATAGGCATCGCCGGCGGGCGTGTGGGTGATCGCCGGGCGCTCGGCCTGGTCCTGATAGAAGAGCGACAGAGAGCCGCCACCGGACCAGCCGCCGAGGATCACCCGCTTGTAGCCGAGGCGTGCGCGGGCGTGCTCGATGCAGGCGCCGAAATCGGCGGCGCATTTTTCCATGATCAAGGCGGTATCGTTTCCGCGGTAGCGGGTGTTTGCGTAGATGACGTGCTGCCCGGCGCGGGCGAGCGCGGAGACGAGCGGCAGAAAGGCGCCGCCGCCAATCGGGTGAGAGAAGATGACGACGCTCTCGGCGGATGTGCCCGCCGGATAGATGCGCATGCATTCGACGGCGATATTGTCCCCTGCCCCGCCATAGACATCCTTGAAACTCGACGGATCCTTGTGGATCACGAGATAGGGTTCCCGGACGATTTCCGTTGCGCCAGCCATGATGCGTGCCTCCTTGCCCCTTTTGGTTATGGGGTGCACATTATGGGCGAGAACGGCCCTGTCCATGTGGCCGCAGGGTCAAGGGAGGAGAACGCCATGATCAAGGCGAACGGGATTCACCATATTGCGATCATGGCAGCGGATATCCGCGAACATATCGCCTTCTTTTCGGACGTGATGGGCTTCCAGCTCTCCGCCCTGTTCGACATGCACGGTGTACCGGGCGGGGTGCACGCCTTCCTGCACATGGATGACCATTCCTATTTCTCGGTCGTGCAGCTGCCGACGGTCAAAGACATCCCGATCCAGCTGGGCGTGACGCACGCCGGCACCGGCGCGGGTCCGTCCGCCCCCGGAACGATGCAGCACCTCGCTTTCCGGGTCGACACACTGGACGACCTGCTGGCGATCCGCGACCGGATCCGCACCAAGGGCATCAACGTGATCGGCCCGATGGACCATGCGATGTGCCATTCGATCTATTTTGCAGGTCCGGACAACATGACCCTTGAAGTCGCCTGCTCGACCGTGCCGATCGATCCGCGTGCCTGGATTGATCCGTCGGTGGTCGAGAAGGTTGGCATCACGCCGGCTGAGCTGAAGACCTTTACGCATCCGGACACCTACGCGGGGGAAGGCGGCGCGGTGAAACAGCCGCCGTATGATCCTGCCAAGCCGCATCAGTCCTATCCGGAAGCGATGTACAAGGCGATGATTGCGGCGCCCGATGACCTCATCCTGAAGTCGACCAAGTTCGAGCCGCCGGTCAAGGTTACCGCCTGACGCGGCGGCGCGGAAACGCCGCGCGAATATACGCAGCAGTCGAATCTGGCCTGCAGATTGCATTGTCTATCGGTGGACAAATCTGACGTTCTGGAGGCTGCCTTGGCAACCCGTGAAGATACATCGCCCGCGCATGAAGCGCGCAAGCCGACCGATGCCGACCGGTTCGTGGGCCAGCGCCTGCGCCAGGGACGCCGGGAGCTTGGGCTGACGCAGGAAGCGCTGGCCGCGCTGCTGGGCGTGACCTTCCAGCAGATCCAGAAATATGAAGCGGGACATAGCCGCATGTCGGCCGGGCGGCTGCTGGAGATCGCGGTGGCGCTCGGCAAGCCGATCGGCTGGTTCTATGAGCCGTTCGAGATTGCACCCAGCGCGGACGGCGGGCGGGGTCGTGACCTGCAGGCGCATGACCTGAAGCGCGACGCGCGGCGACTGGTCGAAGAGATCGGCGACATCCCGAGCCTGCAAGCTGCCGTGCGGGTGCTGGAAGCCCTGGCCCTGAACCCGCGCTGAGGCGCCGATCAGGCTTTGCCTTTGCCCAGAACTTTCAGCTCGTAGAGCATCGCCAGCGCTTCGCGCGGCGTGAGTGCGTCAGGATCCAGCGCGTCCAGGGCGGAGAGCACGGCGAGCGCTTCGGGCGGAACTTCCGTTTCCAATTCAACCGGCGCGGCGGCGAACAGCGGCAGGCTTTCTGCGGCCGAAGGGCTTGCTTCAAGTTGCTTCAGGATTTGCGAGGCCCGGCTGACCGCGCTGCGCGGCAGGCCCGCGAGGCGGGCCACCTGCACACCGTAGGAACGGTCGGCGGGGCCGGGCTGCACCTCGTGCAGGAAGATCAGGTCCTGCTTCCATTCGCGCGCCTTGAGGCTGGCATTCGCCGCGCCCGGCAGTTCGGCGGCGAGCGCGGTGAGTTCGTGATAGTGCGTGGCGAAGATGGCGCGGCAGCGCGTCTGTTCGTGAAGGTGCTCAACAGCGGCCCAGGCGATGGCGAGACCGTCCCAAGTGGCCGTGCCGCGGCCAACTTCATCGAGGATGACGAAACTTTCGGCGGTCGCCTGATTCAGGATCGCGGCCGTTTCGACCATCTCGACCATGAAGGTGGAGCGCCCGCGCGAGAGATCGTCCGAGGCACCGACACGGGAGAAGACGCGGTCGGCTAGCCCGAGGCGCAATGAGGCGGCGGGCACGAAGCACCCCGCCTGCGCGAGGATGACCGCGAGAGCTGCCTGCCGCAGGTAGGTCGACTTGCCCGCCATGTTCGGCCCGGTGACGAGCAGGAAACGCGGCGCGCTTTTTCCGGCGGCATCGAGGGTCAGGTCATTGGCGGTGAAACCCTTCCCTTCCCGGCGCAGCGCCGATTCGACGACGGGATGGCGCAGAGCCTTGGCGTCGAAGACCGGCGCGGCGTCGATGACAGGACGCACAGCGCCGGTTTCGTCTGCCCAGACGGCGTTGCCAGCGGCCACATCGATGTCTGCAATGGCCGCGGCGACGCGGGCGAGCGTTTCGCTCTCGGCGGAGACCCGCGCGCAGAAGCCCTCGAACAGCACCATCTCGATCGCCTTCGATTCTTCTTCCGCGCGGCTGATGCGGCCGGCAAGTTCGGCCAGCTCGGTCGTCGAGAATCGCACGGCGCCAGCCATCGTCTGGCGGTGAATGAAATCGTTCGCGAGCGGCGGCTTCAGCATCGGATCGGCAAGGCGCGCGGGCACTTCGATGAAGTAGCCAAGCACATTGTTGAACTTGATCTTCAGCGCATTGATGCTGGCGGCTTCGGCATAGCGGCCCTGCATCTCGGCGATCACGCGGCGACTGTCCTCGCGCAGGCTGCGGACTTCGTCGAGCGCCTTGTCCCAGCTGGCGGCTATGAAGCCGCCATCACGCGCAAGCATGGGCGGGGTTTCGATCAGCGCAGCCGAAAGTTCGGAAGCGAGCGCGCGCAGGCCGTTCAGATCGCCGAGACCGAGAATGCGGGCTGCGGCCTCCAGCCGTGAGGGCAATGTCGCGCCAGACGCCTGCAGGATCGCGGCGCACTGTTGGCCAGCGCCCAACGCCCGGGCGAGCGCCTGAAGGTCGCGCGGGCCGCCCCGGCCGAGGGCAAGGCGCATGCAGGCGCGTTCGAGATCCGGCGCAGATTTCAGCGCCGCGCGAACATCGCCGAGGGCGCTGCGTTCGGAAGCGAAGAAACTGACGGCGTCGTAGCGCGCCTCGATTTCCGACCGGTCACGCGATGGGCGAGCCAGTTGCGCGGCCAGCAGGCGCGCGCCGGGAGCGGTGACGGTACGGTCGATCGCGGCGAGCAGCGTGCCTTCGCGGCCGCGGGCGTAGGACCGGTCGATCTCAAGGCTGGCGCGGGTGGCGGGGTCGATCAGCAGCGTGCCGCCGGGCTCGCCGCGCTTCGGCACGGCGAGGCGCGCGGGGCGTCCCGCCTGCGTGAGTTTCACATAGTCGAGCAGCAGGCCGGCAGCAGCAAGTTCGGCCTTGGAAAAATCGCCAAGCCCGTCGAGGGCGGCAACACCGAAGGCTTCCTTCAGGAGCGCTTCGCCGGTCTTGGGCGTGCCCGTGCGGGCGGGGCGTTCGGTGACGGGCGCCGCCGTCATTTCGCGAAGGCCCGCAAGCGCGGGACGGTCCCGGTCGGCTTCAGAGATCACCAATTCACTGAGAGGCCAAGCGAGCAGTGCGTCCGCGATGCGTGCGGGCTCCAGCGCCGTCAGTTCAAACTGGCCGGTCGAGACATCGCACACGGCGAGCGCGGCCTCGCCCTGCCCCGTGAAGGCCAGCGCGGCCAGCGCCTGGCCTTGCCGGGCGGGCAGCAAGGTCTCCTCGGTCAACGTACCCGGCGTGACGACGCGCACGATTTCGCGCCGGACGATGGATTTCGAGCCGCGCTTCTTCGCCTCCGCAGGACTTTCGGTCTGCTCGCAAACGGCAACGCGGCAGCCGGCCTTGATCAGCCGGGCCAGATACCCTTCCGCTGCGTGATAAGGCACGCCCGCCATCGGGATCGGCGCCCCGTCATGTTCGCCCCGAGACGTCAGCGTGATGTCGAGAACGCGCGAGGCCGTGACCGCATCGTCAAAGAAAAGCTCGTAGAAATCGCCCATCCGGAAGAACAGGAGCGCGTCCGGCTGCGCCGCCTTGATCAACAGGTACTGCGCCATGAACGGCGTCGGCTCGGACGCGGCAGCGGCTGCAGGGGATTTCGGGGCGGTGTCCGGCATGGGGCGGCACGCTAGCCGTTGCGGGAGGGATTCGCAAAGCCGGGCGGCTGTAACTGTGCTGATTTGGCTGTTGGCAGGCCGGTCGCAGCGGCCTAGACGGGAAACCACCCCATTCGAAACGATACAGAGCCCACATGACCACGCAGCGTCCGAGCTTCACCGACCAGGAAGCCCTCGATTTCCACTCGCACCCGACCGCGGGCAAGATCTCGATGATCCCGACCAAGCCGATGAGCACGCAGCGCGACCTGTCGCTGGCTTACAGCCCCGGCGTGGCCATCCCGGTACTTGCGATCGCCGGGAACGAAGACCTGGCGTACGACTACACGTCCAAGGGCAACCTCGTGGCGGTGATCTCCAACGGCACGGCCATTCTCGGTCTCGGCAATCTCGGTCCGATGGCCTCGAAGCCGGTGATGGAAGGCAAGGCGGTCCTGTTCAAACGGTTCGCGGATATCGACAGTTTTGATATCGAAGTGAACACGACGGACGCAGAAGACTTCATCCGTACCGTGCGCAATATCGGCGCGACCTGGGGCGGCATCAACCTCGAGGACATATCGGCGCCCGATTGCTTCATCATCGAGAGCCGCTTGCGCGAAGAACTCGACATTCCGGTTTTCCATGACGACCAGCACGGCACGGCCATCATCGCCGCCGCCGGCCTGATCAATGCCTGCCACATCACCGGACGCAAGCTCTCAGACGTCAAGGTGGCCGTCTCCGGCGCCGGCGCAGCGGGCCTCTCGGTTGCCGGCCTCATCCGCCATCTGGGCGTCAAGGGCGAGAACATCCTGCTCTGCGATACCGCAGGTGTGGTTTATGAAGGCCGCACGCAGAAGATGGACCAGTTCAAGTCTGCCTTTGCGGTCAAAACCAAGAAACGCACCCTTTCCGAAGCGATGGAGGGGGCGGACGTCTTCCTCGGTCTGTCGGTCAAGGGCGCCGTGACCAAGGACATGGTGAAATCCATGGCCAACAATCCGATCATCTTCGCGATGGCCAACCCCGATCCGGAAATCACGCCGGAAGATATCAAATCGGTGCGTGACGACGCGATCATCGCCACCGGACGTTCGGACTATCCCAACCAGGTCAACAACGTTCTCGGCTTTCCCTACATCTTCCGCGGCGCACTGGATGTGCGTGCCCGGAGCATCAACGAAGAGATGAAGGTCGCCGCCGCACGTGCACTCGCGGAACTCGCGCGTGAAGACGTGCCGGACGAAGTGGCCGCCGCCTATCACGGCGCCCGCCCGACCTTCGGACGGGAATACATCATCCCCACACCGTTCGATCCGCGCCTGATCAGCTTCGTGCCGCCGCTGGTCGCGCAGGCAGCGATGGATACGGGCGTTGCCCGCAAGCCGATCACGGACATGGAAGCCTACCGCAAGAGCCTCGTGCGCCGGGCAGATCCGTCCGCAGGCTTCCTGCAGGGCGTGCAGGCGAAATGCCGCGACGTTCAGCGCCGGATCGTGTTTGCGGAAGGCGAAGAACCCGCGGTGGTGCGCGCCGCCTGGAGTTTCAAGAGCCAGGGGCTTGGCCATCCGATCCTGATCGGCCGCGAAGCGCAGGTCGAAGCAACGATGGAGCAGATGGGCGTGCCGGCCGGGGCGCTCGACATCATCAATGCGCGCTTGTCTGACAACAACCCCGCCTATGTCGACATGCTGTACAAGCGCCTTCAGCGCAAAGGCTATCTGAAGCGCGATGTGCAGCGCCTGGTGAACCAGGACCGCAACGTGTTCGGCTGCTGCATGCTGAAGAACGGCGACGCCGACGGCATGGTGACCGGCGTGACGCGCGCCTACGACGCGGCGCTGAAGGATGCGCTGCTGGTGCTCGACCCGATTCCCGGACAGGCCGTGATCGGCATGTCGATGGTGATCAACATGGGCAAGACGATCTTTATCGCCGACACGAGCGTGAACGAACTTCCCGACGGGCAGACGCTGGCCAACATTGCGCTGGAAGCGGTTCGCAGCGTGCGCAGCCTCGGCTTTACGCCGCGTGTTGCCTTCCTCTCCTATTCGACCTTCGGCAATCCGATGGGTGAGCGGGCGGACAAGGTGCGCGATGCGGTCGCGATCCTAGACCGGACGCCGGGCATCGACTTCGAATACGAAGGCGACATGAATGCCGACGTGGCCCTCAACCCGAACCACAAGCTGCTCTATCCGTTCTCGCGCCTGACCGGGCCCGCCAACGTGCTGGTCATGCCGGCGATCCACTCGGCCTCGATTGCGACGAACCTGCTGGAGCAGATGAGCCGCGCGGTTGTGATCGGCCCGATGCTGCTGGGCCTCGAAAAGCCCGTGCAGATCGCGTCCCTCGGTGCCACCGTCGGCGATATCGTGGACCTCGCCACGCTGGCCGCGTTCGACATCGACCAGGTGCACAGCGCCTGAGGATTTATTCCGCAGGCAGAGGTTCAGCCGGCGCCAAGCGGGACTGCCGGAACCATTCGAAGGCGGACAGGGCGACGGCAATGCCGCCGAGCCAGAACGTCAGGATGAAGACGCTGTAATAGCCCTGCGTCTCGATCATGGCGCCAAGCCAAGGGCGACCAAGCGTGCCGATCAGCATGGTGAGCGAAGCGAGCAATGCATATTGCACGGCGGCAAAGCGCGCGTTCACGACGGACGTGAGATAGGCAACGACCGCGACGCTGGCGAAGCCGCCGGCCAGGTTCTCGCCGGCGATCGCGATCATCAGGCGCGCCATGCGCTCGCCCGCTTCCGCGCCCTGCCCTTCCGGCGAAATCTGTGCGGCCCAACCGGCGAACACGCGGAACGGTTCAGCGAGTCTTGTCCATTCGAGGAACGCGTCGATGCCCATGCCGCCGCGCGAGAGGTCCGCGAACAGGAGATTGGTCGCAGCCGCCAGCACTGCGCCTGCGACAAGAACCGGCATGCGGCCGAGGAAACTGATGACGACGGCGCCGAGGGCGGCGCCAGCGACAGTCATCAGTACACCGAAGAACTTGGAGGCAACGGCGACGTCCGCCATCGTGTGGTGAAGCGCGCCAAACCGGTCGTCCAGATAGAACGGATAGGCGAACGAGCCCCAGACAGAATCTGTGAACCGGTAGGTCAGCGCCAGCAGCAGCACGAGCAATGCGCCCCAGCGCAGACGGCCGATCAAATCCATCAGCGGATCGAAGATTGACCGGAAAACGGCGCGCGTGATGCGCGCGGCGCGTGTCTCGCCGGTGGGGCCGTCGATGATCTCGGCGGGTTCGCGCCCATGGCGAATGAGGAGGATCAGCGCGCCGGCGGCGGGCATCAGCACAGTCAGGAACACGATCCATGGGCCTTGCTCGGTAACGAAGGCGCCGCCTTTGGGTGGGGGGACCTGCGTGAACGAGGCGATCACGAAGGTCGCGATCATCAGGAACGCAGCGATCCAGCCGGCCGCCACCAGCAGGGTCGCGAAGGTGCGCTCACGCTCGGGAATGCCGGCCTGGAAGGTGAGCCTTTTGCTGCCCGGACCGGTTTCGATCTCCGGCTCTGGCGCGAGCAGCGTGCCGGCGATGGACAGGACCATCATCGCGGCGATCATCACGTAGACCACCACCCAGCCGAAATAACCCGCGAGGAGCAACGCGAGAAAGCCGGTGATGAAGCCCGCAATCCGGTAGCCGAACTGGTAGAGCGCGGCCATCAGGTCCTTGTCTTCTTCGGACCGCGCCACCTCGATGCGCCAGGCGTCCAGCACGATGTCATGCGTCGCCGAGAACAGGGCGGCGAACAGGGCGATGACAGCAACCAGGCCGATGTTCTCGCCGGGGTTCGAGAAGGCGAGGAGGAACAGCAGGCCGGCAATCGGCAGCTGCAGGCTCAGCAGCCATGTGCGACGCGGGCCAAGAAACGGGAAAGGATGGTGCGCGGTCTGAAAGGCCGGCGACCAGAGGAATTTGAACGCGTAGCCGATGGTGACGATAGACAGTACACCGATGGTCGAGGGCGTGACGCCTTCAGTGGTCAGCCAGGCATTCAGCGTGCCGAGCACGGCGCCGTAGGGCAGGCCCGCGGACAGCGCGAGCAGGAACATGGCCGCCATGCGCCGGTCGCGCATCGCCTTCAGCGCGCGGATGAAGCGCGGCGGTGTCTTTTCCGGAACCATGATCGCCGCGGCGTCCGTCATGCGGCGCCTGTCAGGCGGCCGGCGCCGGCTGTCCATTGCAGCGCAAGCGAGCGCAGGGCTTGCGCGTCGAGGGGCTTGGCGGCAACGCTGCTGGCGCCGCTGTCGCGGGCGCGCCGTTCGATGTCCGGATTGATCTCGGCGGAGACGGCGATGATCGGCGCGGTGAACCCGCTTGCCCGCAGCCGCCGCATCGCTTCGAACCCGTCCATAACCGGCATCCTCAGATCCATCAGTACAAGTTGCGGGGCCATCCGCGCCGCAGCCTCGAGCGCTTCGCTTCCGGTTGCGGCCACAGTGACGGTAAATCCGGCTGATTCCAAGGCGCGGCGTGCAATCAGCGCGTTTACAGGATTGTCATCCGCGATCAGCACGCGTCCGCCGCCAGCTTCCGACTCCGGTTCTTCAGCGACGAGGCGGCCGGTGCGCGCGAGGTGGATGCGCTCGGCAATCGACGACATCCGGAGCGGACGGACCAGCCAGCCGCGGCAGCCCAGCTGGCGGAACCGGCCTATGGCGCCGCGGTCTTCCGGACGCAGGACAACCAGTGCAGGCGCCTTGCGCGCAAGGGCGGCCACCATGGCCTCCGGGAGGTCTGCGCCCACCAGCAGCACATCAATGCCTTCCGGGACCTGGCCGGTCGACAGGTCGATCTGGAAAGCGCCTGTTTCGAGGCCGGACATCGCGGCCGCGAGCGCCAGGGTTGTCGCCGGCGGCAGACCCGCCAGGCCAATCCGGCCGCCGAGCCGGGTCGCGTCATGCAGCGGCAGGGCATCTGCCAGGCTCAGGGGAATGTGGACGGAGAAGCTCGCCCCTTCCCCCAGACGCGACGCGATGGTGACGGAGCCGCCCAGCAGATCTGCCAGTCGTTTGACGATGGCAAGGCCGAGGCCGACGCCGCCATCTCGGTAGGCATCGCCGGACGCCGACTGGCGGAAAGCCTCGAACAGGCGCGCCTGGTCCTCCTCGGCAATGCCGGGGCCCGTATCGCGCACATGCAGGGCCAGCCCGGTCGCGAGCGGCTCGACATCGACAAGGACGGCGCCCTGGCGCGTGAATTTCAGTGCGTTACCGACAAGATTGAACAGGATCTGGCGTAGGCGGCCGGCATCGCCCTCGTAGATGGGGACGGGCCAATGGACCGCCCGCACGGCGAGGTCGAGCCCGGCCGCGTGGGCCCGCGGCGAGAGCAGTTCCGCAACTTCACGGGCGAGCTGCAGCGGGCAGAAGTTCTCCGTCTCGAGTTCGACCGCCGAGGCATCCAGGCGTGCATAGTCGAGCACATTGTTCAGCAGGTCGAGCAGGCGTCCGCCGGAAAGACGGATCGTTTCCGCATACTCGCGCTGGGCGGGCGAAAGGTCGGTTTCGAGCAACAGCGACACGGTGCCGAGGATGCCGTTCAGGGGCGTGCGGATTTCGTGGCTGGCGGTTGCCAGGAAGGCCTGTTCAGGCGAATCGGTATCGGAGGGGCTGCAGGGCGGAGATGTCATGCGCGCAGCCTAGTTCGAATGCCTGAGCAGAGCCTTAACCGGATGCTTACCGCGCAATCATGGACCCAGCCGCGCCGGCCGTGCTGTTCGCCGGCCGATGCCGGTAGCTCAGGGCTTCGGCCACGTGGACGCGTCGTACTCCGCCTGAGCCATCGAGATCCGCAATTGTACGGGCCACTTTCAGAACGCGGGTATAGCCCCGCGCGGTCAGCGACAGCTTGGCCGCGGCATCCGACAGAAGCGCTGCGCCGGGGCCATCCGGGAGAGCGAACTGATCAATTGCGCCGGGCGGCATGTCCGCATTGACGAGGCGCCTGCCCTCCGTGCCGGCCTCAAACCGTTCGGCCTGCACTTCGCGCGCCCGGGCGACGCGGCCGCGCACTTCCGCCGTGCCCTCGGACGGCGCTGGCAGGCTGAGGTCCACCGCTGTGACGGGCGGCGTCTCGTAGAAAAGGTCGATCCGGTCAAGAAAAGGCCCAGAAATCCGGGCCTGATAGTCCTGCGCGCAGCGGGGTCCGCGCGTACAGGCGGCGGCGCCGGGCCCTCCCCCACAGCGGCAGGGGTTCATCGCCGAGATCAGCTGGAAGCGCGCAGGATAGCGCACATGCCGGTTGGCCCGCGCGATGACCGCTTCGCCCGCTTCGAGCGGCTGGCGCAGGCTGTCGAGAACCTGCCCTGAAAATTCCGGCAGCTCGTCCAGGAACAGCACGCCATGATGGGCGAGCGAGACTTCGCCCGGTTTGGCCTTGATACCGCCGCCGACAAGTGCAGCCATAGAGGCCGAATGGTGCGGCGCCCGGAAAGGTCTGGTGCGTGAAAGCTGCCCGCGCTGCAGCAGCCCGGCGACGGACTGGATCTGCGAGACTTCGAGCAATTCACGCGCCGAAAGCGGCGCCAGGAGTCCCGGCAGTCGCTGCGCCAGCATCGATTTGCCCGAGCCCGGCGGCCCGCAATAGAGAAGGTTGTGACCGCCAGCGGCGGCGATTTCGAGCACACGCTTGGCGCCTTCCTGGCCTTTCACCTCGTTCAGGTCAGGCCCCGGCGGCGTCTCGAGCAGATCACCTTTCTTCGGCGGGCCCAGCACGCTTCTACCCGCGAAGTGATTGATCAGTGCGATCAGGCTCAGCGCCGGCAGCACACCGCCGCCCGCCCAGGCGGCTTCGGCGCCGCAGGCTTCCGGACAGATCAGGCTGAGCCCCATGGCCTCGGCCGCCATCGCCGCGGGCAACACGCCGGCCGTTTCAACCAGCCGTCCATCCAGCGACAGCTCTCCAATGGCCGCGTATCTGGACAACTGGTCTTCCGGCAGCACACCCAGCTTGGCCAGCATGGCGAGCGCAATGGCGAGATCATAATGGCTGCCTTCCTTCGGAAGGTCCGCCGGCGCGAGGTTCACGATCACCCGCTTGGACGGCAGGGTCAGCCCCAGCGCGGCGAAAGCGGCGCGTACGCGTTCCCGGCTTTCCCCCACCGCCTTGTCCGGCAGGCCGACGACCATGAAGGTCACCTGTCCGCCCGCAAGCTGGACCTGGACATCGACCGGCTGTGCTTCAACGCCGTCGAAAGCAAAAGTGGTGATCCGCGCGACCATGCCCCGCCCCTTCCCGCCTCTGTTTCAGCTAGCATGGTTGATCGAACAAAAGAAGAACAATTCTTAATGAAATTGAAATTAGGGGGCCGGGCGTTGGCATGGCTGCAGAAGGCCCTCCCCTCCCATCGCGCCGCAATGGCCGGTGAGGGTGTTGGGATTTTTTGGTTTGAGAACCTTCAAACAGCACAGGTCCGTGGGCGGCGGTGTTGCGCAAGGGTCCGGCGGAGAGGTTTCAAGGGTCTGATCAAAATGGATTAAATTTTTTTACCAGAGGCGTGTTTTCTGTAGGCGCAAGTTTGGCTTTTTGCCTCTCGGGACCGCTTCAGTCCGTTGCATCCGGTGCATTTCGGATGACGAGTTTCTCTCACTCAGTCTCATAGATTCTCACTTTTTATCACTTTGTATCGGTTCCTTCTCGTCCGTTCTCGGGGGCGTTGGGTTTGCGCGCGTGGGTGCGAGGGGAAGTATACCTCCGCAGACCGGGAGGCGGCGTAAGCTCAGGCCAGGTATTTTACAGCGCGTTGATGCGCCTACGGATTTTATTTTCGGGAGGGACGCAACGTGTTGCGCAAGGCCGGACGGGTGCGACACCGGCGGGCGGCGGATCAGGCTTCGACGGTTTCCACGGCCGCAAGGGCGGCGCGCAGGACCTCGAGGCCGGCGCCTTTCTTCACGGCATTCTCCGACAGGATGCGGCGCCACTGGCGGGCGCCCGGCTGGCTGGCGAACAGGCCGAGCATGTGCCGCGTCATGGCGTGCAAGCTGAGGCCTTCGGTGAGACGGGCAGCGATATAGGGCTCGAAGGCGCGCACCGCCTCCCCCGCCGTGACCGGCGCGCCGGCGCCGAACAGGCGCGCGTCGACTTCGCCGAGCAGGCCTGGCGTCTGATAGGCCGCGCGGCCGAGCATGACGCCGTCGAAGGTTTCGAGGTGTGCCGCACACTGATCAAGACTGGTGATGCCGCCGTTGAGGATGATCGCAAGATCAGGACGCTCTCGTTTGAGTTGGGCGACCAGGCCGTAGTCAAGCGGCGGCACCTCGCGGTTCTCCTTCGGGCTGAGGCCCTTAAGCCACGCGGCCCGCGCATGCACGGTGAACACGGAACATCCTGCCGCCGACACCTTGTCTACAAAGGTAAACAGGGTCTCCCGGGCCGGCAGATCGTCGATCGCGATACGGTTCTTGACGGAGACCGGAATGGAGACGGCACCGCGCATCGCGAAAACACACTCCGCCACGAGGTCGGGCTCGGCCATCAGGCAGGCGCCGAAAGAGCCGGACTGGACTCGGTCAGACGGGCAGCCGCAATTCAGGTTTACCTCGTCATAACCAGAATCTTCCGCGATACGCGCCGCCTCGGCAAGCTTGACAGGGGCCGAGCCGCCGAGCTGCAGAACGACAGGATGTTCCTCCGGGCCGTAGCCCAAAATCCGGGCCCGGTCGCCATGGATGACCGCATCGGCGGTCACCATCTCGGTCCAGAGGAGCGCCCTTTTCGTCAGCACACGGTGGAAGGCCCGGCAATGCCGGTCGGTCCAGTCCATCATGGGCGCGACAGAGAATCTATAGTCTTGTTTTTTCAACATATTTTAAGACCGCCAAAGGGCTTTATGCAGAACTGGCGGCGTTGGCCGAAGACCGTTCCGCGTGTCCTGCTCATCGTTTCCCAATCATCGATCCTCACTTCGCAGACATGCTGAACGTCGGCAAGCGTTGCGCCGTTCAATCCTTATGTTCCTTCGACTATCTGAAGGTGAAGACCGGGACTGACCGCCAAGATGCATGCAATCGCCGAATTGCCGCTCCCTCGAGCTCACCTGCGACGAATGCTTACGGGCCCTCCGACCTTAAATCAAAATTCACCAACCACCCTTAAGCCATGGACGGGTCAGGCGTGGGCCCGTCGTGGCCCCTCGCTGGAAAATACGTTTAGAACGACCGAAGGGATAACGACCGTTGACGGAACTCGTAGCTGAAAATTCGCTCGTTCTTGATGCGGATCTGGGTGCCAAAGCAGCGCCCAGACTCCAGGCCGCCCTGCTCGAACGGCGCGGACACCCAGTTGTCATTGATGCCAGCAAAGTCGGCCACATTGGTGGCGGATGCCTCCAGTTGCTTTTGAGCGCCAAGCTGACCTGGGAGTCTGACAAACAGAGTTTCAGTCTGGTTTCGCCGTCCCAACCCATGATTCAGGCTCTGGAGTTCACCGGGCTCGACACTGCATTTTCACAAGAACAGGGGGCTTCATAATGTCGCTTAGAATTCTGGCGGTCGACGATTCAAGAACCATGCGCGACATGATCCGCCTCGCGCTCGTTGAAGCCGGTTTCGAGGTGCATCTTGCAGAGGATGGCATCCATGGTCTTGAGGTCATGGATGCGGTGAACCCCCAGGTCATCATCACCGATATCAACATGCCCCGGATGGATGGCTTCGGTTTCATAGAAGCCGTTCGCGCCCGGGAAGACTACAAGGGTGTTCCCATCCTTACACTGACGACCGAGAGCGCCACCGAGCTGAAGCAGCGCGCGCGTGACGCCGGTGCAACAGGATGGATCGTCAAGCCATTCAACAAAGAAAAGCTGATCAGCATCATTCATCGTGTAGCTGCCTGAACCAACCGAAACGGAATTGCCAATGGACACGATGGACGAAATCCGGGAGACTTTCTTCCTTGAGTGCGAAGACCTGCTTCAGGATCTTGAAACGGGCCTCACCGCCATTCGCGATGGCGACCGCGACCCGGAGAAGGTGAACTCGGTTTTCCGGGCTGTTCATTCGATCAAGGGCGGCGCGGGCGCCTTCGCGCTCAACGACCTGGTCCGGTTCGCACACAAGTTCGAAACCACGCTGGACGAAGTTCGGGCGGGACGGCTTGAGCCTCAGACAGACCTGGTTGCGCTGTTTCTGCGCTCTGCGGATTTTCTGGCAGATCTGGTGGCCTCGGCCCAATCCGGCGATCAGGTCGATGGCGAGCAAATCGATCACCTGATCTCCGAGCTGGAATCGTTCATCGACAGCGACAATGCCGCGCCGAGCGCCGAAAACTTTGTCTTCGAACCCATCGCGCTCGACTTCAGTCTCGACTTCGATGCCCCTCCCCCGCCTCCCGCCGAGGACGGCGACTGGCGCATCACAATCTCACCGCACGAGAACCTGTTTGCGCGCGGAAATGACTCTGTCATGTTGCTGCGGGCGCTCCGGCTTCTGGGCGACTATTCGGTCACCTGCGACTGGAGCGATCTCTTTTTTCTGGACCATATGGACTGCGAAAAGAGTTACCTGAAATGGTCCCTGACAATGCCCGCCATGGTCACGGAAACCGCGATCCGGGAAGTCTTCGAATTCGTCGAAGATGAGTGCGATCTGAAAATCGAGCGGACCGCTGTCAGCAGCGCGCCGCGCCCCGCACCTGTTGAGACGCAGACGCCGAGCAAACCGGCACTCGCTGCCTCTCCGCAAGCCTTGCACGAAGATTCCGATCACGGTCCGTCGACGGCCGCCTCCGCAGACGCCAACGGCAAGGATGCCGGAAAAGCGCCGAAAGCAACCGTCCGGGTAGAACTCGACCGGGTCGACCGGCTGATCAACCTGATCGGCGAACTGGTCATCAACCAGTCGATGCTCTCGCAAGCCGTCTTCGATGCCGGGTTCCCCCCGAACTCCCCGCTCGCCGGCGGTCTCGATGAGTTCAAGCAACTCACCCGCGACATTCAGGAAAGCGTGATGTCGATCCGCGCTCAGCCGGTTAAGCCGCTGTTCCAGAGAATGTCGCGTATCGTTCGCGAGGCGTCCAACGCTACGCGCAAGGACGTGCGCCTGGTCACCGAAGGCGAGTCGACCGAAGTCGACAAGATCGTCATCGAACGGCTGTCCGATCCGCTGACCCACATGATCCGGAATGCTGTCGATCACGGCTTGGAATCCCGCGAAAAACGCGAGGCGGCAGGCAAACCCCGCGAGGGCGTTGTCCGGCTTTCTGCAATGCACAGGTCCGGCAGGGTGATCATCGAGGTGAGCGACGACGGCGCGGGGATCAACCGCCCGAGAGTGCGTCAGATTGCCATCGAAAAGGGATTGATCTCGGCCGACGAACAATTGACCGACGGCGAGATCGACAACCTCCTCTTCATGCCGGGCTTCTCGACGGCTTCGGAAGTGTCGAACCTTTCGGGCCGCGGCGTCGGAATGGATGTCGTCAAGAAATCGATCCAGGCCCTCGGCGGCCGCGTCTCAATCGTTTCCGTCCCTGGCCAGGGATCGTCTTTCATCATCAGCCTGCCTTTGACTCTCGCGATCCTCGACGGAATGGTTGTCCGGATTGCGGGCCAGACCACAATCATTCCGCTTACGGACATCGTGGAAACCCTCAAGCCAAAACCGGAAGATATTCACTATCTGTCGACCGAAGGGCAAGTCGTCTTCATCCGGGGCGCGTTCGTTCCGCTGGTGGATGTCGGGGCGACGCTCGGTTACCGTGCCCCCCTGACGAAAGTCGACAACCAGATCGTCGTGCTCACCCAGACGGAAGACAGTGCCCTCAGCGCACTTCTGGTGGACGAGATCTTCGACCAGCGACAGGTCGTGATCAAAGGTCTCGAAGAAAATTATGGTTCCGTACCCGGAATAGCTGCCGCGACCATCCTTGGCGACGGAAGAATTGCACTAATTCTTGACGTTGACCGGATAGTCTCCCGGAAAAGCATGACAGCCGATCTGTCAGAGGCAGCGTGAGTAAGGAAGTAAACATGCACGACAAAAACGAGACGCCCCCGATGAACGAGAACAAGTTCATTTCCTTCACGATCAGCGGCCAGACGTTCTGCGTCGACATCATGGCGGTGCGCGAGATCCGCGGCTGGGCCAAGCCCACGCCCATTCCGCACTCGCCTTCCTATGTGTGCGGTGTCATCAACCTGCGCGGAACTGTTCTGCCGATCGTGGACCTGGGCGCTCGGCTCGGCATGCCTTCAACCGATCCAACTCCCTCCAACGTGACGATCGTCGTGCAGATCGGAGAGCAGTTGATTGGCCTTGTGGTAGAAGCCGTTTCCGACATTCTTTCGCTGAAGGACAGCATCCTTCAACCAACCCCTGAGATTGCCTCGGAAACATCCAAGGCCTTCTTCAAGAGCCTGGTCGCCCTTGAGGGCAACATGATCCGGGTGATCGATCTGACGACCCTGGCGCCCGCCGCCCAGATGTCGACGGCCGCCTGATTTATCCTGCGCAGTTTAACCATTCGGTCGGCAGGGCGAATGGACTGTCCGCGCGCGCTTGCCCCAGAAGACTTCCAGGCCGGCTCCCTTCCCTGCTGAAGCGGACCGGACTAGCAGCGGATCCGGGCATCGTCCCGGGACGGATCAAGTAAGGACTGCCAGAGTTTCGGGTACCATGCTCCAGGGTACGTAGTGTTAATGCCGATTTCACCAATTGGTGCCGCAACGTAACGTCATATCAACGAGAACTGAGATAAACAGCGACGGTGGATCGCGCTGGTTCACGACCAAAGGGACGAAAAATGTCGATCAAAGACAGCCTGCGAATTCTTGTTGTCGACGACATGGCTGCCAGCCGGGGCGTTCTTATCAACGGACTCGAACAGTGCGGAATCAAGAACATCTTTTCCGAAACGACGTGTGACGGCGCGCTGAGCTTCATGCTGAAGACGCCGGTTCACCTGGTCGTCTCCGACTACAACATGCCCGGCAAAAGCGGCCTTGATCTGCTCAAGGCCATACGCGCCTCAGGACAGCTGCAGCGAACCGGTTTCATTCTCGTATCCGGCACCACTGACTCAACGGTTGTCACCGAAGGGCAGCGCCTGGGCATGAACAACTTCCTGCCCAAGCCGGTCACTCCGGAAAGCCTGCGCAAAACCGTCGAAGCCGTCGTAGGCCGGCTCTAGTCGTGCTCGCCGAGAACGTGACTTCACGCTTCGAACCGGAGGTTGCGCCGTCCCTGCTGCTGGCGCGGCTCGGATCGATTTTCCGCGAGCTCGAACATACCTGCAATGACTTTCAGGAAGCGCTGTCTTCCAGTCTGCAGTCAGACACATTCCTGACCGCATCGCTGATCAGCCGCCTGCAGGAAATCGACCGGGTCTCGCAGACACTGGGGTCGATTGCGGCTTTCACGAGCGCGCTGGAAACGGCCCCTTCCGGTGATGTGATCAACATTGGCAAAGCGCTTGACCAGGTGCGCCTCCATGCCGTTCGCGAGGCACTGTGCGGCCTCAGCGTTCCCTATGCCGAGAGCGATGTGCCAGCTGGAGCCGAATTGTTCTAGGCTTGCAGGCGCACCATGCTGCGTCTCGATCGATCCACCCACTGATCATCGCCTTCGCGTTCCGCCGAGACCAAGGCGCCCCTCCCCCGCCCCAGAATCAAACGGCACGCTGGCAGCCGCCCGGCTTGCGCAAAGCGTTCGCGCACGCCGTGTCCGGCACGCCGGATTTGTTTGTGGGTGGTCTGAGGCGGCCGCCCTAGAAGAGTTCGGCCGATCCCTCGTCGACCGGAACTGGCACCGCGCGGGCGCGTTCGGCGATCATCACCTCCGGCGACGTCGACTCAAGGAGCATTTGTCCCGCACGACCATCCGTAGGCCAGAAGCGTACCCGCCGCGCGCGATTGCCGCCGAGACTTTTTGCGACGCACGTAATGCCTTCGTCGGTCAGAAACCGTGTCGCGAACTCGGCGTTCTGAGCGCCCACATCGTTGAGACTCTTGATGACGTGCGCGCCGCCGAAAAGTTTCGCCTGCAGTCGCGAGCGTGCAGCGCCGTTCTGAAGCAAGCCGTTGATCAGAAGTTCCATTGAGTTGACGCCGTAACGCATCGAATCTCCGCACCCTTCACCGCCCGGCAAAAGGAAGTGGTTCATCCCGCCGACACGGGCGAGAGGATCCCAGATGCAGGTCGCGACGCACGAACCAAGAATGGTCGTGTAGATCACGCCCGGATCCCGGCTCACGCCGTGTTCGCCCTGGATTACATGGACCAGCCGTTCACGGCGTGGCGGGGGGGCAGCAGGTGATACGGCCTGGCTCATGCGCGCGATCCATTGGTTTTCGGCTGGATATGAGAAAGTTGCTTCAGCTTTTGCAAGCCGGGCTTTTGCGGAGTGGGCCGCAGGTGTTCAAGCAGCAAGGGGCTTGGGACAGCAGAAGTCATCACGCCGCTCCCCTGCCTTCAAGCGCGCAGAGATCGAGCGCTGCTTGTCCGATGGCGCCGAGCGGCAACTGCCGCTCAACCGCGCCGGCCTCAAAGGCTGATTTCGGCATACCATAGACGACGCTGGTTACTTCATCTTGACCTATGGTTTTCGCGCCGGCCTTGTGCATCCCGAGCAATCCTGCGGCGCCGTCCCGTCCCATGCCGGTCAGTATGACGCCGACTGCCCGGCGACCGTAAACGTCGGCGACAGAATCGAAGAGGACGTCCACTGACGGGCGGTGGCCATTGACCGTTGGCCCCTCTCGCAGCCTGCAGCGCGGCTGAAGTCCGTTCGCGACTTCAAGGTGGGCCGCACCGCCGGGCGCGAGGTAGACGTGGCCGGGCAATAGTGGCGCGCCGTCGCTCGCTTCCTGAACCTTCGGTGCACAAGTCCTGTCGAGGCGCGCTGCGAAGCTGGCCGTGAAACTCGCCGGCATATGCTGGGTGATGACCGTAGGCGGACAATTCTCCGGGAAAGGTGCCAGGACCTGCATCAGCGCTTCCACGCCGCCTGTCGAAGAGCCGATGGCGATGATCTTGTTTGCCGGGCGATATCCGGCCTGACGCGGACTGGGGGCTGCGCGGTCTCCCGCTCCCCTAACGTGCGCACGCGCAGCAGCTTTGACTTTGTCGACCAGGTCCTCGAAGTCGGGCTTGCCGACACAGTCGAAGGCGCCCAGCGCCAAGGCGTCGATCGAGACGGAGGCGCCTGCCTGCGTCAGGGTCGATACCATGATCACCGGCATCGGCCGCAGCCGCATGATCTTCTCGAGAAATTCGATGCCGCTCATCTTCGGCATCTCGACATCAAGGGTAATGACGTCGGGATTGAGTTCCTTGATCGCCGCGCGCGCCTCGATGGGATCGCCAGCCGTGCCGACGATTTCGATGCTGGAATCCGCGGAGAGGGCCGCAGTTATCAGCCCACGGATGGTTGGGGAGTCGTCGACGACAAGAACGCGGATTTTCTTCATCGGCGCGCCCCTGAAAGTTTGTAGACGGTCAGTCCGTCGCTTTCGTAACCCGCGACATCAACCCGCTCGGAATGGCCGATGTACAGCCTGCCCTCTGGCGTCAGGGCATTCTTGAATCGGTTCCACAGGAACGCCTGGGTGGTTTCTTCGAAATAGATGACGACGTTTCGGCAAAAGATCGCGTCGAACTGTCCGCGCATCGGCCAATCACCGATGAGATTGAGCTCCTTGAATACGATGAGATCACGCACTTCCGGGCGGACGGTCCACATCCCGTCGCGCTCGCCTTCGCGGCCGAGCCAGCGGGTTCTCAACGCGGGCGGAATGGGCGCAACGGCGTCCTCGCGGTAGCGGCCCGCCTTGGCTTTCGCCACGATGTTGGGATCAATGTCGCTGGCGAGGATGCGAAGATCGTAGCGACCGATGTCCGGGCAAAGTCCGAGGATCGTCAGAGCCAGCGAGTAAGGCTCTTCGCCGCTCGAGCAGGCGGCGGACCAAAGTCGAACACGGGCTCCGCTTTTCGCCGCCTCGATAAGTCGCGGGCCAACGCTGGCGCGGAAATGGTCGAAATGATGGGGTTCACGGAAGAACCGGGTGACGTTGGTGGTCAGAGCCGCCATCATCTCGGTACGCTCCCCTGCTCCCGCAGGGCTGACGGCAAAGGCGCAATATTCGTCGAAGCTGGCGAGGCCAAGCTTTCGGATTCGCTTGGCCAGGCGCGAGTAGACGAGCGTCGCCTTGGCTTCGGTCAGCGCAATGCCGGTTTCATCCTTCAGGAAGGCAGCAATCTGATCGAAGTTACGCTGGGTTAAAGCGTATTCACCCTCAATCAAGGTTCGGGAGCGGGGTGAGGCAGCCAAGGGATTCATGCGGCGTACTCAAGCTCCTGCAGCGGCAACAAGAATTATATCGGGATTGGCAAACAGATCCTTACTTTCGTATGGATGATGTCCTGCTTTCTGGATTTTGCGGTCTGCATCCGGGTGGCCTCCCTCCGCCGCGCCGGGTCCACATTCGTGGAGGGCGCGGCGGCGGGATACACTATGGATGCGGGCTTATCGCTTGCCCTTCGCCCTAGAACTCCTGCCAATCGTCGTCGGCCTTGAGTGCGGCGCTGCCGCTATTTGACGCAAACCGGGCAACCCGCTCGCGCTGCTGCAGCACGGGTGGGTAGGCGTTGGACTTCGGCTTCGCCTTTGTGCGGGCGTGGGTCTGGGCCGGGGCAATTCCAGTCTGGAAGCGCGAGACCAGGCTGATCAGTTCTTCAGCTTCCTGGGTCAGGGAGTGGCTGGCGGCCGTCGACTGCTCAACCATTGCGGCGTTTTGCTGCGTCACTTGGTCCATCTGGTTTATCGCGGTGTTCACCTCCGCCAAAGCTGACGACTGCTCCTGGGCCGATGCTGCGATCTCAGACACCAGACCGCTGATCTCGTTGACCTTGATCACGATCTTCTGCAGCGCCTTGCCAGCTTCGCCGACGAGTTCGACGCCTGTTTCCACGTGCTGCGAGCTTGCCGATATGTGCTGCTTGATCTCTTTAGCCGCCTCGGAAGACCTCTGCGCGAGCGCCCGCACTTCGGACGCGACGACCGCAAAGCCCCTGCCCGCATCGCCCGCCCGTGCTGCTTCCACGCCGGCGTTCAGCGCCAGCAGGTTTGTCTGGAAGGCGATTTCGTCGATCACGCCGATAATCTGTGATATCTGCTTCGAAGATTTCTCGATTTCCGCCATAGCGGCGACCGTTTCCTGCACAATATGACCCGACGCTTCAGCGTCGGAGCGGGTCGTTGCGACAACGCCGTTGGCCTGCTTGGAGCCTTCCGCTGTCTTGCGGACGGTCGCGGTGATCTCGTCGAGAGCCGCAGCGGTCTCCTCAAGGCTGGCAGCTTGTTGCTCTGTGCGGCGGGAGAGGTCGTCAGAGGCCTGACTGATCTCACCGGCGCCTGAATGGATGCCACCGGCATTGACGATGATGGTTTTCATCGCGTCCTGCAGCTTGCCCATGGCTTCGTTGAAGTCGCTCCGCAGCTTTTCATACTCGCCGGGGAATGGCTGGCTGATGCGCGCTGTCAGGTTGCCGTCGGCCAGATGTCCAAGAGCTTCGGCGAGGCCATTGACTACATTCGACTGTTCAGCTGCGCGCGCAACACGTTCAGCTTCGGATGCTCTGATCCCCAATTCGTTCTGCGTCACGTCAGACGCAAACTTGACGACTCTATATGCCTTGCCCGACGCGTCAGTGATGGCCGTATAGGTGGCATCAAGCCAGACTTCTCGGTTGCCTTTGCCAATACGGCAGAAACGATCTTTGGCGAAACCCCCGCCTTTCAGTTTATCCCAGAATGCCTTGTACTCGGGGCTGCGAGCATATTCCGGTGTTGCAAACATCGAGTGGTGCTTGCCTCTGATCTCGTCGAGCGAATATCCCATTGCTTGGCAGAAAGCGGAATTGGCGTCGATGATTGTGCCGTCTATTTGGAATTCTATCATCGCCTGAGAAGATTTGAGCGACTGCACTACCCCGTCGTTAAACCGCGTCTGGGTAACATCAACCCACTGAAGAACATTGCCCACGTACGCGCGCTTGGCATCGAAAACTGCGCCGACTTCGAGCGCAAACTTCTGTTCACCGACGGTTATATCTGTGCGGTGAGGCAGGCGAGAAGGGTCCGAAAGCATCTGGCGCTGGTGCGACGGATTCTTATGGAACATGTCGATGTTGGAGCCGATCACTTTAGACGTATCAAATGTGGGCCAAAGAATTTTGAAGGCGTCACCATGCTTCGTCATAAGGTCGATCGTGGCCTTGTTGGCATAAGTGACTTTGAAGTCGCGGTCGATCACCATAGTGGCGACCTGAGAGGCTTCAAACGCGGCGCTCTTGTAAGCTGAAATCTGCGAGAGCTCTTCCTGAGCGGTGATGTCGGTGGCGAACTTCACCAATTTCACAACCTGTCCGGACTTGTCGCAAATGGGATTGTAGGTTGCCTGAATCCAGACATCCTTCCCGCCTTTGCTGATGCGGCGAAACTTGTCACTGACGAATTCGCCCCGGTTCAGGCGATCCCAGAAGTTGCGGTAGTCCGGGCTTGCTGCATACTCAGGTTTGGCAAACATCGAGTGGTGGCGGCCCTCGATTTCGCTCAACGAATAACCGAACACTCTCAGGAAATTGTCATTGGCTGTGAGGATCGTACCATCCGGCTTGAACTCGATGACCGCCTGCGATCGCATGATCGCATTGAAGTAACCCTCAAATTCGACCGTGGGCTTGCCGCCAAACACCTTCAACATGAAAACCACTCCTCGCACGGGCTCATTCGCCCAGAATCGAGAAATAGGTTTATCTGGTTAATATGCAGTATACTGAGTTTACGATGATTTGAACGTCAAAAAGTACAGGCCGCATTGAAAACATCTAAGAGCATAAAATATTTCACTTGGTATTTTTTACTTCAGAAATTATCTCTGTCGACTGCAATAGAAATTTTTCCCGAGTAAATTCGGGTTTCGCAGCCTTCAGTTTATTCTACTTGCCCGGAACAACCTCACCCAGTCGCTCCTGCGAATGGAAAACACGCTTCAGGGCTTCGCGCGCGTCATGCAATTCGAGTCGCTTGCCAGATAGCTCGGCCCGGCGAACGGCGATGTCCTTGATCACCTTACCGACATGTCCATGCGCTTCGGCCAGCAGGTGAGCATCTATGCCCGCCCTGCCCTCATCCATGGAATTCAGAGCGCCCACAAGCGCGCTGATCGCGCGCTCAATCCGCTCTACTTCCAGCTGCAGCATGCGCACGTGCTGCTCGGCGCTCTGGCGTTTCAGGGCTACGATCTTCTGCAGGACATCTTTCTTTGACGCCATCGGTTAGCCCTGCGTCGGGTTCTTGAGGCGGTCGATGAACTGGATCGCGGCGGCGACGGCGGCGAAGTGTTCCGGGCGGATTTCCTCGTCAATCTCGACCAGATTGTAGAGCGATCGCGCCGCTGGAGGATCACGGTAGATAGGCACTTTGTTCTCGGCCGCAATTTCGCGGATCTTCGCTGCCATGTGATCAACACCCTTGGCCACGCAGACCGGCGCCTTCTGGCTGTCGGGATCCCATTTCAGCGCAACAGCGTAGTGGGTCGGGTTGACCATCACGACCGTCGCCGTCTTCACGTTCTGCAACATCTGCCCACGTGATATTTTCGAGGCCCTTTCGCGGCGCCTCATCTTCATCTCCGGATCGCCCTCGCTCTGCTTCATCTCCTTCTTCATCTCTTCGCGCGACATTTTCAGCTTGTTGAGATGCAGCTGTCGCTGGAGCGGCAGGTCGATCAAGGCGAGCGCAAGCTGGAAGGCGAGGAAATAGAGGATCAGGCGGAGCACCTGATCAAACGTGAACTGGTAGAAGTCGCCCATCTGCATTTCTGCGGTGGCGTAATAGTCCTCCATGAACTGGATCAGGAAGATGACGCCGATCCCCCCCGCAAAGAGCAGTTTGACGGTGTCTTTGAGGAAGTCGAGCAGACCACTCGTGCCAAAGCGCTTCTTCAAAGTCTCCATCGGCGATATCTTTTTGACGTCAAGTTCGATCTTCTTCATCGAGAAGGTGATCGCCTGCTGGACGACCAGGGAACCGAGCACGATCGCAGCGAGCACAAGGAAGATTGGCAGGAGATGCAGCATGACACTGCCGATCCAGCCCCATGTGGCGGTGCCGCCGCCGTTGAACATGTCCTCGGCATAGACATCGCCATGATACAGCATTGAGGCGAAGTCTTCGAACAGGGTCTTGCCCACCAGGGCGTTCAGCACGAAAGCCGCAACCACGATGCCAAGCGTCAGCGCGAACGCGTTGGCTTCCTTGGACTGCGGAATGTTGCCTTCCTCGCGCGCCTGGGTCAGGCGCTGCTCTGTGGGATCAAATTCCTTTTCGCCGCTGTCGTCCTGCTCGGCCATCTTCTATCTCACATCCAACCAACGACCTGCATCGCGCGGTCCTTCCACGCGATCAGGAGGCCCGCAATCGACAGGGCGAGCATCATGGTCCCTGCCCCCACCATGAAGGGCGCACCGACGAACGCCACCATAAGCGACGGCAAGGCCTTGTTGATGAAGCCGAGACTGACATTGTAGAGCAGATTCACCGCGACAAACGGCCAGGCAAGCAGAAGCGCAAATCCGAAGGCGGAGTAGAGGCTTTGGGCCAGCATCGGTCCGCTGAGCAACGTCAAGGCACCGAGCGGAATATCCGTATACAGGCGCATCAGCGACACGATCACTTCGACATGAAAGTTTGCCGACAGCAGCACCGCGGCGCCCGCCATAGACAGAAGATTCGCCGTCAACGTTTGCGCCTCGTGCTCCAGGGCCGGAGCCAGGAACTGCGAGAGCCCGATGGACTGCGCGATGACGGATCCGGCAATCGTCATCATCCAGATCGTCGCGCGCAGCATCACACCAAGCGCGAAACCAATAAAGATCTCGGTGACCAGAAGTCCGAACAATGTTGTCAAGTCCGTGCTGGCCGGCCCCGTAATGAACCCTGATGTGGTGATCGCCAGAGCCACGCCGACCAGCAGGAACGCGCGTGCCCGATTTGGAATGACCTGTTCGCCAATCCCGGGCAAGAAGAAGATGATGAAGGACAGCCGCGCCACGACCGTCATAAACAGCGCAATCCAAGCTGTCAGGTCGTCCGACAACGGAAGGCCGAGGTCCATTACGCAACGCCGATGATGTAGGGCTTGCTCTTGGCGCTGATTTCTTCGTAGGCGACAACGGCGTTGCGAATGCCCTTGCTGGCGAGGACCGTTTGCAGGAAGCGGCGGCGTTTTGACGTCGTGGCGACAGCGGCAACAATCCCTTTCTGCGCAGTTTCGTTCAGTTTCCCCTGGATCGCCGTGATCAACTCGCCGAAGAGTTCCGGCGGCAGCGCGATATCGGAGCTGCCACTTTCACCATTGACTTCATACTCCGTGAATTTCTGTTCCCAGCCCGCAGACAACTGGACAAGCGGGAGGCGACCCTGGTCATCCTGCAGCCGGTCGACAATCTGGAACGCCAACCGCTGGCGCACGAGTTCGACAATGCGCGGCACGCCAAGCCCCATCGGCTTCACTTCGGCGATCGTCTCGACGATCAGGAACAGGTTCCGGATGGAGATGCGCTCGGCCAGCAGAAGGCGCAGGACCGAAAGCAGCACTTCGGGTGTGACCTTGCCCGGAATATACTCGTCGAGGAAGCGCTGGTTCGCCTGAGCACGGTCGGTATCGGTAATCCTGGTCAGGGATTCAAGCGTTTCGACCATGACCATCCTGGTAAAGACGAGCGCGAAGTTGGACTGGATCACCTCGAGCATGTGGGTCGCCAGCACTTCCATGGGCTCGACCGTCGGAATACCGGCGGACGCAAGTTCCTGCTTCCGGCCATTCGGCAGCCAGCGCGCCGCAGCCTTGTAAACCGGTTCACGGACCTTCTCGCCTTGCAGGTGAGGCAGCTGGTTATCCTCGATGAGGGCCAGCACGTTGCCGGGACGCAGGAAACCCGAATCGAGACGCACGCCCTGGATGCGGATGCGGTATTCGTTCTTCTTCAGGGTCGGATTGTCGGTCATCCGGATTGCCGGCAACACGAAGCCATACTCTTCGGCGATGTAGCGTCTGATCTTGTCGATCCGGCTTTCGAAGCCGTTCTCGCCGACCAGGACAAGGTTCACGAGGTCCGGCGAAACTTCGAGATGGATTTCGTCGGAGTAAATCGAATCGCCGATTTTCGCGACAGTAGGCTGGGTGGATGGCGCAGGATTGGCCTTCTCTTCGGCTTTGCGCTTTTCCTCCTTGCGGATCAGGAAGGCCACAAAGACGAAACCGGCTGCCGCCGTCATGAACGGGATAAAGGGAAGACCCAGAAAGGCAAAGACCGCCATCACGCCGCCGACAATCAGCAGCGGTGTAGAACTTGCACTGAGCTGCACGCCAAGAGCGCGGTCTATGGCGCCTTCTTCCCGGCCCTTGGACAGGAGGAGCGCTGCGGATATCGAAACGATCACGGCAGGGATTTGCGTGACCAGACCATCGCCCACCGTCAGGATGGAGTAGTTCTGAAGAGCTTCTTCGAAGCTCAGACCGTGTGACAGCAGGCCGAAGCCCATGCCGGCCACCAGGTTCAGGGTGGTGATCAACAGGCCCGCAATTGCGTCCCCTTTCACGAATTTCGACGCGCCATCGAGTGAACCGAGGAAAGCCGCCTCTTCCTGCTCGCGCGCGCGGCGGAGCTTGGCCTCTTCATGCGTAATCGCGCCCACGGCGAGGTCGGAGTCGATGGCCATTTGCTTGCCGGGCATGGCATCAAGGGCAAAGCGCGCTCCCACTTCCGCCATACGGCCGGCGCCCTTGGTGATGACCATGAAGTTCACAATCATCAGCACGGCGAATACCATCAGGCCCACAAACAGCTCACCGCCCATAACGAACATGGCAAAGCCTTCGATCACATGGCCGGCGGCGTCCGTGCCCGTGTGTCCCTGCCCGATGATCAGCTTGGTCGAGGCGACGTTCAGCGCCAGGCGCAGGATCAGCGTCGCGAGAAGAATGCTGGGAAAAGAGGAGAAATCGAGCGGCTTCTCCACGAAGATCACGGTCGTGAATATCAGGATCGAAAGCGCAAACGACACGGTCAGGCCGATATCGATGACCCAGGCCGGCATCGGCAGGATCATGAACAGGATGACGACCATCAAGCCGATCGCAAGCAGTGAGGTCGGGTTGGTCAGGCCACCATACGGTTTCGAATTCGGCATGTCGAAATCTATCCAGCAATCAAGGGAATGACCCAGTTATTGAACAGGTCGAGCGCGACCTTGGTCATGTAACCGAGCGAGAGAAAGAAGACTATGACGACCGCAAGGATCTTCGGGATGAAGGTCAGGGTCATTTCCTGGATCGAGGTCAGCGCCTGCAGAAGGCCGATCGCAAAACCGACGACCAGCGTGGTCGCGAGGATCGGCAGACCCATCATCACCGCGCCCCACAGGCTGGCGCGCAGCACTTCAAAGATTTCGCTTTCGCTCATGACTGGATACCTGCCTCAGACCGGCATCCGCAGCAGTTCCTGATAGGCTTCCACCACCTTGTCGCGGATCGTGACAACCGCATCGAGCATCAGCTCGGCATTGCTCAGCGCCTGCACCATGGCATGCGGGTCAGCGCCAGTTACAGCGGTCTGCATGGCGGTCTGCTCGGCCTGCTGCAAGGCGGCGCGGAAATCGCCGATGCCCTCGGCAATCTGGCTTCCGGCCGCGTCCGTCTTGGCGACCGCGCCGCCGGTATCGATCGCACGGGTTGCGGCGTTGAAGGCACTGTATGGATTGAACCCCAGATTAGACATTCAGGTCTCCCTAGCGGCGCAGGACATCCAGCAAGGACCGGTACATAGTCCGGGCTTGCTGGAACGAATTGAGGTTGGCTTCGTAGGACCGGTTGGCTTCGCGCATGTCGGCCAGCTCGGTCACGAGTGAAACATTGGACTGGGTGACGTAGCCATCGGGGTCGGCCATCGGATGATCCGGATCGAAATTGCGCACGCCTTCGGTCCGGTCGAGCTGGACGCGCGTCTCGAGGAACGCGTCGGCATTCGGCGGTTGTGGCGCAACCATCAGAAGCTTGCGCTGATAGCCAGGCGTATCGACGTTTGAGATATTCTCCGAAGAGAGGCCCATCCGTTTTGTCTGCAGCTCCATGCCCTGGATGGCCTGCATCATGGTTGCCTTGAGCGGGTTCATTTAATGCTCCCTTAGCCGCGGCGGCCGATTGCGGTGCGCAACAGGTCCATTGATTTGGTGTAGACGGAGAGCGCCAGGCTGTGCTGGCCCATGGCTTCTGCGGAATTGAAGATTTCCTGCTCGAGGCTGACCGAGTTGCCGTTGGGCGACATCGGGCCGTGTGACTCTGTTACCCGGAACGATGCCGTCATCGGATCGGCAGCCGCAGAATTCGACACCCGCGCCAGGAATGCATCGAACGATTCGATCTCTTTCGCCTTGTACCCGGGTTCGTTGGCCCGGGCGATGTTGGTCGCACTCACGCTTTGCGCTTCGGCCGCGTAGCGGGCCATCGCGCCGTAAACCTGAAACAGCTGCACGTCCGAAATCATGAGAAAGGCACCGTGGTTAACCTTTTGAGAAAATGTTCCGATTAATTAAAGAATAGGTTAACAACCGAAGGGGTTTTGTTTACTTGCACACGCTCGCCACCTCCCTCCCCAGCCAGCTCTATCGCCTCTGGGGCACCGTGACTGATGTCGCTCCCGGCATGCTGAAGCTCGCAGGAGTCAGCGAACTGGCGGGTGTCGGCAACGAAATCCAGATCCGGAAGCCCGACCAGACCATCCATGGCGAGATCCTCAGCGTGTCGGGCGAAAGTGTTACCGCGCTGCTCTTTTCACCTTGCGACACGATCCGCATCGGTGACCGGGTCGAAATCGAGCAGGAAGCCCGTATCGAGCCCGGGGATCATTGGCTCGGCCATATCATCAACTATCGCGGCGAAGTGTCCGGTGGCGACCCGGCTGCCGCGCCCGTGCGGGCGAGCATCCGGCCGCTGAATGCTCCTGCCCTCCCCCCGCACGCGCGCCGGAGCCTGGGACCCCGGCTGGCCACAGGATGGGCGGTGACGGACACGCTGCTGCCGATATGCCGCGGCCAGAGGCTCGGCCTGTTTGCCGGCTCCGGCATCGGGAAATCGACCTTTCTCGGGTCGCTCGCCACCGGGCTGGAAGCGGACCGCGTGGTCATCGCCCTGATCGGCGAGCGGGGCCGCGAGGTCAATGACTTCATCCAGCACACACTGACGCCCGAAATGCGCAAGCGGACCGTTGTCGTCGCAGCGACAGCGAGCGAGTCACCAGGCGCCAAGAAGCGCGCCGCCAACTGCGCCATCGCCACGGCTGAACATTTCCGCGACCAGGGGCACAATGTGCTGTTCCTGTTCGACTCGATCACCCGTCTTGCGGAAGCACACCGCGAAACGGCCCTGCTGGCCGGAGAAGTGCCCGCGCTGAACGCTTTCCCACCTTCGACGGTGCGCGTGATTGCCGAACTTGCAGAACGCGCCGGCCCCGGAACTGAGGGAGAGGGCGACATCACGGCCGTCTTCTCAGTGCTCGTCGCCGGATCCGACCTAGAAGAGCCCGTCGCAGACATGATCCGGGGGATGCTGGACGGACATATCATTCTCGCCCGGCCAATCGCCGAACGGGGCCGTTTCCCGGCGATCGATGTGCTGCGAAGTGTGTCGCGCTGTTTGCCGAAGGCCGCAACGGCTGAAGAAAATGACCTTCTGCGGGAGTATCGGCGGATGATCGCGCTTTACGAAGAGGTTGCCCCGATGCTGCGTGCCAACCTCTACGAGTTCGGCCGGGACATGAACTCTGACCGCGCGATTTCGCTGTTTCCGGCGCTCGACAATTTTGTGGCAACCCGCAAGGCCGAAGGCATCGAAAGCTCGTTCAAGGAGCTGCGGGGTATTCTGGAAACAAAGCCTGCATCAAACCCGGCGCCGCCAATAGCCGTGACAATGGTCAAGCGCTGATCAGAGTCCGCTGAGAAGCAGGTTGATCCCTCCCTGGCCGCCGATGCTGCCGTTCAACAGCGTCAGCGCGTTGGCTGCGGGCGAATAGTTGGCCGCGCCGTTCCTTACAGATTCGAGCGCATGGAAGCGTTTGATGAGCCGGTCCACTTGATCAGGGTCGGCAAGGTCTTTCACATCGCTTATGCCAAGCTGCTTCTGGATGCCGTTCTTGAGAATCTCAGCCTGCTTCTCGATCGGCAATTTGCGAATGTCCGTAGGCAGATTGAGGCTCGTTTCCAGAACCGTGCGGACCGGCACATTTCCAAGCAGCCGGTAGAGGATCGCTGTTTCGCTGGAGCCATTGCCCGTCAGCCCCTTGATATCGGCCTCGTAGTTGAGCGCCAATCGCATCGAGTCATCAACATTGCCGACAGCCGTTTCAAACGTCGATTTGTCGAACTCGGCTGAAATTTTGTCGAGCGCTTCCGGCGTGATCGTGATCGTGCCGTTCACGGGCTTGAAGGCATTCGCAAACGCCGCGTACTTCGGGTTGTTCAAACGGGCGAGGAATGTGCTCTCCGGATCGCTGGCTTCCTTCAAAACCTTGTCGATAAAGCCGCGTTTCCACTCCTCACCGCCGAGATCGAACGCCGTCAGCGCCACCCGCATCAGTCGCTTGTCATTCAGGAACGCTTCTTTGGTGACGGGTTCCGAGAACTTCTCGACCAAGTATGACCGGTCTGCCTTGACCTGCGGCGAGTTGGAAAGACTTTGCAGCTGGCGATCATATGTCGACTGCAGGAATTTCCATCCGCCGTTCCCTGTGAGAGGAATGACCGGCTGATACATCGCCTATGCCACCTTGGCCGGCAGGCCGCCAAGCGCGGCCTGGCGCCCGAGAAGCTGTGCTTCGATAGCCAGGATTTGGCGCAGGTGGCAAAGCGCCGAGTAGTGATTCCCGCGGCTGAGCATGGAGCGAAGGGTCGGGATCAGTTCGGAATTGAACGGACGGAAGATGTCGAGCAGCGCAACGCATTCCGCGTCAATCGCCGGCACCGTGTCCACCACATCGAGGTCTCCGGTAATCAGCAACTGGATGGCGAAATAGATGCGCTTCACGGGGGTGTCTACATCTTCAGGCCGAAGCGCATCCCGGCAACGCAGTACGCGGACGTTTGCATCCGAGATCCGGATACGGGCCGGCTTGTCGCCATTTTCGAGCAGGGCGCCATTGACGATGAAGCGTTCACCTGGCGCTATTTTCAGTACAAGTCCGGACATCAGACCCCCTCCTCTTCCACGCTGTATTCCGACTGGCGGACGAGCCCGGCCATGACGGTCTTGTTGACTTCAATGAGATCAGGAATGCGTTCCTCGCCTTCCAGGGCCTTGAAGCTCGTCTGGCGGACATATTCGGAAAGGAAAAGCAGGCTGCGCTTGAGATCGTCCGGCAATGCGTTGCCGGGCTGCAGCAGGTCTGTCGCAATGATTGTCCACAACTGCTGGTTCCGGCTTAGCGCATCGGCCCAGTCTGAGAGGGAGCGTGTTTCGGGGTCTTTGACGCTGTCGAGCGCCTCGGTGATCTGGAGGAAAAGAGCGTACTCAACTTCCTTGTCGCCGGCAGTGCGTTGCGAAATCTCGCCATACGCCTTGTACGCCAATGCCTGCAACTCGCCCTCCTGGATCTATGTAGGAAACCCGGGGGCATCTTGCCCCCGGGCCTAGTCGTTAGTTTAGCGGAACAGCGACAGAAGCGACTGCGGCTGCTGGTTGGCAATCGACAGAGCCTGAACGCCGAGCTGCTGCTGAACCTGCAGAGCCTGCAATTTCGCCGAAGCAGCTTCGATGTCAGCGTCGGTGAGACCGCCGATACCCGAGGTGAACGAGTCGATCAGTGTCGAGACGAACTCGTTCTGAGCGCCAAGGCGCTTCTGCGAAGAACCGAACTCTGCAGCAGCGTCGATCGCCACGCCAAGCAGCGTTTCGATCGAGGTGAGAGCTGACGTTGCACCAGCATCGGAAGTAACATCGATGTTATTGAGTGCGCCGAGGCCGCCAGCGCTCGTGCCGGCCGTGCCACCCGTAGCCGATACAGCGGTGATGCTGACTGCGCCACCCGAGCTGTTGACGATCGAGATCACGTCATCTGCGCGCGACACCGAGTATCCGGTCTCGTTCGTTGCTGCGAAGAAGGTCGAAATCTGGTTGGAGAGGTTTGCAGCCACTGATTCGACGCTATCGGTCGTGCCGGCAACATACTCAAACGAGCGCGTACCCACGCTGTTTGCTCCGGCTGTATCGTTCAGCGTGATACGGTAGCTGTTGCCAGCAGCAACCGATGCAATGGTGATGTTCTGGGTGGCAGCGTTGGCGACCGAAGCGGCCGTACCAGCAGCGGTGCCGCCGTTGTTGATGATCGTCGTGTTGGTCACTGCCGTAGCGCCAAACGTTGCAGCGGTCGCAGTATTGCTCAGCGACAGGTCCTGACGGGCAATCGAGACGTACGAGGCGGACACGGCGCCCGAAGAGTTGCGGTCAAGCGAAGACAGAACGTCCACGTCAGCGGTGGAAGAACCGTCGATGAGGTTCAGGCCGTTGAACTGTGCAGCACCTACGATCGAGCTGATCGTGCCGCGAAGGGCTTCGACGTCAGTCTGGATCTTGTCGCGGTCGACGTTCCCTTCCTGAGCCGAAACGATGAGGTTCTTCATTTCCTGAAGGGTCGACACGACTTTTTCAGCGGCCGAGCGGGCAACGCCGACCGTCGAGGAACCGAGGTTCAGCGAGTCGGAAATCTGCTTGAAGCTCGAGACGTCGGTCGACATGACCGTCGAGATGGCCCAGATGGCGGCGTTGTCTTTCGCGTTGGCAACTTTCTTGCCGGTCGAAATCTCGCTCTGCACGCCTTCAAGGTTGCGGTTGATGTTGCGCAGGGTTTCAAGGGCGACCATTGCGCTGTTGTTGGTCAGGATACTGGACATACTTTATTCCTTTGGGTATTTCGCCATCGTCAGTGCGCGGCGGGTTGCTCGGTATGTGTCATCCTGACAGTGGGGAAATCCCCGAAGCGGTCTTGGCTTCATTATTCAAAAGGATAGCACCCAAGGCTGAATCTCTGGTTAATCCGGTTTAGGCTTTTCTGCTGAAAGAGCCCGTTGCGTTCGAAAAAGAGAGTTGTATGCCGCCGCGTCCGTAGGATCCAACCTGCGCGCCCGTATGGAGGCTCTCCAGCCGTGTGAGGGCGTGGCGGACACCGTTCCGAACGGCGTCCATATGCGCTGCATTTTCCTCCGCCGTCTGAATGATCCGCTCGATGCCGCGCCGCGTCTCCGGAGCGACTGTCCTCAATCCACCGGTTTGCAGAAACTCTTCAAAGTTCTGCAGCGCAATCATCTTCTCTCCGATCAACTCGGCCACTTCTGCGGCGCGTCCGGATTTGAGCAGCACCTGCTCCCGCTCCAGGATGTCCATCAGTGCCGCGATCACGCGTTGCTCAGTCATTTGGGCGTATCCAGATTTGCGGCAGGGTTTTCGGAGGATGGCAGGTCAACATGCTCTCCCAGCCCCAACGGATGGGTTGCGGCGAGATCCTTGGCGATGGACTCAACGACGTATCTGGAAAAGGAAGAAGCGGCTTCTCCGCCCCCTTGTGTCAGCGCTTTCTCGAGCCCGGCATGGCTCAGCATTTCCGCCCACAACATCTGTTCGAAGCGCTGCCGGATATCCTGTTCCGCCGTTTCGCGCTCTGACATTGGAGCATTCGGCGTGGCTGACTTGATATCGGCGGTGGCCATGCCCGGCATAACTGAAAGTGCCATGTGAGCGGTCTCCGGTTTGATCCGTCTACGAAGTTACCAAAACAGCGCGTTCGGTTAACGCATATTTTACGGGGCATGGTTGTATTAAGGTTAACAGCAGGAAGTTACTTTCCGAATGGCCCTCGCAACTGATCTAATCTTCAGACCCCTTGAGTCTCCCGCTCAGGAAGCGCCGAACCGTCGTTTGGCCAATCCGGGCAGCGGCGAAGAATTTTCCGAGCTTTTGTCCAAGGCGCGCACCTCGCAAACTAAACCACTCGGCACCGCACCGCAGGAGCTTGCACTCGCGCAAGCGGCCTCCCCCTCCCTGCCGCTGGGCGCCGGCATGGCGACGCTTCCGGCGTTTTCGCAGGATGGTTTGTTGGGCATTTCGGCGGCCGGTGAACCTGCGCTTGGTCGGCCGGCAACAGATATCGCTGGAACGATCCTGCCCGGCATCGAGTCAGCTGAACTAGCGGCGGGCTCCAGTTTGGTAGCGGCAACACAAACAGGTCCCGGCCTGGTTGATCCAAGAAGCACCAAGGCTGGCATCGCGGCAGCGGGACCTGAAGGGCTTCCCGTGGACAGCCTGCCGGCCATTCAGAGCGGTCCCCAACCCGCCGATCCTAAAGCCTTGCCTGAAGTGGCCCGGAAGATCACGGCCGATGCCGATCGCATTGATCTGCAAACTCCAGCTAAAATCGTGTTGGCGGCGCCGGCGGGCCGATTGGAAACGGACCAGAATACCGCCTCGTCAATCGAGGCCACGCCGCAAATCGCAGAGCCAGCAATCGCGAAACCCGAGAATCCGGAGTCGGTAGACGCCGGTACAGTCCCCGCAACAGACGCTTCCAAACCATTGGTGCTCCCAACGGCGACAGCATCTCGAGCGGACGCGGGCGCAAGCGCAGGCTTGAATGTTCCTGAGGGAGAAATCGCAGCGTCCGCCCCCGCCTCTCGCGATGGCTCTGCGACCAGAACAGACAAAGGCGCAGACAGATCGGCCGAAACCGGCACCCACAGCGAGCCTGTGGCGTTGGCGACCGCGCCTACGTCTGCTTTCGGCGTGGTGGCGGCCGCTCTGGACGTCCAGACAACAGTCAGCCAGCCGGTTGCCAGCGCTGTTCCAGCCGTGGCCGCGTCGAGCCCGGCGATCAACTCCCGAAGCATCGCAAAGCCAGACAGCGGCCAAGTCAGCGATACCCCCCCTTCCGGGCCGCCCCTACCGGCCTCAGACGCCTTGGTCTTCGCGGATGTGCTTGGCACAGGTGAACAGCTTGCGGCCTCCGAGGCGCCCGGTCCTTCCACACAGGGTGCTCCGGCCCTGGCAGCGGTCGCTTCGGCTCCTGCCGCGATCCAGTCCTCCAGCACCTCGGTGGTGGTGCCTCCGGCCATGGCGCCCGCCAACGCCGTCCTTGTTGCCTCCCCTGCCGACATCACCAGCATCGTCTCGACCGCTGCGGACAATGGAGACGCGGACCGGATCGTGATCCAGCTGGATCCTCCCGAACTCGGCCGTGTCTCGATCGACTTCAAGTTCGATGCAAACGGCCTGCAGCATGTAACCGTCACCGGCGAGTCGCCTGAAGCGATGCGCCAGTTGCGCCTCATGCATTTCGAATTGACCCAGGCACTGGAGCGTCACGGCATCACCAGCCAGAACATGAGCTTCCAGCAGCAGCAACAGAACGCCCAGCATTCGCCCACGCCCAACCCTTTCGCACGGCAGGGCCTCCTGAACGAAGCGGGCGCTGCCGCAGCGCTTGAGCCGGTGATCGCAAACAACAACCAGACATCGCCCCGCATGCCGCCGGGCGGGCGTCTCGACATGAAACTCTAGGAGCCCAGCCAATGACCACTGTATCGAACGTTTCCAATACCGGCACGTCTTCGGTTGCCACGGCTCCTACCAGCCAGCCGGCGTTTGGTCAGGAGTTCAATAGCTTCATCAAACTGCTGACGGCGCAGGTGCGAAACCAGGACCCGTTGTCCCCCCTGGATTCGACACAATTCGTCGAACAGCTCGCGACCTTTTCCTCTCTCGAGCAGCAAGTGAACACCAACACAAACCTCAAATCGATTTCCACAATGATCAGCGATCTGGCGCGGACGATGACTGCGCAATCGCCCAGTCAGGCCCTGTCCCTGCAATCGTCCTGGCTGCCCTTCTCCGGAGACTCCGTTCAGTTCAGTGGCGAGATACCGGCCGGCACATCGCGGGGAGTCCTCACGATCAAGAACGAGAGTGGGCAGGCCGTCTGGACTGAGACGCTGGGCATCGGCGCCGGCGTCTACTCGTGGGATGGCCGCACGACGTCAGGCAGCCAGGCTCCGACCGGCGACCTGTATGAGTACAGCATCGATACCTACAATGCCGCCGGTGAGTACACGGGCAGCGTTGCACCCCGGCCGATCTTGTAGATTGATCGCCGGGCCTGCCTCGATCTGGCTGCCCGTCAGATATCCTGTTTCGCCATGTCGACGATCAGGACATTGTTGATTCCCGAGCCCACAACAGACTTCAGGTTGTCCATGACCGTGCTGCGGATCAGCTCGTAGTTCTCGACGCTCGTGATGGATTCGAACGTGGTGCCATCGTTACTGAGCGTGATCAGGGAGGTCATGATGTTGTCGCGCAGCTTGGGCTCCATGCTCTGAAGGTTCGAGGCAATGGACCCATCGGCTTCAAGGTTCAGGTTCAGGATGATCAGGCTGTGGACACGGCCTTCGCGGATGATCGGCACGACGAATTCCCGCGTGAACTTGAAATAGTAGACTTCGGACTCGGCACTTTCGGCGCCGTGACCATCAGAGCCGTGAGAGTCCTTCTTCTTCTCCTTCTCCGGCTTTTTGCCGTGATCGTCCTTCTTCTTCTCGGCGTGACCATCATCCTTCTTCTCGCCATGAGAATCCTTCGCTGGCTTTTCAGCCTTTGCCGCAGGATCGGAAGGCCCGGACGACATCGACCGGAGGAAATCGCCCCCTACCCCGCCCGCCACAATGCAGACGATGACGATGATGGCTGCGATGATGTTCTTCATGGGGTGATCCTAGAACGGATTATAGCGATCGAGCAGTTTCGGAATGGCGTTCATTTCGGTGTTGGCCGTCGCCTCACCGCTGCTGACATATGCCAGTTGGGCATCGGCGATCTTTTCATAGGAAACCGTGTTCGTGCGGGTCACGTCCTGCGCGCGGATTACACCGGAAACCGTCAAATAACGGACTTCATTGCTGACCTGCGTCTGCTGGTAGCCGCGGATGATCAGGTTGCCGTTCGGCTCGACACCGACCACACGCGCCGCCAGGGTGAAAGTAACCTTCTCGGCCCGGTTCACCGCGCCGCTGCCATTGAGGTCCGATGCCCGGTTGTAGTCATAAGCGGGCGACAGGGACGCACCGCCGGGCAAAACCCCATTGGCCCATTCCGGCAACCCGAGGAATGACTCGACGGCCATGTTCTCGTTGGAATCGCGCGTGCGTGAGAGCGAACTCTGAAGGCTCGCCTGGTCGTTCATCTCGACGAGCACCGTCAAAAGGTCACCAACATCCTTGGCGCGCCGCATGCTGAGCAGCGAATCGGATGATGTGGACCAGAGCGAAGCATTCTCGGGCGCGGACTGGCCGGCCGTCTCCGAGGCCCAGGGGCCCTGGTAGGTGTCGAATTTGGCCGGGGCGAGTTCGACCGATTCGTGCGGCGAGCTGGCACATGCCGTTACGGCGAAGGCGGCGAAGGAGAGCGTTGCGAGATGTTTCATTGTGCGAGAACCCATCCGTCAGCTTGAACAACGCCCTGAACCATCTGACGGGATTGAAGGTTGAGCACATTCACACTTTCATTCAGGGCGGCGTCGCCCATGGCGCGGCCAGACGTCGAAATCTCGAGCGGACCCTTGATGTATTTTATCGTCACAACCTGGTTGCGGGTCACCAGGCGGGCCGGCTGGGTATTGTCCAGCGTGATCGGCTGGCCAACATAGACAGTCCGGCGCACTTCCCGGCCCGCGAACAGGTCATAGACTTCGGGGCCGTCCCCTTCCTGCAACTCTGCATTTGCGACTGTTACCCCGTCGCCCGCACGAATGACTTCGGCGGCCACCAGCGAAGAGGCGTCCGTGAGGGCCACCATCGCTCCCATTCCGGCTGCGATCAGCGAAAACATGGCGCTACCTCATTCTCGTTGTGGCCGACAGCATTTCGTCGGACGCGGTGATGACCTTGGAGTTCAGCTCGTACCCGCGTTGGGCTTCGATCAGATCCGAAATTTCCTTGACGACATCGACACCGGAATCCTCGATGAATCCTTGCCGCAGGACTCCGACTCCATCTGTACCCGGTACAAGCCGGTTGGCAGCGCCCGAAGCTTGCGTCTCGCGGTACATGTTGTCGCCGAGGGCCTCGAGCCCCTTCTCGTTGATGAAACGCACGAGAGAGATCGTTCCGATCGGTTGCCCCTCGGGGACATCTGAGAAGTAGGCCACGACTTCCCCATCACGGCTGATGGAAATCCGCTGCGCATCCTCCGGAATGACAATCCCGTCGGCGAGCGGAAAGCCGTCCATTGTCACGACTTCGCCGGTCGGGCTGCGGCTGAGCTTGCCGTCCCGGGTATAGGCCGGCTCGCCCGAGGGCAGCGTCAGTTCGAGAAAGCCGGAGCCGTCTATGGCAATATCAAGCTCGGCATCCGTCTGGCGCAGCGCACCCTGGGTGATCTGCATCGAGACTGTCGAAGGCCGCACGCCGGTACCGATCTGGATCCCGGCAGGCACGACTGTTCCGGTTTGGGAAGTGATTGTGCCGGGGGTGAGGTGCTGCTGGTACATGAGGTCCGAGAACTCGGCCACGCGTGGGCGATAGGCGGTCGTGCTCATGTTGGCGATGTTGTTCGAGATCACGTCCACCCGCGTTTGCTGGGCGGCCATCCCTGAGGCTGCAATCTGTAGAGATTTCATGGGTTTCTCCTCATTTCATTTCGTACTTCAGCGTTCGCGCAGGGAAGTGATGAGCTGGCTGATCCGGTCGTCTTCGCGGTCGAGCATGGCCTGGCCCGCTTCGTAGGCCCGCTGGACTTCGATCATGCGGGCGACTTCCAGAACCGGCGAGACGTTGGACTGTTCGAGCGCGCCCTGAATGATGTTCGCTTCTTCAAACTGCGCGTACCCGCCCGGAGCCGAAAAGAAGGTATTCGAATCGCGCAGCAGTTCACCTTCGGCCCGCACAACGCCCACCCGGTCGATCAATTGTCCGTCGGCGGATATGGACCCGTCAGCCCCGATCGAGACCTGATTGGCGTCCTCGGGAATGGTGATCGGATTGCCCCCTGCCCCCAACACGCCGTTGCCGAATGCATCGATCAGCGTGCTTTCGGAGGACAGCTGGAAATTCCCGGCGCGCGTAAGGCGCGGCCCCTGCGGCGTCTGGAGAACGAAAAACCCCTCGCCCTGAACGGCAAGATCAAATTGGCTGCCGGTGAACTTGAAGTCCCCTTGGGACATCTTGAAGGCGTGCCCGCCGAGACCGCCCATCGACACCGAGTCTTCCTGGGAACCGGGTGAGACAAGGAACTCGGCGAAGATCGCCCGGTCCGACTTATAGCCGGTCGTGCTTGAGTTCGCGAGGTTGTTGGCGACAACCTGCATCTCCTGCATCAGACCTTGTTGGCGGCCAAGGGACGTATAAATCGCGCTGGACATCAGGGCGTCTCCCCCGAAAACTGTGCAAGCGACGCGCGCGCGCTGTCCAGCTTTCCTGAAATGGTGGACATTGCCATTCGCTCGGGGACCAAGGTCTTCTCAGGAAGGGCCTTCAGAACCATTACGCGATCTACGCGCCATTGCTGATCATCCCCGTCCAGTTTCAGCGCCGCCTGATAGAAGCGTTCGGAGACCAGCCAGTGGCTTGTTGAAGCATCCTGTTCGATCAGAGCAAGGATCGTATCGGGATCAAGGCTCAGGCGGCTTTCGAACATCGTCAGTCTTTGACGTTCTCGTGTATCTATCGCCGCCAACGCTGCAATCCGGTTGATGCGCTGATTGGCCGGATATGTTTCAGCGAGACCGTAAAGTTCCTCATAATTCTTCTGCCGATAAGCAAGGACGGCGCGCTCGACGGCGACTTCCTCGCCGCCCTTCGCCTTTGATGCCAGCGTTTCGCCCAGCGAGCCAAAACCGAGACGGACGGCTACGACCGTGGCCGTTTCGTAAAGCGCGGCCCGGTCGGGCACGCCGTCAAGCAGTCCCTTGTCCTTGATCAGAGCTTCAATGGCCGCGATGTTGCGGAGCGGATCTTCGCTCGCCAGGTCGCGCTGCAGGCTGCCTGCCAGATGCCGGGTCAGCTCTTCGCGCGCGGTCTCGGATTGCAGGCTGGGGAGATCTGCCAGCCGCATCATGGGCTCGTACATGGAGTTGCGGCTCAGTTCGTCGAGCACGAAACGCAAGTCCGCCCGCACGTCGGTGTCTTTCTGGGCAAGCTCGATCCGGGTGACCACTTCATCCAGCAGAATCTCGCGAACGGCTGAATTGATCGGTCTTTTGTGCCGGACCAGAGACGCGAGGGCAGCCTCCTGAAAATGCGCCTGGATAAGGAAACCCTCGATGCGTTGCTCCGCCTCCGGACTGGATTCGCCGAGATCGAGAACGGCTTCACTGAATTGAAGCTGCGACGAGTTCGCGATCTCTTCTTCGGAGAAGCTGTTCAGCAGAAGCTTGGCCAGTTTGCGCTCATTCATCGCGTCGAGCGCCGGAATGGCGATGATGGCGGCCCGGTCCCTCAACTGAAGGGGCAGCTCGGCAAAGTCCTCAGCCTGTTCCGTCAGGAGGGCCGCACCGGCCGCGTCCTCCCCGGCAAGAAGTGCAAGCGCTTGCCAAAGACCAGCCTGCGGATAGCAGCCCGCCAGTTCGGCGAAGTAAGCCGCCGGCGCCGGCCCCTGCCCTTGGAGAAGGACTGCGAGATTCTGCACGGCAACCGACTGCGGATCGCGTCCTGTCTTCACGGTCATCGCCGCTTCGGCTGCAAGGTCGAGCGCAAGATAGGCTTTGGCGAGGGTGCCCCCGGCATGGGTCCCGGGCGCCTGCCCTTCATTGCCGGACTCTTCGCGGTAGGCGTAAATGTCGCTGTACTGCTTCAGTTCTGCGTATTCGGTAAAATCGAGCGGGTACGGCCTGGAGCAATCGAGCGTAACGCCCGCAGGCGGCGCGGCCACGCTTTTCACAACCGGAGGCGCTTCCGTTGCGGCGGCTTTCGGAACGATGGATTTGGGCTCGCCGGATGGTTTTGCCTTGCCGGCGGGATCCAGTAGCCCTTCATCGACCGCCTGACGCACAAAGGCGTCGAGCTCGCTGGAGAATTCAGAACGGCGTGCGTCAGGCTCCTGGCCCGCAGGAGTGTCCTTGAGCGCCTGTCCTGGCTGCGCCAGGATCAGTGCACCGAGAAGGATCCAGCCTACACGCTTCATGCCGCCTGCTTGAGCTCCCTGATCGCCTGTTCGATTTCGTCGAACGACGGGCGGACGCGCGAGGGCGCATGCCGGCGGGCAACTTCCACACAGATGTTGACGGGGTTCTTGTGAAGGTTCGAGACGAGCACTTCGCCGATCATCGAGTAGAAGATGTGTTCTTCCATGCGCGTGTGTTTCACGCGCGCTGCGAACGGACCAACGACGCCATAGGCGAGGAACACGCCAAGGAACGTACCGACCAGCGCGCCGCCGATCATTCCGCCCAGGACTTCCGGCGGCTTGTCGATCGAGGCCATCGTCTTGATCACGCCGAGCACGGCGGCCACGATGCCCAGCGCCGGCAGTGCGTCAGCCATGCTCTGCAGCGCGTGAGATCCGTGCAGCTTGTCCTCGGCCAGGCTCTCGAGATGTTTCTCGAGAAGGATTTCGACCTGGTGAACGTTGTCGAAGTTCATGATCATCGACCGGATCGTGTCGCAGATCATCTCGATCGCATCGTGATCCTTGAGGATGCGCGGATACTTCGTGAAGATAGACGATTCCTGCGGCGCCTCGATGTGAGCCTCGATGTCTACGGGGTTCTGTTTCAGCACGTTGAGGAGTTCGTGCATCAGGCAGAGAAGATCGGCATAGTCCTTCTTCTTCCACTTCGGCCCTGCAAATGCCGTCACCATGTCGCCCGCGGTATGCTTGATCGTGGTGAAGTCGTTGGATGCGACGAAGGCCCCGGCGGCCGCCCCGCCGATCATCATCATCTCGTAGGGCAACGAGTGCAGGATGATGTCCATTCGGCCGCCCGCCATGAGGTAGCCGCCAAACACCATCACGATGGTTATAGTCAGTCCGATAGCCGCGTTCACGTTTTGTCTCCGTCCCCCGGCGCCTTGGCCCGGATGTCGTCGTTAAAGATTCGCCAATTCCCGGGTAAAGGGCTCGAGAATAGGCGTTTTAAGTTTCAGGGCGCGCTGCTGTTTCCAGACACCCATTTCACAAAGGCCGATATCGACGTTCCCGTTCACGGTCTCCGCTCTCAACGAAACCCGCGACGTGTCGACATCCGGCAAGGCGATTAACTGACCCACCTCCAACCGCGAGCATTGACCGATCGTAAGCGTCAGACGGTCAAGCACGCCATCGACCGTTATCATGGAAGACTTAACACTTGCTCGCAGCGTCTCACTTCCGGGCCCTGAGGAGGATTTGCTCATCCGGGCGGCCTGCTGCTCAATCTCAAAGGCGTTGCGCAGCACATAATCGAGGTGGAAAACCATCCAAACGCGGACAACCTGGCCGTCGTACGCCGCGGTGAACCCGATCATCAGGTAACGCTGCGTCTGGGTGAACCCGCCCGAGGCCGAAGAGTAGTCAGACAACGGAGCTTGAGTCCCCAGCGACAGGTGGCCGGCAAGGTTCGCGATGATGGTATTCCACAGAGCCGATGTGGGCGTCTCGAGCAGCAGCTTCCGGAACAGTTCCGACACGCCTGACAACTCGCCGAGAGGCTGTTGCAGGCGTTGGCTCGCGTTCACGGTGGCCGTAAATTCATCGACCGCGATGGCACACAAGCCCGGCGAATAGTCCCCGTTGAATACGTAGCTCAGCAGCTTGTCGAGCTGGCCGGATGCCGTTGTTCCGGGCACCACGTTGCGCGTTTCCAAGACTGCAGCTGTCTCTGTCCCGAGCGTGGCGGTCATCCAGGTCGAAACTTGCTTTTGCAGGGTTTGCCAGAAGTCATCGAGCTGCAGCACTGCGGTCGGGATACCCGCTCGGGCCTCGATCTTTTTGCGCAGCACGGTCGACATTGTGAACCTTTGGCGATTTTATGTTAACTAACTCTGTAATGAACGGGAATTGATTGAGGAATCGTTAGCAAGGCCGGGCGATCTGCGCGTACCGCCTGCGCGGTTAATTGAGCAAAAGCTGATAATTGGACGACCTGAACAAGTCAGGTGCCCGATGCATACCGAGCCAACAGCTGCCGTGCAGCCAATCATCATCAGACGGAAGAAGGTCTATAAGGCCGACGGACATCATGGCGGTGCCTGGAAAGTGGCATATGCGGACTTCGTGACCGCGATGATGGCATTCTTCCTTTTGATGTGGCTGCTCAATGCGACCACCGAGGATCAGCGCAAGGGCCTTGCCGACTATTTCAACCCGTCCATTCCGATCAGCCGCATTTCGGGCGGGGGCTCGGATGCTTTGAATGGTGACTCCATATTCACCGAGGAAACGCTGGCCAGGTCCGGCTCCGGCTCGTCGCACGAGCGCAATATCGAGTCCCCGGCGTCGAATGCGTCCATGGCTGAAGCTGAATCCGAACAGAAAGCCGCCGCCGCCGGAATGTCCGAGGCTGAGACGCAAGCCATCGCCGAGAACCTCCAGTCGCTGAAGACCGCGCTCGACGAGCAAAGCCAGCAGCTTTCAGAACACCTCATGATCAAGATGTCTCCGGACGGCATCGTTCTGGAACTGGTCGACTCCGAGAGCACCCCGCTCTTCCCTGTCGGCCGCAGCGAACCGTCGGACCTTCTGATCGAGCTTCTCGGCGTCGTTGCCGACTCTTTCGCAACCTTCCAGAATGATATCAAGATCGTAGGCCATACCGACAACCGCCGGTACCGCAATGACGCCATCTACGACAACTGGAACCTGTCGGCCGACCGCGCCAACGCCGCGCGGCGCTTGCTGCTCCGCAGCGGCATCGACCCGGCCCGTGTGCGGGAAGTGACCGGGAAAGCCGACACTGACCCCCTGGTCAAGGACAATCCGGCTGCGGCCCAGAACCGGCGAATCTCGATCACGATCCTGACGAACTAGGTCGCCGCCGGGAAAACAATTACCGTATACTGACTCACTAAAGTGAATCAGTATGAACGTTGGTTATCCGCTTGTTTACAACTTCGCTCCAGATTGCGCCCTTATCTGACGCAGGAGCACCCAGATATGAGCATTTCATCGTCCCTCAACGCCGGGGTTATGGGCTTGAGTGTCAACGGCACACGCCTCGCCACCATTTCCGACAACATCGCCAACTCCGGAACGAACGGTTACAAACGTAGCCTTGTCGACTTCTCGAGCATGGTTCTGCAAACGCGGTCCGCAGCCTATGCTGCCGGCGGTGTTGAAGTCGCTTCCTACAAGGACATTGCGGCAACCGGATCACTCATTTCGACAGGCAGCGCAACGGACATCGCGGTCGCGGGCCGCGGTCTGATCCCGGTGACGGACAATTCGGGCGTCACCGAACTGTCCTCCGAGCGCCGCCTGATGCTCACCCCGACCGGATCGTTCTTTGCAGACCAGAACGGAAACCTGAGAACGCAAAGCGGCCTGTTCCTTCTCGGCTGGCCGGCAGATGGTCAGGGCAATATCGGAAACGTCAGCCGCAACAGCGGCGTGAACCTGGAAGCGGTCAACATTGCGACGTCGCAGTTCACGGCGACCCCGACTTCGCGGATCGACCTCGGCATCAACATCCCTGCCGACGCAACACGTGCCGGCGGAACCGGCGACAGTTACTCGCTGCCGGTTGAATACTTCGACAACCTTGGCCGGGCACAAACCCTGACCTTCATGTTCTCTCCGACAGTCCCCGCCACCGGCGCAAGCAACCAGTGGGCCGTGACGATCGAGGACAGCGCCGACACATCCGCCGGATCGATCGGCGATCTGGACATCGTGTTCACGGACAACGCAACCTCGGGCGGCCGGATCGCCAGCGTCGCGGCGACCAACGGTGCGAGCTATGATTCATCCACCGGCATCGTTTCCATCACCCTGCCCCACGGCCCCGTGGAAGTGTTCATCGGCCGTCAGAACGACAGCGCCGGTATCACACAGCTCGCCGCTCCTTTTGCACCGACATCGGTTGCGAAAGATGGCGCACCGATCGGTGACCTTCAGTCCGTGGAGATCGATGACCAGGGCTATCTGCAGGCAATCTACGACTCCGGCTTCCGCCGCACGCTGTACCAGATTCCGATCGGCGATGTTCCGAACATGAACGGTCTCGCTGCGCTTGATTCCCAAGCCTACAGTGTCTCGGCAGGCAGCGGTAACTTGTACCTCTGGGACGCCAATACGGGTCCGGTGGGCGGCATTTCAGGCTACGCCCTGATGGAGTCAACCACTGACATCGCGCAGGAACTGACGGATCTGATCGAGACGCAGCGCGCCTACACTTCGAACGCCAAAATCGTTCAGACGGTAGACGAGATGCTTCAGGAAACAACGAACTTGAAGCGATAGAGCCCCGAAACGGCTAGGCGGACTTCCAAGTGAGCCTCTCCAGCGCAATCAACGCCGCCCGGTCCGGCCTTCAGGTCAGCAGCCTGAGGGCCGAAACCGTGGCGACGAACGTCGCCAACGCGACGACGCCCGGCTATGTGCGCCGCTCGATCACGGTGAGCGAAATTGTTCTTGGCGGTTCGTCCGCCGGGGTCCGCTCGGACGGAGTCGGCCGGATCAACGATACGGCCATCAAGGCCCAACGGCGGGAATTGACCAGCGACGTGGCGCAGGCCAGCGTTCTCGCCTCAACCTGGAAGTCGATCTCAGCCCGCATCGGCGATACGTCCGACGGAGATGGTTTGTTCAAGACCTTTTCCGACTTTGAAACGGCCCTCTCCCGCGCCATAGCAACCCCTGAATCGACCAGCGCCGCAGCCGGCCTTCTGCAAGCCGCCCGGAACATTACCGACGAACTCAACAGTCTGTCCGACATGGTCACAACCCAGCGCGCAGAAGCGGACCGCGAGATCGGCAACGGCGTAGACGTTGTGAATTCGGCTCTGAAGCAGATCGAGGAAATCAACGGACGCCTGTCCGGCATCAACCGGACCAGCGGCGAAGCCGCCGCCCTCATGGACGAGCGCCAGCGGGTGCTCGACACGATTGCCGAGTACCTCCCGATACAGACGGTAGAGCGCGACCACGGGACAATTGACGTTCTGACCACAGAAGGTGTTTTCCTCCTCGCAGGACGCGCCCGTGAAATAGAGTTCACGCCTTCTGCAGCCTTCGGTCCGAACGAGACATTGGCCGGCGGCGACCTGTCTGGTCTGACGGTCGACGGCGTGAATTTGACGCCGGGCGCGGCTTCGTTCGGCGCTGTGTCAGGCGGCCTGTTCGGCGCCCTGTTCACCTTGCGTGATCAAGACCTGCCTGCCCTCAGCGAGCAGCTGGACACAATCGCCAGCCAGCTGATCAGCCGTCTTTCCGACGACACGATCGACCCGACAAAGACGCCCGGCGATCCGGGCCTCTTCATTGACACCGACACCCTCGGCGGAGCCGGGCTGGCCGGACGGATTTCGATCAATGCCGCGGTTGACCCCGGCCAGGGCGGAGCACTCTGGCGCCTGCGCGACGGGATTGGCGCCACGACGACCGGCGCGCCAGGTAACCAGACGATCCTAAAAGGCATGTTCGACGCGTTCACCGCTGTCCAGGCCATCGGCGCAACCGGGTTTCAGGGCAGCTTTTCCTCAACCGAAATGGCTGCGCAAATTGCCTCATTTTCCGGTCAGGCGCGGATCTACAACGAGTCCGTGCTGTCCTCGACTGAAACCCAGTACAACATTCTGGTTGAAGCCGAACAAACCGAAACCGGGGTCGACATCGACAACCAGCTTCAGGACCTGATGCTCATCGAACAGGCCTATGCCGCCAATGCGCGTGTCATCGAGATTGCTGGCCAGATGATCAATACGTTGATGGAGCTCTGATACCATGCGCGTCACGCCCCCGCCGCCTAACCTGATCTCTGCCCAGTTTGGCCAAACCGTCGCAACCCTGCGCCAGAACGTCACGACAACGGCCGTGGAAGCCACCACCGGCCGGTATGCCGACCTCACATCACACCTTTCTGGCCGCATCGGCACAGCAATGCTCAGCCAGAAGGCCGTCGATGACATTGCCTTTCAGCGGGAGCAGCTCGATCTCCGCGAAAGCCGTCTCGCAGTTGCGCAGCGCAGCATGTCCCTGATCCACGAGCGTGTGTTGGGTATCGACACTGACATGTATGGCGCCCTGTCGACCGGCAATGAATTGACGCAAAGCCTGGTCGCCCAGGATGCCGAAGCTGCGCTCGGCAACGTATTCAGCAACCTGAACGTACGGTTTGGCGAACGCTTCCTCTTCGCCGGCGATCAAACGTCCACACAGCCCCTGTCCAGCCCGGATGATCTGCTTGCGGACATTCGGAACCTTGCGAGTACCGCGATTGATTCAGCTGATTTTGCAGCGTCGCTCGACATATACTTCAATAGCCCAACAGGTGGCTGGCAGACAAACATACTCCAAGGCTCGCCCACATCGTCGGACTCCGATGCCGTGACCGCCAATGATCCCGCCTTCGTCGAGCTGATCTCCGGCCTTGCGCTGATGGCCCTGTCAGATCCCCAAAACAGCCCCGCCCTCTTCAGGGCAGATCCCGATATCGCTCTTTCCGGCGCCCAGCGCTTGAGCAACGGCCTTACCGCGCTGACGAACGTGCGCGCGGATCGCGGGGTGATCGAGGAACAGATCGAAGCCGAAAAGAAATCACTCGACATCGAAGAAACCATCTTCACGACCGCTCTGAACAGCTTGTCGGCGCGCGATCAGTACGAAGCCGCGTCCACACTCACGCAACTCGAAGCAACCCTGGAAGCTTCCTACCTGCTCACGTCGCGGCTTTCGTCCCTGACCCTGCTCAATTTTCTGAGGTAATCTGATGAAGTGGTCCATCTGGCTGGTTGCCGCGCTTGGCATGTCGTCCCTTCTCTGGACGCCGCAAGCGCAGGCTCAGTCCCGAATCCGGGATATCGTGGACGTCGAAGGCGTGCGCGAAAACGACCTCGTCGGTTACGGCATAGTAGTTGGTCTCAACGGTACGGGCGATTCGGTCCGCAATTCACCGTTCACGGAAGATTCGCTGACCCACATGCTGGAACGCCTCGGCGTCAACGTCCAAGGCGAGGACATCAAGCCGAAGAACGTGGCCGCCGTGCTGGTCACGGCATCCCTGCCTCCATTTGCCCGCAACGGCTCTAGCATCGATGTGTCGGTCTCCTCGATCGGCGATGCCAGCAGCCTCGAGGGCGGCACGCTGATCATGACCCCGCTCAAGGGCGCCGACAACGAGGTCTATGCGGCCGCGCAGGGCAGCATCATCGTCAGCGGTATTGATGTGAAGGCCCAGGCCGCCCGCGAAACGCGCGGCACGCCCACGGGCGGGTCGGTTCCCAATGGCGCACGCATCGAACGCGAGGTCAATTTCGAGTTCAACCGGCGCGACAGCATCGTGCTCGCCTTGCGCAATCCGGACTTTACCACGGCGGCGCGGATAGAAGACACCATCAACGCGGAATTCCGCCTTCCCATCGCCTCCATGCTGGATCCGGGTACAGTACAGATTGACCTTCGGGGCATGACGGAATCTCCGGCGCGCCTGCTTGCCAGTATCGAGAACCTGCCGGTGACGGTCGCCTCCCCTGCCCGCATCGTCATCGACGAAAAGTCGGGCACAATCGTTCTGGGCGAGGACGTGACGATCTCGAAAGTGGCCATTGCTCAAGGCAACATCTCGATCCGTGTGACGGAGTATCCGGTCGCCTCGCAGCCCAACCCCTTCTCGGACGGCGAAACCATCGTCCTGCCGCGCTCCGACATCCAGGTCACCGAAACCGGCAGCCGGAACATCGCCATACTTCAGCCAAACGTGACGCTGTCTCAGTTGATCGACGGGCTGAACGCTCTCGGCGTTTCGCCCCAGGAAATGGCCGACATCATCCGCGCGATGAAGACAGCGGGCGCGATCCATGCGGATCTCGTGATCAGGTAATCTCGCCGCAGGGGTTCAGACTGCGATTTTGCCAACCGCCCGAAGCCGGCGCCCGTTGTATTGCAGCGCCGCTGTGAGCGCCTTGCTCGCCGTCCGGATTCAGACCGTCGCCAACATCTCCCCGATGGCCATGACAGTTCGCCATGACGTCCTGGCAGGGTGGGTTGGACTTAGCTGGCTTTCCGTCCAGTGCGGCCCTGGTCGCGGCCTTCGGCCTGGACCACAGAATTGCCGGAGGCGCTTGTTGAGCCATTGCTGCGACGGGCATCGAGAGAAAACCGGGCGATGAGTTCGGAAACCTGTTGGGCTTCGCGCGAAAGCGTATGGGTGGCGGCCGAAGTTTCTTCCACCATGGCGGCATTCTGCTGGGTCGAGGCGTCCATCTGGCCAACTGCGGTGTTGATCTCACCAAGAGACCCCGCCTGCTGTTTCGAGACAGCGTAAATTTCGCTCACCAGAGTATTGATCTCCGAAACCTTGGCGGAAATCTGTTTGAACGCGTCTCCGGTCTGTGAAACGAGCTTTACCCCGCTGCTGACCTGGCTTGTGGACGTGCTGATGAGTACCTCGATCTCCTTTGCGGCTTTGGCGGAACGCTGGGCAAGCGCCCTGACTTCCGTCGCAACAACCGCAAAGCCTCGGCCGGCATCACCGGCACGGGCGGCTTCAACGCCGGCATTCAGCGCCAGCAAGTTTGTCTGAAAGGCAATCTCGTCAATCACGCTGGTGATGCTCTGGATCTTCTTGGTCGATGAAAAAATGTCTTCCATCGCCTTCACGGCAGAACGTGCCACCTCTGCACCGCCGTCAGCTTCTTCCAGTGCGCTTTCCACCACCTGCTTTGTCTGACCTGCCTGGTTGGCGGAACCGCGCACAGTCTCGTTCATGCTGCCGATGGCATGCGCTGTTTCGCCCAGGGTCGCTGCCTGACGCTCTGTTCGTAGGGAAAGATCCTCGGCCGCACTGGCGATTTCACGGACGCCTCTTTCGACCCCCTGCACAACACCTTGAATGTCCTTCAACAGCGAGCGCAGGGTAGCGACGGTCGTGTTGAAGTTCTGGCGAAGCTCCTCATAGCCGTCCGCAAACCTCTGCTCGATTCTGCAGGTAAGATCGCCGGCAGACAGCGCGCTCAGCCCATCCGCCAAAGCTTTGACCACGGCTGCCTGCTCTTGGCGAATCCGCTCACTTTCTGCATCTGCAAATTTCCGCTGCGCGGAAGCCGTTGCTTCAGCGGCGGCTTGAGATTGCCGTGCCAGTTCGAGATCACCGAGCGTTTTCTTGAGGGCGGACGCCTCTCGTTCGACTTCAAGGCGGGCCGCGCCTTCTCTCTCTCTCGCTTCCGCAGTCTTGAGGCGCTCGGATTCGAGATCTGCCAGCGTGAGTTTGAGCTTAATTGCCTCTCGCTCTATTTCAGCGTGGGCTTGTTGTGCGTCGCGATGCCTCTGATCGGCCATCGATGCATAGACCTGCACCGAGCGCACGACGATGCAAAGCCCGATTGCCTCAATGACGAGGATGATTGCGTGCATCGCAAGGCGGCCGAGGCTCGTCCCACCCGGATAGATGAAATCCGAGGCGGCAAAGTTGAGTACGATGTGATGAACCGCAACGAAAGCAGCAGCAAAGATGATGACGCTGATCTTCCGGAAACCGCTCAGCAATGCCAGCGCGGCGAAGAAGTACATATGCGCATCAATCTGCCACGGATGGCCACTCAGTGCCAGGACGATCACGGAGGCTTGCGCCATGATTGTCACGCCCATGACGACCGAGCCGACCTGGCCCTGGATCACGTATCGCGCGATCACCGAAATCAGGGCGATCCCCAGCGATCCGCTGGCGAGCAGCAACACGGGAGCGCCTGAAAGGAGAGCGGCGCCCGCAGCGATCGGTACATGAAGGAATGAATAGAGAAGGAAAAGCGTCGTAGTCGAAGAGGTTTTCAACACGCTGAACAACGTCAACTCCCCATGCACCATGTGTTTGGCAAGAAACCGGATTCCAGAATTGCTCTGGCTAGAAAAAACTCTGCGGCGATACAGGCCAAAATGGCGACGACGGCCACCAGCACCCGCAGGAACTTGAACTGAACTGAACGGATATTCTCAGCCTCTGCAGTGCCCAGCCTGGAACAATCCATTCTCAGCCCACCTCAAGTGCCGCCCGCTGAAGAGACTATCCAGCAGAACACTTGCAATCGAATTAAGCCTTGTTGAGTTTAGTCAAACGCCTGAGAATCTGAGTCGTCCCGCGCGAACACGTCAGGCTATCCAGCGCTGTTCATCTGCTAACCGGGGAGCGGAACGCTTGCCTCGTCATTCTTGTCCGTCGCGCGGATCATCGTGATGACACCGCGGCGGCTGAGGTCCATCAGCGTCGTCAGGAACTCGCGCTGCAGGGTCTCCACCTGATCGGCGCTGAACGCCGGCATGTCCTTGAACTCTTCGCGCATCGAATCGGCCATGCGGGAGGAGATATTGCTCAGCAGGAATTCAAGTATCGGCGGATAGGTGTCCCGAAGACTGGCGAGCAACTTGACCATGACCGCATTGTCGATCTGACGGAACACCACGGTCACTGCGTTGCGCGGCAGGATCTCCGGCAGCGCATCGATCGTGAACAAGCCCTTCTCGATGATCGGTAGCTTGGCTTCATGAGACGTGCGCAGGAAGTCGATCAGGTTGTTGCGCTTCTGCGCCGGAATCAGGCTCAGCACTTCACCTATCACGCCGAGATGGTCGTCGTTGTTCTCCGAGACGTCCTGATCCTTGTTGAGAAACTCGATCTCGATCATGCGCTCGACGGCAGGTTCGATGCTCGGATCAATCTTTGGCGCTTCGACCATGTATCCGAGCGTCGGGCTGACCTTTTCATCCGGCAGAAGGCACAGAATGCTCGAGACCATGCCGGTATTCAGCTTACGGAGAACCAGGGCGATGATGTTCGGAGTCATTGAGCCCAGATACTCGGCGATCTCGGGCGCCTCCCTCTGCGCAAGACGTGTCCAGACATCCGCTGTTTCCAGGAAGGACAGGTCCATTTCGACGGGCGCAGAGCCGAACAGCGCGTTCATCCGGCCGGGATCCAGCACGCCGGACATGACTTCCCGCGCCTTCTCCGGACCACCGCGCAACGACCCGGAACTCTGCCGCAACTGGGTGAGGAAATCGATCACGATCTCGACCAGTTCTTCCCTCGCCAGGGTCGAGATGTTCTCGATCGCGGTCACCACCTTTGCAAGCGCCGCATCGTCAAGCTTCTGCACAATCGGCTTGGCCGCAGTCTCGCCAAGCAGCGTGATGATCACCGCCGCGCGCTGTGAGGCAGATATGTTGGATTTTCGGCCCGCCTTCCCCGGCGCTGCCTCGCCACGATCGCGCTTGGTCGGCGTATTCATGATCCATAACCTCTGAGCACAGCTTCAGTAATCTTCAGCCAGCCATCTGCCAGTACGAAAAAGCCCAGCTTGAACGGCAGCGACACGACAGTCGGCGGCACCATCATCATGCCGACGGCCATCAGTACCGAAGCCACCACCAGGTCGATCACCATAAAGGGCAGGAAGATAACGAAACCTATCTGAAACGCATGCTTGATTTCGCTCAGCATGAAGGCGGTCGAAAGCAGCGAGAAGGACGGCGCCTCGCCTTCGACCAGCGGCCGGTTGACCGCGTCAGCCAGCGTCATCAACGCTTCGGGATCCGTCCGCCTCTTCATGAACTCGCGGAACGGGTCCGTGGTCAGTTTCCAGGCCTGTTGCTCGTCCAGCACACCGTTCATATAAGGCGTGATGCCGTTTTCCCAGGCCGACATGAAGACCGGCTCCATCACGAAAAAGGTCAGGAACATGGCCAGCGCCATGATCATCATGTTGGGCGGCGCCTGCTGCACACCGATCGCCTGACGCATGAACGAGAAGACGATAACCATGAAAGGCAGGCAGGTGACCATCATGGCGATGCCCGGCACAAGGCTGAGCACAGACACCAGAAGCAGCAACTGGATGACCGAGCTGCTGAGCTGGCCATCGCCGTTCGGATTGATCAAGCCTTCGAGGGCCGGAATTTGTCCGGGTACGGCTTGTTGAGCCTGTGCTGCGCCAGCGAACAAGACCGCCAGCACCATCAGGAAAACAAACCGAAGAAGTACACCCATGCTAGGCATTTTCGTCCTGGGCGCGTTCGATGATCTCGATGATCTTCACAGCGATCTGGCCGTCGCCGGTCTCAACAAGCTCGCCGCGTGCAATCAGGCGATTGTCGATGCTCAGCTCTACCGGATCATCAATGCGCGACGAAAGCGGCACGATCGACTCCGGCTGAAGCTCAAGAATTTCTGCCACGCTGAGCCGTTTCTGGCCGATCGAAACCGTCACGGTGACCGGCACGCTATAGATCGAGCGGCGGAACGCGTTGCGTCCGGAAGCATCCCGGCGGTCGTCATCGGCGGCGATGGCAGGTGCTGTGTCGGGAAGAGCCATTCCTCTACTCCTTGGTCATGGGTTGGGTTGAATTCAGCTGCGCAAGGCAAGCTTGCAGCAGGCCGTCAAAATCGAACGTCAGCCCGCCTGTCTGCCACGAGACGTCGATTCGTCCCTGCCCCGGGGCCGAGGCAGGCAGGATGGTGCAGCGATGGGCGAGCGAACTGTTGCGCTCCACCATGTCCCTGAGATCCGAGGCGAGGGACTCCTCCGCGTGTATCTCGACCACGGCGGCCGAGGCCGGAACGAGCGAAGGCAAGTGACGGCCGATCTCCTCCGCAAGAAACGCTTTCGACAGCAGCGGAAACAGTTTCGCCGCCATGGAACGGATGTTTTCGACCGCCTGCGCCCGTGCGTCGCGCTCAATTTTTTCGAGTCTGCCGGTCACGGCTGCGAGCGACGCCTCAAGCGCGGTCAGGTCAAGCTGCGCCGGCGGCGGCGGCTGAAACGGAACCTCAATCAGGGGCGCCTCGTCGTTGAATGTATCGCCCGCGGACTGATCGGCTGCGCCGAATACGACGCCAGTTTCTGCGTCGTCGAAGGAACGCCGCCAGTCGGTCGGCGGAAGCAACGCCCCCTTGTCGTCAAACCGGGGCAAGCCTGAAAGCAAGGGCCTACTCATTGACGGCAATCTTCTGATCTTCGTTCAGCCATTGCTGGAGCAGGGCTGCGGTTTCTTCCTCACGCTCCCGCGCGTAGTCCTTCAGATAGTTGAGCGGGTCGGATTCCGATGCGCCGCCTGCGACTGCTGGAACTGCGCCAGGCGCCGCCGTACCATCCAGCGCCACGTCCGCCTTCTTCGGCGAGAGCATCGGCCGGACAACACCAAAGGCGAGTACGATCACGACGAGACCGAGCAGCAAGGCCTGCAGGCCGGACCAGAGATAGCGATCCAGCAATTGCTGCATCATGCCCGGAGCCGCGACCAGGTCATCCGCTGTCACTTGCTGGAAGGGCATCAGCTCGACCGAGATGGAATCGCCGCGCTCCATGTTCAGACCCGCGCCGGATGTGACCAGCGATTGCACGTCGGCGAGGACTTTATCGCGAATAGTCGCCGCATCCGCAGCTGCCGGATCCAGACCCAGCGACTGCTCGTTGAGCAGAACCGCGATGGAGATTCGCTCGATCTGCCCCGGCAGTTTCTCGATTTCTGTGCGGGTCTCGTTGATTTCGTAGGCGATGTTTTCAGACGAGTTCTTGGAAGCGTTCGTACTGCCGCCGGCGGCAGCCCCCTCACCTTCCTGAGGAAGGTTGCTGGCCACCGTCAACGCGCCGCCGCCGCCACTGCCGGACTCGCTCATGTCACTTGTCGTTCGGCTACGGATGACTTTCGATTGCGGGTCGAATGCCACGGTCGACACCCGCTGGCGTTCGCGGCTGACATCAACCGAAACGGACACGCGCGCATTCCCGGCGCCGACGCGGGCTTCCAGCAGGCTGGTGATCTTCTGCTCCAGCGCGCTTGCCTGGTCTTCCGCTGCAGGACCCGCCTCGGCCGTTTCGTCCGAATTCGGACCAGCCAGGATGCCCTTGGTGGGATCGATGACGGCCACGTCTTCCGGCTTCAGACCGGAAACAGCCAGCGCGACGAGATACTGGATCGCCTCAGCCTGCCCCTTGGACAGGGAATGCGTCGTTGTCAGCGTCACGGAGGCCGTCTGGGCCGGCTGCGAGCGCGCAAAGCCGGACCGCAGGCTTGCGCCGATATGCACGCGCGCCGCCGAGATGCCGGGAATCGCGAGGATGGTCCGCGTCAGCTCGCCTTCCTTCGCACGCCAGTACGAGGCGTTGTACATCTCGGACGTGACCGAGAAGCCATTCACCTCATCGAGCAGTTCATACCCCTGCACCGACTGGCGCGGCAGGCCTTCCTTGGCGAGCGCAAAGCGCACCGAGTCGCGCTGGCCTTCCGGAATGAAGATCGCGCCGCCCTGAATCTCGTATTCGACACCGCTTTGGTCGAGTTCCTCGATGATCTCGCCGGCATATTGCGGCTCGAGGCCGGAATACAGCAACGCCATGGGTTCCTTGGTCGCGCCCTGCACCATGAAGCTCATGGCAAACACAATCCCCAGCACCGCAGCCCCAAGCAGGAGCTGACGCGACAAGGGCAAGGCTCTTAGCGTCTCGATAAACTTCATGAACAAATGGCCCCATTCGGGTCTGATTCTGGTCTAATGATTAAAATTAGACCCCAAATCGTTAAGGTTATCTTTACCCCGGATTGGTCTAACCGGCCTTGCGCTAGGTGATGGAACCGGGGATCCAATGGCCAAGAAGCCGGAAAAGAAGGTGGAAAAGAAGCAAGACGGCGATCCGGCAGCCGCAGCGGCCAAGCCCGCCGGAGGCATGATCGGCCTGATTATCCTCGGCGCAGCCGCCCTCGGCAGCTCCTTCGGCATCGTTTACTTTCTGACACCCCCTCCTGCCGTGCCCACCGAAGCCTGCGCGCCGGCTGAACAAGATGCCGCAGTCGTGGAGCCGGCCATCAAGGCCGATCAGACGTACGTCCAGATGCAGGAAATCCTGATCACGGTCGGCAGCGCCCCGGCCACCCGGTACCTCAAGATGAACGTCTCGGTGATCACAGAAACAGGCAATGTCGAAGCGGTCCAGGCCGCCGAGCCTGTCTTGGTCGATGCCTTCAACACCTACCTGCGCTCCCTGGAGATGAAGGATTTTGAAGACCCCGGCTTCTACCCCCGCATGCGCGAGCAGCTCGCCCGCCGGTCGGAGCTTGTGCTCGGCAGCGGAGTCTCCGATGGTGTCCTCATCACCGAGTTTCTCCTGAGGTAATGGAAATGGCTATCCAGCCCACGGACATTGCGATCTTCCTGGTCTCCTTTGCGGCCTGCATCTACTGTTTCGTGCTGAGCAAGCGCCTCAAGGCGCTGCAGAACACCAAGGATGGCCTCGGCGCCACGATTACAGCCCTGTCGACGTCCATCGCCCAGATGAGCTCGACCACCCAGGACACCCGCGTCCGCGTCGAATCGATGGCGACCCGCCTCGCCCACCTGATATCGGAGGCCGACAAGACCTGCCGGAAACTGGAAGAGACCATCGCCTCGGTTGATAGCGCCAAGGCCAGCGCCACGGACGAAGTGCACACTGCGCAGATGGACCTCTATGTCATGATGCGCACCGTGCTCGACCAGTCCAAGGAACGCGTCGCCGAGATGACCGGCATCATGCGCCAGATGCGCGCGATGTCCGATGAAGCGTCGGCATCGCTAGACACCGCCAGCGGCGGGCTCGGGCTCCTGACGCGCTCCCGCTCGTCCTGAGAGGGCGCTTGCGGGCAAAGGTTAGCAGAAGCCGCCCGAAAATTTACGAATAATTAGCCCGAACCGTGAAATCTTTCGGAAAGGTTTGCGTCCGGATTTTCCGTCCGCAGGCCTGACCCTCCGAAGGCTGCGAAGAAATCCCCATGTCTTTCGTCAAGAACAACACCTCGCATGTGCTGCTGACGCTCGGCGTCCTGTTCACGATTGGCGGCGCCACCCGCTTCCTGCCGAACGGCCTCGCCTTCGCCGAGGATCTCGGCCTCAAACCGGCCACTGAAACGGCTGCCGCCAAGACCGACGGCGCTGCCAAACCGGCCGATCCCTCCGCCGCGGACCTTCAGGAAGTGTGTTTCACGACCGAATCCGCCGCCATGGTCGCAGAAGACCAGTGGTTGTTTGAATCCCAGAAGGAAGAACTGAAGAACGAGAAGCTCGCGCTCCAGACCTGGGAGAAGGAACTCGAGACGCAGACGGCCGAGCTTCAGGCCCTGCAGACAACGCTTGAAGCCCGCTGGCAGGAGATCCAGGGCGCCTCGGACCAGGACATCAAGCACCTTGCCGGCATGTACAGCGCCATGAAGCCGGACGCCGCCGCCTCCATCTTCAACCAGATGGACCCCGCCTTCGCGGCCGGTTTCTTGCGCCTGATCCCCAGCGAACAAGCCGGCCTGATCCTCGCCAACATGGATTCCAAGAAGGCCTACGTGATCAGCGTGAAGCTCGCCACGATGAACGCCGACGTGCGGAACGCCCACGCCAGCCTCAACGACGGTTGAGCCCTTTCCCGGCGGCATCTGACGCTACGTCGCGCCTTTGACCCCCCTGCTTTCCGGGTTACCTTGACCGCATCGGACAAGGGACAGGCGCATGGACGGCCCGAAATCTTATCTCGGCTGGAAGGTTGACTACACCGCCCCCGCCGGCGAACCCGCTTTCGCAGGCCCTGACTCGATTTCCTGGCAGGTCTTCAAGAACCCTGTCGCCCTGGCGGTCGGCGGCGTCTGCGCCGTGCTTCTCGAATTCGCCGATGCCCGCATCCGTTCCGGCGTCTGGGATCACTCCGTCTTCAAGACCGACCCGATCGGCCGCTCCAAACGCACGGGCACAGCCGCCATGGTCGGCGTCTACGGCCCGCAGGCCGCGGCCCGCCGCGTCATCCAGGGCGTCACCAACATGCACGCGCGTGTGAAGGGCGAGACCCCCACAGGCGAAGCCTACCAGGCTCTCGATGTCGAACTGCTGGACTGGGTCAGCGCCACCGCCAGCTACGGCTTCCTGATGGGCTACCACCGTTTCGTCCGTCCCCTGAGCGAGGCCGATAAGAACCGCTTCTTCGCCGAAGGCGAGACCGTCGCGGGTCTCTACGGCGTCCAGACCAAGATCCGCTCGCTCGCCGACTTCGACACGATGATGCGCAAGCTCCTGCTCCGCTTTGAGCCGCATCCGATCAACACCGAATTCCTCGACATCATGCGCTCCGGCCGCGCCGCGCCCGGCGTGCCCAAGGGCCTGCAAAGCTCGCTGGTCAACGCCGCCGTCGAAATCCTGCCGCCGGAAGTTCGCGCCAAGCTCGCGCTCGGCCCGGAATACGATCTTTCTCCCGCCGGCCGCTTCGCCGTCAAAACCATGGCGCGCATCGCCGAAAGCGTCCCCGACACTGCCGGCCCGCCCGCGCAGGCCTGTGAACGCCTCGGCCTGCCCCGCAGTTTCCTGTGGAAAAGCGAAGCCGAACGCGTCCGCCTTTTCGAATCCACCCGCAATCGCCCCCTGCCGCAGGAAGCCTCCGCATGAAACTTGCCTTCACCCGCGACGAAGAAGCCTTCCGCGCCCAAGTCCGCGAATTCCTTGACCGAAACCTCAGCGCCGACCTGCGCGCCTACGCCAAACGCATGACCAGCGTCTATTCCACCAAGCCGGTCGCGATGGAGTGGCAGCGCATCCTGGTGAAACAGGGCTGGGCCGCGCCGTCCTGGCCGGTCGAATACGGCGGCACCAACTGGTCCGTCGCGCAGCGCTACATCTTCGACGTCGAAATGGCCCGCGCCGGCGCCCCGCCGCTCTCGCCCATGGGCATCGGCATGTGCGGCCCCGCCCTCATCGGCCATGGCTCGAAAGCGCAGAAGGATCACTACCTCCCGCGCATCCTCTCCGGCGAAGACTTCTGGTGCCAGGGATACTCCGAACCGCACGCCGGATCGGACCTTGCCGCGCTCACCATGTCCGCTGTTGAGGACGGGGACCACTATATCTGCAATGGCTCCAAGATCTGGACGACGCACGCCCACGAAGCCAACATGATGTTCTGCCTTGTACGGACGGATTCCTCCGGCAAGATGCAGCAGGGCATCACTTTCATCCTGATCGACATGACCTCCCCCGGCGTGCGCGTCGATCCCATCCTGATGCTGTCCGGCGAGCATATCCAGAACGCCGTCTTCTTCACCGATGTGCGCGTGCCGAAGGCCAATGTCATCGGCAAGGTCAACGAGGGCTGGACGGTCGCGAAGTACCTGCTCGAGTTCGAGCGCGGCGGCTCGTCCTATGGCCCCCGCCTGCTCGCGCGCCTGCGCAGCCTCCGCCAGATCGCCGCCGAGGAAGGCCTCCTCGACGCAGATTTCGCCCGCAAGCTCTCGCAGGCCGAAGCCGAAGCGCAGACACTCGAAGCCGCCGAACTGCAGATGATGTCCGAACTCGCCGGCGGCGGCACACCGGGCCTCAAGGCCTCAATGATGAAAATCCGCGGCACCGAACTCAGCCAGCATCTGACCGAACTCGGCCTCGAACTTGCCGGCGCCTATGCCGCCCCGTTCCAGCCGCACCATACCTCGCCCGGCGGCCCCGTCCCCGGCTTCGACGGCGCCAACACACCGCTCGTCGGCCCGGAAAGCGCCGTCACCGTTTCGGCGAAATACCTGAACGACCGCGCCGGCTCCATCTATGCGGGCTCAAATGAAATCCAGCGCGGCATCCTGTCGAAGGGGCAGCTGGGCCTCTAGAACCCGCCGCCGGTCTTGAACCCGCCGCCGCTGGGGAAGGATCGTCCGCCTGAAGACGATGAGCGCGAGGAACGTTTCGGCGGCCCCGGAAAGATCGGCCCGCTGCCATATCCGCCGCTACCGCGCGTCGTTTCCTTGATCACTTCCTCCAGCACTTCGCCAAGGATACCGCCGATCACGCCGCCCATGATGTCGGGCAAGCCGATCGTGTCCTGCCGGCTGCGTCCGCCGAAATCTGGATGCGCTTGTGCCTCGGCCCGTCGCACCGAGCGGCTGAGGCCGCGCAGCGTGTCGCGCACATCCATGCCGCCCTTCATCAGGTTCGACATCATCTCGTCAAACGCGACGCGCGACATCAACGCATACGGACTGTCGAACCGCGCCTCCTTGAACTGCCGCCGCAGCGCTTCCATCCGCGCCAGGTCCTCGCGCAGCACGCGCGGCCGCATCAGGCGCTTACCTGCTTGCAGGTCCAGCGACATCTCCTCGGCGCGCAGGCGCACCAACGCGTCCACCAGCCGGTCATCTTCGGTGTCCACCGTTTCCGCTGCCAGAACGCGCAGGTCCGGAAAACTCGCCTTGCGCCGCTGCGCGGCGAGCAGCTCGCGCGCTTCCACCGCAGGTCCGGCCTCTTCCTTCAGCGCGGCTTCATGGCGCTTCGCCCACTCGCGGTGCGCTTCCTCGGCCGCCGCAATGTCCTTGTCGCAAGCTTCAATATCCGCCTTCAGACGATCCGCATCGGCTTGCAGCGCCTCGATCCCGGCCTCTCGCATCGCCTGCTGCTCGGCATCGACCAGCGCGGCTTCGGCCTTGTCCTCCAACCCGGCGACAAACACCGCATGCTCGGCAATCTTGTCCGGCAACTCCGTCAGGCGCTGATAATTGAGGAAGGCCTGGTCATACCGGCAGAGCTTCGCCACCCAGCCATCCAGCATACGGATGATCCCTCCCGCCTTGTACTCCGGCGACCGGAACTTGCGCTTCCAGAAATAGCTGAACAGGGCGCCCTGCTCATACGGCGCGCCCTTCTCCGTGCGGTCCGTGCGCGCAAGTTCCAGCTTCTGCTGCGCGCGCAGCGTCACAGCCCGCGCCTCTTCCGGCGCCTCGACCAGCTCCGCATAAGCCGCGCTGCCCTTGAGGCTCACCTCGGCATCCGCAACCCGCGTCTCATACGCCGCGATCGCCGCGTCATGGCGCAGAGCGAGTTCCGCCCGCTTCGCCTCAAGCGCGGCCGATGCCGTTTCCAGGGCGCCTTTTTCGGCCTCGACGAATTGCGCATGCCGCTCCGTCAGCGCCCGCGCGGAGGCTTCCAGTTTGCCGAATTCGGCGCCGTCGCCGCCCGCCTGCATAAGGTCCAGCCGCATCGCCGCCAGCGCGCCATAGGCCGCCGCCTGTTCGCGCTGGATCATGCCGCGCCGCGATTCCACACCGTCTGCATCCGCCAGCGCCGCTGCCAGCGACTGGCGCAGCTTGCCCAGCTCCCCGTTCAGCAGCGCCAGCGCGTCGCGTCCGTTCAATGCGTTGCTCATGCGCTTACCACTCAAGGATCGCCCCACCCGGCGTTTCCACCGTATACTGAGGGTTGATATACCCGGCTGTCTTCTGCCCGATCACTGACTTCTGGATAATCTGGTCATCGCCCTTGTCGGCGGCCACGCCATTGAATACGGCCTCGCTCACCCGCTGTCCCCAGCGCGACACCCGGTCAGACCGCCGGTCTTCCTCACTGGTCACCGGTACTTCGACGAGCCGTCCCGACGGATCCACCGCCTCCACGATCAGGTAATAGTTGCGCGCGCCCGGCACATCGTCGGGGATCCGGAACAATCTCATCCTGATTGTCGCTCGCTTCTCACCCAGAATGTCGCGCTACATTGCTACAAGACGGCATTCCGGCATCTGCTCGATGCGTGCGGGTTCGAGTACCGGGACACTAAGGATCGCCATGTGCTGACGTCGCTGCGGCACACCTATGCCACTCTGCGGCTTACGACGCGCACCGGCATACGCGCATCCGTCAAAGCGCTGAGCAAGCAGATGGGCACAAGTGAGCGCATGATTGAGCGCCACTATGGGCATGATCAGATACTGGACTACCGGGACGAGTTGCTGAGCTAACTGTCCTGATCCGACACGGCTGAGACGACGGCTGTCCGGGACAGAGCCAGGTTGGCTACACCGTCAGATTCCGGGGCCGACTGGGTCGATCTAATCGTGACATTTATCCGGCCAACCGGAAGCGGCGCCCAGTTCGCCGAAAGCGCAGACGCCGCCGGTCTGAAACGTGGCGACACCAGCTTTGTCCCTACCCACCCATTCGGATGGGACACCTATCCTTTTGCGTCGCACTCGAGACCCGCCAATGAAATGTTTCGGCACGATCGATGCTAAGTCACTGCTCAGCAGGCTGGGTGGGGATCCGGACTGCAGCATGGATCCGGTGTCAGGGGACGGCATTGGGTCCATGCGTCCACAATCCGACTGGCTCATCAGTTTTCAAGCAGTTCTCCGGAACGATGTATAATTCCCTCTACGGCTGAGCTGGCGGCGCGCTCGCTGCCTCTGATTATCTGTGGTCGAACGCAATTAAGGCGCTACCTCCCTTCAGACAGTAGCACTCGGGAGCAAACAAGAACGTCAACGAGACAAGTGGGGACGATCTCGAGGACGTTCTTGAGCTTCAGAAGTCGCTTGGGTAGGGGACGCACGACTTCGCTCACCACCATTTTATGGTTGAGCGACGCTGCCAATATATCCGTATGCATAGGTCATGGCCTACTCCCGGCAAACTGAATTGAGCCTCTCAACACCCACGAAAAGCGCGCTGCGCGTAGGCTGGCTAAAGACAGCGCCAATCCCGGAATTCTGTTTGTTTTCTGTGGTGTAATGGTGGGCGGTACAAGGTTCGAACTTGTGACCCCTACGATGTCAACGCTCCGCTACGCTAGTTAAAACGTCTTAATGCCTTGTTTTTATTGATTTTTATAATTCCGCGCTTGGTTGGGCGAACCCTACGCCTCGCACAAAGATCACATCACTCCGACTTTGGCATCTCGCGCGTAGGAACGCGCCGCGCTTGACCGTACAGCTTGAGTAACAGAGCGAGGGCGCCGTTGAATGGGACGCAAGGCCAGCGGCACAAGTATCGAAATCCGGCCCGGCCTCTACCTCAAATCTCACGACGGACTTCTGCACTGCTACTTCCGCATTGAGGGACGTGCGTTCAGGCGCAACACGCGCAACGATGAAATTGCCGAAGCGCCGCCCATGCCGACACGCTTCGTCTGCGCGTCGGGTATCAGAAATCCTTCCAGCCGTCTGTTGCCTTTAGGCGCGCCGATCCTTGGGTTGCGAATCGAGCCACGCGCTGGCGTTGCTGATGAACCGGCGTTTCCGGTGCTGCCGTTACTGTTCGCTTAGGTGCTGCCCGATCCAACTCAGCGCCAGTCTGGAACCTAGCAGTCAGTTCTGTCAGCTCCGCAGCCTCGCGCTTCAAATGATGGCTGGCAGCGGTTGCTTCCTCGACCATAGCGGCGTTCTGCTGAGTGACCTGGTCCATCTGGTTGATTGCCGTGTTAATTTCTCCTAACCCGGCGGACTGTTCCTGCGAGGCAACAGTGATCTCGCCGACAAGGGTCGATATCTCACCCACTTTGCCAGCAATCATGTTGAGTGCGGCGCCGGCTTTTCCGACGAGGTCAACGCCGGTGTCAACATGCTGCGAGCTGATCGCGATCAGTTCCTTGATCTCTTTCGCGGCTTCCGAAGAGCGGTGTGCAAGAGCGCGGACTTCTGACGCGACAACGGCGAAGCCACGCCCGGCATCTCCGGCACGGGCTGCCTCCACGCCAGCATTCAGAGCCAATAGGTTGGTCTGGAACGAGATTTCATGAATTACGCCCAGGATCTGCGATATCTGCCTCGAGGAGGCATTGATTGAAGCCATCGCAGCCACCGCACCATTGACGACTTGACGCGACTCTTCGGCATCGGAGCAAGCAACCGAGACGATGACGTTTGCCTGCTTGGCATTGTCAGCGGCTTTTTGCACGGTTGCCGTGATCTGATCGAGCGCGGCGGCCGTTTCTTCGAGGCTGGCCGCCTGTTGCTCAGTTCTCCTTGAAAGATCGTCCGCCGCCTGACTGATTTCGCTGGCGCCAGAGCTGATACCATGGGCATTCGCCGCAATGCTTCGCATGGCTTCCTGCAACTCATCCATTGCGTTGTTAAAGTCGCGACGGAGGGTCTCATACTGGCCCGGAAACGGCTCTGTGATACGTGCCTTGAGATTGCCAGCCGCGAGGTCAGACAGACCACGGGCGAGGCCCGAGACGACCTTTTCCTGTGCGGCGGCGTTTGCTTGCTGCTCAGATGATTCTGCAGCGCGCCGATCATGTTCGACCTGCGTTATGTCGGTCGCAAACTTGACGACCTTTAGCGGATTGCCGCGCAAGTCCAGAACAAGGTTATAGCTTGCTTCAAACCAGACCTCTCGGCCGCCTTTAGAGAGATGCATGAATTTTCCAGAGACATGTTCACCGAGATTCAGGCGCTCCCAGAGCGCTCGGTACTCAGCCGTCGCAGAGTTTCCCGGAGCGACAAACATCGAGTGGTGCTGTCCCGAAATTTCGTTGACCGTGTAGCCCATCGTTGCAAGGAAGTTTTCGTTTGCCGTGAGGATCGTGCCATCAAGCTTGAACTCGACCACTGCCTGAGCGCGTTGGATCGCGTCAATTTTGGCAGACTGTTCATTGGCTTGCAGCTCTGCTGCCGTGATGTCAGCCGCAATCTGCAAAACCCTCACGACACGGCCGTTCTTGTCGATGATCGGATTATAGGAAGCCTGGAACCAGATTTCTCCGCCTCCCCTGCCCAGGAACATGAACTTCCCTGAAACGGGTTCTCCCCGGTTCAGAAGGCTCCAAATATCGTTCGTCTCGGGGCCTCTTGCATCCTCAGCCGAGAGGAACATCGCGTGACGCTTCCCGACCACCTCGTTAAGCGAATAACCCATCAGTCGAAGGAAGTTCTCATTCGCCGTCATCAGCGTACCGTCTGGCTGATATTCAACAACAGCCTGAGCAACGGAGATCGCTTTCACATAGCCCGCCGGACCGAGCATCGCCAGTTCGGCTTGCTCCGCATCGCGCAGGATCCTTTGGTTGACGTCGTCTCGAAGGAAGCTGAGCGTCTTGGCGATCACACCCGTTTCATTCTTGTCATCCGTGTAGGGAATTTCTGATCTGAAATCGCCCGAACGCAACTTGTCCATGCTGGAAGTCAGTTTCTTGAAGCGACCAGCCAATCCTGTCGATACATACCAGGCGAGCGCACAGGCAATTGCCAACAAAAGGCCCACGACCAAGAGCTGACCCTCTAGCCTCGAACGAAGCCCGTCAATCCGGATATTGAGCAAGCGTTCGAGCTCAACGGCAGTTTCCTTCCAGCTTTCGTCCAAGACGGCTTCGAACCTGTCGGTATCTGCGCCGTATTCGCCGCTTGAAGCTGAATTCAAGAGAACCGAGACTTCCCGGTCAATGGCAGCCATCGGTTCTTCAAGCGCCGCGCGGGTTTCGCCCGAAGCATTGCTTTTGATTGAGGCTCCTATGGATGAAACCGCAGCACCAGCAGCCGCACGCAGGTTTTCGCCGGCAATTTTGACCTCCAAATCGCGATCATTTGTTTCGCTCTGGGCCCGAAGCATTGCTTCGAACTCGCGTGCAGCTTTCAGCGTCGCCGGAATGCGAACTGTGACCGCATCCATGGCATAGAAGCTATCGAGTTCAGGATCGAGAGTCAGGTTTGAGCCATCGGCGACCTGTTGGATAAGCTTCAGCCCCGCAGAAACTTGCTCAGGACCAGCAGTAGATCTTTTCAGCGCTTCCGCGGCCGCGCCTGCGCCAAAGGATGCTTCTGCTGTTGCGGCGTCAACAGAGCCGCCTTCAAGAGTGGCTGGCCAAGCGTCTTGCAGAAAGTGCACGCCCGCTCGCTCTTTCTCTGAAAATCGAAGCTCGCGGTCGGCCTGCATGACAAGGAGCGCTGTCGGGAAGATGGCAGAAGCGATAAACAAAACTGATATCAGTGCGAGGCGGGCCGCAAGCGAAAAGCGGCTATTCAATAGGTCGAGCATGCTTAAGTCCTGGCACAAGAGCAGATTGGTTTCTGGTAGCACCTGTTGATTAATATGCAGTGACATTCGCGGGTGAACCGCGCGGGGTTTGCCGGAGGCCATTTTCTTTGGAAGCGTGGACCTATGACAGAGAAGAAGCAAAGACCAAATTATTCGCACAGACCAAAAAACGCTGGGTCAAAGGCGCCAACGGCGAGCGCGTTAAAAGAGAAGCGAAGCCCTGAGCTCACTTGTGGCACTGGGCATGCTGTTTGCTAACCAACCACGCGAACTTCCTGTTTTGGGACCGATACGGGTCCCGCGCCAATCGGAGACGGACCTGTGACTGATGAAACTGACCTGCGCATAGGCAAGCGTCTATACCACCGCCGCCGTCTGCTGGGCATGACGCAGAAAGAACTGGGCAACCAGGTGGGCGTGCGCTTCCAGCAAATCCAGAAGTACGAGTGCGGCGCAAACCGCATCACCGCCTCCCGCCTGTTCGACCTTTCCCGGGCCCTGAACGTGTCGGTGCAATACTTCTTCGACGGCATGGCCGTCGCCAACCCGATGCCGAAAGCCGCCAACGACGCCGAGCAGATGGATGGCGACATCCTTTCGCAAAAAGAGACGCTGGAACTGGTGCGCGCTTACTACCACCTCGGCGAACGCCCCCGCAAACGTCTCCTCGAGTTGGCGAAAGCCTTTGAAGGCGATAGCGTTAGCCCCCGCGCTGCTTAACGCCCTTCAACCGGCGTCACACGGCGTCTACGAGCGCGCGACAGCGCCCTCGCTGCCTTGGCCTTGCAGCTTGCACAATCTTGCACAAAACACGCTATTTTGGGCGCTGTACGGGTGGGTGTAGGGCTTGGAGACTTCTGAAAACTGCAGAGCTTGGGCGCGGGCACTTTGGCTGGGTGGCGAGCAACTTCTGCATGTTGGTGATGCCGGCGCGCATCAACCGGATTTCCAGCCGCGGTCCAATCCCGGAGATCTCGCTGATTGGGAGAGGCAGTAGCGGTGCAGGCATTTCTTCAGGTCGCCAGATCGTCACCACTGGTTCACCAAAATCGGGACCCTCCCCCGCCCCGATGCCTGCATCAGCAAAACCTCCACAGCAGACTTACCAGCGAACAGCTGAAAAGGTTCGTCCACGGAAGGCGGCAAAACACGGCGAGGATCGCCAGCAGTCCCTGTTCTAGAAATCCACTTTTCGCCTGATGCATGAAGATCGAACGGGTGGATCTGATGATGGAAAACGAGGAGTTCGTAGCTTGGAATCGTGTTTGATCTATCGGCCGCATCGGCTGTCACCGTCACGACAGACTCTCCGTTCAAATGCGGGACCAATGGCGTATCAGGTCGTTCGCCATAGTTATCGTTGTCGGCTTCGGTTTCAAACGCTACGCGGAACGCCAACACTCTCAATGTGAGTGTTCCGCGAAGATGTTACCGACCTGTACATCTAGATTTTCCGCCAGTCCCCCAGAACTAACTCGACGCTTCCTGCACCAAATCGAGCCATCTCGAAAAGAACTGACACTGCCCTTTGGGTCGGCGCCCATGCTATCGAATACGGCCTCCCACTGGCACGGGCCAAGATCAATCGATCTTTGAGTTCGGGTTCAGCTGTACCATGGAGCAGACTAGTTGCCTTCGGCTGCTAGCGCCCTGCAGCGCTCTAAAACTAATCCCATAACCTTTTCCTTTGTGGCCCGAGCGGCTTCTGCCTCTATGGCAATTTCAGGCAGCTGAATCGTTTGCGCCCGTTCGGGCACGCGCGCTGTAAGTTCTGCGATCGCCGCCTCAGCACCTTCGGCCGGCAGGCCGATTGTCCGCGCCAGAGCCAGGAAGTCCTGGTGCGTCAGGCGGTCATCCTTGCCGTTAAGTTTGAGCGCCATGCGATCGCCCCCCAAACCCGGGAAGACACGCGTCGTGACAGCGTCGTAGAGCGGCGCGAAGCGCACGCTCGTGAAAGTCTTGTCACCCACGTCGGCCACTTTGAGCAAGGCAAGATTCTTGAGGTGCATATCGCCATCGGCGATGAGCCAGGCGAACACGGCGCGGCGGAACAGGATATCGAGATCGCTGGCCGGATCAGTCGACAGTGGTCGCAGCCCGCGAGCCAACCGCTCTATTGTTCCATCGTATTTGGCCGACGCGGGAAGGTCCAGAATGGAGCAGAAATCTTCCATCGCCAATCGCCGTTGATCTTCTGGTCCACGACGAATGTCGAACCGTTCGATGACCAGCGCTGGCGACATGCCGTCGGGCATCTTAAGTAGCGCGGCACCCGGCACTTCAAATCCCGCCGAGCGACCAAGCTCAAGACAAAGCCACTCAACAATTGGCAACGTCTCGAAGCCTGCGGTGCCTGCCGGCTTGAGGATATGTGTGAACGGCTGATTTATGGCCGGAACGAGTGCGCCATCGGGCATCAAACTCATTGGGGCTTTGATCTGGACGCCCGACAGGCGCGGGGTTTCTGCGCGCGCAAAAATTCGTGCCAGGTTCTGCTCGAAGGTCTCCTCAATCTCACCCCGCGACGGACCGGTGTAGCGTCCCGTGAAGCGACCTGCGTCGATGTATCCAGCCAGTGTTGTCGTCAGAGTATCGGCAGGCAGCGCCGCCAGTTCCTCTCGATCCTCGGCGATGCCTATGTTCGACATATACCGGCGTCCGCGCCGGAGCGCCTCGCGTTCATCGCGATCGCGGAGAACCTGTGCCAGCCAGCCCTCGGGCAGTAGCGATTCAATGAAAGCCGGAAGCTTGCCCGGCATGGTCTCGCGAACCAAGGCCGGTCCCGCCCGGCGCCGCGGCTTCCAACGCCATTCGTATCCGTCGTGAGTCAGCCGGCCTTGAGGTTCGCCGTGCCAGGCGACGATGAGATCAAGCGCAGCCTTGTTGACCGGCACCTTTGCAGCTCCTGGCTGGGCCAGCAGGAAGCGTTCAGCGCCCTCCCCTTCGCGGTACCATTCATTTTCGCGCGCCAGGACCCAGACGGCGTCGGCCGCAGCTTGGGGGTCCCCATATTCTTCCACCAGGCGCGCCGCCATCTGCGCGCGCATCTCCGCCGTGACAGCGCTCGCATGTTCGCTGCGCAGGCGGAACGCTTCGAGAAATCGGTGGCGCGGCGAGGAGGCCTCGATACGCAACTCGCCCATTTCGTCGCCGATGACGGCGATCGCCGTCGATGGATGTTTCGGCGCTTGGTTCTGGATGATCTCGAACGTTCGTAGCCGCGTACGCTGGTTGCGGCGGCCGCTGATGAACAGCCTGCCATCGGGCGTCGGCGCGAGCAGCACCGCGCTCGCCGACGACAGAAAAGCGTTGGGATAGAGATAGTGCGCAATACGGACGGCATGGCCGAGGATCGCCGCCTCGATGTTCCCTTGGTCATCGACGTAAACCCCGCGCACGAGCTGTATCAACTCACCGGCCTGCGCGCGCTGATGCGCGCGTTTGGCGTCAATCGTTTCGCCGACCAAATGAAGTGCCATGGAATTATCTCGCATCTCAGATGCGCGTTGATCCCACAGTTTGTGCTCATGCTCAAGAATTATCGCGCATCTGAGATTCGAGATAATTCCGGCGAAGCCGATAAGCCTGTATGTCCCACCGGTATGAGGCAGGGCGTCAGAACCACGAATATTGGCGAGAATGGTCGGGCAAAGACTGAGCGACTGGCCGCTTTGCCACGAATTTTCTGCGCTGTCCCACTACCCAGCAGTACCGACCATTCCCGACCAAGGCCGATCAAATTAGCTGGGCAAGTGCTGGGCTCTGTACAAATCGGCCCAAAAATAGTAAGGGTCAAACTTATAAGTCACTGTTTTTATTTGGGAAAAATGGTGGGCGGTACAAGGTTCGAACTTGTGACCCCTACGATGTCAACGTAGTGCTCTACCGCTGAGCTAACCGCCCTTCCGGCATGGCCTGAAAAGGCCCTGCGTCAGGAAGCGTGGGTAATGAACAATCGGGCAGGCGGCGTCAAGCGGGCTTTCGCCGCAAATGACCGGGGCTTCAGGCCGCCATCACCTTGTCCACTTCCTCTACGATTTCGCGCAGGTGGAAGGGCTTGGAGAGGACTTTCGCGCCCGCCGGCGTCGGCGCGCCGGACGAGAGCGCCACGGCGGCAAATCCGGTGATGAAAACGATCTTCATGGCAGGGTCGAGTTCGGCGCCGCGTCGGGCGAGTTCGATTCCGTCGAGGCCCGGCATAACGATGTCGGTGAGCAGCAGATCAAACACTTCGCGTTCCAGCGCCTGCAGCGCGCCCTCGCCGTCGGCATAGTCCTGCACGTCATGCCCGGCACGGCGCAGCGCCGCCGCCAGGAAGCCGCGCATTGAATCATCGTCTTCCGCGAGCAGGATCTTGGTCACGCTGTCCTCATGCCGGGTGAGTCGGGGTTGATTACCACATAAAGGCCAAGGAAGGTAAATCACTCGTGAACACTGCGCGGGCACAGCCGTCTTCTTTACACGTTCCACAGGAAAGCTCTTGACCTGCTGCCCGGTTCCCAAGCCTTTAGAAACATGCGTGAGACCTCCCCCGCCCTGCGCCTCGAAATCCCGGCAGGAACCTGCCCGGCGCCGGCCGAAGCCCCGTTCGATGTCACGCCCGCCATGGCGCCCGCCGCGCCGGTGCTGTTTGCCAGCCCGCATTCCGGCTCTCACTATCCGGCCAGCATGCAGGACGCGCTCTGTGTGCCGTTGATCGATGTCCGCCGCACCGAAGATGCCTTCATCGACGAACTGTTCGCCGGCGCCCCGGCCCTCGGCGCCAGCCTCGTTGCCGCCCGCTACGGCCGATCGGTCGTCGATCTGAACCGCGACCCCCACGAACTCGACGCCGCCATGTTCCATGACGGCCCGCCCCGCCCCTGCGCCCTGCCGACCGCGCGGGTCGAGGCCGGCCTCGGCTGCCTACCCCGCGTCGGCGCAAGGGGCGAGGCGATCTATGCCCGCCTTCTCTCCCGCGCCGAGGGCGAAGAACGCCTCGTCCATATACACGACGCCTACCACCAGCACCTGAGCGCAGAACTTGAAGCCCTCCGCCGCGCCCACGGTCATGCCCTGCTGATCGACTGCCACTCGATGCCCTCGCTGCAACCTGGCCGCCGCACCCTGACGGATATCGTGCTCGGCGACCGGTTCGGCTCCAGCGCCGACCCCCGCCTGATGGCCCGGATCGAGCGCAGTTTCCGAGCGCAAGGCTTCACCGTCGCCCGCAACGCCCCCTATGCCGGCGGCTACACCACCCGCCGCTACGGCCGCCCCCGCCGGGGAATCCATGCCCTGCAGGTCGAAATTAACCGCGGCCTCTACATGGACGAGCAGCGCATCACCCGCGCAAGCGGCTACGGCCCCCTCAAGGACGCGCTCCAGCAAGTGATGGCCGAGATTATCGAGGCGGCCCGCTTCCTGCCGCGCGCCTGATCTGCCCTGAAATCTACAGGCTCAGCCTGAACGGACCGTCCCGTTCAGACGTCAGGCCCTTGCCGCAAAGAAAAAAGGCCGCGCCCGTAGGCGCGGCCAAAGTCAAAGGGAGGAAACGCCAGAGGCGTTGCACCGAAGTGCAAGTCCAACTTATGCTGCGATGCACAAGGCGCCAAATTCTTTTCTGCCGCACCCCCGTGCGCGCGTCCCCTTGCCCTGAAAACAGGCAGTTTCCAGCATTCGGCATGCCGTTTGCGTAGAATTTGCGCGGAAATCCTGTTTTGGGACTGAACCCGGTCCCGCGCCAATTGGAGACGGAACATGGCTGACGAAACTGACCTGCACGTAGGCAAGCGGCTGCGCCGCCGCCGCCGCCTTCTGGGCATGACCCAGCAGGAACTGGCCTCCCAGGTCGGTGTGCGCTTCCAGCAGATCCAGAAGTACGAGTGCGGCGCCAACCGCATCACGGCCTCGCGCCTGTTCGACCTGTCGCGCGCCATGAACGTCACCGTCCAGTACTTCTTCGACGGCATGCCGGTCGCCAACCCGATGCCGAACGCCGCCAACGATGCCGAACAGATGGAAGGCGACATCCTTTCCCAGAAAGAAACCCTGGAACTGGTGCGCGCCTACTACCGCCTCGGCGAACGCCCGCGCAAACGCCTCCTCGAGCTTGCGAAAGCCCTCGAGGGTGACAACACGAGCACCGGCGCCGCTTGACGCCTCTCTACCGGCGGGGCATCGCCTCGCCGGATGACCCTTCCCCGTTCTCCAGACGCTGATCTCGCATTCGCCGCCCGGTTGGCCGACGCCGCCTGGGCGGCGATTTCGATTCATTTCCGCAATCTCTCCAACGTCGATGACAAGGGCCCGGTCCACCGCCCCGGCTTTGACCCTGTCACCGAAGCCGACCGCGCCGCCGAACTCGCCATGCGCGCGCTCGTCTCGGCTGAGCGCCCGGAGGACGGCGTCACCGGCGAGGAGTTCCCGGAGACGCCGTCCACGTCTGGCTACCGCTGGTATTTCGACCCCATCGACGGCACCCGGGCTTTTGTCGCCGGCCTGCCGGTCTGGACCACGCTGATCGCCCTAGTCGGCCCGGACGGCGTGCCGATCATCGGTGTCATCGACCAGCCGGTCCTCGGCGAGCGCTATCTCGGCTGGCCCGGCGGCGCCCGCCTCGATTCCGTGCACGGATCAACGCCGCTCCGCGCCTCCGCCTGCGCCGACCTGCGCGAGGCGACCATCGCGACCACCGATCCCTTCATCTTCTCGCCGCCCGAACAGGGCGCCTGGAACCATCTGCGCTCGGCCGCCCGCATCACCCGCTACGGCCTCGATGCCTACGGCTATGCCCGCCTCGCGGGCGGCACGATCGATCTCGTAGCCGAATCCGGTCTCAAGTCCTGGGATGTCGCCGCCCTGATCCCGGTTGTGCGCGGCGCTGGCGGCCTCGCCACCGACTGGCGCGGCGAAGCGCCGAAGCTCGGCGGCCAGATCGTCTGCTGCTCGAGCCAGGCCGTGCTGGACCAGGCCCTGCTTGCCTTGAGGCGCGCCGCAGACTGACCCGGGCCCGACCCAAACCGTCCAGAAGTCGCGCTTCCGGTGCGGACAGTTTCTGGACTGTTGAAGCGCTGGGCTAGGCTACGGCCCCGTCACTTCATATCCCTCGGCCCGCAGCATCGCGATGACACTGTCCTTGCCCACAAGATGCCCCGCGCCGACCGCGATCAACCGCGTGCCAGGATCGTCCAGCATGCCCGAAATCAGCGGCGTCAAGCGCGCGTTGCGGTTGGTCAGCAGCGCGGCATAGGCGGCGTCCGACCCAAACGCTTCCGGCGCCGACATCAGCGCGCCAAGGCCCACAGCGTCCCCGTCCGCCCATTCCGACACCAAGAGGTCCAGCACATCCGTGCCCTGCTTCAGCGCTTCAGCGCTCATCAGCAGGAAGTCGATCTGCGCGCAGTTATCCAGCGCCGCGAACTCGCCGAGCTGCTGGTCCACCGTCTCAAGATATTCAAACGCCGCACCGTTCGCTTTGGCGTCCGCCTCAATCTTCATCTCGACACCGGCAGCCGGATCAAACCCCTCCTCCGTCATCTGCATGACCGAGAGGTTGAGCGCCGCATACCAGGGCCGCATCGGTTGGATCGCCTCGATGGGCAGATCCAGTTCCGTCAGCGCCAGTTTCAGCTGCTCGGTCTCTTCCAGCGTCAGCAGGCTGGTCAGCTGCGTGCCGTCGGTGAACATGCCTTGCGAGGTGAAGAACTTCATCAGGTCGCGGCCCGCCTGTTCGCTCGTCGTGTCGGCCTCGAACACGACCGTCTCCGCCGACCGGATGGCCTCGTCGATCTCCGCCGTGCGCCACTCGAGATTCGGCCGCAAGAGATGCACCGTACCCAGAATGTACAGCGTCGTGTCCTCATCTTTGAGAGTCCACATCGCCGGCTGGCCCGCCCCCCGGCTTGCCTCGGCAGCGGCAATGGCGTCCGCCTCATGCTTCGCCATCGCCGCTAACGCGGCCGCGCTGTCGGCCGGGCGTTTGCACGCCGCGGGCGCCGCTTCGGCCACCTCTACCGCCGGCGCCGCGTCATCCGCCGCCTTCTGGCAACCGGCAAGCACCAGCAGGGCCGCTGCAGCCGCAGCTGCGGGGATCAATCGGGAAAAGCGCATCAGGCGTCAGGCCTCCGGAAGGGTGATCAGGTTGCGGGGAGCCTAGCGGATCGCGCCGCCTCGTCCAATGCCCGGCGCACCGCGCTGGTCCGCAAACCCGGTTGCGCCCTCCCCCGCCTTCGCCTAAACACCGGCTTCGGCGAGGCACCCATAGCTCAGCTGGATAGAGTGTTGCCCTCCGAAGGCAAAGGTCAGAGGTTCGAATCCTCTTGGGTGCGCCATAAAAATCAGGGACTTACGAGAAGCGCCCGTTTTTCCAAGAAGTACGTGGAAGCACGGTGGAAGCACAGGCCTCGAAAGCAAACTTCTGCGTCTTCTAACGCTTTGCCGATCAGCCATTCTGAAACTTGCTCCGCTCTTGAGCGCAAGGGCAAGGCTGCCGATTATCCTAGTGAAGTCTGCGGACTTCAACGCCAGCTTCGAAGAGCCTTGTCAGACCGATCTACATTCGATCGCCGTCCGCTCAGCGGCAGCAATCTGGCGGAAACCAGTCGGAGTCCAGATTTGCGTATCAGGCAACTCATCGCCGTTAGAAGTCATTGATACAAGGCCGCCACAAAAGTGCTCCCAAGGTGTAGAGATTCCCTTTTTCGACGACCGCTATCTGTTCAGACAAACAGAACCACCTCTCCAAACGATTGGCTTCAAAGAGGCGCATTTTCAGGCCTCCGGTAAATTGTGAAGCATCCTGTTGCTCTAGTGGTTGAATTGTTCGATCCTGTCGTTCGTCCGACGTTTTGTCTACAAAGCGTCGGACCTTCTGGTTGGGGGAAAAGCTTGGCAGATCTCTATCGCTACGCCGCGTTTATAAGTTACGCGTCCAAAGATGCGAAGTTCGCCCGTGCCCTGCACCGCCAGTTGGAGCGCTACGTAATTCCCCGAAAACTCGGCACATTCGACTTGACGGGTGGCGGCAAAAAGAACCGGGTTTATCCAGTGTTCCGGGACCGCGAAGAATTGCCTGCCGGCGATCTGGGGACAAATCTTGAAGCAGCTTTGCGAGCCAGCAGTGCGCTGATTGTTGTTTGTTCGCCGAACGCGGCGTTGAGCCCTTGGGTTGAAAAGGAGATCGAGTACTTCATCAGCCTCGGGCGGGCCGACAGAGTATTTGCAATTGTAGCGGACACGGCACCAATTTCGATCGACGGCAAGGACGCCACCCGCATTTCCTTTCCGAGGCCTTTCCGACCTGAAGATGGGGGAAGCTTGGAGCCCGTGGCCGCCGACGCCCGCAAGGGCAAGGACGGATTTCGCAATGCGTGGCTGAAGGTGATTGCAGGATTGATCCAGGCGAATGCAGGAGATCTGCAGGACCGGGACGAGAGGCGACGCCGAACCAATCGCCTGATCGCCGGGTCGGGAATCGCCGCGATCTCCGCATCGGCCGCGTTCGCCGCATGGGCTATGGTCTTGCCTTATGAAGCTTACGCGAAAGACTATACCCGCGTCTTTGGGGTTTGGACGCCGGTAGATCCAGTAAGTTCTGCAATCGCCTCACGCCGTGAAGCATCCTATCGTTTCATCCGGCGGGGCGCCCTTGGTCCGACGGTAAGCGTGGAGTGGATCAATGGGGCGGGCTATTGTCCGGAGTCGTCTGGTGGCATTCGAAGCTTGACGGGTGATGCCTTCAATTTTGAATGTAACAACGCTCGTGCCTGCTCAGTACGACTAACATATGCCGGGGGGGCGCTGAGCGGCGAGGAGATCTTGGATCAGTTCGGCAATGCCTTGGAGCAGATTAAGTATTCTTCTGGCGGGGTGCAGGCAATCCGAGAAGAGGCGGTTGTAGGCTGTTCCCGCGTGGACAACGGAATCAAGTTCGTAACGATCGATCGCGCATCCGCAGGTCCGAACGAAGGACAGGACATCCGTCTGCAATTCTTCGCAGCACCGGGAGAGCACGCGCCGTCTTTGTCTTATGCGTACGGTTTCCGCTACGAGTATGACGCTAAAAGACGCCGTGTGCGGACGATAGCTCTATCCAAGACTGGGGTGCCAAAGATCACAAGTCAAGGGTGGGCTATTGCTGAGGCGTTACGAGATCACAATGGAGAAGTGACTGAATGGACCTGGCGCGATGAAGCAGGAAAAATCTCACTTAACATTGACGGCATGGCTCGCCAGACAGTGAAGCGTGATGAGGTTGGCAACGCGATCGAAGTCAGTAACTTTGATGCAAATGACGATCCGGTCGCGAACAAAGAAGGCATACAGACTTGGCGCAGCAGGTTTGACGCCGCTGGGAATGAAATCCGAACGGAATACTTGGGCGCCGATGGAGCAGCCACGGTCAACGCTGACGGTGCCGCTCGCGTCGATCTCCTCTATGACATTAGGGGATACCTATCCAAGGCGCGATACTTTGATGCTGCCGGTAAGCCCTCACCGAGTGCAAGTAACGGCTGCTATTCGATCGATTACCTGCGTTCTGACAGCGGGCTGCAGTATGGATTCCGATGTTTCGGACCGATAGGGGAACCCATTCCCAGGAAGGAAGGATACCATCTTTGGCTGACCGATACAGACAGTTTCGGAAACACAACTCTGGAAGCCTATTACGGCACTAACGACGAGCCAGTGCTGGGGAGGCAAGGGGCACACATCGTGAAGCATGACTGGCAATCGAGTAGCCCAGGATCGCCGCCGAACCGAAGGATTCGAGGAGTTTTTCTGGGGACGGAGCTTGAGCCGGTTGTATCAAGCGTCAACAAGTATCACATGGTCGCGAATTCCTTTGACCCTAAGGGGAACTGGATTGCGCAGCACCACATCGGCATTGATGGTGCTCCGGTCGCTGATGCAAGAGGTGCGTTCGCCTATGCTCTAGAGTACGATGAGCGGGGGAAGCAATTGGCTCAGACTTCGTTGGGTCCCAATGATGAGGAGATTGATGTCCCCGGTCGGACTTACGTTCTGAAACGGGACGAGTTCGGTCGGGAAACGGAACGAGCGTACTTCCGTCCTGGTCGAGAACCTGCTTTGTTCAATGGAATATGGCGGTACACCACGAAGTATGACAGCGTTGGACGTATCATCCAAAACGCGAGCTTCGGTATCGATGATGAGCCTTTGCCCGCAGGCTTAGCGATCGAACAGCGTGAGTACGATCCTTGGGGCCGAACATCGCGTATCCTCTACAAGGATGAATCCGGTCGCCTGTCTCCGGGACCTGAAGGTGCCGCGATTCTTGAGTATCGGCGTGACATCCGGGGACACATTACCGATCTCGTGTATCTTGGCCCGGACAGACAACCTGTCCTTGGGCAACGTGGCTGGAGCCGGCAGACCAGAAGCATTGATACTTTTGGGCGTATCGTTAGCGGGCGTTATCTTGGGCCTGCTGGAGAGCCAGTCGAAATACAGACCGGAGAGCATGGGTGGAGGAGTACATATGACGCGCGGGGCAATCAGATCGAGTTCGCCTACCTTGGTCTTGATGGGCAGCCAAAGGTCCTAGGTGGTCGAGGTGAGGCTGCGATATTCCGGTACGATTATGACGATCGTGATCGGCAGGTGAGGCAACTATTTTTTGATGCTCTTGGAAATCCTGCAACTGATGCTGATGGGCGCTTTGGCCTCAAATTCGAGTTTGATCAGCGAGGCTATAGCAAAACTCAAGTGAACTTGGGTCGGGATGGAGAGCCAGCGCCGGATGAATACGGTGCGTTGCGGTTTGAATTTGATCGCAGCCCTACGGGGCAAACAGTCGAGGAGCGCATTTTCGGAGCCGACGGACTTCCTCGTTCTGAAAGCTATTTCCGCTTGGTTTCTCAGCGTGACCGCCTAGGCAACGAAACAGAAATTCGGCTTTATGATTTCAACAATAAGTTAGTCAAGTCGGCCAGCACTGGACGCGCGATTGTGAAATCCAGCTACAATGCACTTGGAAAACTGATCGTCGAGGAAGCCTTTGGGATAGAGGAAGAGCCTGTTGATCGCACGGACTTTGGCTGGCATCGGAAGGAGATTCAGTACTCGGATTCTGGTGCTTGGATTTCTGAGATCTGCTCCCGAGTGGATGAATCCGTCGTTCCTTGCAAGTGACTGCAAGTTTTGCTTGTCGGTTTCACGCTCCGCCTGAAAAGCTTCGCCAAGCCTCTGACCTGCCCCAAGAAAACTGGGCCAGAGCTTCCTTGACGAACGACTCCCTGGAAAAGAGCGAATGTCTCGAATGGGCCACGTCGGCTCCGATAATCGATTTTGGCGTCTGGCAGGGTCGCCTCAGTCCAGTCATCGGCTGCCTCATCGCTGCCAGGCGGGAGTTCTAAAGCGATCAAGGACGCCCGCCATACGCAGCCGACAACCCCGAGTGCAACGGCGGGCGTCGTTGATCGCAGAATGCTTGACGCGCGGGTGGTTGGCACCGTTATGGGGATTTGAAGCGATCGCCTGCATTGCAGGTGGGCGCAGGTGGCCGTCCTGGGTGGTTCTGGCGCCGTTGGATGTCGCATGCACCGTAGATTTTGCCGGCGTCTGATGTGCCGCGTACGCTGCGTTTCTGGCAGCGCGTTCGATCAGGCCGCAAGCTCCCGACTTCGCCGATGGAGGCGAACGCACGGGCGGCGGCAAGAGCGATCGGAGCGACGATCATGAGGTGTCCATCCGTGCTTGCGGCCGTCGCTTGAGTTGCGATGCCGGGGTGACCAGCTCGACGAGGATCATCCGTCCACCCCAGCACGGGCATGGTGCCGGCCCGGGGGCCGGCACCTCCTGGGCCGGCGTTGGTTCGGGCGTCGGTTCTGGCGGCGGGATGCGATCGGCGAGCAGGCTGCGTGCCTGGGCGATGGCGGCTCGGCGCTGCGTGTTGGCGAGCAGCCCGACATGCCGGATGCGGTGCAGGCCATCGGGCAGAACGTGTTGCAGGA